>NZ_JBITJP010000037.1:58537-103803 GCF_044460165.1 Embleya sp. NPDC050154
CGCCCGGCGCGCCCGCCCGCTCCCAATCCCCCCCCCGCCCCCCCCCCCCCCCCCCCCCCCCCCCCGCGGCGCCTGGGCCCCCGGGGGGGGGGGGGGGCGGGCCGGGCCCCCCCCCCCCCCCCCCCGCGGCCGTTCACCCACCCGCTTCCCGCGTCCGGTTGCGCGGTTTCGGCCGCGGGTGGGCCGAACAGGTGACGGAACCGCATCAACTCGTGAGTGTGGCCCGCGTGATCGGGTTCGGCGCGTTGGGATGGAGCCGCGGGGGTCCGCCACGACCCGATGAAGGTGCAGTCCCATGAACGACTCGCCGAACCACTCGTCCGACCCGACCGGCAACCCGTACGCTCCACGCCTGGTCGCCGCCGGCCAGACCTTCGACGTGATCGAGGTCGACGCGCGGCTGGGGCGCGAGGCGGTGAAGCAGTTGCGCGCGGCGGGAGTTCGGGTCGGCCCGGTGATCCACGACCGGCGCTGCGCCAAGATGGGCTTCCTGGTCCCGATCACCTCCCCGGCCCGCACGCGCCTGCGCGACCAGCGCGGCCCGAGCCGACACGGCCTGGGCGCCTGGGTCACCTTCCCGCCCGCGCGCGGCGAGAGCGGCCCGCTGGTCTGGTACATCGCCCCGACCGAGAACCCGATCCCCACCCCGCTCGCCCCACTCGACTCCGCCATCGCCCGCGCCGCCGCGACCCTGATCGATCACACCTGACCCACCGCCACCCTCGCCGGCCCCCGAACACGGCGCCACGACGCGGGCTCCAACCCACCGCCCCGACCGAAAAACCCGCCCCCACCCCCACCCCACTCGCGCGTCAGGCCCCCGAGCACACCCCCACACGATGCGGGCTCCGGTTCACCACCCCACCCGCCCCCGCACCACCCGCCCCGCCGCGACCCTGATCGATCACACCCGACCCACCGCCACCCTCGTCACACCCCCGAGCACGCCCATACGATGCGGGCTCCGGTCTGGTGATGGGGGCGACGGATGGGTGTGGTGGGACGCAAGGTCGGGGAGTTACGCGGCGAGGTGGTCGGGCACCTCTGGGTGCGGCGGCGGATCCGGCAGTGGATCTCGATCGGGTTCGTACTCGGGCTGATGCTCGGCGCGGCGGCAGCCGCGGGCGTGGCGGCGTTGTACTGGCCGGAGCAGGACAAGCCGCTGAAGATGACGATGCGCGAGGGGGAGATACCGGTCAAGGCGCCGGCCGTGCTCAGCGGTCCGGCCACGCTCACCGCTCAGGGGCTCACCTGCGGCATCGAGTGGATCACCGGCACCCACGCCGAACACTTCGCCCAGGGCCGGTTGTGCCGGGTCAAGGTCTCCATCGCCAACAACTCGCTGGCCACGGTGCAGATCGCCAACCTGGAGCAGCGCCTGGTCCTGCCCGACGGCACCCAACTGGCCATGGACCTGGAATCGATGGAGATCAAGCGCCAACTCCGCGAGTTCACCCTCGGCGCCTCCGACACCCTGGTCGAGGACCTCTGGTTCGACCTCCCCAAGAACGTCACCCCCACCGCTATCCTCCTGCGCGCCAACCCCGAAACCCCCCAGGGCCGCGCCGAACTCCCACAAAGGGACTGGTCGAGGAAATGAGGAAATAACGAGCCTGAGGCGCCCACATTCGGGCGTCATCCCCGGTGCGGCGGGATCGGTGGGCAACTCCTCGGCGAGGGCCTGGCGTTCGGCCTGATCATGGCGCCGGCGGGTGGTTCGGCGAGGGAAAGCCGGCCGATCGTGGACGCGTTGCGGGTCGTGGTACAGGCTCTGGGCGATGCCGACACCCCCTACCATCGGGGCGTGTCGGCGCCTGTACGGGGGCGCGTCGTCCAGAAAGGCGCACTTGTGACGCAGTCCTTCCACCCGCCCGGATCCCCCGGGGTAGACCGGAAGCCGATGTTCGCCTTCGGTTGGATTCCGCTGCCCAAGCGGGTCGCCGAGCGCTACTTCGTGCCCGACTACCGGCTGATCGGGCGCGACGTGACCCTGGAGCGGGTGCGCGTGATCCGGTCCTGGCTCGGCCTGGGCGTGCTGGTGTGGATCGCGGCCACCTACGGCGGCGGCGAGGACGCCGCCCAGGGCCTGATGACCAGCTTCGTCGCGTCCGTGTTCGTCGCGATCATCGCGTGCCCGATCGCGGTGGCCATCATCGTCGCCCTGACCCGCTCGGACGTACGCACCGAGACGCGCAAGAGCCTGATGTTGCCGCTGCGTTCGCTCGCGCTGTTCGTGCTCGTCTCGGTGGCCACGCTCGGCGGCCTGACCGCGCTGGCGTACGGGTCCAAGGGGGTCAACGCCGGCGCCAGCGTGGCCTCTTTCTTCATCACGGCGCTCGGCCTGGCCGTGTCGCTGTGGGTGCTGCGCTTTTGGATCCTCGCCGTGCGCGCGATCCCGCAACACCTGTTCCGCGCCGTGGACGGGCACCCGCTGCTGCCCGCGGTGATCGCGCCCTGGCTGTCGTGGTGTGGCGCGCTGATCGACCTCGGCGACGACGGCGGCAAGGGCGCGCTGCCGGTCGGCGTGCGGCTGGTCGGCACGCTGGGTGGCCCGGTCACCATCACCGTCATGTCGTTGTGGGAGATCCGCCGGGTTCGCAGCCGCTACGGCGTCACCTTCCGCGGCGGACCGCACCCCACCCGCAGGCCCGATCCGATCATGCCGCCGATGCCGCCGTTCCCGAGCCAGGCCAACCCGTGGCAGCAGGCTCCGCAGCCGCAGGGCCTCTTCCAACAGGGGCCGTTCCCGCCCACCCCGCCGCAGGGGCCCCACTCGCAACAACACCCGGCCTGGCGGCAGCAGCCCGGATACCACCAGCCCCCGCCGCCCCCGTGGGGCCCGCCGCGCGGCTGACCCCACCCGTCGCCGGGGGTGGCGACCGATCCGGCCCACCCCCGGCGCGCAGGCGGATGCCCGGTCCGTCGAAGACCTCAGTCCGTCGACAACCGCTCACGCAACCGCGCGACCTGCGCGTCGGTCACCCCCAGGCCGTCCCGCACATAGCCCTCGACCGACCCGTACAGCTCCTCCGCCGTAGAGAACGCCGTGTTCAGGTAGTCCTCGTGCACATCGAAGACCGGCTTGAGATGCGCGGGGTCAAAGCCGCGCTCGGCGATGTGCCGCAGGATCTCGCCGTTCTTGTCCTTGAGGTGCTCGGTGCTGGCCAGGTAGTCCTCGAACACGGTCGCCCGGGGCACCCCGAGCAGGGTGAGCAGCACCGCCGAGGTCCACCCGGTGCGGTCCTTGCCCTGCGAGCAGTGGAACACCGTCGGCACGTCGACGGCCGCCATCCGCGCGAACACCTCGCGGTAGGCGGCCCGGGCGCCCTCGGTGGTCACGAACCGTCGGTACACCTCGCACATCAGCTCGCGCCCGGCGGTGCCGCCGAGCAGTTCGCCCGCGCGATCCGGGTCGGCGAACACCTCGCCGAACAGCTCGTCGTTCTGCCGCCCCATCACGTCCGCGATCAACAGCTCCGCGCCCTGCGGCACCCGGTCCGGCTCGCGGTCGCGCTCGGTGTCCGAACGCAGGTCGATCACCAGGCCGATGCCCAGCCGCAGCAGCGTCGCGGCGTCCGCGGTGTCCACCTCGCCGAGGCCGTCGGAGCGGTACACGAGCCCCGTGCGCACCTTGCGGCCGTCCGCGGTGGCATGCCCACCCGCGTCACGGAAGTTCGGGGCGGTGACCAGGATCGGCGTCGGGGACGTCATGGTGCGCGGTCCTTCGCTTCGAGGAGATGCCGGGCGAGCAGATACCGAACGGGCGGCTGCCGAGTGAGTACCACCACCCTACGTGAGCGTACGGCGGGTTCACCCGGGACCCGCGCCCGCGCTCGCGCCCCGCTACGTGGGTGCCCACACCGCGTGCTCGACCCGCAACAACATGGCCGACCGCCCCGCCAGTCGCAGTCCGCTGCCCCCCGCGACCGGCTCGCTGTACCGCGCCATCGGGTCGCCCTCCAGCGCCGTGTCCAGGACCACCTCGTAGCTGTGCGCCCACGGCTCGTCCGGCAGCGTGAACCGCATCGGCTGCGAGGACGCGTGCAGGATGAACAGGAAGCTGTCGTCCACGATGCGTTCGCCGCGCGGTCCCCGGCGGTCGATGTCCAGGCCGGACAGGTACATACCCAGCGTCGCGGTCGGCGCGAACCAGTCCTTGCGGGTCATCTCCCGCCCGCCGGGAGTGAACCAGGCGAGATCGCGCAGCCCGTCCGGCGCGACCGGGCGGCCCGAGTAGAAGGCCCGCCGACACAACACCGGATGCGCGCGCCGCAGGCGGATCAGCCGGGCGGTCAGGTCGAGCAGCGGACGCCACTCCGGCGAGTCCAGCGCCGACCAGTCCAGCCAGGACATCTCGTTGTCCTGGCAGTAGGCGTTGTTGTTGCCCGCCTGGGTGCGGCCCATCTCGTCGCCCGAGGTGATCATCGGGACGCCGGTGGACAGCAGCAGGGTGGTCATCAGATTGCGGATCTGCCGCTTGCGCAGCGACACCACGTTCGAGTCCGACGTCTCGCCCTCGTAGCCGTGGTTCCAGGACCGGTTGTTGTCGGTGCCGTCGCGGTTGTCCTCGCCGTTCGCCTCGTTGCGCTTGCGCTCGTAGGTGACCAGGTCGCGCATCGTGAAGCCGTCGTGCGCGGTGACGAAGTTGATCGAGGCGTACGGGTTGCGGCCGTCGCGCTGGTACAGGTCGGACGAGCCGGACAGCCGGTACGCCAGTCCACGCACGTCCGGGCGGGCACCTCGCCAGAAGTCTCGGACCGCGTCCCGATACTGGTCGTTCCACTCGGTCCACAGCGGCGGGAACGCGCCCACCTGGTAGCCGCCCGCGCCCAGGTCCCACGGCTCGGCGATCAACTTCACCCGGGACAACACCGGGTCCTGGGAAATCACGGTCAGGAACGAGGACAGCCGGTCCACGTCGTGCAGCGAGCGGGCGAGGGCCGCGGCCAGGTCGAAGCGGAAGCCGTCCACGCCCATCTCGGTCACCCAGTAGCGCAGCGAGTCGGTGATCAGCTGGAGCACGTGCGGCTGGACCACGTTGAGCGTGTTCCCGCACCCGGTGTAGTCGGTGTAGTGCCGGCCGTCGTCGGCCATCCGGTAGTAGCCGGCGTTGTCGATGCCGCGAAAGCACAGTGTGGGTCCGGCCGGGCCGCCCTCGCCGGTGTGGTTGTAGACCACGTCCAGGATCACCTCGAGCCCGGCCGCGTGCAGCGCGTGCACCATGTCCCGGAACTCGTGCACCTGGCCACCGCGCCCGCCCGCCGAACTGTAGCCGGCGTGCGGCGCGAAGAAGCCCACCGTGTTGTAGCCCCAGTGGTTGGTCCGCCCACCGCGCAACAGGTGTTCCTCGGACACGAACTGGTGCACCGGCAACAGCTCGACTGCGGTCACCCCGAGCCGGACCAGGTGGTCGATCGCGGCCGGATGGGCCAGGCCCGCGTAGGTGCCGCGCAGGTGGTCCGGGACGCGCGGGTGGCGCGCGGTGAAGCCCTTGACGTGCAGTTCGTAGATGACACTCTCGGCCCACGGAATCTTCGGCCGGCGATCCTGCGACCAGTCGGCGTCGTCCGCGACGACCACCGACTTGGGTACGTACGCGGCCGAGTCGCGATCGTCGCGCACCGTGTCGTCCCGGCCGCGCACGTGCCCGAACACCGCGTCGTGCAGCGCGAAGTCGCCGTCCACCGCCCGCGCGTACGGGTCCAGGAGCAACTTGGCCGGATTCCACCGGGCGCCGCGGCCGGGCTCCCAGCGTCCGTGTACGCGGTAGCCGTAGCGCTGGCCCGGCCGCACGCCGGGCACGTAGCCGTGCCACACCCGGAAGGTCTGCTCGCGCAGCGGCAACCGGGTCTCGCGCGCCGTCCCGTCCGGGCCGTCCTCGAACAGGCACAGCTCGACCGCGTCGGCGTCGCCCGCCCACAGCGCGAAGTTGGTGCCCGCACCGTCGAAGCGCGCGCCCAGCGGCAACCGGCGGCCCGGCCAGGGCGGCGGCACGTGGCCGTTGGCCGTGGCGAAACCGCCGAGCGCGCCACGCGCGTCGACCCCGGGGTCCGTCGATTCCCACTCGAGCGTCACGGCCCGCCTCCCCATCCCGCTCCCCAGGATGTTCCCGCCGTGCCCCCACGCCTACACGCCCACGCACCCATGCGTGTAAGCCGCCGCGGCGGCATCCCCCGAGGGATGCCGCCGCGGCGGGCAACGATCGGCCGGGTCGGGGCGGCCGATCGGGTCTGCTCAGAACCAGGGGTGCCAGTGGTGGATCGCGGTCGAGGTCTCGGCGATGTTGGCGTTGTCCTGGTCGATCACCACGACGCCCGAGTTGCCGTTCACGCCCGCGGTGTTGTTCTGGTTCGAGGCACCCGCGCCGGTCGCGCTCTGCTGCGTGGCGTTGTAGTTGCCGTCGACACCGCCGAGCACGTTCCCGCTGCCACTGTTGGTGGTGGTGGAGGTCGTGGTCGACGCGTTCGAGCCGTTGTCGCCGACGGTGCCGTTGCCGCCGTCCGCGGCGGCGGCACCCGCGCCCAGGAAGAGCAGGCCGGCGGCGAGGGGAGCTACGGCGAGGGTGCCGAGCTTACGGTTCATGGGGATCCTCCGTGTATCGCGGATCCGGGCAGGGCCCGGGCGTCATCAGGTACGGCATCAGGTGGTGCACGGGCCGTCGCGGAGGGCGAACGATCCGACCCCGGAGACGACTTCGTGTGACCAAGCTGTCGCAAACAGTGACAACAAATCCAGTCATCCGGCCCGGCTTCGCTCGGGAGAGTGACATGGGAGCCCCGAAACCCCAACGAGCGCCGGTACGGAGGGTTGCGATCTCACCAGGATTTCCACCGATTCGGCGTAGAATTTCGGCCATTCTGGCCGAATTTCATGGCTTTGTCGATGAACGGTGAGTGACCGCAGCGCAGTTCCCTACCGGCCGAGCGCGGAAGAGCGCCTCAAGTCGTCGCGTGGGCCCCCATCGGGGGGCGCGCACTCCCGTCTTCACGCGAGCTTCACGAATACCGGGTTTGAGTTAGGTTGCCGGCATGCCTGTCGTCGTCACCGGAGCCGACCAGCCCCTCGGTCGCGCCGTCGCGTTCGAACTCGCCGCCTCGGGGGCCGAGGTGCGGGTCACCGTCCGGGATCCGGGCGCGGTCGGCGCGCTGCGCGCGGCCGGCCTGCGCGTCTCGGTCGGCGACCTGTCCGACCCGCTGCGACTGGGCGCCGTGCTGGAGGGCGCGCACACCGTGCTGCACCTGGATCGCGGCGCGGACGGAGCCGGCTCGCCGGGTGACACGTGGGAGTGGTTGCTGGAGGCCGCCGAGGGTACGGATCTCCAGCGGATCGTCACGGTCCTGCCCCAACCTCCGACCCGTTCCCTCGTACGGGGGTACGAATTGATCATCCGTCGGTTGCCCGCCGGCGACGCCGAGGGGCCCGGATACCCGGATCCGGCGCTGGTCCGCGAGTTGGTCGAGGCCGATCGTCGGGCCCGGTGAGGGACGTCGGCGCGGGCGGGCGACGCGAGAGCGACGCCGATCGTCCGGGAGGATGGCCTTGATCACCGCATTTGCCCGTTCATGACCGGGAATTCGGAACCGCGGTGGATGTTCGATTCGTCGAATGGGTTGTGGGATGTGGCTCTCGGCTCCGGCCGGGCCGCGGCTCGGCCCCGGATGAAGGGACTACCCGTACATGTCAGCAGGATCGAAGCCGCTCTCGTCGAGGCGGTCCGGGGCCCGATGGCGCGTGGTGCCCGCACTGATACTCGGCGTGCTCCTGCTCGTGTCGGGCTGCTCCGACGACGGCGGTGACGGCGGCAGGAAGACCGACGGCGGGAACACCGCGACCGCCAAGGGCGACCAGAAGAAGGGCGCCGATCCGGCGGCGATCACGCTGACCCCGGCCGACGGCGCGACCGCGATCGACCCGCAGGCCCCGATCACGATCGCGGTCAACGGGGGCAGGCTCGGCCAGGTCAAGGTCGTCAACGCGCGGAACGAGCCGGTCGACGGCACGCTCGACCCGGACGGCAAGACCTGGAAGCCCAAGGTCGCCTTCACCCTCGGCGGCAAGTACACGGTCGACGCGACCGCCACCAACGCCGACAACACACCCACCACCGCGCGCGCGACGTTCAGCACGGTGTCCGCCGACAAGAAGGTCACCGCGAGGTTCAGCCCCGAGGACGGCGCCACCGTCGGCGTCGGCTTCCCGGTGTCGCTGACCTTCGACTACCCGGTCCGGAACAGGGCCGCCGTGGAGAAGGCGCTGTCCGTCGACGTCGAGCCCAAGGTCGAGGGCGCCTGGCACTGGTTCGACGACACCCGGGTGGACTATCGGCCCAGGGACTACTGGGCGCCCGGCACGAACGTGAAGGTCAACCTGAACCTGCGCGGGGTCGACGTCGGAAACGGCGCGATCGCCAACCAGTTCAAGAGCTACAGCTTCAAGGTGGCCGCCACCAAGCGGATCGCGATGGTGGACGTGAAGGCCCACACGATGAAGGTGTACGAGAACGATCAGTTGATCAAGACCATCCCGATCACGGCCGGCAAGTCGCCGAAGTACAGCACGTGGAACGGGAAGATGGCGATCACCGAGAAATTCGAGAAGACCCGGATGAACTCGCAGACCGTGGGTCTGGGCAGCGAGTACGACATCGACGACGTGCCGTTCGCGATGCGGATCACCACGTCGGGCACCTTCGTGCACGGCAACTACTGGGCCGACCCGAGCGTCTTCGGCAGCGAGAACACCAGCCACGGCTGCGTCTCGATGACGAAGGAGAACGCCAAGTGGCTGTACGACCGGGTGATCCCGGGCGACGTGGTGGACATCTCCGGCTCCGACGAGCGCGTGGTGGACCCGGACAACGGCTTCGGCGACTGGAACGTGCCGTGGGACAAGTGGGTCGCGGGCGCGACTCCGGGCAGCGGCGCACCGACGACCACGACGCCGACGCACTGACGACCGCTCCGACGACCACGACGCCCGAGCGCCGACTCGACGCGCTTGACCCGGGGCCGCGACCCACGCGGTGGCGGCCCCGCTCGCGGCCTCGCCCGGTGCCGGCGCCTAAGGTCGGGTCGAACCCATCAGGGCTGACCGAAGGAGAGCGTCATGGGCGAATTCGTGAACCTGGAAGTGGCCGACGGCGTCGGCACGATCCGGCTGAGCCGGCCGCCGATGAACGCGCTGAACCGGCAACTCCAGGAGGAGTTGCGGGCGGCGGCGCAGGAGGCGGGCGAGCGGGCCGACGTGCGCGCGGTCGTGCTGTACGGCGGTGAGAAGGTGTTCGCGGCGGGCGCGGACATCAAGGAGATGGCCGACATGTCCTACGTCGACATGGCCGACCGGGGCGCCGCGCTTCAATCCTCGTTCACCGCGGTCGCCGAGATCCCCAAGCCGGTGGTCGCCGCGATCACCGGCTTCGCGCTCGGCGGCGGTTGCGAACTCGCGCTGTGCGCGGACGTCCGGGTATGCGCCGACACCGCGAAGCTGGGCCAGCCGGAGATCACCCTCGGCATCATCCCGGGCGCGGGCGGCACCCAGCGGCTGCCCCGGCTGATCGGCCCCGCCAAGGCCAAGGACCTGATCTTCACCGGCCGCTTCGTCGCCGCCGACGAGGCGCTCGCGATCGGCCTGGTGGACCGGGTGGTCCCGGCCGAGGACGTGTACGCCGAGGCGGTGAAGTGGGCGGCCCGATTCGCCCACGGCCCGGCCTACGCGCTGCGCGCGGCGAAGGAGGCGATCGACCGCGGCCTCGACGTCGACCTGGACACCGGCCTGGAACTGGAACGACTGCAGTTCACCGCGCTGTTCGCCACCGAGGACCGCGACATTGGCATGCGCGCCTTCATCGCCAAGGAAAAGCCCGAGTTCACCGGCCGCTGACCACCGCGCGACTCGAACCGACCGCGCCCGCGGAGCCGGTGCCGCCGCCCCCCGGCGCCACCGGCCCCCGGGCTCGGCGCTACGGCGTCCGGCCCGCCTGGACCACGCCGGATTCGTAGGCGAAGACGACGGCCTGGGCACGGTCGCGGACGCCGAGTTTGGCGAACAGGCCCGTGGCGTGGTTCTTGACCGTCTGGACGCCGATGCTCATCGACGCGGCGATCTCGGCGTTGTCCAGGCCGGCCGCGATCAGCCGCAGCACCTCCACCTCGCGCGGGGTCAGGTCGCGCAGGGCGGTCGCCGAGGGCTGCGGGGCCGACGGGGCCTTGACGAAGGACTCGATCAGCCGGGTGAGCAGTCGTGGCGCGACCGCGGCCTCGCCCAGGTGCACGGTGTAGACCGCCGCGATCAGATCCTCGGGCGACACGTCCTTGGGCAGGAAGCCGATCGCGCCCGCGCGCAACGCGCCGACCACGTACTCGTCCATGTCGAACGTGCTCAGCGCGAGCACCCGGCACTCGGGCAGTTCCTCGGACAGCCGCGCGGTGGCCTTGACGCCGTCGAGCACGGGCATCCGGATGTCCATCAGGATCACGTCCGGGTGCAGCCGATGTGCGGCCTCGACGGCCTGCGCGCCGTCGCCGACCTCGCCGATCACCTCGATGCCGGGGTCCGAGCGCAGAATCAGGGCCAGACCCCGACGCACGAGCGGCTGATCATCCGCCAGCAGCACGGTGATCGGGGGTGCGTCCAGGCTCATCTCGGTTCCAGTCCTCTCCAGGCTCCGCCGGCGGCAGCGGCACCAGCGCCGTCACACGGTAGCCGCCTTCCGGGCGCCTGCCCGCCACCAGCGTCCCGCCGTGCACCGCGACGCGCTCGCGCATACCCAGGAGACCGTACCCACCGCCCACCATCGCCGACCCACCGCCGTCGCCGTCGTCGCAGATCTCCACCAGGACCCGATCCGGTCGGTACTCCAACCGGACGAAGGCGCGCGCGTTCCCCGCGTGTTTGCGCGCGTTCGTGAGCGCCTCCTGCACGACCCGGTACAGCGTGAGCCCGGTGGCCGGCGGCAGCGACCGCGGCGCGCCGAGCACCTCGTACTCGGTGGGCAAACCCGCCGCGCACGAGTCGGTGATCAGCCGGTCGATCTCCGCGATCCCCGGCTGCGGCGCCGAGGGCGCCTCCTCGACGACGTCGGCGCCGCGCAGCACACCGAGCAGTTGGCGCATCTCGCGCATCGCGGTACGGCCGGACGACTCCAGTGTCACCAGCGCGGCCTTGGCGGTCTCCGGGTCGCGATCGAGGGTGGAGCGCGCGCCGCCGGACATCAGGTACATCGTGGTGATGTGGTGCGCGACGATGTCGTGCAGCTCGCGCGCGATCCGCCGGCGCTCGTCGGCCACCGCGCGATCCGCCAACAGCCGTCGGTTCAGCGCCACCTGGTCCTGCCGGCTGCGCACCCCGACGCCGACCGCGATCAGCAGGCAGATCGTCATCAGGTTGGGGAGCATCGCGAACGGCACCGACCAGCCGATCAGGACGTCGCGCGTCACCTGAGTCGCGAGCACCGCGGCGCCGGCGATACCGGCGACTCGGTACGAACAGAACCGGGCCACCGTGTACAGCCCGACCGCGAGGGCCAGGCCGAAGTTGTGCGTCGCCGGATCGGCGGCCCACACCGGCACCGGTTGCACCGCGATCACCGCGGCCAGTACCGGCACCGGATGCCGACGTCGCACGATCATCAGCACACCGCCGGCCGCGAGCAGCAGCACCGCGAGCACCGACATGTGCGGGCCGGCGCGGTGGCCGGTCGTGAGGTACGCGGCGACGTCGGCCGCCACACACGCGAGCGCGATCAGCAGGTCGTTCCGGGTCCACGGGAAGGCCCGGACCCGGCGCCGGACCAGCCGCAGCAGGCCCTTCGGCGGCCCGGGATCGGGCGCCTCCGGGTCCGGCTTGCTCGCCGGCGCCGAAGCGCCCGGCGCGACGACGAGGTTCATGCACCCATTCCATCCTCTTCGACCCTGTTCCTGAACCTCATCGCAGACGATCCGCACCCCCGGACCCGAGTCCTGGTTGTGCGGTACTCCCGGACCGAGGTCCCGGTCCATTCCCCTTCCGCCGGTCGATGTCCGAAGGGGAGTACGCGTGATGACATTGAGCCAATCCGGAGTTCCCGCATCGAGCTCCCGCGTTTCGATCCGACGGCGGAGAAGGAAAATGATCCGTAGAACAACCGCGTTCGCCACACGTCATCGATGGATGACCATCATCGTCTGGGCGGTTTTCGGTCTCGCCCTGACCGCCGTCGGAACACCGTTGATGAACAGCGTCACCGATTCCTCGACCGGTGACTTCCTGCCGAAGAAATACGACTCCGCGGCGGCCATTCAGATCGCCGAGAAGAAATTCGACGAGAAGCCCGACCCGAACGCGGTGACCGTGCTGGTCGCCCGTGCCGACGGTGCCAAGATCGGCCCGCAGGACCAGAAGAAGATCGCCGACACCACGGCCGCGCTGGCCAAGAAGCCGATCGAGGCGAAGCCCGAGCAGTTCGCCAAGGACTTCTCGCAGACGCCGAGCTACGCCGTGGGTGTGGTCGCCCCGGACGGGACGTTCCAACTGGTCTCGTTGTCGCTGGACGGCAATATGAACGACGTCGGTCTCCAGGACGTCTACCGGGACGCCCGTGATCTGGCGAAGACCGATTACGAGGCCGCCGGATTCCGGGTCGGATTCACCGGTGGTATCGCGAACACGGTCGACAACCTGGACGAGGAAGAGGACACCCAGGCGCTCGTCGGAATTTTGACGATGGGCCTTATCGTCCTGCTCAACGTATTGGTCTTCCGCAGTGTCCTGGCCGCGATATTGCCGCTGCTCGCGGTGACGTTCATCGGCGGTGTGGCGACCGGCGCGGTGGCCGGCAGCGCGAAGCTCCTGGACATCAAGCTCGACCCGTCCGTGCCGTCCCTGATCACCGTCGTGCTCCTGGGCATCGGCATCGACTACTTCCTCTTCCTGATGTTCCGCTTCCGCGAGCAACTGCGCGCCAACCCCGATCAGGACAAGCGCGAGGCCGCCGCGATCACCGCCGGCAAGGTGGGCAACGCGATCACCTGCGCGGCACTGACCATCGTGGCCGCGTTCGCGACCCTGGGCATCGCGAGCTTCGGTCAGTTCAAGGTGCTCGGCCCGGCCATCGCGGTCTCGGTCCTGGTGTGCCTGCTGGGCAGCCTGACCCTGATGCCCGCGCTGCTCGCGGTGTGCGGTCGCGGGATGTTCTGGCCGGCCCGGGCGTGGAAGAAGGAGCGTCCGGCGGGCTTCGCCGCCCGTCTGGGCGAGAAGGTCAGCGCGCGTCCGGTGCGCTACCTGGCCGGCAGCCTGGTCCTGCTCGGCGTGCTCGGCGCCGGTGCGGTGGGCGTCAAGATGAGCTACGACCAGGAGGGTCAGCCCACCACCAACGCGACCAGGACCGCCGACGAGATCTCCCGCTCGCTTCCGGCGGGCGTGTCGGACCCGCACACGGTCTACGTGCAGACCAAGGCCGGCGGCAAGCTCGACGAACGTTCGCTCACCGGGCTGACCGGTGCGCTGGGCAAGGTCGAGGGCGTGGGCCAGGTCGCCAAGCCGGTGCTCAACCCGGACGGTTCGGCCGCTCGGATCGATGTGTTCCTGGCCGCGAAGGCCGACACCCAGAAGGCGCGGGAGTTGATCACCGGCCCGGTCCGGGGCACCATCTCGAAGCACACTCCGGACGGCGCCGAGGCGCACATCACCGGAACGGCGGCCATCTTCGCCGACGTCTCGGACGCGGTGGACAAGGACCTCAAGCTGGTCTTCCCGGTCGCCGCGATCCTGATCGCGCTGATCCTGTTCCTGCTGCTGCGCTCGCTGCTCGCGCCGCTCGTGCTGATGCTCGCGGTCGGCCTCGGCTTCGTGGCCACGCTCGGCGCCGGAACGCTGGTCTTCCAGCACATGCTCGACCGACCCGGCGTGTCCTTCACGCTGCCGCTGGTGCTGTTCCTGTTCGTGGTCGCGCTGGGCACCGACTACAACATCCTGATGAGCGACCGGCTGCGGGAGGAGATGGACAAGCCGGTCCCGGCCCGCAAGGCGGTGGCCATGGCGGTCGAGCACACCGCGCCCGCGATCGCCACGGCCGGTCTCGTACTGGCCGGATCCTTCGCCAGCCTGGCGGCCAGCCCCGCGACCGCGGAGATCGGCTTCGCCACCGCGGTGGGCATCCTGCTCTCCTCGATGCTGCTCTCGATCGTGCTGGTGCCCGCGATCGCCGCGATCCTGGGTCGGGGCCTGTGGTGGCCGCGCCGGAGCGGCAAGGCCAAAGGGCACGGCGGCGGCACCGGCGCGCAGGACGCGTACGGCCACCCGGACTCGGACCGCACGCTCGTGACCGAGCCGCAGATGGCCGGCGGCTACGGGCCCGCGCCGTACCAGGGCGGGCAGCCGTACCAGGCTCAGCCCCACCAGGGACAGCCCTACCAGGGACACCCGTACCAGGGACAACACCAGCAGCCCTACCCGCCGTACCGCCCGGACCAGCCGCACGGCTGACCGAGCGATACCGCCGCGGAGAAAGCACGTTCGGGCCCCGCCGTCGACAAGGACGGCGGGGCCCGAACGGTCGAGCGAGTGCGGTCAGCGCAGCGCGATGCCCTCCGCGAAGCCCTCACTCTCCGGCGGCGCCGCGATCAGGCCCAGTTCGGCCGGACCCGCGAGCAGCGGATGGGTCGGCATCACCCGGACGGTGTAGCCGAACGGACCGGTCCGATCCAGGGCCAACGAGCCCTCGTAGAACCGGCGACCGTGCTCGTCCCGGTGCCCCGCCTTGAGCGGCGCCACCGTGCTCTCCACGATCCGGTCCGCGTCGTCGACCCGGCCGTGCACGACCTGGACCTCGACGTCGGCGGGCGCGAGTTCGCCCAGGGAGACGAAGACCCGCAGGTTCAGCGTGTTGCCGACCTCGGGGGCGTCCCCTATCCCGCCCGACTCCACGTGATCGACCCGGACGCCCGCCCAGGACCTCCGCACGTGCGCCTTCCACTCCGCCAACTCGCGCGCGGCCGCGCCGGTGATCGCCCGACCGGACAACGCCGCCGGCGCGTACAGCACGTCGACGTAGTCCTTGACCATCCGGTCCGCGAGCACCTTCGGGCCGAGCGTGGCCAGCGTGTGCCGGACCATTTCCAGCCACCGGGTGGGCAGGCCCTCGGGCCCCCGGTCGTAGAACCTGGCCGCGACCGAGTTCTCGATCAGGTCGTACAGAGCCCCGGCCTCGAGGTCGTCCCGGCGGTCCACGTCGGTGATCCCGTCGGCGGTCGGAATCGCCCAACCGTTCGAACCGTCGTACCACTCGTCCCACCACCCGTCCAGGATGGACAGGTTCAGGCAGCCGTTCAGCGCGGCCTTCATCCCCGAGGTGCCACACGCCTCCAGCGGGCGCAGCGGGTTGTTCAGCCACACGTCGCATCCGGGGTACAGGTGCTGGGCCATCGCGATGTCGTAGTCCGGCAGGAAGACGATCCGGTGTCGCACGTCCTCGCGGTCGGCGAACCTCACCAGTTCCTGGATCAGTCGTTTGCCGCCCTCGTCGGCCGGGTGCGACTTGCCCGCGATGACGATCTGCACCGGCCGTTCCGGGTGCAGCAACATCCCGCGCAACCTGGCCGGATCCCGCAGCATCAGGGTGAGCCGCTTGTAGGAGGGCACCCGGCGGGCGAACCCGATGGTCAACACGTCCGGATCGAGCACGCCCTCGATCCAGCCCAATTCCGCGTCGCCCGCGCCGCGTTGCTTCCAGGACGCGCGCAGCCGCAGCCGCGCCTCGGCGACCAGCTTCGCGCGCAGCCCCCGGCGCAGCTCCCACAAGGAGCCGGCCGAGAGCCGATCGATGGCCGCCCACGCCGAGGGGTCCTCGGTGAGTTCGACGCCCGCCTCGCGGCCGGCCAGGTCCAGCACATCGGCGTCCACCCACGTGGGCGCGTGTACGCCGTTCGTGATCGAGGTAATCGGTACCTCGGTGGTGTCGAAGCCTGGCCACAGGCCGTCGAACATGCCCCGGCTGACCCGTCCGTGCAGCTTGCTCACGCCATTGGCCCGTTGGGCGAGCCGCAGGCCCATCACGGCCATGTTGAACACGCCCGGATCGCCGTCCGGGTAGGTCTCCGCGCCGAGCGCGAGGACCCGGTCCACCGGAACCCCCGGACAAGCGAGGTCGCCGCCGAAATGCCGCTGGATCTGATCGCGCCCGAACCGGTCGATCCCGGCCGGCACGGGGGTGTGCGTGGTGAACACCGTGCCCGCGCGGGCGGCTTCGAGGGCCGCGTCGAAGTCCAGCCCCTCGGTCTGGGTGAACTCGCGGATGCGCTCGATGCCCAGGAAGCCGGCGTGGCCCTCGTTGGTGTGGAAGACCTCGGGCGCCGGATGACCGGTGATCTCGCAAAATGCCCGCAAAGCCCGTACCCCGCCGATGCCGAGCAGCATCTCCTGATGCAAGCGGTGTTCGCTCGTGCCGCCGTACAGCCGGTCGGTCACCTCGCGTTCGGCGGGCTCGTTCTCCTCGATGTCCGAGTCCAACAGCAGCAGTGGCACCCGACCGACCTGGGCCTTCCAGATCCGCGCGTGCAACTCACCCGTCGGGAGTCCGATGACCACTCGTGTGGGTGCACCGTCGGCACCCCGAAGGAGCGTCAGTGGCAACTCGTTGGGGTCCAGGAGGGGGTAGCGCTCCTGTTGCCACCCGTCCCGGGACAACGACTGCCGGAAGTACCCGTGGCGGTACATCAGGCCGACTCCGACGATCGGGACACCCAGGTCGCTCGCGGCCTTCAGATGGTCGCCCGCGAGGATGCCCAAACCGCCGCTGTACTGCGGAAGTGCCGCGGTGATGCCGTACTCCGGCGAGAAGTACGCGATCGCCGCCGGTGGCGCGTCGGGGCCGGGAGCAGCCTCCGACAGGGTTTGGTACCAACGAGGTCCGGTCAGGTATTCGTGCAGGTCTTCGGCCGCCACCCGCAGTCGGGCGAGGAAGCGGCGGTCGTCGGCGAGGGCGCCGAGTTTGTCGTTCGGCACGGTGCCGAGCAGGCGGACGGGGTCTCGGCCGACCGAGGCCCAGGTGTCCGGATCGATCGACTCGAACAGGTCGCGGGTCTCCGCGTGCCAGGACCAGCGGAGGTTCATCGCCAGTTCACCCAGTGGCTCCAGCGGAGCGGGCAGAACCGTACGCACGGTGAATCTGCGGATTGCTCTCACGCTGCGACCCTAGCCGGAAGGCGGCAGAACTTGCGACAGTGGATGCAGTGCGCTTGCAAAGCCGGCAAGATCTTGCGGATGGGTCTGGGGGCGTTTTTACACCATATGGACCGTGCCCCGAGCGACTTGACGATCGTTGAACAGCCGGGTCCTTCCGTCCCGCCGTATCGCGGACACACCAGACATCCACCGTCCACGATCGCGGGCCGGGCCCCACCCGGTCCCCGCCTGGTGGTCGCGTCACGAGCAATGGCCGCCGCGCAGCGGTGAGAGGTGGACCCGAGCGATCCCACCGGTCGCCGCCGGGTCGGTTTTCCGCCACTCCCGGGTCCGGCAATCGGGGTATCGAGTGGGTTTCCGTACGGGTGTATCGCGCGCGACGCGCACGGGATGCCCGTCCGTGGGTACAGGAGTTCGGCATGACCAGTTCGGCTGAGAAGGACCCCGGGGGCGCCCGCGCACCCCGGGCGGGGCAGGTCGCGGCCGACAAGGCCGCGGCACGGAAGACGACCGCCGGGAAGTCGAGGGCCGCGCGGCCCGAACCGACGTCGGCCACCGGGCCGGCGCCCGGTGCGACGACGAAGCCGGCACCCGAGGCGAGCGCGACGAAGGCGAGCACCGTGCGGCCCGAGCCGGCGCGGCCCCTTGCCGCGCAACCCGACGCGCCGCCCGCCGCGGCCAAGTCACCCGCGCGCGCCGGGAGATCGGCCAAACCGGTGACGCCGCGGATCGGGCGCATCCCGATCCTGGACGTCGAGCCCGCCGTCGACGGCGGCACCCGGCCGGCCCGGGCGATCCCGGGCGAGACGTTCCCCGTGGCCGCCACGGTCTTTCGCGAGGGCCACGACGCGGTGGCCGCGGGCGTGGTGCTGCGCGACCCACGCGGCCGGGCCGGCGCGCTCACCCCGATGCTTCCGGGCGCGCCCGGGACCGACCGGGTGCACGCGAGCGTCACGCCGACCACAGAGGGCCTGTGGTCCTACGCCGTCGAGGCGTGGGGCGACCCGATCGCCTCCTGGCGGCACGCGGCCGGCATCAAGATCCCGGCCGGCCTGGAGGTCGACCTGGTGCTGGAGGAGGGCGCGCAGTTGCTGGAGCGGGCCGCCGCCGGCGTGCCCAAGAAGGACGGCCTGCGGGCGGTCGTGCTGGCCGCAGTGGACGCGGTCCGGGACGAGACGCGCAGCCCCACCGAACGACTCGCCGCGGCACGGTCGAGCGCGCTGGACGAGGTGCTGGCCAGGCATCCGCTGCGGGAGTTGCTCACCAGCTCGGCGCGCCATCCGCTGCGGGTCGAGCGCGAGCGCGCGTTGTACGGGTCCTGGTACGAATTCTTCCCGCGTTCCGAGGGCGCGGTGGTGGACCCCGCCGGCAACCACCCGCCGCGCGGCGGCACCTTCCGGACCGCGATGGAACGCCTGCCGCAGATCGCCGCGATGGGCTTCGACGTGGTCTACCTGCCACCGATTCACCCGATCGGCCGGGCGTTCCGCAAGGGGCCCAACAACACGCTCGAGGCCGGCGAGCACGATCCTGGGTCGCCGTGGGCGATCGGCTCGCCCGAGGGCGGGCACGACGCGATCCACCCCGACCTGGGCACGATCGAGGACTTCGACGCGTTCGTGGCCCGGGCCCGCGAGTTGCGGATGGAGGTGGCGCTCGACTTCGCGCTCCAGGTCTCCCCCGACCACCCGTGGGTCGAGAAGCACCCGGAGTGGTTCCGGCACCGGGCCGACGGCACCATCGCCTACGCGGAGAACCCGCCGAAGAAGTACCAGGACATCTACCCGATCGACTTCGACGCCGACTTCGAGGGTCTGGTCGCCGAGACGTTGCGGGTGTTGCGGCACTGGATGGCGCACGGCGTGCGGATCTTCCGGGTGGACAACCCGCACACCAAGCCGGTGATGTTCTGGGAGGAGGTGATCGCCACGATCAACGCGACCGACCCGGACGTGATCTTCCTGGCCGAGGCGTTCACCCGACCGGCGATGATGCGCACGCTGGCCAAGGTCGGCTTCCAGCAGTCGTACACGTACTTCACCTGGCGCAACGGCAAGGACGAACTTCAGGAGTACCTCACCGAGTTGACCACCGGCGAGGCGTCCTCCTACATGCGGCCGAACTTCTTCGTGAACACCCCGGACATCCTGCACGCCTACCTGCAGTACGGCGGGCCCGCCGCGTTCAAGATCCGGGCCCTGCTCGCCGCCACGCTTTCCCCGACGTGGGGCGTCTACTCGGGCTTCGAGCTGTTCGAGCACCGCGCGGTCAAGGCGGGCAGTGAGGAGTACCACGACTCGGAGAAGTACCAGTTCCGCCCGCGCGACTGGGCCGGGGCCGAGCGCGAGGGACGCTCGCTGGCGCCGTACATCACCACGCTGAACCGGATGCGCCGACGCCACCCGAGTCTGCAACGTCTGCGAAACCTGACCTTCCATCACGTGGACGACGATGCGGTCATGGCCTTCTCCAAGCGCACCCGTGTGGGTGATGTCGACGACCTGGTCCTGGTGGTGGTGAACCTGGATCCGCACCACACGCACGAGGCCACCGTCGCCCTGGACCTGCCCGCCCTCGGGTCGGACTGGCAGGACACCTTCGCGGTGCAGGACGAGTTCACCGGAGCCGGCTATCGCTGGGGTCGGCACAACTACGTGCGGCTGGATCCGGCGCACGAGCCCGCGCATCTCTTCTCGGTCCGGAGGAACAGCCCGTGATCGTCAACGAACCCGTCCGCGACACCTTCGACGACACCCCGTCGCGGGATCGCGATCCCCTGTGGTTCAAGCGAGCCGTCTTCTACGAGGTCCTCGTGCGGTCCTTCCAGGACAGCAACGGGGACGGGGTGGGCGACCTGAAGGGCCTGACCCAGAAGCTGGACTATCTCCAGTGGCTCGGCGTCGACTGCCTGTGGTTGCCGCCGTTCTTCGCGTCGCCGCTGCGCGACGGCGGCTACGACGTGGCCGACTACACCGCGGTGCTGCCCGAGTTCGGCGACCTCGCCGACTTCGTCGAGTTCGTCGACTCGGCGCACAAGCGCGGCATGCGGGTGGTGATCGACTTCGTGATGAACCACACGAGCGATCAACACATGTGGTTCCAGGAGTCGCGGAACAACCCGGACGGGCCGTACGGCGACTACTACATGTGGGCCGACGACGACAAGGCGTACGGCGACGCCCGGATCATCTTCGTCGACACCGAGTCCTCCAACTGGACCTACGACCCGGTGCGCAAGCAGTACTTCTTCCACCGCTTCTTCAGCCACCAGCCGGACCTCAACTACGAGAACCCGCGCGTGCAGGAGGAGATGCTGGCCGGGCTGCGGTTCTGGCTGGACCTGGGCATCGACGGGTTCCGACTGGACGCGGTGCCGTACCTGTTCGCGCAGGAGGGCACCAACTGCGAGAACCTGCCCGCGACCCACGAGTTCCTCAAGCGGGTGCGCAAGGAGATCGACGACAAGTACCCGGACACCGTGCTCCTGGCCGAGGCCAACCAGTGGCCCGAGGACGTGGTGGACTACTTCGGCGACGGCGACGAGTGCCACATGGCGTTCCACTTCCCGGTGATGCCGCGCATCTTCATGGCGGTCCGCCGCGAATCGCGTTACCCGGTCTCGGAGATTCTGGCCGGGACCCCGTCCATCCCGGACAACTGCCAGTGGGGCATCTTCCTGCGCAACCACGACGAGCTCACCCTCGAGATGGTCACGGACGAAGAACGCGACTACATGTACAAGGAGTACGCGAAGGACCCGCGGATGCGGGCCAACGTGGGCATCCGCCGTCGGCTCGCGCCGTTGCTGGACAACGACCGCAACCAAATCGAGCTGTTCACGGCGCTGCTGCTGTCGCTGCCGGGCTCGCCCGTCCTGTACTACGGCGACGAGATCGGCATGGGGGACAACATCTGGCTCGGCGACCGCGACGGTGTGCGCACGCCGATGCAGTGGACGCCGGACCGCAACGCGGGCTTCTCCACGTGCGATCCGGGTCGGCTGTACCTGCCGAACATCATGGACCCGGTCTACGGCTACCAGGTCACCAACGTCGAGGCGCAGATGTCCAACGCCTCCTCGCTGCTGCACTGGACCCGCCGGATGATCGAGGTGCGCAAGCAGAACCCGGCCTTCGGGCTCGGTGTGTACAACGAGCTGACCTCGTCCAATCCCAGCGTGCTGGCGTTCCTTCGCGAATACGAGGACGACATCGTGCTGTGTGTTCACAACTTCTCGCGCTTCGCCCAGCCCACCGAGCTGGACCTGCGGCAGTTCGAGACGTACGAACCGGTCGAGTTGCTCGGGGGGGTGACGTTCCCCGCGATCGGCGAGCTGCCGTATCTGCTCACCCTCGCGGGGCACGGTTTCTATTGGTTCCGCCTCACCCGTGGAGAAATGACGCTGTGACGGATTCCACCCGACCCCACGATCCGACTGCCTCCGCCGTGATCGCCGTGCTGCGCGACTGGCTGCCGCAGCAGAGATGGTTCGCCGGCAAGGGCCGACCTCTTCGTGGGGTCGGTGTGGTCCACAGTCTCGAAGTGGTCTCCGGCGATCCCGCGCTGCACCACGTGCTGCTGCGGGTCGAGCACGGTGCCACGCCCGAGCACTACCAACTCCTGCTCGGGGTTCGGGGCACCCTGCCGGACCGGCTCGCGCACGCGGCCATCGGCCGGTTGCCCAACGGCAGCAGCCTCTACGACGCGGTGCACGACGCCGAGCTGACCCGGTGGTTGCCGGAACGGTTCGTCGCCGCGGACACCGTCGGCTCCCTGGCCTTCCACCGGCCCGGCGCGCAGGCCCCCGACCCCGAACACGTCGGCCTGGTGATCGGCGCCGAGCAGTCGAACACGTCGATCATCTTCGGCGACGACGTGATCCTCAAGCTGTTCCGGCGCGTGGTGCCCGGCGTCAATCCGGACCTGGAGGTCTCGCTCGCGCTGGCGGGCGCGGGCTCGCGGCGGATCCCGGCGCCGATCGCCTGGTTCGACATGCCGTTCCCGGACACCGACGCCGAGCCGACCACGCTCGGCCTGCTCCAGGAATACCTGCGCACCGGCACCGACGGCTGGGAGTTGGCCAAGACCTCGGTCCGCGACCTGTACGCCGGCCAGGAGGTGCGCGGCGCCGGTCCGCACGCGCACGAGACCGGCGGCGACTTCGCCGGCGAGTCCTTCCGACTCGGCGCGGCCACCGCCGAGGTGCACGCCGACCTGGCCCGCTCGCTGCCCACCTCGGTGGCGGGCGAGGCGGAGTTGGCCGCGATCGCGCAGGACATGGAGCGCCGATTGCACGCGGCGGCCGAGGCGGTGCCGGAGTTGGCGCCGTTCACCGACCGGCTGCGCGAGGCGTATCAGGACCTGGAGACGCTGGGTCGGGACGGGCATCCGGTCCCGTTGCAGCGCATCCACGGCGACTTCCACCTCGGTCAGGTGATGCGCACCGCCACCCGGTGGGTGCTGCTCGACTTCGAGGGCGAGCCCGCCCGGCCGCTGAGCGAACGACGCTCGCTGCACTCGCCGCTGCGCGACATCGCGGCGATGTTGCGCTCGTTCGACTACGCGGCCCGGCACCTGCTCGCCGGCGGTGGCGGGTTCTGGGGTCGCGGGGCGCCCGCACCGCACCTGGTGCGCCGCGCGGAGGAATGGGCCACCCGCAACCGGGAAGCCTTCTGTGCGGGGTACGCCGACGCGGGTTCGTTCGACCCGCACTCCGAGCCCGTGTTGTTGCGGGCCTTCGAGACCGACAAGGCCGTGTACGAGGTCATGTACGAGTCGGGCAACCGACCCTCGTGGCTGCCGGTGCCGATGTCGGCGATCCGGCGGCTGGCCGAACGCGCACCGCAGCCGCACTGACGACCTGTCGATTCCGTTTCAGCACCCACGTCTCAGGAGGTCCCATCCGTGACGGCCCGTCCGCACAGCACCGCGTCATCCGAGGGCGGCGGGGTCGCCGGCCGTCCCGCTCCGCGTCGGAGCACGCGCAGCCGCACCCGCCCGGCCGGCACCCCGGTGGTACCGCCGCTGGCCGCCGACGAGTTGCGCCGGCTCGTGGAAGGCGGTCATCACGATCCGCACGGGCTGCTCGGCCCGCACCCGGACGTACCCGGCGTCGACGGCGTGGTGGTGCGGGTGCTGCGGCCGTGGGCCCGTGAGGTGATCGTGGTCACCGGCGAGCACCGGGTCGAGCTGACCCACGAGGCCGAGGGCCTGTTCACCGGTCTGTTGCCCGGCTCGACGGTGCCCGACTACCGGCTGGAGGTCCGCTACGAGGGCACCGAGCTGCACACCGACGACCCGTACCGGTTCCTGCCCACCCTGGGCGAGTTCGACCTGCACCTGATCTCCGAGGGTCGGCACGAGCGGCTGTGGGAGGTGCTCGGCGCGCACGTGCGCTCCTTCGAGACCGCGAACGGACCCGTCGCCGGCACCTCCTTCGCGGTCTGGGCGCCGAACGCGCGCGGTGTGCGGGTGGTCGGCGACTTCAACTACTGGGACGGCATCGCGCACCCGATGCGTTCGCTCGGCTCGTCCGGGGTCTGGGAGCTGTTCGTTCCCGACGTCGGCGACGGCACCAAGTACAAGTACGAGATCCTCGGCCGCGACGGGGTGTCCCGGCAGAAGGCCGACCCGCTGGCCTTCGCCACCGAACTGCCGCCCTCCACAGCGTCGGTCGTGCACACCTCGACCTACTCCTGGGCGGACAAGGAGTGGTTGGAAAAGCGCGCCGAGGTCACCCACCACACCTCGGCGATGAGCGTGTACGAGATCCACCTGGGCTCGTGGCGGCCGGGCCTGAGCTACCTCGAACTCGCCGAGCAGTTGCCCGCCTACGTCACCGAGATGGGCTTCACCCACGTCGAGCTGCTGCCGGTGGCCGAACACCCGTACGGGCCGTCGTGGGGCTACCAGGTGTCCTCGTACTACGCGCCCACGTCGCGCTTCGGCAGCCCCGACGAGTTCCGCCACCTCGTCGACGCGCTGCACCGCGCGGGCATCGGCGTGCTGGTGGACTGGGTGCCGGCGCACTTCCCCAAGGACGCGTGGGCGCTGGCGCGGTTCGACGGCACACCGCTGTACGAGCACCCGGATCCGCGCCGGGGCGAACATCCGGACTGGGGCACGCTGGTCTTCGACTACGGCCGGCACGAGGTGCGCAACTTCCTGGTCGCCAACGCGGTCTACTGGTGCGAGGAGTTCCACATCGACGGCCTGCGGGTGGACGCGGTCGCCTCGATGCTCTACCTGGACTACTCGCGCGAGCACGGTCAGTGGGCGCCGAACCAGCACGGCGGCCGGGAGAACCTGGACGCGGTCGCCTTCCTCCAGGAGATGAACGCGACGCTGTACCGGCGGGTGCCGGGGGTGTTGACCATCGCCGAGGAGTCCACCGCGTGGGACGGGGTGACCCGCCCCACCGACGGCGGCGGGCTCGGCTTCGGCTTCAAGTGGAACATGGGGTGGATGCACGACTCGCTGGAGTACATCCAGAAGGAGCCGATCCACCGCCAACACCACCACAACGAGATCACCTTCTCGCTGATGTACGCCTGGAGCGAGAACTACATCCTGCCGATCAGCCACGACGAGGTGGTGCACGGCAAGCGCTCGCTGGTGGACAAGATGCCGGGCGACCGCTGGCAGCAGATGGCCAACGTGCGCGCCTATCTCGCCTTCATGTGGGCCCATCCGGGCAAGCAGTTGTTGTTCATGGGCTCGGAGTTCGGCCACGGCGCGGAGTGGTCCGAGGCGCGGGGTCTGGACTGGTGGCTGCTCGACCACGCCGAACACCAGGGCATCCAGCGGCTGGTCCGCGACCTGAACACGGTGTACCGGGGCAGGTCCGCGCTGTGGACCCAGGACACCCGGCCGGAGGGCTTCTCCTGGATCGACGGCGGCGACGCGGCGTCCAACGTGCTGTCCTTCATCCGGATCGGCGCGGCCGGTGAGCAGTTGGTCTGCGTGTGCAACTTCTCCCCGGTGGTCCGCGAGGACTTCCGGGTGGGTCTGCCGCACGCGGGCCGCTGGCGCGAGGTGCTCAACACCGACGCCGGCGGCTACGGCGGCGCCAACGTCGGGAACCAGGGCGAGATCACGGCCGAGGAGTCGGAGTGGCACGGCCGCCCGGCCTCGGCGACGATGACGCTGCCCCCGCTGGCCACGGTGTGGTTCGTGCCCGAATAGCACTCGACGCGCCCCGGGACCGCGTGGGTCCCGGGGCGCGTCGCGTGGCG
The DNA here is from genome assembly GCF_044460165.1 of Embleya sp. NPDC050154. Taxonomy (NCBI): domain Bacteria; kingdom Bacillati; phylum Actinomycetota; class Actinomycetes; order Kitasatosporales; family Streptomycetaceae; genus Embleya; species Embleya sp. NPDC050154. The sequence continues at coordinate 83,929 of NZ_JBITJP010000037.1, forward strand.
CGCCGGCCGGCGGACTACTTGATCCCGGCCTTGTTGATGCCGTAGCCGGGGATGTGCAGCCTGCCGCCCAACTGGGCGTACATCGAGCTCTCCACGTTCGTGAAGAACACGATCGGGATGTTGATCGGCGGCGGACTCTCGGGCGTGAACGTGATCGGGACGATCCCGAAGATGTTGCCCTTGAGGTACTTCACGTACATCGTCGTCGGGATGTCCGCGTCCATCCAGGACTTGCTGCCCTCGTCGGACGAGATGACGATGTCCTTGCCGCCCTCCTCCTTCACCGTCATCGACATGTTCCAGATGTCGATGCCCTTGGACACGGTGAACTTGAGCGCGTTCTCCTCGGTCCCGGTGTGCGTCTTCACCTTGACCACGCCCTCGTAGTTCAGCCCGGCCATGGCCAGCAGGCTGGACTTCAGGACCAGCGGATCCACCGCTACCGGTGGGAGTCCGCCGCCGCTCTTGGCGTTCACGGGGCCCTGCACCGGGCACGGGAAGGGCGACTTGCCGTCCTTGGGCACGGCCGAGGACGACGTGGCCGACGGCTTGGCCGACGTTGTCGAGGGCTTCGCCGAGGACTTGGCCGACGGCTTCGCGGAGGCCGTCGGGGTGGTCGACGCCGAGCCGACCGGCGCGACCGGGGCCGCCGGGACAGCCGGAGCAGCCGGAGCGGACGACGCCGCGGACGGCAGCTTGATTCCGGGCAGTCCGAGTCCGGGCAACCCGGGCAGGTTCAGCTCGGGCAGCTCGAGTTCCGGCAGTTTCAGCTCCGGCAGTTTCAGTTCCGGCGCCTTGCTCGTCGGCGCCGCCGTGCTCTGCGCCGGCGTCGGCGTGACGGGCGTGGCTTCGCCCGCCGGACCCTGCGCCGCTGTCGGCCGAGCCGCCTTGCCGGCGGGCACCGGGGTCGACGACTTGCCGGCACTCGGCGCCGCGCTCGACTCGGCCGGCGATGCCGACGCCGAACCCGACGCACTCGTGGAGGCCGTGGCACTCGCGGGTACGCACGGCCCGTCCGCGTACGGGTTGTCCGGCAGCGGATCGCTGGGGGACGCGTGGGCAATGCCCACCAAGCCCACCACACCGACCATCGCGGTGACGATCGCGGTCAGCGCGACGCGGGGCGAGGTCATCGCCCTGGAGGGTTCACCGGGCCGGTCGGTCGTCACCGACCCGGTGGGTGCTTCCCCCGAGGCATCGGGGGCCTTCCCGTGGAGCGCCTGGGCCAGGAAGCCGTCCTCGACGAGGGTGTCGCCGTGGTCGTCCCCGTCCGGCCCGGGCCGTCCGTCGTCGTCGCCGTCCCGGTCGTCGTCGGCCGGGGACTCGGCCTCCTCCGCGTCGCTCGGCGGTTCGGCGTACGCCCACGACACCGCGAGCATCCCGCCGATCAGACCGAACAACATGCCCAGCCCGAAGCCACCGAAGGTGGCCACGATGAAGGACACCAGCGACACGATGATGGTGAAGACGCCGAGGTAGATCCGTACCTTCGGATTGAGCCAGGTGGCGATGCCGAGCATGATCAGGATCACGCCGATGAACAGCGCCGAGATACCGCTGTGTTGCTTGAGCTGGACGGTCACGTCGCCGGCCTTGAGCGACGCGTACGGCGCCCACAGGATGGGCCCGGCGGCCAGCATGGTGAACAGCCCGGCCCAGAAAGGCCGAACGCGCCGCCACCTCCCGAACGCCCGCCACCGGCGCACGAGCGCGTTGGGCTGCGGCTGTGCTGCGGTCACGAATCACTCCCTGAGGTGTTGCTCCGGTATGGCGGACCGGCCGCGAGCAGGGAGACCCGCTCGCGGCCGACGGCACATCAGAAGCAGACCTTGTCCTTGCCGCCGACCTTCAGGTGCAGGCCGTTGAGCTTGAAGTTGGTCGCCGTGACCAGCCAGGCCGACTGCTTGACGTTGGTGAACGTGGCCTTGGTCGCCTGCTGGCCGAACATGCCCGGCGCGCCGTTGCCGATCGCCGCCGGCCCCTTGGCCCACGGCGATTCCGGGGTGCCCTTGGCCATCCGGGAAGCGTCGACACCGATGTCGATGTTCTCGAACTCGGCATCACCGTCGAGCGCGTCCATCGCGAGCGTCATGTTCTTCGCGGTCGCCGGCGAACCGTCGCCACCCGCCTCGATGCGCAGGACCACACCGATGCCGGGGACCTCGACCGACTGACACAGCTTGGTGATCCTGGCGTCGCCGATCGCAGCCACGGCCACCGGCTTCTGACCACCCGGGCTCTTGACGAAATTGCCGTACTGGGAGAACTCGTTCGCCTGCAGCTCCGCGGCGCTGACCTTGAAACTTCCCCCGGACACCGCGATGTCGACCGGAATGGCACCGTTCGCGACACCCGCGAACATACCGACGGTCATCGCCGCGACCGGGACGAGCACGATGCCGAATCGCTTCCAGCGGGTCTTGCCGCTACCCGCCTGAACCTTCTTGTCCATGGTCCTCCTCGGGACAGAGTCCCCTCCTCATGCGGACCAGGGCCGCACGTGGCGGGGCATGGAGGGAGGGCCTGCCTGTCCTGGGACGGACCGGCACGGCCTGGATGGGGAGGTCCGCGTCCGAGCCACCGACCGGCTGCCGGGGCGAATGGGACACGGATCGAGCGGCCCGATCATCTTTCACGACCGGGTCGGCACACAAGAGGTTCGTTACCGGCGAGTAACGCGGACCTTCGAACGACACCCGCCACCGGATCACAGCGCGGTATCGACACCGACGTCGAGTGATCCGATTTCGTGGCAAAGGTCCGTTAACGGATCACGCGGAGATCACCAAATGCCACGCAGGGCTAGGGAAATTGCCCCGAGTCAAAGATGGGTAAAGACGAAGCCCCGATCGCTCTCGACCACGAGAACGACCGGGGCTTCATCGACAAAGCGAGCGCCTGACGCAGGATCAGAAGAGCACGCCCGCAAGGGCCATCCGGGCCTTGGGCACCCTCGGGTCGTCCGCGCCGACGATCTCGAACAGGTCGAGCAGGTGCAGTCGCGCGGTGTTGCGCTCCTCGCCCGAGGTCCGCCGCACGGTCTCCACGAGCCGAGCGAAGGCCTCGTCCGCCCGGCCGTCCAGGATGTCCAGGTCGGCCGCGAGCGTCTGCGCCGCGACGTCGTCCGGGTGCTCGGCGGCGTCCGCGCGAGCCTTCTCCGCGTCCACCTCCTGGGTACGCCGCAGGAGTTCGGTGTTGATCAGGCCGAGCTTGGCCTCGGCGTGCGCGGGGTGGTCGGAGAGCACGTTGCGGAACGCCTGTGCCGCGCCGTCCAGATCACCGAGCTCCAGCGCCTCGTCCGCCGCCGCGAGCAGCGGATCCCCGGCGGGCTCCTCCTCGTCGTCGGCGGGGGCCGCGGCGGGCTCACCGTCGACCGCGATACCGGTCAGGCCGAACCGCTCCTCGCCGAGCTGGACGAGCTGGTCCAGCACCTGCCGCGCCTGCGCCTCGGGCACCACGCCCTGGAACAGCGGCGCGAGCTGACCACCGACGACCGCCATCACGGCGGGAATGCCCTGGATGCCGAACTCCTGGGCCAGACGCGGGTTCGCGTCCACATCGATCTTGGCGAGCACGAAGCGGCCGGCGTACTCCTCGGCCAGGCGCTCCAGCAGCGGGCTCAGCTGTTTGCACGGCTGGCACCACTCGGCCCAGAAGTCGATCACGACGGGGGCCTGTTGGGAGAGCGCGAGCACATCGGTCTCGAAGGTGGCCTCGGTGACGTCGATGACGACCCGTTGGGCACCGGACGCGGCGGCGGGCTTCCCGGCCGGCGCGGCCGCACGCTTGGCGGCGTTGTCGGCGGCGGCCTTGACCGCGCCGAGGTCGACTACTCCGCGCATGGACATGTTCCGTGGCTGCATGTAGACATCTTCCCCCGAGAGCACGCCGAACGATGCACGGGGCGACCCACCGGCGCACGTTCGAAGCCTCGTCGCGTCCCGGTCCCCGCAGGATGCGGGCCCCGGGACGGACGACGACCCTTGACAGGTCGTCAGTCGCGATCGTGTGCTCGAATCCCCATCCAGGCACCGCGATTCGCTACGGCTCGTAGCGTAAGGGGAGCGCCGGGGGGAATGCGACCGTGGCATCGCGAATGGCGGATGTGAGTTGCGCCACCGCCCCGCACGGTACCAGCCGGTAACATGACCGCCCGTGTACGACGAATCGGCGGGAGTGCCCCTACAGCGCAAGGGACGCCCACGCAGCGCCACCGCGGACGACGCGATCCTGGACGCGGCGCGAGCGCTGCTGGCCGACGGCGGATGGGCGGGCCTGACCATGGGCGACGTCGCCGCGCGCGCGGGCGTGGCCAAAACCACGCTGTACCGCCGCTGGCACTCCAAGCACGATCTGGCCATCGCCGCGGTCGCCGAGATGCTCGACACCCTCGACCTGCCGGACCAGGGTCCGGACCTGCGCGCGGACATCGAGGACGTGGTCCGCCGCTTCGCCGCGCTCCTGGGCCGCCCGGAGATGCGCACCGCCCTGATGGGCCTGGTCGCCGACTCCACCAGCGACCCGGCCCTGCGGCGGCGCATCCGCGAAGAGGTCGTCGACCCGCAAAAGCGCCTCGTCGTCGAGGGCCGAGCCCGAGCCAAGGCCCGAGGCGAGATCTCCGCCCCGGGCGACATAGACGTGGACCTGATCTTCGACGTCATCGCCGGCACGGTGGTCCAACACGTCCTGGTAAGCGCGGAACCCGCCTCCGACGCCTGGGTCCAACGCTTCACCACCTTCGTGGTCACCGGCCTCCTAACCACCAGCCCCGAGCCGATCAGCCCAGCCGGCGTTTGAAGCCGATCAGCCCGACCGGCGCTCGAGGCCACCCCAGCCACCCCGACGCCCGACGTAAGCCGAACTCAATCCAGCCCGGCCGGCGCTTGAGGCCACCCCAGCGACCCCGACGCCCGACGTAAGCCGAACTCAATCCAGCCCGGCCGGCGCTTGAGGCCACCCCAGCGACCCCGACGCCCCACGTAAGCCGAACTCAATCCAGCCCGGCCGGCGCTTGAGGCCAAGCAGCCCGGCCGGCGCTTGAGGCCAAGCAGCCCGGCCGGCGCTTGAGGCCAATGCGAGGCCGAAGGCGAGCCCACCCAAAATCAGAACCGCGCCGGCTCCGTGTACGTCCCCCACTCCTCCCGAAGAACATCACAGATCTCCCCGAGCGTCGCCTCCACCCGAGCCGCCGCCAACATCGGCGGCACCAGGTTCACCGACCCCCGCGCGGCAACCCGCATCTCCCCCAGAGCCGCGTCCACCGCCGCCTGATCCCGCGCGCCCCGCCGCACCCCCAGCGCCGAGACCTGATCCCGCTCCACCTCGTGGCTGACCCGCATGATCTCCAGGTCACCCGTCACCGAGCCCTCGTGGCAGTTGACCCCGACCACCCGCTTGTCACCCTTCTCCACCGCCCGCTGGTAGCGGAACGCGGATTCGGCGATCTCCCCGGTGAACCACCCGTCCTCGATGCCGCGCAGGATGCCCGATGTCATCGGCCCGATCGGGTGCGGCGACGTCTCGCCCAGCTCGCGGATCCGCGCGAACGTTGCCTCCGCCTCCGCCTCCAGCCGATCCGTGAGCGCCTCGACGTACCACGACCCGCCGAGCGGGTCGGCCACCGCCGCGACCCCGGTCTCCTCCATCAGCACCTGCTGGGTGCGCAGCGCGATCTCCGCGGCCTGCTCGCTGGGCAGCGCGAGCGTCTCGTCCAGCGCGTTGGTGTGCAGCGAGTTGGTGCCGCCGAGCACCGCCGCGAGCGCCTCGACCGCGGTGCGCACCACGTTGTTGTACGGCTGCTGCGCGGTCAGCGAGACGCCGGCCGTCTGGGTGTGGAAGCGCAGCCATTGCGCCTTGGCGGTCTTGGCGCCGTACACGTCGCGCATCCACCGCGCCCAGATCCGGCGCGCCGCGCGGAACTTGGCGATCTCCTCGAAGAAGTCCACGTGCGCGTCGAAGAAGAACGACAGGCCCGGCGCGAACACGTCCACGTCCATGCCGCGCGACAACCCCAGCTCGACGTAGCCGAAGCCGTTGGCCAGCGTGTACGCGAGTTCCTGCGCGGCCGTCGCCCCGGCCTCGCGGATGTGGTAGCCGGACACCGAGAGCGGCTTGTACGCCGGGATCTCGGCGGCGCAGTACTCCATCAGGTCGCCGATCAGCCGCAGGTGCGGCTCGGGAGCGAACAGCCACTCCTTCTGCGCGATGTACTCCTTGAAGATGTCGGTCTGCAGCGTGCCGTTGAGCGTGCCGATGTCCACACCCTGACGCTCGGCCGCCACCAGGTACATGCAGAACGCCGGCACCGCCGGGCCCGAGATGGTCATCGACGTGGTCACGTCGCCGAGCGGGATGTCGCGGAAGAGCACGTCCATGTCGGCCGCCGAGTCCACCGCGACACCGCAGTGCCCGACCTCGCCGAGCGAACGCTCGTCGTCGCTGTCGCGGCCCATCAGGGTCGGCATGTCGAACGCGACGGAGAGCCCGCCGCCGCCGTTCGCCAGGATCATCCGGTAGCGCTCGTTGGTCTGTTCGGCGTTGCCGAAACCGGCGAACTGCCGGATGGTCCACGCCCGCCCGCGATAGCCGGTCGCGTACAGACCGCGGGTGTAGGGAAATTCGCCCGGCCAGCCGATCCGTTCGAAGCCCTCGTAGGGCTGATCGGCCGGTGGTCCGTAGACCGGCTCTACCTCGAGTTCGGAGAGCGTGGTGCGGCGCATCCCGTCGTTGCGGACCTTGTCGTACCGGTCCTGCCAGCGCCGCCGACCCGCTTCGATGTCCTCGGTGTTCACGTGGCTCCTGTCCGCTGCCGTCGTCGTAGGACCCATTCCCGCGCGGCACGAGAAAATTACTAGGACGTCCTAGTAAATGTCCACGACCCGGAAAACGCCAAAACCCCCGACGGGACGTCGGGGGCTCGGGATGCACTCGAAGCCGGGCACGCGGCCCGGGGGCGGCGACCGCTCAGGCGGTGGCGGGCGCGGCGGTCGGCTCGACCAGCTTGTGCTTCATCTTGTGGTCGAAGACGAACGGGCCGAACGGCGGGATCGCCGCGATGAACGCGAGCAGCGTGGTCTTGTTGTCCCACGACAGCTTGGTCCGCACGTCCATCATGGCCAGCAGGTACAGGATGAACATGACCGCGTGCAGCAGGCCCAGCGGCATGACCAGGTTGATGTCCGAGATCCGGCTCAGCAGCGAACCGAAGACGAGCAGGAGCAGGAACGACGTGCCCTCGGCGATGGAGATCACCTTGAAGCGGCCGACAGCGGTGGAAAGCATGGGGATCCTCGGGGGAAGGGGGTTCGAAACGGGCTGACCCGAGCCGACCGACACATGCCGGGCCGGCCTCGGACGGGGCGAACGGCTCAGGCGGTGGCGGCGGCGGGCTCGCGCTCGCGGACCGCCTCGACGGCCTTGCGCTCGGCGTAGAACGACGCGAGCGGGATCGTGCCGGCGACCATCATCAGCAGCATGCGCTCGAACTTCCACTTCATCTTGCTGCTGAGGTCGAAGGTGACGACGAGGTAGACCATGAACAACAAGCCGTGGGCCTGGCTGACGTACAGCGTCGCCTTCTCGCCCGTGTCGAACCCGTACTTCAGGACCATGCACAGGCACAGGACCAGGAGCATGCACCCGGTGATCCAGGCCATCACCCGGTAACGGGTCAATACGACAGGCTTCACGGCGGCACCTTCGGTAACGGCGGCATCGACGACCTCGTCGACCGCTTTTCACAATGGCGCATGCAGCTTACGTCGCCGGCACCGGGGTCCCCGAATCCGCCCCCTCCCCACCGATATGTGCCCGCTACGCGCCCGCCGTGTCGCGCACCGAACCGGCCGGCGCCTGCACCGGTGCCGCCTCACTCCCGGCCGGCGTCTCCTCGACACGGAAGTCGCCCGCGTCCACCCGCAGCACCCGCAGCAGGTCGAAGAGCTGGGCGCACTGTTCGGGGGTGTACGCGCCGAGCCCGAACTCGCGCGCGGTCAGGTCCCGGGTGGCCCGCTCGGTGACGTCGCGGCCCTTGTCGGTGATCACCGCGAGCACCCCCCGCCCGTCGCGCGGGTTGGGCCGGCGGGCGACCAACTCGGCCTGCTCCAGGCGGTCGATCGTGTTGGTCACACTCGTGGGATGGACCATCAGCCGCTCGCCGATCCGGGACAGCGGCAGCGAGCCGGTCCGGCTGAAGGTGAGCAGTACCAGTGCCTCGTAGCGGGCGAAGGTCAGCCCGTACGGCTTGAGCACCGCGTCGGCGCCCGCGAGCAGGATCTGCTGGGCGCGCATGATCGAGGTGATCGCGACCATCGGCGGGCACTCCCCCCAGCGCTCTCGCCAGTGCTCGTCGGCACGCGTGATCGGATCGAAGGGGAGATTCAGTGGCTTCGGCACGGGCCGAGCGTAGTGGAGGTTACCCATCGGTCACGTGGCTGTCTCACGTCTTGCGCATACCCCCGCGTGTATACGCGGGCGCGGCTCGCACACCCGCCCGCGCGGCGCGCCGGGGACCCGCGCACAACCAACAGGTCATTCAAGTTTCAACTATCTTCGGTATTCTCGTTACATGACCGAAGCCGAGCCCAGGTGGCTGAGCGATGAAGACCAGTGCGTGTGGCGCCAGATCATCGCGGTGATCAACATGCTGCCGCCGCGGCTGGAGCGCGAGCTCCAGCGCGAGCACGGGTTGTCCCTGCACGACTACCAGATCCTGGTCCGGCTCTCCGAGCACCCGGACCGGGAGGTACGGCTGAGCGATCTCGCCGAGGCGACCCAGCAATCGAAGAGCCGGCTCTCGCACCAGATGACCCGGATGGAGAACGCCGGCCTGGTCGCGCGCCGCAACTGTCCGACCGACCGGCGCGGCGCCTTCGCGGTCCTCACCGACCAGGGTTGGCGCGTGCTCGAGGCCGCGGCACCCACCCATGTGGAGAGCGTCCGCGAGCACCTGATGGACGTGATGACCGCCGATCAGAAGCGGATCGTCGGCGAGGCGTTCGGCGCGGTGGCCGAAAAGCTCCGCCCGGCCGCCCGCGCCACGGCCTGTCCATCCCCGAAGCAACCCTGAACCACCCCCGGCCCGCCGAACACCCAAGCCGAGCCCGCACCGAAAACGGCACCACATCCGGCCCGTCCGGCGTTCGAGGACGACGCTCCGAGCCCGGCCGACCCCACGATCGGGGCCGACCCATCAGCCCGTCCGGCGTTCGAGGACGACAAGCCGAGGTCGGCCCACAGCGCCTCAGGCCCCCAGCCCCGCGATCAACTCGTCCGCGGCCGCGTACGGATCCAGATCCCCGGAGAGCACCCGCGCCGCGAGCGCGTCGAGCCGAAGGCCGTCCCGCAGATCGCCGATCCGCGACCGCAGCGCGGTGACCGCGATCGCCTCGACCTCGTCCGCCACCCGGCGCCGTCGGCGCCGGGTCAGCTCGCCACTGGCCTCCATCCAGGCGCGGTGCTTCTCCAGCGCCTCGACCACCTCGTCCACGCCCTCGCCGCGCGAGGCCACCGTCTTGACGATCGGCGGACGCCAGTCCCCCGGCCCGCGCGCCTCACCCAGCGACAACATGTGCCCGAGTTCGCGCGCCGTGGTCGCCGCGCCGTCCCGGTCCGCCTTGTTGACCACGTACAGGTCGCCGATCTCCAGGATCCCGGCCTTGGCCGCCTGGATCCCGTCCCCCATCCCGGGCGCGAGCAGCACCACCGTGCTGTCCGCCATCGAGGCGATCTCCACCTCCGACTGGCCCACGCCGACGGTCTCCACGATCACCACGTCACAGCCCGCCGCGTCCAACACGCGCAGTGCCTGCGGGGTGGACCAGGACAGCCCGCCCAGATGCCCGCGCGAGGCCATCGAGCGGATGTACACCCCGGGGTCGGTCGCGTGGTCCTGCATCCGCACCCGGTCGCCCAGCAGCGCGCCGCCGGAGAACGGCGAGGACGGGTCCACCGCGAGCACCCCGACCCGCCGGCCCAACCTGCGGTAGGCACTCACCAGCGCGGTGGTGGACGTCGACTTGCCCACGCCGGGCGATCCGGTCAGCCCGATCACGTACGCGTTGCCGGCCAACGGCGCCAGCGCGGCCATCACCTCGCGCAGCTTCGGCGACGCGTCCTCGACCAGCGAGATCAACCGGGCGACCGCCCGGGGCCGACCCTCTCGGGCCTGGGCCACCAACGTCGCGACATCCATCCCCGACCTCATGCGCCACCGCTTCCCTGCTCGGATATGCCGAAACGACCCCGGAGTCGGCGCGGCCGCACACCGGGGTGCGGGCCACGCGACTCCGAGATCGTTTCAGGTGGGTGGGGCGTCGTGAACCGCCCGGTCGCCCGCGTCGCCTCGGCCCCCGCCCGCGCCCGGCACGGCGACCGCTGGGCTCAGTTGCCCGGGACCGTCAGGATCAGCGCGTCGCCCTGGCCGCCACCGCCGCACAGCGCCGCCGCGCCGGTGCCGCCGCCGCGTCGCTTGAGCTCCAGCGCCAGGTGCAGCACCACGCGGGCGCCGGACATCCCGATCGGGTGGCCCAGCGCGATCGCGCCGCCGTTGACGTTGACCTTGTCGGTGCCCACCCCGAGGTCGCGCATCGACTGCACGGCCACCGCGGCGAACGCCTCGTTGATCTCGATCAGGTCCAGGTCGTCGACGGTCAGGCCCTGCTTGCCCAGCGCGTGCTTGATCGCGTTCGAGGGCTGCGACTGCAGCGAGTTGTCCGGGCCCGCGACGTTGCCGTGCGCGCCGATCTCGGCCAGCCACTCCAGACCCAACTCCTGGGCCTTGGCCTTGCTCATCACCACGACGGCGGCGGCGCCGTCGGAGATCTGCGAGGCCGACCCCGCGGTGATGGTGCCGTCCTTGGTGAACGCCGGCCGCAGCTTGCCCAGCGACTCCGCGGTGGTGTCCGGGCGGACCCCCTCGTCGGTGGCGAACACGACCGGCTCGCCGCGTCGCTGCGGGATCTGCACCGGCACGATCTCGGCGTCGAAGACCCCGTTCTTCGCGGCGGCGGCGGCCCGCTGGTGCGACAGCGCGGCCACCTCGTCCTGCTCCTGGCGGGAGATGTCGAGCTTGCCGTTGTGGTGCTCGGTCGACTCGCCCATCGGGATGTTCTCGAACGCGTCGGTCAGGCCGTCGTAGGCCATCGCGTCGAGCATCTCGATCGCGCCGTACTTGAAGCCCTCACGGGATTTCGGCAGCAGGTGCGGGGCGTTGGTCATCGACTCCATGCCGCCCGCGACCACGATGTCGAACTCGCCGGCGCGAATCAGCTGGTCGGCCAGCGCGATCGCGTCCAGGCCGGAGAGACAGACCTTGTTGATCGTGAGCGAGGGCACGTTCATCGGGATGCCGGCCTTCACCGATGCCTGCCGGGCGGGCATCTGCCCCGCGCCGGCCTGGAGCACCTGACCCATGATCACGTACTGGACCTGGTCCCCGGTGACGCCCGCGCGCTCGAGCGCGGACTTGATCGCGATGGCGCCGAGGTCGGTGCCGGAGAAGCCCTTGAGGGATCCGAGCAGACGGCCCATGGGGGTGCGGGCCCCCGCGACGATGACAGAACCGGCCATGAGGGTGGCCTCCACAACTTGATGGTCGGGGTGCCATCGCCAGGCGGCCCGGGCGACGTGCGGCATCCCCGCGACGGACGTGAGGTTGTTCCGGAACCTACCCGCAAGGGCCGCGACCACGGCAGGGGGCTCCGATGTGACGGAACCCACCATCTCGGGCCACCCATACCGGGTGTGCTCTCACCCATAGTCTCGTTTCGACGGACCGGGTATCTACCCGCAGGTAACCCGGGTACTTCCCAGAGGCCTTTGGAGGCCATGGTGCTCACACGTATCGACCACATCGGCATCGCCTGCCACAACCTCGACGAGACGGTGGCGTTCTATCGGGCGACCTACGGCTTCGAGGTGTTCCACACCGAGGTCAACGAGGAGCAGGGCGTTCGCGAGGCGATGCTCAAGATCAACGAGACCTCGGACGGCGGCGCGTCCTATCTCCAGCTCCTGGAGCCCATCCGCGAGGACTCCACCGTCGCGAAGTGGCTCGCCAAGAACGGCGAGGGCGTGCACCACATCGCCTTCGGCACCGCCGACGTGGACGCCGACGCGGCCGCGATCAAGGACAAGGGCGTCCGGGTGCTGTACGACGAGCCGCGCCGTGGTTCCATGGGTTCGCGCATCACCTTCCTGCACCCCAAGGACTGTCACGGTGTGCTCACCGAGCTGGTGACCTCGGCCGCGAACCCCGCCGCGGAGCACTGACCGCCCACGTCACCGCACCGAGCGCCCGGCCCGCGCCATCGCGCCCGGCCCCGCCGCCTTCCCGGGCACCCGCCCGACCACTCGCGACCTTTCGTGAACCGACACATCGTCAAACGAGCGGCGGAGTTCCTGCGACTCCGCCTCTTGTCGGCTTTGTGCCGACCGCCTAACGTTACCAGCGGGTAAGTTCAGCGAAGTTCAGCAATCCCTCATGTTGTCTCATGCTTCAACCGCCGACCCATGGAGGCCGACGATGAAGGAGATCCTCGACGCCATCCTCGCGGGGGACACCCCCAAGGAGGCGTACGCAGCGCTCCCGCTTCCCGACTCGTACCGCGCCGTCACCGTCCACAAGGACGAGGAGACGATGTTCGAGGGCATGGAATCGCGGGACAAGGATCCGCGTCAGTCGCTGCACGTCGAAGACGTGCCGCTGCCCGAACTCGGCCCCGGCGAAGCCCTCGTCGCCGTGATGGCCAGTGCGATCAACTACAACACCGTGTGGACCTCGCTCTTCGAGCCGGTCTCCACCTTCCGCTTCCTGGAGAAGTACGGCCGCAACTCGGAGCTGACCAAGCGGCACGACCTGCCCTACCACGTGGTCGGCTCCGACCTCGCGGGTGTCGTGCTGCGCACCGGCGCGGGCGTGAACGCCTGGAAGCCCGGCGACGAGGTGGTCGCGCACTGCCTGTCGGTCGAGCTGGAGAGCGCGGACGGGCACGCGGACACCATGCTCGACCCCGAGCAGCGCATCTGGGGCTTCGAGACCAACTTCGGCGGTCTCGCGCACATCGCGCTGGTCAAGAGCAACCAGTTGATGCCCAAGCCGGCACACCTGTCGTGGGAAGAGGCCGCCTCGCCGGGCCTGGTCAACTCGACGGCGTACCGCCAGCTCGTCTCGCGCAACGGCGCGGGCATGAAGCAGGGCGACAACGTGCTGATCTGGGGCGCCTCCGGCGGCCTGGGCTCGTACGCGACCCAGTTCGCCCTGGCCGGCGGCGCGACGCCGATCTGCGTGGTGTCCTCCGAGGACAAGGCGCAACTGTGCCGGGACATGGGCGCAGAGCTGGTGATCGACCGCCGGGCCGAGGACTTCCGGTTCTGGAAGGACGAGCGCACCCAGGACCCGCGCGAGTGGAACCGGTTCGGCAAGCGCATCCGCGAACTCACCGGCGGCGAGGACGTGGACATCGTCTTCGAGCACCCGGGCCGGGAGACCTTCGGCGCGTCCGTGTACGTCACCCGCAAGGGCGGCACCATCGTGACCTGCGCGTCGACGTCGGGTTACATGCACGAGTACGACAACCGTTATCTGTGGATGAGCCTGAAGCGCATCGTCGGCTCGCACTTCGCCAACTATCGGGAGGCGTGGGAGGCGAACCGTCTGGTGGCCAAGGGTAAGATTCACCCGACGTTGTCGCGCACCTACGCTCTGGAAGAGACCGGCCAGGCGGCCCGGGACGTCCACCGGAACCTGCACCAGGGCAAGGTGGGCGTACTGTGTCTCGCACCGGAGGAGGGCCTGGGGGTTCGGGACGCCGAGATGCGATCGCGGCATATCGACGCCATCAACCGCTTTCGTAACGTCTGACGGCGGTCCCTGGATCTGAGACCATTCTCCCTGGTAGTCAATGCGGTACGGGCGGTTCCGGATGTACATACGGGGTCGTGTCGTCACCAACCGGTCGGAAACGGCCGATATGCAGTACTGAAACGTACGCGGCCAGGGGATGGAGTGGGACCCCACAGTGCGGGGCTACGACCGCTACCAAGTCGACGAGCACCTCGAAGTACTCGACGACGAGATCAAGCGGCTGAAGAAGGAGCGCGACGACACCGTCGCACACGCGGAGGACCTCGGCTATCAGGTCGAGGTTCTCCGCGCGAAGCTGCATGACCTTCGCCGCCAACTCGCCACGCCCCGATTCGACAGCATCGGCGGCCAGGCCGAGCAGATGCTGCGCAACGCCCAGTTGCAGGCCGACCAGGTCCGCGCGGACGCCGAGCGCGAATTGCAGGAGTCGCGCGCGACCACGCAGCGCCTGCTCCAGGAGGCCGCCGCGCGCTCCGCCCGGCTGGAGGCCGACTGGCAGGCCGAGGTGATGGAGCGCCGCCGGCGCCTGGACGAGGAACTGACCCAGGCCCGTCAGGCCACCGAGACCCGGGTCAACGAGAACGTCGCATGGGCCGAGCAGTTGCGCGCGCAGGCCGAGGAGCGCTCGCGCCAACTCGTGGACAACGCCCGCGCCGAGGCCGAGCGGATCGCCGCCGCCGCGCGCGAGCAGGCCGCCGGCACCAGTGAGAGCACCCGCGCCGAAGTCGAATCGCTGCTCTCCCGCGCGCAGGGCGACGCGGACCGGGTGATCGCCGAGGCCAAGGCCCGGGCGAGCGCGGCCGTGGACCAGTCCGAGCAGTTGCGCACCGAGACCCGAACCCGCGCGGAGAGCCTGGTCGGCGACGCCCGGGTCGAGGCCGCCCGGATCATCGGCGAGGCGCGCTCCGAGGCCGAGCGGGTCACCGGCGAGGCCGGCGCCCGGGCCCAGGGCGCCTCCGAGAACACCGCGAAGCTGCTCGAATCCGCCCAGTTGGAGATCGAGCGCCTGCGCGCCGAGGCGGCCGGCGAGGCGGACCGCCGCCAGGCCGAGGCGCAGCGCCTGCTCCAGAGCGCCGAGGCCGAGGCGAGCGAGAAGCTCGGCAAGGCCGCCGGCGAGGCCGAGGCGTATGTGGGCAAGGCCCGTGCCGAGGCGGACAAGCTCACCGCCGAGGCCCGTGCCGCCGCCGAGCGGCTGCGTGCCGAGGCACTCGCCGAGGCAGACCGGCTGCGCGACGAGGCACGCGCCGAGGCCGAGGCGCTGCGCACGGACACCCGCGCCGAGTTGGACACCGCCCGCGAGGAAACCCTGGCCCGGGTCGACGAGTTGGAGGCCGGGGCGCGCGCGGAGATCGAACGCCGCCGGCAGGAGGTGGACCGACTGCGCGGCGAGGCGCAGCAGTTGCTCACCAATGCCGAGGCCGGCGCCGCCGAGCGCCTGGAGACCGCCGCCCGCGCCGCGGACGACCTGATGGCCAAGTCCCGGTCCGAGGCGGAGCGGGTACAAAGCGAGGCCCGTACCGAGGCGGACGAGTTGCGCGCCCGCGCGCAGGCCGATGCCGAGGCGGTGGAGACGCGCACCCGCGAGTCGAGCGATCGACTCGCGAACGAGGCCCGCGAGTACGCGGAGCAGTTGCGTGCCAAGGCCGCCGAGAGCGCCGAGGAACTGCTGGAGGCGGCCCGCGCCGACACCGGAAAGCTGCGCGAGAAGGCGGTCGCCGACACGCACCGTCTGCGCGAGCTGACTCAGCGCCAACAGGCCGAGGCCGTCGAGGAGTTGCAGCGCGCCCAGGACGAGGCGCAAAACCTGCGCGCCGAGGCCGCGGCAGCCGCCGAGCAACTGCGCGAGGAGTCGAGCGCGCAGGCGGCGGAACGGGTCGAGGCGGCCCGCGCCGAGGCCGAGCGGGTGCGCACCGAGGCGGCGGAGAACGCCGGTCGCGCGCACGCCGAGGCCGAGGAACTGGTGGCCAAGGCCCGCGCCGAGGCCCAGAAGGCCGGCGCCGACGCGGCCCGCGCGGCCGAGGAGCTGATCCGCTCGGCCGAGCAGGCCGCGACCGAACTGCGCGATCAGGCGGTGGCGCGCGCCGAGGCGATGCGCGCGGAGGCCGAGCGCCAGGCCGCCGAGCTGCGCACCCGCACCGAGGAACTGCGGGCCCGCGCCGAGCAGTCCGCCACCGACGCGGAGGCCGCGCTGGACCGCGCCCGGGCGGACGCCCAGGCCACCATGGAGCAGGCCCGCGCCGAGGCCGGCGCGCGTACCCAGTCGGCCGCGGTCAAGGCCGACGAACTGATCGGCAAGGCCCGCGAGGAGGCCGAGAAGGTCCTCACCGACTCCCGCGAGGAGGCGGACGGCATGCGCTCGGCCGCCCGCCGGGACGCGGCCTCGATGCACGAGGAGGCGGAGACCGAGTCGCGCACGCTGCGCGAGGAGACCGAGGCCACCGCGCTGGCGGTCCGCGAGGCGGCGGAGAACGCGGCCCGCACGCTGCGCGAGGAGAGCACCGAGCAGGCCCGCACGCTGCTGGCCGACGCGGACGCGGACGCGACCCGGATGCGCACCGAGGCCGAGACCGCCGCGCAGGCGCTGCGCGAGAAGACCACCAATACCGCGCGCTCCGTGCTGGAGCAGGCCGACGCGGAGGCCGAGCGCATGCGCACGGAGGCCGAGACGGCCGCCCGAACGCTGCGCGAGGAGACCACCGAGACCGCGCGCTCCGTGCTGGAGCAGGCGCACGCCGAGGCCGAGCGCATGCGCACCGAGGCGGAGGAGGCCGCGCACACGCTGCGTGCCGAGACCGCCGCCACCGTGCGCGCCGCGCTGGAGAAGGCCGAGTCGGACGCCGCGCGGGTACGCGCCGAGGGCGAGGAGACCGCGCTCGGCATCCTCGAGCAGGCCGACAGCGAGGCCCGCACGCTGCGCCAGGAGGCGACCGCCGCGCTGGCCGCGGCCAGGTCCGACGCGGACGCGACCCGGGCGCAGGGCGAGACCGACGCGGACCGGGCCCGGTCCGAGGCGCAGGCCGCCGCCCGGGCGCTGCTGGAGCGGGCCGAACGCGATGCGGAACAGCTGCGCACCGAGGCCGAGACCGCGGCCCGCACACTGCGCACCGAGGCCGCCGAGGCACTGGACGCCGCGCGTACCGAGGCGCAGCGCCTGCACACCGAGGCGACCGCGACGCTGGCCTCGGCGAACCGGGACGCGGGCACGCTGCGCGAGGAGGCGGCCGCCGCGCTGGCGGAGGCGACGGCGGAGTCCGAGCGCATGCGCGGCGAGGCGGAGACCGCGGCGCTGACCCAGCTGGAGCAGGCCGACACCGACTCCGCCCGGATGCGCGAGGAGGCCGAGGCCGAGGCGGCCCGGCTGCGCACCCAGGGCGCGCAGGCGCTGGAGGAGGCCCGCGACGAGGCGGCCGAGCTGCGCGATCGCACCAAGGCGCGGGCGCGCGAGTTGCTGGAGAAGGCCGAGGCGCGCGGCACCGATCTGCTGGAGAGTGCGACCACGCAGGCCCGGCTGGCCAAGGAGGACGCCGCGCGCGCGGTGGCCGAGGCCCAGGCCGAGGCGGAGGCGGTACGCGCCGCCGTGGTGGGTATCGAGGACGCCGCCCGCGAGGAGTCGGACCGGCTCACCGCGCTCGCCGAACGCGATCTGACCAAGGCCCGCGACGACGCCGAGACCACGCTGGTGCGCGCCCGCGCGGAGGCGGATGCCACGGTCACCGCGGCGCGCAAGCACGCCGAGCGGATGAAGTCCGACTCCGACCGGGAGGCCGAGAAGACCCGAACGGCCGGACGGGAAGCGGCGAACAAGGAGCTGCGCGAGGCCGAGGAGGCCGCGACCGCGCTGCGCGAGCAGGCCCGCGCGGAGCTGGACCGGGCCGCCAACGAGGCCGAGGATCTGCTGATCCGGGCCAAGGGCCGGGCCACCGAGATCGTCGGCGCGGCCGAGCGCAAGGCCGAGCAGCGCGTCAACGAGGCGAACGAGGCGGCGAACCGCCTGATCGCCGAGGCCGAGGCCGAGGACGAACGCCTGCGCGCCGAGGCGACCGCGGTGATAGAGAAGGCGCGCGGGGACTCGGACGCGATGATCAGCGAGACCCGCCGGGACACCACCGCCACCCGCGAGCGTTCCGACAAGGAGGCCGAGCAGGTCGTCGAACGTGCCCGCCGGCAGGCCGCGGAGGGCCTGAAGCAGGCCGGCAAGCGGGTCGACGACCTGGTCGCCGCAGCGGAGGAACAGGTGAGCGAGGCCCGCGTGGACGCCGAGAAGATGAAGGTGGTCGCGGCGGAGGAAGCCGAGCGGATTCGTGACAAGGCCGGTTCCGAGGCGGATAGGGTACGGATTGCCGCGGTGAAGAAGGCCGAGGCGTTGCTCTCGGAAGCGGAACAGCGTCTCGCCGACGCCCAGAAGGGCGCGGACGACCTGCGGGCGAAGGTGGCCGAACAGGTGGCCGCCGCCCAGCGGGAGGCGCAGGCGGTCCGTCGCAAGACCGCCGCGGATGCCGAGAAGGTTCTCGACGAGGCGCGGAAGGAGGCGGAGCGACTGCGCACCGAGGCGCGCAAGGACGCCGACCGTCATCGCGCCGACGGACAGCGCAAACTCGACGAGTTGAACCGCAGGCGCAAGGACATCACCGCCGAGATGTCGCGCGTGCAGGGCGTGTTGGACGCGCTCGCCGCTCCCGCGGGCCTCGCCTCCGGCAAGGGCAACTCCTCGTCGGGCAAGGGCCCCGCGGCGAAGGGTGCCGGTTCGTCGTCATCCGATTGAGCGATGCCGGCCGGTTCTTATCCCCCGGTCAGGTCGATGCTCCGCCCGATTCGTGCCAGGATTCCACCCGTCACCTCATTCACCGCACCCGTCATACGACAGGAACCCCATGAGCGACACTAACTCTCCGCACGGCTTCGACATCGTCCGCCGTGGGTACGAGCGTTCGCAGGTTGACGACCGCATCACGAAGCTCGTGTCGGACCGTGACAGCGCGCTCGCGAGGATCTCGGCGCTGGAGAAGCGGATCGAGGAACTGCACCTCGAAAGCCAGAACGCGCAGGCTCAACTCGCCGACGCCGAACCCTCCTACGCCGGTCTCGGCGCCCGGGTGGAGAAGATCCTCCGCCTCGCCGAGGAAGAGGCCAAGGACCTGCGCGAGGAAGCCCGCCGCGCCGCCGATCAGCACCGCGAGTTGGCCGAGGCCGCCGCGCAGCAGGTGCGTTCCGACGCCGAGCAGTACGGCAAGGAGCGCAAGGCCAAGGCCGAGGACGAGGGTTCGCGGATCCTCGACAAGGCCAAGAGCGACGCCGCGCAGCTTCGTGGCGAGGCGGCCAAGGACGCGTCGGCCAAGCGCGAGGAGGCCGAGGCCCTCTTCGAGGAGACCCGGGCCAAGGCCGCCCAGGCCGCCGCGGACTTCGAGACCAACCTGGCCAAGCGCCGCGAGCAGTCCGAGCGCGACCTGGCGGCCCGTCAGGCCAAGGCCGAGAAGCGCCTGTCCGAGGTCGAGCACCGGGCCGAGCAACTGCGCCTGGAGGCGGAGAAGCTGCGCACCGACGCCGAGCGTCGTTCGCGTCAGACGATCGAGACGGCGCAGCGCCAGGCCGACGACATCGTCGCCGACGCGCGTGCCAAGGCCGACCGGATCCGCTCGGAGTCCGAGCGCGAGCTGGCCGCGCTGACCCACCGTCGGGACAGCATCAACGCGCAGCTCACCAACGTGCGCGAGATGCTGGCGACCCTCACCGGCGCGGCCGTCGCCGCCGCGGGTGTGAGCATCGATGACGACGACGACAAGATGCCGGGTGTACCGGCACAGCAGAGCCGCTGACCCTCTCTCGGGGGGGCATCGGTACGGGCCGTAGGGGGGCCGGTTTCGGCGGGGGGGGGGGGGGGGGGGGGGGGGGGGGGGGCGCGGCCCCCCCCCCCCCCCCCCGCCGGGTCAGTCGTCCAACAGGTCCCGCAGCAACTCCACGGTGAGCGGCTCCGGTTCCGCGCCCAGGCCGGCCAGCAATCCGTCCAACCGGTC
>NZ_JBITJP010000038.1:0-99961 GCF_044460165.1 Embleya sp. NPDC050154
AGACGACACAATGCGTCATCCCTCCCGCACAGCAACCGAGTTCACGCCCGACCAGAGGAAACTCAGCGACCACGTTCGATAAGACAACGGCTTCTTAGGCAGCCTCCAGGAGCAGTTGGGCAACGCCACCGCAGCTCGCCCCGCCGCGGCCGCCCCACCCGGGCCCCACGGCCCACCTTCACCCCCACCGGCGCCGATGACCCACCACCCCGCGCCGAACGGAACCCGCCGTGCCCGACAACGAACCCGCCCCGCTGCTCCTCCCGGCTCGTCCCTGCGCTTGGCCCTTCTGGACGAGCACCGCAACCCCGACATGAGTCGAGCCCTCATGTTCCAGCCCAGCGACGACCTCACGCCGGTAGCCCGCGCCCCAGGCTGACCCTGCACATCGTGCCGCTGCGCCCCGACGGCGAACAGTTCATCGACGGCCTTCCACCGGCCCGGCCCTGCCCGGTCACCCACCCCGACCGCTCCCAGGACCGGCCCCTTGCCAGTCCAGACACCACAACGGCCCCACCCCGCAATAGAGCGTAGGGCGGGGCCGTCCGTCAGAACCTCGGTCGATCCGGATGGGGGACGCGCCTGTGGGTCAGTGGAAGGAGGCGCGATCCCGCTTGCCGAAGTCGTCGGTCAGCTTGTGGATCTTCTCGGGCGCCGTTGGCGCGGGCCACATCTGAATCAGATAGCTGTCCTCGGGCGAGTGGTTGACGGCGGGACGACACGCCTCGTCCCGGCCGCGCGCATGACATCGAACCCGGAATGACGACCCCGGTTCCAGGATCAGGCTCGGCAGGTCGCGCCTCGTACCCACCACCGAATCGAATATGACAACCTCGCCCATGAACGTCGTCTGGCTGAACTCGACGATCTCGTCCCAGGCGTCCATGTCGACCTCGACAGGAGGGACTGTTGACACCTCGATTGTGACCAACGGTGAGCCCATTTGCGTTCCCACGACGATGTGCGTTGTGCCTGGGGCGTAGGTGACCAAACCGTCGCGCGTAGCAGATCGCGGCTCATGGCCGGACGGGTCCGCATCCACCAATTCCAACGTGTTGTGATCGACGTGGACGTGCGCTGCACCCCGTTTGATGGTCATGAACCCCATCCTGTGGCAACGCTCGGGAACCGGCCGAGATTTGCCCGCGACCGGCCCTCGGCCGCAGTGTCGGCCTGCCGGGAGTACGAGCATGTGTTCGAACCTCCGTGCGGGCGAGGGTACTTGGGTGGTTGACTGATGCGGAACGGTCGAGGCGGCGTGAATACGGGGGAAGGGCATCGGCGGCATGAGGTTTCGCCGGTCGCTCCCAAAGCGCCGTGTGTGCGGCGCCCGGGGCCGCCGGGCCGATCGATGCGCGTCGGTGGTCGGCCCGTTCGCGGCCGGCGCTCACGGCGCACCGGTCCGGCCGGGCCCGAAGCGCGGGGGTTGGTCCGGGGCGGTCGGGTCCGGTCGGCCTCCGCACGGCGCGGTGCGCCCTTCGGCCCGCCCCATGTTCGTCGGGCGGCCTACTCCAAGCGACTCCACCTCGGATGTCGTTTGCGCGACCGAGCAAAAACAGTTCCGGACACCGCCGGACGGATGCGGGTTGCCGTGCGGTGTCCGAGTTGCCTGGGGCGGACCGGTAGGCGTTCGTCTTTCGAAGTATCCCCACGAAAGGAGACGACAGTGATCCATTGTCCACGGTGCCGTCAGGTCGACCAGGTCGTCAAAGTCCGGGCGTTGTACGAGAGCGGGGTGACGGTGACGAAGAGCCGTGGAACGGCGTCCATACGCCTGGACGGCCCGAACGGCTTCGCGAGCGCGTCCGGTTCGGTGCGCGGCTCAGGGAGGGCGCAGACATCGTTGTCGCGTTCCCTGGCGCCGCCGCGGCGTCCGTGGGCGGCGCGCGGGTGGCGGCAGGCGTTGGTGGCGGCATTCGTGGTCATGTCCGTGTCGGCCCTGGTGATCAACGCGACCCTGGGATCCGCGGCCTCGTGGGCGGGACTTGGGTTCGCCGCCTGGTTCCTGGTCGCCTACCGGAGGCGCTATCGGGTGGCGTATCCGGCCTGGCGCGGGCGCCGATTGACGTGGGCACGCCTGTTCTGCTGTCGCCGCTGCGACGGCGTGTTCCTGCCCACCGACGACACCCCGGCCCATCTGCCCCACTTGCGCGGACGGTTCGTGGAACGCCACGCCATGTCCGCGCTTCTCGACGAGTGCGTCGAACCGCTGTAGCCGCCCTCCCGAGCAGACCCGAAACCGACCGACCCCGGCAGCGGTTCGCGTGCGGGCGGTGCCTGTCGGCTCCGATCGCGCCGGCAGGATGCGCGCATGGATCTTTCCGAGGGTTTGGCGGATTGGCGCGACTACGACGATGCCTTGTGCAGGGTGGGCCTGACGCTCGGGTTCTTCGGGCCGCCGGACGACCTCTCCCACCACTCCCACCTGTTCAAGGTGGACAACCCCTTGTGTTCGGCACTGGTCGACATCCTGCGACGGTTGGTCGAGATCGGGGTGGTGGAGGAACGGGAGGGCCCCGGCGACACCCAGTTCCGCTGGTCGCCCCAAGGCGCCGCACGCGTCGAGGACCCCTACCACCAGTGGGCGGACGACACCTCCGGCTGACCATGTCCCATGGCCAGCCATCGATCGAGCGCGCGTTCCACACCTGCCGTGGCTGCGCGGTCCGACCGACACCTTGCGGCTGGCCGCCAGGGTCGAACGGGCGGCTCGGTGCGTCGAACCCGGCGAGTCCTTCCGGCATCGGCGGCCCCCGGATGGCGCTGTGGAAGGCGCCTTGCGGCGAAGACCTGGCGTCGAAGTTCTTGGTCGGCCACCGCCTCCAGCCCACACACCGCCGCCTTCTCGGCGTTCCATCCCAGATGCAGGATCGTTGCGTGAAAGGTGTTGCGGGCAACGGTTGCGGGTGGGGCTTGTTCCACTGTGTCCTCCGAGGCCGGCTGTGCCCGCGCCGAGCAGTGGTCGACGGCGCGAGTTCTGCCTACCGCATGTCGCGGCCGACGAGCCCGGCGCGCGAGCTGTTCGTATTCGGCGTGATCGGCCACGGACCGAACGCGAAGGATGTCGCGGAGCGCTTGGTCGAGCAGATTCGGACCTGGGACCGCGAACACCGGTCGGCGAGGGCACGCATCGAGGCGTACCCGGCCGGCACCCCTGACCAGCTGCTGCCCGCAGGCCGCGCTCACTACGGACTGGCCCTCGCCCGCAACCTGCGCGCCTCGATGGCGGCAAGGAATGTCACCGCGCACGCTCTCGCCGCCGCGATGGGCGTCCATCCCGCCACGGTGCGGAAGGCCCTCAAGGGCGAAACGCTGCCCGACCTCGGCACTCTCGCCCGATTCGCGGTGGCGCTCGATGTGGAGGTGTATTCCGTCGATACCTTCCGAGCGCCGCACTTCGCTTCGGGCGCGCGACACGAAGTCACGGACGGATCCGACGCCGACCGGTAGCGTCCCACGATGGCCGATCGCCCCACAGCCTCCGATCGGATCAGGCGCTGTCGTGGGTCGAGAACTACGTGCGCACGAGCGGTGCTGCAACTCCCTTACGGATCGTAGGCTTTGGGGATGGCGAAAACCGCAGAGCCCAAGTACGGCGGCTTGATCTTCGACTTCTTCGGGGTCCTGACCTTCAACATGGTCGAGGTGATCTCATGCTTCGAGGACCGGGAGAAACTCGCGCGGGGGACTTTCCTTCGTGCCTGGGCCGACCCGCGGGGGCAGGAACTGTTCCGACAGCTCGAACTCGGTGCGATCACCCAGACCGACTGGAACGAAAGGTTCGCCGCCCTGATCGGCGTCGCACCCGACAACCTGATCGCCCGCTATCTCCACGATGCCTTCCCTGCTCACCAAGTGCTCAAAGTGGCCCGGCAGGCGCGGGCCGCCGGGATCAAAACCGCGGTGTTGTCGAACAGCCTCGGGCGGGAACCGTACGACCCCTACGCGGGGTTCGATCTGCACGGCACCTTCGACGAGGTCGTGTTCTCCGCGGAACACGGAGTGCGCAAGCCCGATCCCGCCATTTTTCGCCTGGTGCTCGACAAGCTCGGAGTGTCGGCCGAGCGGTGCCTGTTCGTCGATGACAGCGAGGAGAACCTCGCTGCCGCCTACAGGCTCGGTATCACGCCGCTCCTGGCGCTGGACGAGAAGGTCGTGGCCGCCCGTCTGCGTGGAGTGCTGGGTCTATCCGACCTGTAGGAACTCGCGCACTGCTGCGTGTGAGGTATGTGTCGCCAGCTGCTCGCGAAGTCCCTTCAGCTCGGAGGCCGAGCGTGCGGAGTCGACCGAGCCGAGGCATCGGGCCGCGTGGCGCGCGTTGGCGACCGCGGCGTCCAGGTCATGCATGGCGAGGTGCGCTTCGGCGGCACGGGCCAGGTAGATCGCGTGGGTTCGCGGGTATTCGTCGTCGCCGGGGTATGAGGCTCTCGTGGCGGCCTCGAAGCGGCGTACTGCCTCGGCCGGGTCGCCGAGTTGCAAGGCGGCCGAGCCGGCGATCATTTCGATCTCGCCGTAGTCCACCCAGTAGAGGGTCTTCGGGTCGTCGTCGTGGGTTCCCTTGTCCAACGCCGCACGGGCGATGCCGAGTTGGTGAGCGCACTCCCTCTTCGCGCCGGTCTTCGACAGCGCGCGAGCGGTGCGGGCGGCCAGCATGGCGTGCATGCGCGGAGTCGCCTTCCACCTCACCTGTTCTTGCGCCGCCTCCAGGAGCGATATCGCCCTGCCCGCCTGCCCCGGAGTGGAGTAGCACTGGATCGCGGCGAACGACAGTGCATAGGCGCCGCTGATCGGATCCCGGGCCTCGACGGAGGCGCGGAGGGAAGCGTCGAAGAAGCGCTGGGCGACGCCGGGGCGGCCTTGGTCGAACGCGCTCCACGCCACCTGCCGAGCCGCTTCGGACGCCGTCGAATGCAAGTGGTCCACGGTCGCCCCGTCGTAGCGACCCGACTTGATCAGCCTCACGATCAAGGACAACTCGCCGCGGGCAAGTTGACACACCTCGCCGCTGCCGAGTTCGTCGTCGAGATGCCTTAAGTGATCAAGCCGGACGTCCACATGGGCCAACAAGGCCGGGCCGCCGGGGAGGGGCGCGGACGTCCTGGGTGACCGGAACGGCTCCAGGGCTTTGGACCAGCTGCTCGCCGAGACGGAGAGCGCCGCCCCGGCCGAGAGGAAACCTCTGCGATCCACGCTGCTTCCATTCAGCAGTTCGGCGAGAACCGTCAAGCTCCCGGGACGGTCCCACGGCACGTCCCTGCCGATCGTCGAACCGATTGCGTGCAGCGCCGCCACGAAGGTACCGCCGGTGTCCAGCACCCTGTCGTAGGCGGCGGCGACGGCGACGGTCACGGACCGGTTGCCGTTCTCCACATTGCGCAGGTACGCCTCGCCGAACCCCGCCTCACGTGCGAGTCTCGCCCAAACCATGCCGGATGCCTTGCGCGCCTCCCGCATATCGTCGCGGAGCTGATCGGACATCAGGGACAGCCTCCCTCGCTTGGGATCGGCCCTGGATCGGGCCCCGCCATTGTCCCTCGCTCGGTGGCGGTGTGTGCTCGACGCGGGACATAAAGCGAGGGCCTTCGCCCATCCGCTGGCCGTGCGTGTGCGGCCGATCCCGAGTCCGTCACCGGACGCCGTGGAAGCCCGCGCCCGGAGATACCAGGCCACGCGGTGGCACCAGGCCGCCGGCCGCACGTCCCGTCAGGGTTCCTCCGACAAGGATCAGGAGCACAGATGAGCACGCAAACCATCGCGCCGAGCATCGAGCCGCGCCAGGACGACGCCGACGACGCCGACGACCCGTTCCAGCTCGACATCACCATCGTCGAGAACACGCCGGCGACCGAGACGGTGCTGATGTGCAGCACCGGCGACAACTGCGGGAGTTCCTGCCCGAGCGCCTGCACCACCTCATAGCCCAGGCCGGCCCGGGAGCACGGGCCGTACGGAGCCTCCCGTCCGGCCCGCGTGCCCCTCCTCCACGAACGGAGCGTGGGCGATGACGCGCTTACGACACAGCCTGTACCGGGGTGCCGGCGCAGGGATGCTGCGCGCCGCGGTGAACCTCACCGGGCCGGACATGCCGCCCTGGCCGGGGCCCGCAGCCCCGCTCGAAGACTGGCGTTCGTGGCTGACCACGGTGTGGGCCGACGACACCTTCCGGCAGGCCGTGTCCGAGGCCAGCCCCGATCTGGACCGCCAAGTCCGGGCGATCCTCGACGGGCGACCCGCGAAGGCACGCCGGGCACGCCGGGCGGCACTGGCCACCGCCCGATACGCGATCAGGTACGCGCACCGCTCCACCCCGTTCGGGCTGTTCGCCGGCTTGGCCCCGGTCGAGTTCGGGGGCGCAGCACAGGCAAGCTTCGGCGACCGGCACCGGGTTGTCGCCCGGCCGGACCCGGTGGCGCTGGACGCGGCGATCGGGGAGTGGGAGGCGGACGGCGCAAGGATGGCGGACGTCGACGTGTGCGCCAACAACCTGGCCCGTCTGCGGAACGGCCGCGTCCACATCCCGTCCGAGGGCGCCTCGGAGTTCTCACTCGCGCTGACACCCGCGGTCGCGCTGGTCCTCGACGCGGCCCGGTCACCGGTCCGATACTCCGCCTTGGCGGACAAGCTCGCCGCCGAATTCCCGGACACGGACGAACGCCACCGGATCCGGCTGCTGGGACAGCTCCTGCGGGTGCGGCTGCTGCGGTCGTCGCTGCGCGCACCCGCCACCGTCGTCGAGCCCACCGACCCCCTGCCACCCGACTTGCGCCAGCACACCCGCACCAGCACGACGGCACCGGACCTGCGACTGGACGCCTCGGTCCGTCTGCCCGCGGCGGTGGAGACGGAGGCGGAGACCGCCGCGACCGTCCTGACCAGGCTCGCCACGCACCCAACGGGGACCGGGGCATGGCGCCGCTACGCCGAGCGGTTCGCCGACCGCTTCGGCGAGGGCGTCGAGGTGCCGCTGGACCTGGTGACGGACCCCGACCGGGGCCTGGGCTTCCCCGAGGGGTTCGACCACGTCTTTGAGCCGCCCCGTCCGATGACCCGCCGCGATCGGCTGCTTCTGGAACTGGCCGGCACCGCAGCCGTCGAGGGCAACAGATCGGTGGTGCTCTCCGGCGCGATGATCGAGCGGTTGGAGGCTGCGGCAGGCGAGCGCACTTGCTGCCCGCCCCACCTCGAACTGTGCGTGCAGGTCCAGGCCGCCTCGACGCGGGCCCTGGACCGTGGGGACTTCCGCCTTCGGGTGGCCACCGTCTCTCGCGCGGCCGGGTCGATGACGGGCCGGTTCTGGCACCTGTTCCCGCAGACCGCCGGCTGGATGCATGCCAGCCTGCCCACGGTCGAGCCTGACGCGGAGGCGACCCAGTTGTCCTTCCACGCTGGCCGCGTCCCGGCCGACCTGCTCACGCGTGCCCCACAGGTCCTGCCCCGGCTGGTCAGTGTCGGCGAGTTCCGTCACCGGCGAGCCGGGGTGTTGTTCCCGTCCGATCTGGTCGTCGGTGTCCGCGACGGCCGCCTCCATCTGGCCGAGGCCGCCACCGGGACGCACCTGGAGTTGCTCGCGCCGACCGCGATCAACTTCCTGTGGAACAACTACACCCCGCCCCTGGCCCGGTTCCTGGCCGAGATCAGCCGCGCCGGAACCCCACAGGTGACGTGGTTCGACTGGGGCGCGGCCTGGACCCTGCCGTTCACCCCGGCACTGCACTACCGGCGTTCGATCCTTGCGCCCGCCCGATGGAAGTTGCCGGCCCGGACACTGCCCGGCCCCACCGCAACGTTGGACGAGTGGGCCGGGAAACTGCACGCCTGGAGGGGCCGGTTCGGCGTGCCGGACCGCGTGCTCCTGGTCCAGGACGACCAGCAACTCCCGCTTGACCTGCGCCAGGACATGCACCTGGACCTGCTGCGCACCCACCTTGCCGCCGCCCCGACCGGCGTCGCGGTCCTGCACGACGCCCCGCCGCCGGACGCCGACGGCTGGATCGGCGGACGCGCCCACAGCATCGTCATCCCGCTGCGGGCACGACCATGAAGGCGACGGCTATCCCGCCCAGGACGCAGGACCTGTCCGAGGGCCCACTGGGAGTGGCACTGCTGCGCCTCGAACGCGGTGACCTCGCCAGCGCGCGAAGCAGCCTGGCACAAGCAGTCGCGGGCGGCGTCAGCGCCGGAGGCAACGCGTCGTTGTTCCACGGCGCCCCGGCACTGGAGTTCGTGCTCAGCCGTGCCGGTCGCGCCGACCGCGACGTACGAGACGCGGTCGACCGCGTCGTCGCCACCCGACTGGCTGCGGCGCGTCGACGGCAGGCTTGCGGAGCGCTGCCGCATCTCGCGGAGTTCGACCTCATCCGGGGCTTGAGCGGGCTGGGTGCGTTGCTGCTGACCCGCAACGACGGCACGTCGCTGCTGGAGGAGGTGCTGACGTACCTGGTCTCCCTGTCACGGCCGGTCCGTGTCGACGGCCGGGAACTTCCGGGCTGGTGGTCGGACACCGGGCCCGCCGGCGAGGAGATGGACGGCGGACACGGCAACAACGGTGTCGCACACGGCATCGCCGGCCCCCTGGCGGTGCTGTCCCTCGCCACCCGGCACGGCGTCCACGTGCCGGGACAGCTCGACGCCATCGCGGTGTTCGCGCGCTGGCTGGACAGGCACGGCCACTGCTACTGGACCACTCGCGACCAGTTGTCCGCCGACGAGCCGCCTGCGGCGGTGGCCGTGCGCCCGTCCTGGTGCTACGGAGAACCCGGCATCGCGCGCACTCGGCAACTGGCCGCGATTGCCCTGGACGACCAACCCCGCCGACTCGCCGCGGAGGACACCCTCGTACGAGCGCTGGCCGACCCGGACCGCCTGGAACGGATCACCGACGCCTCGCTGTGCCACGGCTGGGCCGGCCTGCTGACCCTCGCCCGTGCCGTCGCCGACGACAGCCCCGATTCGGCCCGGTTCACGCCGCTGATCGAAGACCTGGGCAAGCGCCTGGCCGCCGACCTTGACCGGCTGTCCAAGCCCGGCCTCATGGAAGGCCGGGCCGGCGCGCACCTGGCACTCGACGGCACGAACACCACCGGCTGGACCCGGGCCCTGCTGATCTCCTGACTTGCCCTCATCCGCCCCGAGCCCCACGACCAAGGAGCGCCCACGACGATGGACATCGACGACGAATACCTCACCACCGAGAAGGGCTGGTGGCACGCCACCGTGTCCTTCCCGGTCAGCGACGGGGTGAGTCCGGAGGCCGCCCGAGCTCTGTCGTGCGCACTGCGCGACCGACGATTCCACTTCCTGCACAAGGACGGGGGGCTGAGACTGCGCACCGAACACTCCGTGGCCTGCCTGCTGGACGGGCTCGTCGCCGACCGGCTGGTCGCCGGCTGGGTCGGCGGCGTCTACGAGCCGGAGACCGAAGCGTTCGGCGGCTCCGACAGCATGGACGTCGCGCACGACCTGTTCTGCGCGGACAGCCGTGCCGCCCTGGCCGAGACCGGAAACCCGGGCGCCAGGGAACGCTGTGTCCTGTTGCTGTCCGTCTTGAACCGGGCGGCCGGCCTGGACCCCTTCGAGGTCGGCGACGTCTGGGCCAAGCTCGGCTCCCTGCGGCCACCCGTCGACGCGCCCACCGGCCCCCCACGCGAGCGGGCGATCACGGCCATGCGGCGCCTGATCAACGCCGACGCCGCCCGGCGACCGGACGCCGAGCCCGGCTGGGTCGAGCGCGTCGCCGCATTCCAGGACGCCGGCTACCGGCTGCGGCGACTGGCCGCCGACGGGCGACTGACACGGGGCCTGCGCGCGGTACTCGCCCACCACGCGATCTTCACCCTCAACCGCGCCGGAGTACCCGTCGACGAGCAGGCGGCGACGGCCTGGCTGGGCCGGCAAGTCGCCTTCACCGACAGGAATGAAGCCGACGTGTCCACCCGCCGGGATACCTCCCCGGCCCCTAGCCTCACTCGGATGGAGAGCACCCTGACCCCCACAACCGACCCCGCCGAACTGCGCGAAGCGCTCGTGACCCGCCTCGTCGACAGCGGCCACCTGCGCACCTCGGCCGTCGTCACCGCCTTCCGGGACATCGAGCGCCACCGGTTCCTTCCCGGCGTTGATCTTCAGGCCGCGTACGTCGACGACGCCGTGCCGATCAAGTACGACGAGAGCGGCGAGATGATCTCCTGCATCTCCGCACCCTCGATCGTCGCCACCCAGATCGAGCAGCTCGGCGCCGAGCACGGCCACAAGATCCTGGAAGCCGGAGCCGCCACCGGATACAACGCCCACCTGCTCGGACAACTCGTCGCCCCCGACGGCCACGTGTGGACCGTCGACGTCGACCAGGACCTCGTCGACCGCGCCCGAAAGAACCTCGCCCAGGCCGGGGCTACGAACGTGAGCGTCGAACTGGCCGACGGCGCCGCCGGCCTGCCCGAACACGCGCCCTTCGATCGCATCCAGTTCACCGTCGGCGCAGGCGATGTTCCCGTGCGGATCCTCGACCAGCTCGCCCCCGGCGGACGCCTGGTCCTGCCGATGCGCATCCGCGGCAGCATCTCCCGCAGCTTCGCCTTCGAACGCGACGGCCGGACCTGGAAGACCGTCTCGTGCGAGATGGCCACCTTCGTGCCCCTGCGCAAGGGCGTCTGCGACGACGTCTACACCCTCGTGCCCATGACCGGTGAAGGCAACGTGCGCCTGGAGACCTTCAGCGAACAGGACGTGGACCGCGAGGCGATCCGCACCGTCTTGGACCAGCCCTCCACCAAGGTCTACTCCGGCGTCAAGTTCCGCCAGGGCGACCCCTGGGAGTGGCTCTACCTGTACCTGGCGTCCGTGCTGCCCAACGGCCTGTCCCGCATGCCCGGATCACGCCCCGGCTTCACCCCGCACTTCGGATGGGGCTCCATGGCAGCCCTCGACGGCGACACCCTGGCCTACCTGACCGTGCGCGAAGGCCAGGACGAGCAGGGAAGATTCTGGGAGATCGGCGTCATCGGCCACGGCCCACGCGCCGCCGCGCTCGCCGACCAGGTGGCTGGCGAGATCGGCGAGTGGGACCGGGGCTGGGGCAACAACGCGCCCGAACCCGGCTTCCGCATGGCCGTCGGCGACGCCCGCGACCAACTGACGGCCGCCGACCCGCGCTTCGTCGTCGACAAGACCCACAGCCGCCTCGTCGTCGACTGGCCACGCAGGAGCTGAGCCGATGATCCCCGCGATAGCCGGCCGCATCCCCCTGGTGCGCCGACCCAAGGCAACCGGGTTACCCCTGGCCGAGCGCATCACCGAACTTACCGCGCTGGCCGTCCCGCCCGCCGACGCGGGCCACCGCGACCTGGTGGCCCGCGCGAGCGGAGTCCTCAACTACGCCGCGCTGATCGCCTCCGACGTCGGGATGCCCGACCTCGCCGCCCAACTGTGCTGGAGACAGCACCGCGTCTTCGCCGAAGCCGGACGCCTCACCGGGGACATCGCCGTGATGGCGCTCATGCCCGTGGTGAACATCGCCCGACTGCTCATCCGCGAAGGCGACGGCGAAGGCGCCTACGAGGTCCTGCAGCGGTTGTACCGCGCCGCCCAGCGGCGCGGTACAACCGAAATCCGCGACCAAGCGGTCGACCTGTCGGTGTTGACGGGCACGGACGCGGACCACCGCAAGGTCTGCGAGGAACTGTGGGTGACCGTGCTCATCGACGGCGCCAGGGCCCTGGCGCGGATCGGCCGCTGGACCGAGGCCGCCGAAACCATGGCCGCCCACCGCGGCGTCGGCAACCGACTGCTCGACGGCCGCCAGATCATGATCATTTCGCTGATGGACCGCGGCCTCGACCGGCAGGCCCGCGCCATGATCGACACCAGCATCCCTGCGGAACCGTGGGAGAACGCAGTCGCGGCCCTCCTGCGTGCCTGCTGCCGGCCCCGGCAACCGGACCCTGACCTCGCCCTGCGGGAGGCACTCCCGGCGATCGCCCCGCCCGACCCGGCGACCGCCGCGTTCCAGGTGCGAGTCGGGCTCACCGCGCTCGACCTGAGCCGCGAACCCACGAGCCCCGACGCCGTCCTCGTGCGGGACGCTCTCGTCGACGTAGCCGCCCTCGATGCCTACGCCGCCCGCGACGTCCTGAACCACCACCCGGTGTGCTCCCATCTGACCGGTGGGCAGACACAGGCACTCCATGCCGTGCTGACCGCATCGCGGCTCGGCGCCGGAAGTCTCTCCACGGCCCACGCGCAGGCCCTGACCGCGGCCGTGGAACAGGCCGAAATCACACTCCGCAGGCAGCTTTGACCCGCCCAGTGGCCGATCGTTCGCACGATGTCGCCGGCCCGGAGAACGACGCAGGGTCTCCTTCCGACGACTCCGCACGACGGTGCCTTTCAGTAAGGGTCTTTACACTTTGCGTGATGAGATTCAGGCCGTCCCTTTTTTCTCCGCGCATCGCTCGGGCCGGGCTCGATGCCTACCGGGCCGACGCTCGGCTCTCCGTGCACGCGCAACGCCCCGGTGATCCGAGCGCGTACGACACACCACGAGAGACCCGCTGCGCGTGATCCTCGACGCGGGCCCGGCACTGCCCGAGATGGCCGCGCGGATATTGACCGAACGCCAAGTCGAAGAGAGGGCCGGAGCGTGACGGAAACCGCCGCCAAGCTGCGCGACAAGGACGGCGACGCAGGGGAGCCGGGCTCGGAGGACGCCGCCGAGGAGCGGCTGGCCTATGACCACCCGGGCGGCGACAGCCTGGAGTTGGCCGAGTTGCTGACCGGTCGCAGCATGGCCCGCCGCCTCCCGTCGCTGGTCCGCCGAACTTTCGCCCTGGCGTGGGAGGTCGACCGCAAGGCGGTCGTGTGGCTGCTGGCCTGCCAACTCGTGTCCGGAGTGTCCGCCGCGCTGGGATTGTTCGCGACCACGGCCGCGTTCTCCGTGCTGATCGAGACGGCACACGACCCCGGCCGGTTGGGCGCGGCGGTCCCGGCGGTGTCGGTGCTGGCCGCTACCGCCGGCCTGCGGGCGTTGCTGGGCATCGTCATCCAGGGCCTGTCCAACCGGCTCTCGCCCCGGATCTGCCGCGAGGCGGAGTACAAGATGCTGGAGGCGGCGACCAACGCCGAACAGGCCGCCTATGACCATCCGGGCTTCAACGACCGCTTCGACGCGGCCGAGCGGGGCGTGGACGTCAGCCGGGACATGATCGGGCAGTCCCAGAACTACATCTCCGCCCTGGCCACGCTGATCGCTGCGGGCGTCGTACTGGCCAGCCTGCATCCGCTGTTGTTGCCGCTGCTCCTGCTGGCAGCCATCCCGCAGGCGATGGCCTCGATCCGGGGCGAACGGGTCACGTACCTGGCGGTCGTGGCCACGCACAAGGACCGCCGAGTGATGTCGATGCTGCGGTGGCACCTGATCGCGAAGGAACAGGCCGACCAGGTCCGCACCGACACCCTGGCCCCCTACCTCCTGGACAAGTACAAGGCCAGCGCGGTGCGGGTGGAGGCCACCAACAACCGAGCCGCCTGGGACCGGGCAAAGATCGGCGTCGTCGGCGCCCTCGCCACCGGGGTGGCGTCCGCGGTGGTGTGGGGCGCGGTGATGCTGCTGCTGGGAACCGGGCGGATCTCCGCGGCGTCCGCCGGCACGGCGATCTTCGCCCTGCGTTCGGCGAGCACCGGCCTGCAGGGACTGGTCGGCTACGGCCGCGACCTGCTGCGGACCGGCCTGTACCTCGACGACTGGGAACGGTTCGTCACCGAAGCGGCGGGACAACGCCTGGACCGCGGCGACATCGTCCCGGACCGACCGCGGCACATCGCCCTCCGAGACGTCGTCTTCCGCTACCCCGAGGCCGACCGGGACACCCTGCACGGCGTTGACTTCGAGGTTCGCCAAGGCGAGATCGTGGCCGTCGTCGGCGAGAATGGATCCGGAAAGTCGACCCTGATGAAACTGCTGTCGGGGCTCAACCTGCCCACCACCGGCGTCGTCACCTGGGACGGGGTCAGCGTCACCGACCTGGACCCGCAGGCGATGTGGAGGCAGACCTCGGTTGTCCCGCAGGACTTCGCCCGCTGGCCCATGACCGCACGCGAGAACATCACACTCGGCCAGCCACGCGTGGACGGAGACCGCGCGGTGGAGCGTGCGGCGCGGGCCGGCGGAGCCGACGACGTCCTCAAGACTTTGCGATCGGGGCTGAATACCCTCCTGGCCCGGGAGTGGTGGGGCGGGGTGGCCCTGTCCCCCGGACAGTGGCAGCGCATCGCCGTCGCCAGAGCCGCGCACCGCGACGCGGGCCTGCTCGTCATGGACGAACCCACCTCGGACCTCGACCCCAGGGCCGAACACCGGATCTTCACCGGTCTGCGCGACCTTGCCGGCGACCGCGCGGTCGTCCTGGTCACGCACAACCTGGCGAACACCTCGATCGCCGACCGCGTCGTCGTCCTGGACAAGGGACGCGTGGTGCAGTCCGGTACCTTCCACGAGTTGATCAACCGGCCCGGCCTGATGCGCGACCTGTGGCGCCTCCAACAGGACAGGGACGCCTACCGACCCGCAGGAGACTCGTGACCGAAATGCATCGGAACACCTCTCGCGTGCGCGCCGACCCCGATCGTGCCCGGCGACCCGGCTTGCCTCGCCCCTCGTACCCGACTCGCGCAACCCACCGACGGGAGCGTCGGACCGACGGTGGGTGTGACGTTCATGTGCTTACTCCCAGAGGCTGTCCTGAACAGGGGAGGAAACGGGCGGGTCCGGAGTCATCGGGATTCCGGCGAGCGCGCTGAGGCGGTCCAGCGGGGCGTCGGTCAGGTTCGGGTCCCGGCTCATGAGGTGGTCGAGCAGATATGCGGTGGCGGTGGCGTCCCAGCGGGCGCGATGGGGTCGACTTCCCGGTGCTGCGGGGTCGACGAGGCTCCCCAGGTGGGCGAGTTCGATCCAGGCGCCGCGCCCCTCAAACGCAACTCGGGCATTCTGGATCGGTGAACTGGCCCGACCTCGCACCGCCCACCGACGAACCCCAGGGCGACCTTGCCCGGGCTCGGCCCGGCGCGTACGGCTCGACCGCGTACCGGCACGTCGTTCTCGGCTATGGAGATCGACCAGGGGGTGAGCCGCCCAGTCCACTGGCAGCGACCTGACCACCGGCGAAGTCCCCACGCGAGTGGGGGTGAGCCGTCCTCGCGCGCCGCGAACGGCACGACGCGCACGAAGTCCCCACGCCAGTGGGGGTGAGCCATCCTGGCGACCACCGGACCGTTGTGGGACACCGAAGTCCCCACACAGGTGGGGCGAGCCGCGATGGGTCATGGACCGGCCGACGATCGGTAGCGGCACAGCGCCGTGCCGACTTCGTGACGGTTGCAGCCGGTCGCCTGACGCAGCAGAGCTCGGGTTCGAGGTTCGCCTCCACCTGCGTGGGGATTTCCGGTGCCGATGCTCGGTAACCGTCCGGCCCGTCGGCATGCTCTCGTTCGCCGTGGACTCGCGCTGGGCGAGGTCTCAAGTCGGCCGGCTTCGGCTTCGAGGGTTCGTTCGGTGGTCACGGCTGTGGTCGTGGTGGTACTTCCTCGGTACGGTGCGTGATTGACGACCGAGGGGGACACGTGGGGCGGAGCACGGGCACGGCTGCGATAACCGTGGTGCTGTTGGCGGTTGCCGGGTGTGGTGGCGATGACGGCGGCACGACTGCGGCACGCAGCACTCCGCCGCCGGCTCCACCGTCCAGCCAGTCCACGCCGGTCCCGAGCCCCGAGGAGACTGCCCGGACAGCTGCGCTCGAGGTGTACGGGCGGTACGGGGATCTCCAGATCCGGGTCACCGGTGGGGCCGCGCTGGACACTGCGGAGCTGGATCGCATCGCAACCGGTCGGGCAGCCGCCGTAATTCGGGGGCTGGCCTCGGCTACCTCAGACGATGGGATCACGGTCCGAGGGCCCATCGTCCACTCCCCGCGCAGCGTGAGTGTCGGCGTCGTGTGAAATCGGGTTCTGGATCAATTTCCGTGCCAGAGCCACGGAGGGTCACCGGAGCCGCGATCATGAACGGTCGTGGCTGACGATCCCCTGCAAGACCTCTGGGTCCACCAGACCGCCGACGTCGCGGTCAACACCTTGACCATCCGCGCCGACCGCGTGACCGTCCACGCCGCCACGACCAACGACGTCATGCCGCGAGGAGGACGCGTTTGCGCAGGAGGTCGAAGCCGGCGCGGCCGAACATCTGGCGCTTGATCATCTTGATCTTGTTGTTGTGGCCCTCGACCGCGCCGGAGCTGTAGCTCAGGGTCAGGCCGGCGACGACCGCATCGAGGTCCTGCAGGAGACCGTTGGCGAAGCTGCGAAGGGCCGGGACCTGGTCCTGCCGGACGCGTGTGATCCAGTCCTTGAGTTCTCGTCCGCGGCGGTCGTTCATCAGCTCGGCGAAGGCCCTGACGTGCCCGGCGGCGGTGGCGAGTGCCGGGACGCGGGCCAGGATCTCCTTGAGCTGCTGGGCCTCTTCATCGCGCAGGCGGTCGGGCCGGCGGGTGATCCAGCCGGTCACGTCCCTGACAGAGGGCTTGCGTCGGGGCGGGTCCTGATTGGGAAACGACGCGCGGAGTCGGCGGACATACTCGCGGACGATCTGCTCCTGCCCTGGAAAGCCACGCTGCCGGATCTCCTGGAAGAGACGCCGGGCGATCGTGTGGCCCTCGGCGAACCGCTGGTCGAGGTAGGGCTTGTAGGGGTCGAGGATGCTGGTGCGTCCTGTCCAGCGGCCGACGAGCAGTTCGTCGGGGTCCTTCGCGCGGGCCAGTCGGCGGACTGTGCCGCGAGCCAGGTCCAGTCTGCGAGCGACGGCGCGCAGGCTGAACCCGTCGTCCATGAGCGCGTGGACGGCGGCGTGCTGTTCGCGGACCCGGTCGGACAGCCGGCCGGTCCGGCGGGGCTCGGAGTTGACGGACGCCAGGACGACAGCCGGAACCGACTCGGCCGCAGGGGCGGGCTCAGGTAGCAGGGTCCGGTGCTGGAGGACGGTCTTCTCCACCGCGTCGGCGAGGTTCTGCCACAAGTGGAAGCGGTCGGCGACGTGGATCGCGTCCGGGGCGCCGAGCCGGACGGCTTCGGCGTAGGAGGCCGACCGGTCGCGGCAGACGACCTCCACACCCGGGTGGTCGGCGAGCCAGGAGCGGACGGTCTCGACCTTGCGGTCGGGCAGCAGATCGACTGCGCGGCGGGTCTCGATGTCGACCAGGATCGTGGCGTAGACGTGGCCCTTGCGCAGGGCGAACTCGTCGACGCCCAGAACACGCGGCACCGCGTGCGCCGGATCCGGCAGGGCTCGTATCAGCCGCAGGAGCGTGGAACGGCTCACCGGGACCGCGAAGGTTTCCGCCAGGCGGGAGCCGGCTCGCCCGGCCAGGGCCAGGGCGAGCTGTTGGAGCGCGGTCTGTAGGCCCTGGCTCCGCCGTCCGTGACGGAAGGTCAGCCCCGCTGCCTGCTCGACGAATGTGGCCCGGGGGCACGCTCGTTCACGGCAGCGGAACCTGCGGACCCGTAACTCGACCACCACCCGGCGCCCGCCCGCCGCGCGGTCGTCCAACCGCCGTACGTAGCTGCTGTGCACCCGGGTCGAGACAGTTCCGCACGACGGGCATCCCGCCTCGTCGTTGGTCGTGGCGGCGTGGACGGTCACGCGGTCGGCGCGGATGGTCAAGGTGTTGACCGCGACGTCGGCGGTCTGGTGGACCCAGAGGTCTTGCAGGGGATCGTCAGCCACGACCGTTCATGATCGCGGCTCCGGTGACCCTCCGTGGCTCTGGCACGGAAATTGATCCAGAACCACGATTCACACGACGCCGACAGTGAGCGTCTCGCTGGCCGCGACGGTACCCACCGTGACGCTGGAGGACTGTATCGACGTCAGCGGTCGACGGGCCACGAACCGGGACGGCACGCCCGCAGAAGTCGTGACGACAGCGTCCAGAAGCGTCCAGGGCGTCGTCGTCACGCGTGACTCGGCCGCCGCTGGCTGGCGGGTGACCGATGTCAACGCCCAACGGGAGCGCACATGCTGATACCAAGCGCGAGCGATCGTTGTCCTACGAAGCGAATTCAGGCAGAATGCCTGCCGCAAATGCCCGATTCGGCGTGAAGCTTGTGGCGATGGCCGAGCGTTCGACCTGGCCGCCTTCCCGGAGGTTGTGCGCGTCTTCACCGAACAGGCTGCCGCGGCCGACGAGATCCAACGCGCAGCGCGCACGGCCGACGAACTGGATGTGCTGGCAGTCCGGGGGCTGGGCCTGATCGGCCTGAACGACTCGCTGTTACGTAGCTCCTTGACTCGAGCAGATGGCAAACGCCTGCGTCTGCGCGTGCTCCTCCTCGATCCCGAGTGCCCGGCGCTGGCCGACCGAGCAGCGGAGATCGGTGAATCCGCAGAGAGCATGGCCAACGGAGTGCGTCTCACCGCGGCCCGGCTCCGCGATCTGACCGACGTGTGTGACGTTGAGATCCGTTGGTACCGGTCGCTCCCCACATGGCGTCTGATCCGGGTCGGGAAGGTCGTGTATGTGTCCGCCTTCGACTCGGGCTGGGAGGGCCACGAATCGGCGCTGTACAAGGTCATGGAGACGCCATACGGCCCCCTGTACAGGGGGTTTCGCCGTATGTTCAACGGACTCATGGATGAAGGCGCGCTGTTGCCCGCCTGAGTGGGAGGACACCTGATGATCGAGGCAGAGCTGAAGGCCCGCGTGCGCGACCCGGAACACGTCCTCGACGCCTTGGAGAAGCTGGCGGCCGGACGCCCCGAGGTCTACCAGGACACGTACTACGACGATCCCGAACGCACGCTCACGGCCGGGGACCGCGAGCTGCGGATCAGGACCGTACACGGAGCCGAAACCATCTCGATGATGACGTACAAGGGCGCGCGGGTCGACGAGGCGTCCGGATCGAAGCCGGAGCACGAGACGCGCGTCGAGGACGCTGCCGCCGCTCATGCCGTGCTGCGTGGACTCGGGTACACGCCGACGATCGAGTTCGAGAAGCGCTGCCGGAACTACGACCTCGAGCGGGACGGCCACCGGTTGCTCGCCACGCTCGTGCGCGTCCCCGAGTTGGACGAGACGTTCATCGAGATCGAGACCCTGGTCGAGGCCGACCACCAGGTCGCGGACGCCTTGGCCACAGTGCGGGACGTGCTGGAGAGTCTGGGGATCGGTGACGATGCGTTGACCACCGAGCTTTACACGGACGCTGTGGCCGCCCGGCGCTCCGATGGG
Organism: Embleya sp. NPDC050154; assembly: GCF_044460165.1. NCBI lineage: Bacteria > Bacillati > Actinomycetota > Actinomycetes > Kitasatosporales > Streptomycetaceae > Embleya > Embleya sp. NPDC050154. The sequence continues at coordinate 19,272 of NZ_JBITJP010000038.1, forward strand.
CGATAACCCAACCGATGGTCAGATCGGAATTCTCCGTCGGGGAGGGGGCTTGCGCTCGCTCGGAATGCTGTTCCGGATGATGCACAGGGGTGATCGGGATGGCTTTGGTGCACGTCACCGTTGCCAAGCTCGCAACACTGTCAACGGAATCGATCTTGAAAAATTGCTTCGACGCAGGTCAGAGGCATGATTCACACGTGACGGTCCGACCAGGCTGAAGGCTTCCATCGCCCACACCGCCCGGCGGCCGGCGCGGTGACGGGACTGACCGCGAACGGGATGATCCCGATGGACACCTGCGGATACGTCATGACGGCGAGCAAGTGGGTGAGTTGCCCGGACATCCCCTGGGCGTCCGCGGTTCGATGGTGCGACACCGCCTCCTCGGGCAGGAACGCGAACGTACGCCGTCCGGGACGCTGCATGATCCGCGATCGTTCCACCCGCGCCGCGGCGGCTCGCTCGGAGTCGTCCGGTACGCCCCGGAACCGCGAGAGGGTGGCGAACAGCGATTGCGCGTAGTCGTGTGTCTGTAGGGTTCCGGGCACCATGTCCGAGGCGTAGGTGCGGAACGTCCGGGTGCGTTCGTACAGCGGTAGGTAGGAGTTCTGGAGGCGGGTCAGCCCTCCGCGTTCGCGGCGCTTCCACGACGAGTACATCTACCTCGACCGTGAACATCGCGGCCACGAGGTCGTCGACCTGGTCCTGTGGTGCCACAGACGCGACACCACACCCGGATGTCGTTCACGCTGGGCAGCGTCGTCGCGGTCAGGAGCCGCGACGACTTGGAAGCGTGCCATCCGGCGGCTGCGGCCACCTTCACTCCGTCCAGGCCGGCGCGGAGCATTACTTCCTTGAGCCGGGCCGCCAGTGTCTCACGGGCATGCTGCGCGGCCGAGGACGGGGACTTGGCCATGATCGAGACGGTGGTTCAGACCTTGAAGTCCTCGTGTGGGGTACCGCGATGCCATAGCCGGTCGAACGCGCCTGCGTAGAGCCCCACCAGGTCCGGGTCGTCGTCGAACTCGTGACCGAGCCATCCGCCGTCGCCGTCGAAGTGGTGCAGGAGCACCCGCTGCCCGTCCAGCACCCAGAAGTCCAGCGCGGGCAGCAGCAGTTCCCGGGCATCGGCTCTGGGAAGCCACCGATCCAGTTCCCCGGCGCGCACGTTGGCCGGGGTACCGGCGTATTCGAACTTCGCGTACTCCGTGACCGGCGTGGAGACGACTCGGAGCCGCCGTGCCACCACGCCGCGCGCGGTCGCCCGCGCCATCGCCTCGCAGAACGGCGACCATCGTTCCTCGTTGCGCGCGGGGTCGCGGTCCCTTGCCAACCACGCCGACCAGTCCTCGTCCTCGTGGGAGACCGCGTACGCGTCGCGCATCTCCATGTGCACTGCCGAGGAACGGCAATCGTCCAGCAGCGCCGGGTAGTCAGGCTGATCCGGAGACCAGGCCGTCAGCGATGTCACATGCCCTCCGTACCGCGTCTACCGTCCAAATCGGCAGCCGCACCACCGATTCACTCTCGGGGATGCCCCGTCTCCAAGCAGCCCGCGAGGATGTCCGCCGGTGCGTCCCAGCCTCGCACGACCAGTTCCCCGGTTCGAGTGTCGACTCGCACCGCCGGCGCGGTAGCCGAGTCGGTTGCGGGAGCCGGGTTGCACCGCTCCGCGATGTCACACGCCGTCCGCACGCCGTGCGTCATACGTGCGGGCAGTCGGACGATCGATTCCCCTTCACGAACGGGCTCGGTCGCGTGTCCCGGCAGGGCGTTCCAGCCCTGAAGGATCAGTTCCCCGGCGTCCCGTTCGACCCAGACGGTGGGGCAATTGCCATCCCGGGTATCCGGGTCGATCGCCACGAACTCCAGGTGCATCCTGATCCCCCGATCGGCGGATGTACACGATGTTCTGCACGATCCTCCCTGCGGACGAATCCAGGCAACCCGGCACAGTCGTTATCTGCAGCTTCGTCCGATTGGGGTGGTGGTAATGAGAATCTCTTGATTTTTGGAGATCCTTATCACGGCGGAAGGCAGCGTATCGAAGTGGTGTGAGCGCGGCACGAAACCGACGGCCGAGGCGACGGCGGCCCCCGGAGTCGAATGCGAGCGTCCCGGAACCTTGACGGCCGGCTGGGCGGCCGTCCGGAGAAGACGAAGCATGCGTCATCCCGGACATGACGGGGTGGCGCGAGGCTCACCGGACGCGGATGTGCGTTGACTGGGAGGCGGGGTTGGCCCGGACTTCGAACCCGTGCCCTCAGGCGGGAGTTACGACCCGGCAACCACCGATCAAAGTCGGCCGGCGGGCGCAATCAGTACGTGCGCCATCGGAAGTTCCCAAGCGGGAGGGGGCGATGATCCGAAGCCCGGCCTGGTGGTGGCTCGTTACGAGGCGCCGCCGTGGAGTCGGCTGCGTTGCGCGTTCGTAGCTCAACGGTTGAGTGTCGGCGGCGGCGGTGAGAGGCGCTGGCGAAGCCCACGCACCAGATCGCAACGTCCCTCCGCACAGGCAGGCTCCATGCGCTTCCCGCGTTCACATTTCACAGTGCGTAAAGCTAGATAAAGTGCCATTTTGCATGTGCGTGATCCTCCTGGAAGAGACTTGAAGTCGTCACGGGTCTGGGACCAGCGACACCTCCTCGATACGTTGTGTGATCGGATCGTCGGGGAGGGCGTGTGAGTCGGAGTAGGGGAACAGCCGCGATAGCCATGCTGCTGTCGGTGGTGGCCGTGGCAGGGTGCGGTGGGGCGGACGAGTCCAAGCCGAAGCCCCGTCCTTCGTCGGCTCCGCCATTGAGCCCAGTCCCACACACGGCGAGTGCCGAGGATGCGGCACGAACCCAGGTTCTCGAGGTATACGACCGCTTCAGGACTCTTCAGGCGGCGTTGGAGGGCGGCGACCCGCTTGACGAAGGAGCTTTGGCCAAGGTCGCAACGGGCCGTGCCGCCGCACTCCTGCGTGGCGTGGTGACCCAGGTCGACAACGACGGGGTGGTGGTGCGCGGGCCGCAGGGGGTGAAGGCCCCGAAGGTGGTGATGACAGTGCTCACCGGTACGCCGCCTTCGGTCACGGTGGAGGACTGTATCGACACCAGTCAACGCGTCCCGGTCTACCGAGACACTGGTAAGCCGTTCTCCGTACCCACGCAGTCGCCCAGGTACGTCAAGACCTTCATCGCCCAACAGCCGAGCGCCGGAGGCTCTTGGGTGATCGCGGACATGCGCTCGGAAAGGGATCGCACATGCTAACCAACCGAGTCATAACGGCTACGGCGCTCATTTTGGTGGCCGGCACCGCTCACGCCTGGGCCGCTACCCCGACACCTCCGCCGCTGCCGCCTGGTGTGGACATCGAACTGGGCGGTGACGGCAGTGAGTTGAGCTTGGGAGCCGCTACCTCCGGAAAACCACCTGGGAAGCCTTCGGGTGGGGGTTCGACGGTGTCGGCGGGGACGGGTACCGGGACGGCTCCGGTGGCGGTGGATCCTAAGGACCCGGACGACACGCAGTGTCCGGGGGCGGCGCGCGTTTTGAACGTGACCCAGTGCATGGGCAGCATCGATCCCAATCCCGGCGGTGGCGGTAACGTCGTCCCGCCGCCCACTCCGGCCGAACTCGGAGCCCAGGCCTCCGCCCAGATCCCCCTGGACGCGCCTGCGGTGCACCTCACCCCCGGCCCCGGAAAGACCGGTTTGGTCGGACTGCCCACGTGGTTGTGGGTCGATGCCACTCCGGCGGCGTGGGGTCCCGCGACGGCGACCGCAGCGGTTCCCGGGTTGTCGGTGACCGCGACGGCTCGGGTCGACCGCATCACCTGGACGATGGGTGACGGCGCCGTCGTCACCTGCACCACCCCGGGCACGCCGTACAGTCCGGCGCGGGGTGCGCATCCCAGCCCTGATTGCGGACATACGTACACGCGACCCGGTGTTCATGTCGTCACCGCCACCACCCATTGGAGCATCACGTGGGCCGGTGGCGGACAGACCGGCACCCTGGCCGCCACTCGCACCACCACGGTCGGCGACATCCGTGCGGGCGAGATGCAGGCGCTGACGTCCTGACGTGCCCACGAGCCAGGGCCCTGGCCAAGCGCGGGCATCCGTCGGTGCCGTGCCCATACCTTGAACCTATACGTTCACCTCTCCGGGCCAACGTCATTAATGGGATGATTCGCTTGATAACGTCGCCTTCACCAGGAGTCGTTGGCCCAAGGGTTGGCTCAAAAGCGAATTCAGGCAGGGACCTTGCCTCAATAGCCCGATTCGCATCACGAATCGGCAAAGCCTCCAAGAACCTGCAGGTCAGCAAGTGAAGTCCCCACGCAGGTGGGGGTGAGCCGTCCATCCGGCGCATCCTGCCCTCCCTCAACGGGAAGTCCCCACGCAGGTGGGGGTGAGCCGTCTCGCTGCGCTCCTCGGACCTCTCCTCGCTGGAAGTCCCCACGCAGGTGGGGTGAGCCGGACGCCGTGCTCGACGCGGACGCCACATCGGAGAAGTCCCCACGCAGGTGGGGGTGAGCCGGCGGACGCCTGATGCCGTCCAGTGATGGATTCGAAGTCCCCACGCAGGTGGGGGTGAGCCGACGACGACCGGGAGCGGATCGGTCACTCGGGCGAAGTCCCCACGCAGGTGGGGGTGAGCCGTGGCGCACCGAGTTCAGCGCGGACTCGATCGCGAAGTCCCCACGCAGGTGGGGGTGAACCGCCACTGCCCCACGACGTACTACCGCTCGCGTCGAAGTCGCCACGCAGGTGGGGGTGAGCCGGTTGCCTCTATCGTGGTCCCGGTCTTCCTCCAGAAGTCCCCACGCGACGTGGAGCACGCCATTCGAGGCCGGGGCGAACGGCTCCCCACCCCGGTCGCGACCCGGGTACGGTGTGTGATCACAACCGACCGAGGGGGACACGTGGGACGGAGCACGGCCACGGCCGCGATAGCCGTGGTGCTGCTGGCGGTTGCCGGGTGCGGCGGCGATGACGACGGCGACACGACCGCGGCGCGCACTACCCCGCCACCGGCACCACCGTCCAGCCAGGCAGTGCCGGCGCCGAGCCCCGAGGAGGCGGCGCGGACGCAGGCGCTGGAGGTGTATCGACAGTGGCGGGCTCTCCAACTCGCGGTCGACGCGGGTGACCCGCTGGACGAGGCGACGGTGTCGCGGCTGTCGACAGGGCGGGCTGCGGAGCTCATTCGGCAGATCGCCGTCGACACGGCCAAAGATCGGATCACCACACACGGGCCGGACGGGGCGCTGACACCTACGGCGACCGTGGCCCTCGCACCGCCGGTCCCCACGGTGACGATCGTGGACTGCATCGACATCAGCCGCCGGTACGTGACCAAGGCGGACGGGAGCCCATACACACCACCGCCCCAATCGCCCCGGTACCGCAAGACGTTCACCCTGACTCAGACCACAGGTCTGTGGCAGGTGTCGGACATGCGTTCCGAACGGGACCGCACATGCTGACCCGCCTGGGCATCACCGCTGGTGTGCTGTGGTTGGGCGCGTCACCAGCCGCCTTTGCGGCGGACACCCCACCGTCGAACCCCCCGCCACGCCCACCGGGCGTGCAGGTGGACGGGCGAAGCGTCGCTCTCGAAGTCGAGACCGATGGATCCGGCGGATTCGGGGGTACGGGATCCACCGGTACCGGCGGCACCGTCCCGGCCGGAACGAACTCGTCTGTCCCGGCTCCGGTGGATCCGAAGGACCCCGACGACACCCAATGCCCCGGTGCGCCCACCGTCCTGAACGCGGAACTGTGCAGCGGCACGATCGACTTCAACCTGCCCGGCGGCGCCCCACCACCACCGACCCCGGCCGAACTCGGCGCCCGCGCCTCCGCGCAAATCCCCCTCGACGCGCCCACCGTCCACCTCACCCCCGGCCCCGGCAAGACCGGCCTGGTCGGACTGCCGACCTGGCTGTGGGTCGACGCCACCCCCGCCACCTGGGGACCGGCAACCGCCACCGCCGCAGTACCCGGCCTGTCGGTCACCGCGACCGCCGTCGTCGACCGCATCACCTGGACCATGGGCGACGGAGCCGTCGTCACCTGCACTACCCCTGGCACGCCGGCCCGCAGCGCGCAGCCCAGCCCCGACTGCGGACACACTTACACGCGACCAGGCGTCCACACCGTCACCGCCACCACCCACTGGACCGTCACCTGGGCTGGCGGCGGGCAGACCGGCACCCTGGGCGCAACCCGTACCACTGCCGTCGGCGACATCCGCGCGGGCGAGATGCAGGCACTGACATCCTGACTCGCACTCAGGCCACGTCCCCGACGGTGCGGGCTATTTGTCCGCCGGTGCCGTGCCCGTACCTTGAACCGACATACCCATCCACGCGACCAACGCCGTGAACAGGATGAACCATTCGATAATGCCGCCCTCTGCGAGGAGTCGCTCGCCCGAAGCGAATTCAGGCAGAGATCTTGCCGCAATGGCCCGACTGAGATCACGAATCGGCAAAGCCTCCACGAACCCGCAGGTCAGGAAGGAAGTCCCCACGCAGGTGGGGGTGAGCCGACCGCCATCTGTTGGGTGCCGGGGTCGATGAAGAAGTCCCCACGCAGGTGGGGGTGAGCCGCCGCGTGAACCTCGGCGTCGGGCGCCTTGGCGGAAGTCCCCACGCAGGTGGGGGTGAGCCGCCGGTGGTGGGTGCCCGCATCCCCAGGCTTCGGAAGTCCCCACGCAGGTGGGGGTGAGCCGGCGGCCGGTCAGGCGGTGGTCCGCACGATCGGGAAGTCCCCACGCAGGTGGGGGTGAGCCGTGAGTCTCGATGGCATCACGTAGTGAGCAGAGGAAGTCCCCACGCAGGTGGGGGTGAGCCGTCGCGGAGCACGATGTCCCGTTGCTCGCGCGCGAAGTCCCCACGCAGGTGGGGGTGAGCCCCCGTGTTGACGTGGATGATCCCGCCGAAGTGCGAAGTCCCCACGCAGGTGGGGGTGAGCCGTGCGTCGGTCGGATGATCACCGCCGCCGGCCGGAAGTCCCCACGCAGGTGGGGGTGAGCCGCCCAGCTTCAAGGTCGGCGAGCAGTGTGATGGCCGAAGTCCCCACGCAGGTGGGGGTGAGCCGACGTTTCTGGCCGAAGGCGTCGCCAGGGCGCGGAAGTCCCCACGCAGGTGGGGGTGAGCCGTCCGACAAAGGAGACGCCCTCCTCCTCGCCGGGAAGTCCCCACGCAGGTGGGGGTGAGCCGCAGCTCTTGCGCAAGTTCAGGCCGCGGTGGCGGAAGTCCCCACGCAGGTGGGGGTGAGCCGCGAGAGCTCTCCGACCAGGAGATGGCCGACATCGAAGTCCCCACGCAGGTGGGGGTGAGCCGGCGAGCGCACGTGTGATGCCCTCGTGCCGCTGGAAGTCTGGCTATGACGGTTCCCAGCGGCCCCACTCGGACGGCTCGAATTGGCCCCAGATGGTTGACGCTTCAAGGACGGTCTGAAATGGCCCCACCCCTTGACCTGGGCGGACACCCGCTGGGTGGGGCCAGTTCGAGGCGTCATCGAACATCTGTCGGCGCCAGGTGGAGCCATCCGGGTGGGGCCAACTCAAGACGTCATAGCCAGGAAGCCCCCACGCAGGGGGGTGAGCCGGAGCGCGCCAAGGCCGCTGCTGCCTCTCCGGGAAGTCCCTACGCGAGTGGGGGTGAGCTAACGAACTGGCTGCATTGCGCCCCGACTCCGCCCCGGGTGGCGCTGGTCCGCGCGATCGCCGGGCGCCTGACTCGCTGCGGCTTCGTCGCCGACGACTCGGTCATGCGCCGCCGTTACACCGGCCGCATGACCACGGTCCCGGCGGAGGATTTCGATGAGGCACTCGCGGGCGAGATACCGCTTGGACCGCAGGCGCCGGGCAGGCACTGATTCTGCTTGGTTGCGAGTGGTATCAAAGACTCGGAGGGCCCCACGTCGCTTGGGGCCCTCCGCTGTTCTATCGGTCGAATTCGCCGTCGTGGACACCGCGTAGAAATGCCTGCCACTCTTCGGCGGTGTACCTCTGTATTGCGCCCACGGGATCGGCTGGATTCCGCAGAGCCATGGCGCCGCCCTCCAGTTCCGCTATCTCGATCCGATCGTCCGCTGAGGATCCTGGGGCCGTGAGCCACACCGCGCCAGTGAGATCTTGCGCGTAGAGGTCCGACTTCGCGCTCATGCTGTGACCAAGGTGCCGGACTTGAGGGCTCCCACGAACGCCGTCCACCCCGTCGCTGAGACGCGGCTCGCGGGCAACTCGATGTTCTTCGAGTCTCGGATCGCAACTGCGGGCAGCGCTGGGAGTTCAGCGATCTCCACGCACTGGTCGTTGCTGGCGGTGTAGCTGCTCTTGTACCAGGTGGCACCGTCCAGCGGGGCGCTGTACAAGTTGTTCGGGTTCATACGGTCAGTTCCCTCTCGACACTCGTGATCAGGTTTCGGCTCTCCTCCGGCGAGAGAGCCTTCGCGGCCAGGTTCGTGTAGAGCCGGTTGACGCGCCGCAGGTCCATGGGCTGGTCCAGGAGGACGCTACCGGCCACGGATTCAGCGAACGCCACGTCATCGACGCCTTCGGCGAACTTGAAGATGTTGAAGCTGCCGCTTTGTGTTCCGTTCTCCCCGCCTTCCCAGGGGATGATGCGAAGGCTGACGTTGGGCAGTTCGGTGACTTCGAGCAGATGCCGAAGTTGTCGTTGCATCACATCCAGGCCGCCGACGTGGAAGCTCAGGGCGGCTTGGGTGATCACGCAGTCGAGGTGGAGCGGGTTCTCGCCGGTGAGTCGCAGTTGCCGAGCCATGCGGATTTCGACGAGTCCGTCGATCTGATCGGGTCCGAGCGCCGCGAACCCGGAGCCGGTGACCGCGAACGCGTACTCGCGCGTCTGAAGGTGAGCGGGCAGCAGAACGGATTGGTAGTCGAGTCGGTGCGTGGCGTCCTCTTCGAAGCCAAGTACTCGGTCGTAGTTCTTGGACAGCAGATCGCCGTACCGTTTCCGATACCAGGGGACTTGGCGCTTTCGGGCGATAGTCAGCAGCTCGTCCAATCGATCCCGGAGCGTGCCCTCCACCTCGTACAGGGCGAGGAGCCTTGCGAACATCTCCTTGGAGCAGGTGCGGTCGCCACTCTCGACGCGTGTGACCTGCGACTGGCTGCTGTCGACCTCCACGGCCACCTCGTCAGCGGTAAGGCCTGCTCGCTCGCGCTGTTGGCGGAGTTCTTTGCCGAGTTCACGGCGTGCGACCTGCGGGCTCATTTCGACGGCAGCCATGGCATCTCCATCCGATGTGACCTCACGACGGTGGTGTATGCGCACAGCATTCCGGAGGCAAGGGCAGGCTACCTGCTCGGCTCCCCATTGGAATGAAGTTGGCATGATGCCAGTCATAGGCTTGACGTGAGACACCTTGGGCTCCACAGTGATTTCCAGTCACCGTCTGCATCTTCATGATCACGAGACGGCTTGTCCGCGATGCCCGTGCGACCCGCAGGGAGAAGCGCATCATGGAACTGCCCGCTCAACGACTGGACCTGCCGAGAACCGAGTTCTCCGCCAAGAACGCCCGTCTGCACACTCGCGAAGTGTGCGTTGCCGTGGGTGCGCCGCCCGACGATCCTCTCTCCGTGGTCGTCGAGCTGGTCACCAACTCGTTCAAACACACCACCAGCGGACCTATCACGCTGTTCTGGTGGGTCGAGGACGGTCACCTGCTGTTTGCGGTATCGGACGACAAGTTCGTGGTGCTGGCCTGGAACACGCCCCACCCGGAGCCCGATGCCAACGCGGAGGACGGACGTGGGCTGAAGATGGCCATGATCCTGGCGGACGAGCTGTCCTACGGGCCCACCCCGGCCGGTGGCAAATGGATCCGGGCCGCGTTCGTCCTCCCGGAAGCCGCCGACCTCGACACGCTCGCCAAGCGGCAACTTGTTTCCCTGACGCGCCCCTCCTGGCACGACGCTGCTCCCGTGGCGTCGTACAGGCGCGCAACGTCGACAGCTGACACAACCAGCCGCCAAGACCGGATTCCGCCCATAGCGGTTTCGCGCACCGCGTGGCCTGAACCGCCACACGCTTCGTCCCCGACCCCAGCGACCAAGGCGACCTCACGTGCACGCATTCTTCGACGCCGACCCGTCCCCACGCCGGGCGTTCACCGCCTATCCCCGGCGCGCGGCAGGCGCCGTCGTCGTCGTGCGGTGGGTGTGGCTCGCCGACGGCCGGTGGTGGTTCAGGGATCGGCTGGAGCTCGACAGCCGCACCGTCGTCCAGGCTCTCGCGTACTGCGAGCGAACGCACATGCACGACGCCGCGCTCGCCCTCTTCGAGGCCGCGTCCCTTCTCCCCGGTCTCGGTCCGGCGGCGTTGGACGCGGCGATCAGTGCCGAACTGGGCGAGGATCACGCCCAGTTCGCGCGAAGTGATGTCGAAGGCACGACGGGCACGATCCGCTTCACGCATCTCTGAGTGACCTCGGCGGTGCCACCGGATGCCGCCATCTTTCCCGGCACAGGTTGACGCTTCGCCGCCTCCTGCGCCGGGTTCGGGCCGCGCCTTCACCCCTCAGCGCGGCCGGTCGGACGCAGGTCGCCGTTGCGGGCTGGTGTCCAACCCCCAGTTTCTCCTTCGCCCCGATCCCTGCGTTCGCCCCCGCCTGCAGGGAGCCGGGGTCCGGAGCGCCCGTACGGGGATCCACGGCACTCCGACGGCGGGTGGTGGGCCTCTCGACGGAGAACGGAGATTCGTCTGCCACCCGCGAACACCCCAAGCCCACCCACCGTTCGGAGGATTTCCCGATGGCCAAGCGCCGCCGTCCCCAGGGCGAGGACGTGCTCACGCGTAGGGGGCCGATCCCTTTTCGGTCCGAGGACCCGTACGTCATGCAGGATCGCCTGACGCACGCGGTGAGCCGAAAGCACCGGAACGTCGGCGATCGATGCGCACGCTGCGGCGTCGCGTGGCCGTGCAAGCCGGCCTCCAACGCCGCGGCGGTGATCGCGGCTCTCGGGATCGTTCCCGTGGACAACGCGCCCCGGGTTTGGTGGCCCGCGTCGCCGAACGCGCCCGTGGGGCGGGTCTGGACCCTGCCGCTGACGCTGTGGCAGACCCTGCGGGCGGACCTCGACACGGCGCTCGACAGTCAAACCGACGCCTGGGACCTGCCCCGGACACCCAGTTCGCGCAGGCGCACGGTCGCGGAGACGGCCTTCGCCGTCGTCGACAACACCAAGGTCACCGGACTCGCTCTCGCCCTGATCCGCACCGGCCCCGAAGACGAACCCACCGGCGCCGGGCTGTGGCTGATGCCCGATCACGAACTCCCGTCGGCGCAACGGGCGATCGACTGGCTGCGCGGTCTGCGTCGGGCGTGGGACAGCGGTGCGCCCGTCGCCCACGATCCGGCTCGTCTGCCGCTTGTGGGAGACCCACCGGCCCGGCGTCGTCTGACCGCGCCCGTCTGGACCCCACCTCCCGTGGCCGGGTGAGGGGGATGCGCAGCGCGATTCCGCGTGTAGGGCATCACCGGTCTCGATTACTGCGGTTCGTCGTCAGTGTCGGCGGGCGCACGCGAACCGTCACCGCCGGGCAGGCGGTCGAGACCCTGCGCGCCGTGTATCTCGGTGTGCCCCGGCACCTGCACGCGGTGCCGGCGGCCCGCAGGCCCGGCCTGGCCGGGGTGCTTCATCAGCTGTGGCAGCAGGGCAGCGAGCGTCCCGGTCCGTGGCGGATCTTCGACCCGGGTGTGCGGCTCGCCCCCGCCTTGTGTCCCACCGTGCCGCGGCCGCCGGGTCGCGACTGGTTCGAGAGCAAGCCCCGCGCAGGAACGACACCCGCCCCTTGCTCGGCCGGGGTCCCCTTCCCGATCAGGAAACGGTAGCCGTGCACGCGCCTTCCCTCCCCATCGAACTCGACCTGGACCGGCCGCATGTGGCCCGGGTGAACAACTACCTCGCGGGCGGTCGTACGAACTTCTCCGCCGACCGCTCCCTGGCCGACGCCGCGCTCGCGGTCCACCCGCGGTTGTGGACGGCGGCCCGGGACGCGGCGCTGTTCACGGGGCGCGCCGTCGACCACCTCGCGCGGGCGGGAGTACGCCAGTTCGTCGACTTCGCGCAGGGCGTCCCGCTCGAGGGCCGCGCCGTCCACGACGTCGCCCACGCGGTCGACGCCACCTGCCGGGTGGTCTACGTCGAGGACGACCCGGTTGTCCACGCCCTGCAGAGCGCCCTGTCGAGCACGGACACCGGCCTCGTCGCCTGTGTTCGGGCGTCACCCCTGCTCCCGGAGGGCATCTGGGGGCACGACCGGGTCCGCGGGATGTTCGACCTCACCGAGCCCGTCGCCGTCGTTGTCGGCGCCCTCCTTCAGCACCTCCCGTACCGGTACGGGCCGCGTGGAGTCCTCCACCGCCTCACCGCGGGCCTGCCCACCGGCAGCCACGTCGTGATGACCCACCTGTCGGGCGACACCGGCCCGCACTCCCGCACGGCGGCGGTGGCCCGCGTGTACCGGATCCACGGCATCCCGCTCCGCCCGCGCACACGGCACGAAATCCTCGCGCTGGTGCCCGGAACACCCATCGCCCCGGGCCTCGTACCGGCCGCCCGATGGCACGCGGACCCGCGAAGCCCCGCGGCCGAGGAGGCCGTGGCCTGCTACGCCGCCGTCAGCGAACTCGACGCCTCCACGCCGGCGCGACGCATCGGCACGTGAGGGCCGCGGCGGCGACCGGACATCGCCTCGGCCGCCGGCCGGCCCGCTCTCCTCGCGCTCGCGCTCGCCCTCGCGCCGCGTTCGTCCCGGCCCCGGACGACACCTTCCGACGGCCTCTTCGCCCACCGCCCCCTCGCGGGCGTCCGTCCCGCCCTCACCTCCTTCGATCGGAGTCCCGGTGACCACCACCGCCACGTTGCCCCCGGACGTCACGAACGCCCTCCGGCCCATGGTCGGCCCCGCACCCACCGCAACCCTGATCACCGACTCCTCGCGCGTTCCGGTGTGGCGGATCACGGGCGGGGACACCGTCCTCGCCGTCAAGGTCGGCCTCGGCACCCGCATCGTCGACCGCGAGGCCGCTGCCCTCGAAGCCCTCCACGCGGTCGACCTGGTCCGCGAACGCCCCTGGCACGGTGAACACTCCACCGGCTCGTGGCCGGCGACACCCTGGTATCGGGGAGCCACCACCGAACAGCACTGGGCGTCGTTGCGAGCCCGGGGCGCCAAGCGCGGGATCATGCGCCTGCGCGCCCTGGGCTGGGCGGTCGAGCCGGCCGGCGCCGTCGCCGACCTCCACGCGAAACGGTGGATCCACGCCGACCTCCACCCGGCCCAATGCATCCACACCCCCGCCGGGGCCCGCCTGATCGACTACGCCTCCGCGCACGGCCCCCTGGGCGCCATCCCCGCCGACCTCCTCGCCGCCTACCCGTACACGACATGCCGAGTCGACTGCGCCGCCCCCGAGATCGCCTCCGCCGTTCTCGCCCGCCGCCGGCCGACGGCCACTCGCGCCGCCGACGTGTACGCCCTCGCCGCCACCCTCCGCATGTCCTGGACGGGTGAACCGGCCGTCGCCGTACGCAAGGGCTACGGCGGGCGCCCGCCGACACCGGCCCAACGCCGGCAGGCCATCGCGGACGGAGCACCCCTGTCCCGCGTCCCGAGCCCCCTCGCCTGGCCCGCGCTCGAACAAATCCTCACCCCCGCCTTGAGCATCGATCCCCTGGACCGGCCCACCGCCGCCCAACTCCACACACGGCTCGCAGACCTGCACCGGGCCGCGACCAGGGCCGCGCACCGCAGCACCCCCTCGGCCACCACGACCGACACCGGCGACGCCGTCGCGACCTCCCCGACCCAGGCGGAACGGTGAACAGCGAGTCCGACACTCGCACGCCCCCGTCTCCGCGACGCCCACGCCCATCCGCGGGCGTGCCTCCCGGACCGCACGGTCGTCGACGACCTCACCGCCGAGGCCACACACCCGGACCAACAGCCACCGACTTGGCGCGAACTCCTCACCCGCCCAGGGGAGACGGCCCTGAACACGCGGCGCGTGCTCGGCCTCGACCCGCGATCACCGACATTCGGCCAGGCCCCGCACGATCCGGCCTCACCGACACGGCGAACGCCTTCCTCGGGCACCGGCCAGGCTCGACCCGCGAACCGCCACGCTGCCGTGCCCGGCGCCCGGCAGCCCCTCGCTCCGGCCCCGCCCGGCTGCCGCACTTTGACGAGGACCGGCACTCGGCGCCCGACGAAGAAGACTCCGGCCACCCGTGGATTCCCCTGTCGGCGGCTCGGTGCCCGCGCTTCACGTTCCTCGGCTGCGCCGACACACGCTCCCTCCCGCCGCAGCCGCACCCGGCGGAGGCCCGGCAACGCGGGGGTGGCCGCGGGCGTGTGCGCCGGCCACGGCCGCCCGGCTCGCTGCGCGGCCCACGCGGGGTGGGCCCGCGCACCCCCGGCCCCACGGTTGCGATGGATGAATACCGGTGCCCCGAACCGCGCTTCGAGGCAGCCGCGACCTGCGGCGGCCACCTCCCCGGTCACCGCCCCGAACAAGGAACCCGTCGAGCGAACCCGCCGGCCCGCCGTGCCCACCACCGAGACCTCTCCCAGGAGCCCTTCGTGAACCCGACACCACCAACCGACACAACCCCGCCCGTGCCACCGCCCCCACACCCTTCGACCGTTGCGCAGCCGCAATCGGCGTCCGCCGAGGCACACCGGCGGCGCCAGTACCTGCACAACCGCATCGACGCCGTCCTGGACACCACCAGCCCCACGGCGTTCATCCGGGTCGCGGCGGACATCCTGGTCGGCCTGAGCGTCCTCGCGAAGCGGCGCGGCGTCGACTGGAGACGCGTCACCGCCCACGCCAACACCATGAAGCGGTACCGGGCGCACCCCTCCCGCACCGCCACCCGGCAGCGCACCGAAACCCCCGCCACGGCCCCCACCCCCGACTCCACCGCAGCGGGGACCCCGTGACGGCCCAACGCCCCGCCCTGCGCGTGGCGTTGGCGAGTTCACGCATCGACACCCTGGAGATGATGCGGCAGGCCTGCGCCGGCTCCGGCTTCCTGCCGGTGCTCGCCGTCGTCCCGCCGGTGCTCTGGCGGGAGCGCACCCGCGAGACGGATCCCGCCACCCGACTGGCCAAGGTACGCGCCGCCACACCCCCGGAGATGGGTGTCCTCGCCCTGCCCGCGGCCGACCTCCCCGACGCGCTGCGCCTGTTCGGAGTGGACATGGTGGTGGTGTGCGGCTACCCGACGCTGCTTCCGCCGTTCGTCGTCGACACGCTGCCCGGGGGCGGCATCAACTGCCATCCCTCGCTGCTGCCCCGATGGCAGGGACCCTCGCCCATCTCCTGGGCCCTGCGGATGGGCGACCCGCGGATCGGCCTCAGCGTCCACCGGATGAACGGCGACACCTACGATTCCGGCCCCGTCCTCGCGCAGGACACGCTGCCCTCTCCCGACGACGACTTCGACCCCGCGACGCTCCACGCCCGTGCCATCCGCAGGCTCGTGCGGGGAGTCCTACCGAAAGCCCTGGCCGCCGTCCTACGCGGCGAACCGGGAACCCTCCAGGACCCGAACGCCGCCACGTGGGCCGGGTTCATGGACCACGCCGACCGCTACCTGGACCGCGGGCAGTCACCTCTCACGCTCCACCACCTCACCCGCGCCCTGCGCTACCTCCGCTGGACACCCCACATCCGCATCGACGGCGCCTGGCACACCATCACCCGCACCAGCCCGACCCCGACGCCCACGTGCAACCGGCGCGTCGACTGCGCGAACGGCGCACCCCTATGGGTCGCCGACGCCACACCCGCGTCCGTAAACACCGCACATCCACGCATCTACACCTGAACGAAGCACCCACACCGCCACCCCTTTTTCCACAGCGCCGAGCACGCCGAACGGCCACACCGGCACGCGCCCCACCCCCTCGGCACCACACCCGTACGGGTTCATTCCCCCGACACCGACGAAAGGCCTGCCGTGACCACCACCATCGACCTGATCACCTGCAACTTCGAGAACAACGGCGGAGGCGACCGCAGGAAATGGCGGACGGCCCACGACTACTTCGCCTCCCTGCGGCCCGCCGCGTTCTTCCGGCAGGAGATGTGGGACGCCCTCGACAACGAAGGCGAACTCGCCAAGGCGGCGGAGACGGTACTCGGCATGCGCGGATGGGTCGGCAGCGGCAGTTCCACCGCCCTTTACGCCGACCCGGCCGTGTTCGAATCCCCGCGCGGCTGGAACGACCGAGGATGGCAACTGGAGCCCACCGCGCGCTCCCTGCGCCTGCGCGACACCGGCGGAGAGACACTGCCGATCATCTGCGTCTCCCACCACCTCACCTACTCCTCCTGCACCGCCAGAGCGATCGAGGGGGAGAACCTGACCCGCTTCCTCGACAAGACGCACATCACCGACAGCGGCTCCACGGTCAAGCTGCCGGCCATCCTCGGCGGCGACCGCAACAGCTACACCGCACCCATCCCCGGCGGGCCGCCCCTGCCCGCCGTCGAGTCCTTCACCGACCGGGTCCACCAGACCCACCGCTCCCGCCGCGGCCCCGACGGCACCCGCATCCCCGACACCCACACCGACCGCGAGATGCTCGCCGCCGGCGCCGAGGACGCAGCCCGCCACATCGCCCGCACCTACCGACGCATGTCCACGCTGGCCCCCACCGTCGTCGCCAAGCCCGAGCAGGGTCCCCCGGCGGCCGTCGACGGATTCTGGCTGTCGACGACACTCCTGCCCGCGCTGATCGACGTCGACGTCATCGACATGAGCGGCCTCTCCGACCACCACGCCGTCCGCGCCCGATTCCACCACGGCACCCTCGCGGACGTCCTGCGTCGCGCCGCGGCGCCACACCCCGATCGCGAGCACACCTCGGACCGGACCCGGAGCGCGACCCTGTGAGCCCGAAGGGGACGGCCCGCACCTTCCCTGTGCACCGCGTCACCGGCGTCGCGGAGCCGACCGGGCCATCCCCGCGACGAGGAGTGCTCCTGCCTCGCGGTGGCGTGGCCGTCCGGCACCGAGAACGAGGGCGATCGAAGGTCGTCGGTACGTAGCCCTCGATGGGCCCGACCTGTGGACACGATCGGGCCCGATGATGACGACGGAGTACTCGCACTTCATGCCCGTGCGCGGCCGTCCAAGAGTCGAGTTGCTCCGTCGAATCGGCGAGGGCGAGGTCGCAGTCCTCGCCCTCGCCCGGCCACGGGTGGGCGTGGCCGCCGGCGTCGAAGAGAGCGTCGACCCATTCCTGGTACAGCTGGGAGACACGGCGAGGAACTGCGCTTCGAGGTCCGCGAGTTCGAAGTGACGAAGTTCTGCGGCGGCGAGGGCTCGGAGTTCGTCCACCGTGACCCCTTCACCGGGTCGGATGATCTGACGTTTGTCCTGAAAGAAGACGGTGGCGGCAGCGCTCGATCATCGCCTCCAGGACGCCGCCGTCGCGTCGAATCCGGTGCGCCTCGTCGAGCAGGACGACGCTGTGCTCGCGGGTGAGCCCCGACGGAAGACCGGATCCCAGAGTGGCGACCAGGCACATGCTTCCCGGAGGGCTTCACCATGCCCGGCGACCGCGGAACGGGTACAGCGTGGACCACTGCTTCAGCTCGACTGCCAGGGCGGCGACGCCCTGTGCGGGAGGCGCTTGACCCCGCACCCTTGCGTCCAGACGCAGTTGGTGCCCGGAAGTTCGTACTCGAGGAGAAGATGCAGGTCACCGAATCCCGCCTCGTCGAGCGCGGCCAACATCGGCGGCCGGCCGTTCCCCCAACTGCTCCGTTTCAATGGGTCGACCGGCCGACGATGCAGGCGCTGGAACGCTCACGCGGAATCGGCCACGAGCTCGGAATTCGCAAGTTGGGCTGCCTGGATGACCGTTCCGCTGAAGACGCATCTCCGGACGCTCATGAAGGCGTTGCCCATCAGGCCTGGGACGTTCGTGGGCGAGCTGGCGTGGGCGTTGCGCAGGCGAGAAGGCGAGAGCCGGCCAAGGCGTCGAGCTAGGCTCTTCGCGATGAAGGGAACATGGCGGAGAGCGGCGGCGTGGGTAATCAGGCAAGGCTTTGCCTGATTACCTCGATATTCGATCACGGGATGGTAACGCCTCCGCTAACGTGCAGGTCGGGAAGGGAAGTCCCCGCGCAGGTGGGGGTGAGCCGCTTGCGCGGCTCGGGCGGACCGCCCGCGCCCGGAAGTCCCCGCGCAGGTGGGGGTGAGCCGCGTGACGGCCAAAGCACCTGCTGCCGCAGTGAGAAGTCCCCGCGCAGGTGGGGGTGAGCCGTCCGTACAGTGAGTGTATGGAGTTCCGTACATGAAGTCCCCGCGCAGGTGGGGGTGAGCCGGCGGCGAACGCCGGCGATCCACGCGGACGGGGGAAGTCCCCGCGCAGGTGGGGGTGAGCCGCTCATCGCGGCGCCGGCCCCGGAGCGGCTCGGGAAGTCCCCGCGCAGGTGGGGGTGAGCCGCGGGAGTTGGGCGGACTGGCTGCGGGCTTGGCGAAGTCCCCGCGCAGGTGGGGGTGAGCCTCCAGGCTCTGACGGGGCTGTCCAGGACCACGGGAAGTCCCCGCGCAGGTGGGGGTGAGCCGCGGACAGACAAGCCGCTGAAGCGGACAACCAGGAAGTCCCCGCGCAGGTGGGGGTGAGCCGAGGCGGTCCGCGCGGAGGTGGCGGATCTGGAGGAAGTCCCCGCGCAGGTGGGGGTGAGCCGTCCCAGACCTGACCGGGGTAACCACGGGCACCGAAGTCCCCGCGCAGGTGGGGGTGAGCCCACTCACCCTGCGCCTGTGGATGGAATTTTACCGAAGTCCCCGCGCAGGTGGGGGTGAGCCGTGACCACCACCCTTGAGGGCGCGCAGGCCCTCGAAGTCCCCGCGCAGGTGGGGGTGAGCCGCCGAGCAGGACCAGGGCCGCGTTCCGCCGTCCGAAGTCCCCGCGCAGGTGGGGCGGGCCGTTGCCGACCGGCTACGCCCACCCCTGGCACGGGAAGTTCCCGCGCAGGTGGGGGTGAGCTGGCAGGAATCTGATGGCTGATCAGCACCGTACCGAAGTCCCCGCGCAGGTGGGGGTGAGCCGTCGGAGACCGGGGCGATGTCGATGTGGCCGGGGAAGTCCCCGCGCAGGTGGGGGTGAGCCGGGGCCGGCCCGGGTATCGGGCCGCCCCTTCGGAAGTCCCCGCGCAGGTGGGGGTGAGCCGGCGAGCAGGTCCCACCGACCTCATTGCGGAGCCGGGTGGTGGTCTTGTCGTGGTAGCCGAGAGCGTCCGCGGCGCCGGGCGCCGAATTCGGCACAGGGCGGGAGAACAGCTGCGAACGGCGGGTGTTAGCTTCCTTCCCGTGGTGGAGTATCAAGAGGAGACCAGGTCGGCCTACGACGGGGTCGTGGAACTGTATGCGTCGTTGTTCGCTGATCGGCTGGAGACGCAGCCGTTCTCGCGGAACATGATCGGCATCTTCGCCGAGCTGGTGCGTGGGACGGGGAACCCGCGGGCGGCCGATGTCGGCTGCGGGCCCGGACATCTGACGGCCATGCTGCATGACCTGGGGCTGGACGCCTTCGGGCTCGACCTCTCCCCGGCCATGGTCGACCACGCCCGGCGGGCCCATCCGGCGCTGCGGTTCGACGAGGCGCGGATGGAGGCCCTGCCGGTCGAGGACGGCGCGCTCGGCGGCGTGCTGGCCCACTACTCGATGATCCACACCCCTCCTGGGGAACTACCCGCGCTGCTCGCCGAGCAGGCGCGTGTCCTGGCACCAGGGGGCCTGCTCCTGGCCTCGTTCTTCGCGACCGACGGACCCGAGCCGGTCCGCTTCGACCACAAGGTGACGCCCGCCTATAGCTGGCCGGCGGACCGGTTCGCCGAGCTGCTGGCCCGGGCCGGGCTCGTCACGTTCGCCCGGCTGCTCCACGACCCGGCCTCTGAGCGGGGCTTCCTCGACGCCCACTTGCTGGCCCGCCTCCGCTAGAGCATGGCCTTCGCAGCGGAACAGGCGCTGCCACCTGCGTGCCACCGGGCCCTCGCGCACCACGCCTGTCAGGGACACGGCCGCGCGAGGGCCCGGCCCACTCACGCTATTGCGGACCCAAGGGCCTCTACGCCGACCGCGATCCCGGCACACCCGAAGTCACCCGAAAGGGGTGGCTCTCAAACTCGTTGCCCGAACCGGACTTGAACAACAGTCCACGCTCACCACGAACGGAGCAACCTGGCTCCCGATCACGTTGCCCGAGTGGCTCCGAAACAACCTGTCGAAAACAGGCCCTCGATCCGGGAAGTCCCCACGCAGGTGGGGGTGAGCCGCCGAGCGACCCGACGATGGGACCGACTCATCCGGAAGTCCCCACGCAGGTGGGGGTGAGCCGAGTCCACCTGGGAAACCATCCGCTATTGATCCGAAGTCCCCACGCAGGTGGAGGTGAGCCGCCTCGTCACTTTGGTGGTCGCCCTGGACGCCGGAAGTCCCCACGCAGGGGTGTCGTTAACGAGCAGCACATAGACCGACAAGTAACCCGCGAGTAGCTTCCGTCGGTTCTTGGTGAGGCCGGTCGGCCTTGCGCGGTGCTACAGAGGCAGCAGCGCGGCGATCGCGACGGCGCTCCTGGGCGGCGTATCCAGGTGGTGGACGGGCACCACCGCAGCCTGAGGCTCGGCAGGGATCCGCTTGGGTGACGCGTCGTCAGGCCGCCGCGGGCTCGGGGGCTTCCGGGCCGGGAGCGCCGACGGCGGCGAGGGCCAGGCGGTTGCTCATGTTCAGCCGGACTTCGCCGTACGGCATGACGTGCGACCAGAACAAGGGTGTGAGGCCGCGGCGGTCCTCGTCGGTGAGCCGGTCGGCCCACTCGGGCTCGGCGAGCAGGTCCTGGATCATCAGCGTGTTGACGTACACGAGCGGGGTCTGAAGCAGGTGCAGGGCAAGAATCGCGAGTTCCTGCTGGTCGCGGCGGTTGGAGGAGTTCGCCGCTCTTGCCGAAGAAGATGACGTCGTTGGCGCCGTTCCATCCCTCGACGACGTTCAGCCCCTCCTGGATCTCGCGCTGGAGGTCTCGCGAGAGCAGATAGCGGGCGACGAAGATGGTCTTCTGGGCGCGGCCGACTTCCAGCATGGCCTGGTAGACGGGGCGGGAGGCGGTGCGGGTGAACCTGCGCAGGATCGCCTCGGTCGCGGCGGTGCCGAGCCGGATGGCCGTGGCGTACTTGATGAGCTGGTCGTAGTTCTGCTCGATGACGTCCCAACGGATCGGCCGGGTGATCGCGTCGGCGAGGCCCGCATAGCTGTCCTGGTCTTCGCGGCCAGGTCGGTACAGCTTGACCTTGTTGATCTGCTTGATCCGGGGCAGCAGGTCGTAGCCCAGGAGCCGGGTGATGCCGAACCCGATCTCCGACTGGCCATGGGAGTCCACGAAGTTCCCGGCCGCCTTCATCGCGGTGGCGTGCCGGATCATGCCCTCGACCGCGGCGGCGGACCTCGGACGCGGTACAGGTCAGCAACTGCGAGTGGATCGCCACCGAGCCCTTTTCGATGTGCCAGTACACCAGCACGCCGCGGCCGCCGTACCGGGAGTGCCACTCGGTGAACAGGTTCCGGTCCCACGCGCGGAAGTGCGTGGAGTCCGAGGCGACCGTGCTGGTGCCCTGGCCCCAGATCGCCTCGCTACGGGCGGCGAAGGTGGCGTTCGCGATCGCGACGCCCGCGCCTTTGAGGCCGACGGCGGTCAGGTAGCGGCGTGCGACGTAGCGCAGTTCCTCTTCGCTGTGCCCGTGTTCGCCGGCGGCGACCGACGCGATTCCGGAGTTGGTGCCGTACGCGTACGCCACCAGCAGCAGCCGCTCCAGCAGCACGGGTTCGGGGATCGCGCCGCGGGTGCCGGCGGGGGCGAGGCCCTTGCGCATGCCGGTTCTGAGCGCGGCTTCCTTGAGGATGTCGATGAGCGCGACCATGCCCCACTTGCGGCGGATCGCCTTCTTCAGCTGCTTGAGGTTCGCGGGTTCCTTCTGCGCGTCCGGCTCGGTGAACTTGATCGCGCCGCCGCGCTGCCGCGCGCCGATGGTCACCCACGGGAGCGGCAGGGCGGTGTCGAGTGTGCCCAGCGCGTCGCGCATCTCGCGCTGGAGCTCGGCGACGAACGCCTTCGCGTCGACCGGCGAACGCCTTCGCGTCGACCGGCTTGTTCAGCTTCTCGTAGTACTCCGCGCGGCGGGCCTCGAAATCGGTGGGCAGGTCCTGGTCGGGGTTGCGCCACTTGTCGGCGCCGACGACCCAGCTCTCCTTGCAGCGCAGCCTCTCGCGCAGGGCCTGGAAGACGCATGCCTCGTACACGGTCCGCACCACGCGCTGCGGGCCGCGGACGGGGGTGTGGAGGGCGAATTCCTGCCAGTCCTTGCGCACCACGCCGTCGAGGGGGATGCGCTGGCCGATCGGCAGGTATTGGGCGGTGGAGTCCTTGTGCCGCTTGATCAGCGCCAACGCGTCAATGACGGGCTTGTGCTGGTCGTTGGAGGAGCGGAACTCCAGCACACCGAGGAGTTTGATCAGGCCGCGCCGGTAGTGGTTGGTGTAGGACGACTTGAACACCTCGCGCTTGGACCGGGCGAACGCCGCATCGGTCGCCTTCAGCTCGGCGATCAGGTCTTTGAGGGTCTGCTCGCCGCCGGCGGCCGGGTAGACCACCTTGCGAACCGTGCGGTCCGGCGCGCCGAGGGACGCGGCGGCGATGCGGCGCAGCAGCGCGGTCTTGCCGTGCACCCGCTTGAACTCCGCGGTGTACGCCTCGGTGACCTTTCTTCTCCGCGCGGGCGTTGATGCGGTGCACGGTGGAGTTGACCAGTGCCAGCAGGGTGTCGGTGATCTCCCGCTCGCGCTGGAACAGCAATGCGGCGAGCAGCACGTGACGTACCTCCGGGTCGAAGCGCCGCAGGTGGCTCGGGGACGACGCGGAGGCACGCGCGCGCCACGCGTCGACGACCTGGGGCCGATGCCGGTGAACGCGGTGGCGGGCGCGCCGACCGCGCGCACCTGACGCAGCTTGGACTCCTCCGCCAACAGCGAGTTGAGGCTGACGTTGCCCGGGTGCGCCTTGATCTGCCCGAGCACCGACTCGATGTCCTCTTCGGCGTCTTCCGGGGCGTCTTCTGTGCGTTCCCCGGCGGCATCGTCCCCGGTCGGGCGGGCGGCTGGTGGCTGCTCCGTGCTGGTCGTTCCGCCGGCGTCGGTGTCGACCATCGCGTCGAGGTGGCCGGTGCAGTCCGCGTCCGCCAGCCGGGCCGCGACTTCGGCGACGGCGAGTCGGTCGGCCTGGTGCAGCGCTCCCCGGACGATCAGCGCGAACCGATCGGGGCTGGCGGTTCTGTGGTTGCCGCCCGTAGGTACTTGAGGACTTCGGCGCAGACGGCCTCCTCTCGGCGCTCGTCGTGCCACAGGGCGCCGGCCAGATGGGCGGTGGCCTCGGCGGCGTCGTCGACAGTGCACTCGTGCCAGCCGGTGCGCTTGCGGATCTCGGAGCGGTGCCGCTGCGCGGTCCGTTCCGTCAAGTCGTAGGAGGCGATCTCGGCTGCGGCCACGTCGACCTGGCTTGCGACGTGCGCGATCGCGTCGTCGGGGATCTCGCCTCGGCCCTTGAGGAACCGGCCCCGCCAGTGCAGGAACAGCAGTTGTACGGCGTAGCCCAGCCTGGTCCCGCCGGACTTGTTCCGCAGCAGCGCCCACTGCTCCGCGTCCAGCGTGAAGTGGTCGACGACGCCGTCCGGCCCCAGATCCCGGCCCATCGCCATGCCCCCGTTCCGCTCGACATGCCGCCCCTACGACCGGTGATCGGCGCGACCGTAGAACTGCATAACGGTGCAACGGACGGGTTCGGCGGATGTGCCCGGGCGGTAGGCGCGAATCTGGTAGATCGGAGTCCGCACCGGGAGTTCTGGTCGACGAGCGTTTCGCCGCGTCGTTTGCGTGTGGCTCGAACGTGTGCCGACGGCCTCAGGTGCGCTCGTCGTCTGTGTCGCTGGGTGGGGTCAGTCCCACCAGAAGTCCCAGGTGCGGGCGCCGGTGAGCTGATGGGCGTATGCGGTGAGGGAGCCGCTGCCCTGCCAGATGTTGTCCGGGCAGAAGGCGAAGTGCTCGGCGGCGACGAGGAGGGCTGCTTCGTCGGTGGTCAGCGGCTGGGCGACGCTGAGGTGCAGGGTGGAGAAGCTGACCGCGACAACGCGCGCCCCGAAGCGACGCTCCCAGTCATCGACGATCGCAGAGAACTTGGCGGTGTCGTTGTCGTAGTTGCAGGGCCCGTCCCAGCCCGCGACGGTGAGCGCTTCTGCGCCTGTTGCGGCAGCCACCAGGCCCAGGCGGGAACGTGGGTGCGCGGCCAGGAACGTCTGGGCGTACACGGCGGCCGCTGCGTCGGCGTTCGCCACACTCTGCGGGCTCGGCGCGGTACCGGGCCACCTCTGCCCGAACGGTGCGGTGACGGCGAGGCGCTTGTCGGCCGAGAGCATGTCGCCGTCCTCGTCGACGGCGGTGTAGGTGGCCCACCATTCCGCAAGCAGTCCCGCTGGGTCGTGGGTGGCCGGCGAGGACATCCGCTGGGGAAACAACTCGCCCGATGCCCACAGGCGGAACTCTTCGTCGCGCGGTGACAGCGCGTCCAGCAGCAGCGGCCACATGCCGGAGCGTGCGTGCTCGGCGTGCAGCGTCTCCCACAGGCCGGCGGTGGCGGACTGGTCGCTCAGCCACAAGGGTTGGACGTCTCCGTCGCCCTCATCGGAGGTGATCATCCGGCCCGAGGGAAGAAGGGACTCGATGTTCAGTGGGAGCTCTTGGGACACGGACGGATGCTAGACCGGGGCTACGACAATGGGGCCGACGGGGTTCTGCGCTGCGGTTGGGGGCTGTCCGACCGATCATCGGTTGAGCACCTTCGGCCTGTGAGGGACCACGGAATCGCCCTGCCCGTCTACCGCCTGCACGTTGTGCCTGCGGTTGTGGCGCTGGCCAGTCCGACGTGGCAGCGCGAGGTGTGGCTCGATCCGAACCAGTTCGAGGACCTCGATTACACCGTGCACGTGCTGTTCGACGACTTCTGCGACGCGGACGATCCGCAGCCGTGGTTGGGGCAGTCGTTGCGCACTGAGGAGGAAGTCGACCTGATGGTGCGCCTCGGTGCCGCGTACAGCGCGGTACAGGAAGCGGTCGCCGCCGACGCCGGCGACGCGGACTACCTGGATGCGCCGGGCTGGCCTGCCGTGGTCTCGGCGGCAGCCCGGCCGGCCCAGGTGATGGTGACCAATGACCTGTCTGCGCTCAGTCTGCTGCACGACGCCAGGCATAGTTGGCCACCCGGCACCGGGCAGGGCCACGTCCGCGCGCATCAACCGCAGACTTCGGCGATGGGTGGCGATCTCGACCACTCGCATAAATGAACAGATGCGAGAGTTCTGCGACGCCCCCGGAGCGGGTCGCGTTTCCCCAGGTCGCTGTTCGCAGAACTCCTCTGAGAACTCCGGTGTTCTGCGGAGCAGTTCTGACACACTGCCGAGGTGGATCTGACGCCCGATCAAGCCGCAGACGCGGTGGAACGCAACGACTGTTCGAAGTGCGAGGCCCCTGCGGGCAGCGCCTGCCGCACCCGCGGCGGCAAGACCACGACGAAGTACCACACCGCGCGGTTCATCCTCGTCCCCGCGATGCGCGAGGCACTGCAGATCCCGGTCCCGGACGACCGCGGTCCCGGCCGGGTCTGGGCACCCCGCGCTTCCGTCGACCCGGCCCCCGTGGTCGCCGCCGCGCGACCGATCAGGATCGGGTACGCCCGCTGCTCGACCGCCCAGCAGGAACTCCAGAGCCAGCTCGACGCTTTGGAAGCCGCCCAGTGCAAGCGGATCTTCTCCGAGGAGATCAGCACCCGGATCAAGGTCCGGCCCGAGTTGGAGAGGGCGCTGGGGCTCGCCTACGACATCAAGGAGGCCGCCCCCGACCAGGAGGTCATCCTCACCGTCCACGAGCTCAAGCGCCTCGCCCGCAACGCCGCCGAGCTGATGACGCTGTCCGGGCAACTCCAGGGCGCCGGCGTTTAACTCGAACTGCTCACCGCCCGCTCACCGGTATCCATGACCCAACGGCATGGGCGCCATGTTCTTCACCGTCCTGGCCGCCGCCGCTCAGATCGAACGCAACTACATCCGTGAGAAGACCCTCGAAGGCCAGGCCACGGCCGCCGCGAAAGGCAACCACGGCGGACGGCCCAAGGTCATCGACGAGGACATGCCCACGTTCGCCCAGGCGCTGAAGAACAAGGGCGTCCCCGTCCCCGAGATCGCCAGGAAACTCACGATCAAGACCGGCAAGAACGCCGGCCAGCACCCCTCGGTCGCCTCGCTGTACCGCGCCTTCGCCGACGCCGAACCGGGGTAGTGCGACCGGCGCCTCGTCGGCTACTGCGTCACCGTGCTGAGTGGGTGGTCGTGCGAGGTGGGGCAGGTGTAGATCTGCATGCCGTAGCTGCGGCCGATTTCGACCCTGGTCGGCATGTGCGGGTAGCGGTGGTCCGCTTGGTGCTCGTCGGCGTCTTCGAGCGGCCGCCAGCTGTCGTTGCCGTCCCATTCGCTGCTGTCGACGTAGAGGAAGGGCTGCATGACGGCGTCGCACACGCCGCAGATCTCCGGCGAGGGGTCGCGGAAGCTCCACGGCGCCCAGCCGCCGAGCTTCCAACCGGTCGCGACGCCGAGCTCGTACTGGTAAACGAGTCCCTCCGCGTCCTCCCATACGCGGATCCGCTCGCGGAGCCCGCCCGGGAGTTCGTGCGGCGCCGGGTACTCGCGAACCTGCTCGGGGTGGACGACGCACGCCTCGGGGACGTAGTCGTCATGTTCGACGAGGAACGGCGCCGGCGGGTCGGTCAACAAGGCAGCCACGTCGTCGGCACGCCGCCAGCGCAACTGCACGCCCGGCAACGCCTCGTCGCCGTGCTCGAAGGGGCACCACAGCACCTGGAGCAGGTCGCACCCGTCTGGACCGTTGAACCCCGGGGTGTCGCGCGCGTACAGCTGGGCAATGGGCAGGAGCGGCACGGCCGGGTCGACCCGGTCGGACGGATGGCCGGCGCGGAGGCGATCGAGCTCGGCGTGTTCCTCGGCGGTGAACTGGGGCCGGGCCCAGGCGTCGTCGAGGAGCTGCCGGTAGCGGCGCACATCGTCCAGGGACTGCAGGGTGCGGTAGTACGACGAGGTGTGGTCGTCGGGGCACACCGGCCACGGCTCGTCCGCCGGCCACAGCAGCGGGCCCGCCACGGAGCTCTCGTGCACCGTCGGCGTGCCCGGCCGAGGGTGCAGACGCGTCGTCGTACGTGCGAGCGCGGTCAGTTCCGGAAAGACGGCTGTGACGTCGAGCGGGCGTGGCGGCGTGGTGCGGGTCATCACCGGGCTCCAGGTGCGTGTCGGGAGCACACATCGAACCAGGTGGCACCGACGATGATCTCGGGAAGTCCGCGGTCTGCCATGTGCCGCCGTCTGGGAGGACGGCGAGCGAGCCTGGGCGGCAGGGGTATCCGGGCACCGACCATGGGTTTCAAGGGTTGGCCACCCACTATCCGGTAGCTACCGGTGCTTGGCGAGGCGGTGGAGCAACCCGGCATGCAACGCCTCGATCTCCTCCATCACTTGGAGGTCGTCGTCTCTCAAGCAGGGGGCCGCGTACAGCATTCTGCGACGCTACGACACATGCACGGTCGGGGAGACGCGTCGAGTACCGCCGGTCCCGACCCGCTGTTCGATCATGGAATGGCGGCGGCTCCGTGAATCCGTAGGTCGGTGCGGATGTACCCACGCGAGTGGACGCGCCGGCTTCCATGCGGCCGTCACCGGTCGGGCTCTCGATGCACCACCCCTGGCCACAACTTCGCGTGATGGCCTTCAAAACGTGAGCCCGATCGTTTCGACCGTCGATCTGTCCCGTGGTCATCTCCCACCTTGGCGGCCGCGCCCGTCCGACGCGCGAATCGATCGTCTCCGCTGCGACTCCCGCCCGCCTGGGACGCCCTCGCCCGTCCCTCGCCTCGACGTTGCCTGCGTGTCGCCCGGTGCCCTTTCCCTTCCCTGACCTGCGTTGATGCCGGATTGGGCCAGACAACGGGCAAGGCCGCGCGGCCAACGTTCTCGGCATCGGCTACGGGAGGAGCAGCGGTGAACGAGACACGGAGCCAGGTGGGAAGTCGGGCACGGGACCGGGTGCAGGACCGGGTGCAAGATCAGGCGCAGGACCGGGCGCAGGACCGGGTGCAAGACCAGGCGCAAGACCAGGCGCAGGACGAGGTGTGGCCCCGGGTACAGGGGCGCACCGAGAGCCCGGCGCGGAGCGGTATCCGGAGCGTGTCGGCGGAGCCCGGCGGCAAGTTGCGCACCGGGGTGATCGGGCGGCTGAACGACGAGTGGGACGAGATCGCGTACGGCCTGCGCGGTGGAGACGCGTTGGCGTCGTGGTCGCGGGACTTCGCGGAGTTGGGGGCGTACGGCACGCTCGCGGAGCTTCAGCGGGGCATCAGCGCGGCGGCGCCGGCCGAGCAGGACGCGTTGTTGATCGCGTTGTTGACGCTGGCGGACTCCGGGGTTGCGTTGGCGGGGCGGGTGTTGTTGCAGCAGATGTTGCCGCACGCGGTGCGGTTGGCGTCGGCGCGGCGGGGGCCGGGGCAGAGTTTCGACGACGCGGCCGGGCACGTTCTGGGGTGTCTGTACGAGGTCATTCGCGCCTATCCGTATCGGCGGCGTACGGGGCGGGTCGCGGCGAATCTGGCCTGCGACACGCTGCACCGGGTCGTGTACGGGACGGGGGCGGGTCGTCGGCGCGGGCACGTGACGCTCGTGTTGACGCCTGATCCGGTCGGCGACACCGGGGTGTCGGCGCCGTTTCCGGCGTTGGAGCGGCGTCTGGACACCGGTGCGGCGTTGGTGCGCGGGGTGCGGTTGGGGGTGATCGACGCCTCGGATCCGGCGCTGTGCGACTGGCGGGTGGTGGGGGCGCACTCCGTCGACGCCGCGCGTGGGGATCTGATCGCGTTGTTGGTGGGCGCGGTGGAGGAGGGGGTTCTCACCGTGGAGCAGGCGCGGATGTTGGCGCAGGACTATCGCGAGTCGGCGCCGCCGGCGGCGGAGATCGCCGCGTCCCGGGGGATCTCGTACGCGTCGCTGCGGCAGCGGCACAGTCGCGCGGTGCGGCGGTTGCGGGAGGCCGGGCATGGCGCGCTGCGTGCCGCCTGAAATCGGTGGGCGCGGGTCGCCCGAGGTTGGTGGGCGCGTGTCGGTCACAGCGCGGTGGGTGGGCGCACCTTCGTCGGTGTCCGTCCAGCGCAGCGGGGGAGTGGTGATGGCCGAGCCGACGTGGTCGATGCCCGGGGGGTTCGAACCGGACGGGTTCGAACCGGACTTCGGGATCGCCGGGGCGGGCGCGGAGGGCCTGGACCCGGACGAGCTGTGTCTGGCGCGGGCCAGGCAGCAGGCGTACCGGATCGCGTATCGCCTGGTCACCGATCCGTTCGCGCCGGAGACGTTGAACGTGATGGAGGACTTTCTCGACGACGCGGCCGAGGTCCAGGTCGCGTACATGACGGTCGCGGCCCGCGACGAACGCCAGTTGCGGGCGCGGCTGGACGACTTGACCGCGAGCCGGCGGGCCCGGCGACAGGGACAAGGACTGGGACAAGGACACGAACAGGGTCGGGGAGAGGGAGAAGGGGAGGGATCGTGAGCGAGACGGTGTCCCTGGCGGGGCGACGGACCGCGCCCGCCACCCGGGCCGCGGGGACGAGTCCGGAAGCCCTCGAAGCCCCGGGAGCCCTCCACGCCCCCGAAGCGCCTGAATCCCCCGTGGCGAGGGCGACTTCGACGGCGCCGCCGACCATCCAAGGCGCCCGCCAGGTCCCCAAGGGCCTGCCGATGTCGGAGGACACCCGCGCGGTGTGGACCGCGATGGCGCGTCTGCCCGCCCGCTCCCCGGTGGTGGCCGTGACGGCGCCGGGCGGAGGTGTCGGGGTGTCGACGGTCACCGCCGCGCTGGGGTCCCTGCTGGCGCTGGCCGCACCCGAGCAGGCCCCGCCGTTGGCGATCGACGCAGGTACCCGGGCGTGGAGCGGGCTGCCCGCGCGGGTGGGTTCGGCGTGCGAGGCGACGTTCAACGACCTGCTCGCTCTCGAAGGCCCGGAGGCGATGTCGCGTCGGGACGCGCGGGCGTGCATGCATGTGGGCCCCACGGGCCTGGAGATGCTCGCCGGCGAGTCCCGGTCCGGCCGCGACGCGGCGCGTCCGCCGATGACGGCCGGGGCGCTGTATCGGGTACTGGCCCGGCTGCGCGGCGCGTACCCGCTGGTGCTGGTGGACGCCCCGGCCGCGGGCGACGCGGTGTGCGAGCAGGCGCTGCGCCGGTCGACGACGGCGGTGTTGGTGGTGCGGGCCAGCAGTGACGGCCCGGAGTACGCGTTGGCGTGCCTGGCCTGGTGGCGCTCGCTGGGCCACGAACGGCTGGTGGACGGCGCGGTGGTGGTGGTCAACGAGGTCGCGCCGAATCCGCCGCGCGAGGTGCGGGCGGGGGAGCGCACGCTCGCGCGGCAGGTCCGCGCGGTGGTGCGGCTGCCCTACGACCGCGAGTTGGCCAAACCGGAGCCGGTGCGACCGATGGCGCTGGGCAAGGCCGCCCGCGGCGCCCTGTTGGAGATCGCCGCCGCGGTGGCGGCGGGTTGGGACTGGACCGCGTCCGCGCAGGCGGACCCCATGACTTCGAAGGACACGACATGAGTTCTCTTGCGCACGCGTTGGTTCGTGCCCACGCCCGGGTGATGTTCCCGGCCGACACCCCGGTGTCCAGCCCGCCCCCCAGCGGCGGCACGGGCACCGGCTCGACCTTCAACTACGAAAGGTTCAAGCCCGACAAGAATGCCGTCCCGCAGGGCGGAGTGCTGGACACCATCGCCAACGGCATGTTGTGGATCGGATTCTCGATGGCCATCGCGGCCTTGGCGGGCGGCGCGGTCATGTGGATGGTCGGGCCGATCTTCGGCAGCCACCACGTATCCGCGCAGGGCAAGACGTTCATGTGGAAGGCGCTGGGCGGCGTCGCCATCCTGGGTGCCTCCGGCGCGATCCTCAAGTTCGTCATCGACACGGTGATCGCGGGATGAGCGCGCGCCGGATGGGTGTGGGCTACACGTCCGCGCACGCGGGACGGCCGCGTGTCCTGGTGGTGCTGTTGGTCCTGGCGATCGTCGCGGGGGCCGCGGGCGGGGCCTGGTACTGGGGGCGCAGTTCGGCGCCCGCGACCGCCGCATCGGACGCCGCCGCGCAGTCGGGCGCGGGCGGAGTCGGCGGCGGGGCCGCGAGCGGTCCCGCCGGAACGCCGTGGGTGCCGGTGCGTACGAGCCAGGCGCCGTCGTATCCGAACACGACGGAGGGTGCGGGGCAGGCCCTGGCCGCGTACCTGCGCAACGTCTTCGCGCTGAGTACGGGTCCGCGTGCGGCCGGGGTGGAGTACGCGCGTCGGATCGTCCTGGCGGGTGCCCCGCAGGAGCAGATCGACCGGCTCGCGGGGTCGACGTTCTCCGCCGATCGCCCGGGCGCGGTCAACCAGTTCGTGCCGATGCGGGTGGTCACCCAGTCCGAGCCGGACGGGCAGGTCAGGGCGTTGGTGTGGGCGATCAACCTGATCGGGATGAAGACCGACGGACGCACACCGGAGGCGACGCCGACACTGTCGTGGGTGACGATGGGCGCCCGCCTTCGGTGGGTGGACGACGGATGGCGGATCGTCGTCCTGAACGAGCCGCAGCCGGGCCCGACACCGGCGACGCTGGGACAGCCGGACACCGCGGATCGGTTCACGGTGGTGCTGGCCGCGCCGGGGGCGGCGGCCGATGGACCGTGACGGTGTGTGGCGGCGGGCGGGTCTGCTCGTGGTCTTCGCCCTGGTGGCTTGCCTGCTGGGGGTGGGGAGTTCATCCGCCGACGATGTGCCGCCGAAGCCCAACCCCCCTGAGCATCCCCACCTGGCATCCGCGTGGCCGGACGTGGGCTGGTTGATGACCCAGCCCATCGACTGCCGCTCGATGTCGATCAAGAAGACGCGGCAGCAGTGCGAGAAGTACGGCTTGAAGACGCTGGGGACCAGGTTCATCGGCCTGGATGGCAGGATCCACTGTGAAGTCCTCAACCCGAAGAACGGCAAACCGTTCTTCGACAAATGTGATGCGGAAAAGATCCGCAAGGAGATCACCGGAGGCCGCACCACCGACCCGCCGCCGCCGGCCCCGCCCAAGCCCCCGCCGGACCCCAACGCCCCGGTGTCGGCATCCCAACTCACGCTCGCCTGGCCGGACGTGTCGTGGATCAAGGCCAACACCATCGACTGCGCGGGTTCCGCACCCGAGGTCTACAACCTGTGCCGTACGTACGGTCTGCTCACGCCCGCGGGCTTCCTGGGCTGGGACGGCAAGGTCCACTGCGACAAGCTTCCCGAGGGCCACCCGTTGGTGGGCACCTGCGATCCCGCGGCGATCAGGGTGCAGATCACCGGCGGGCGCACGACCGACCTCAACGTGGTGCCGCCGAGCACGCAGCCCTGGCTCCGCAAGGTCTTCGAGGGTCTGAGCAAGGCGTGGCCCACGGTCACCTGGATCAAGGACGACGCCGTGATGGAGTGCGGCGAGCGGATGCCGGTGCCGACGCCGGACTGGATGACCTGCACCTACTTCGGGACGTTCCCCGGGCTCTTGGGCGCCGATGGTCAGATCCACTGCGACATGATCCCCAAGGGCGATCCCATGTCGCGGACATGCGATCCGGTCAAGATCAAGGAATCACTGCTCGACAAGAGCGGCAAGACGCTCAATATCAGTTTCGGGGACTTCGTCCCGGATGTTCCGGACACCTTCAAGTCGATCGTCTCGGCTGCCGGGAAGGTCTTGAAACTCCCCGGGAAATTCGCGGGATGGCTGGCCAACAAGGGCCTCGAGCAGCTTGTCAAGGCGGCCGCGGAGAGCGCCGCGACGCTGTTCGCGAAGACGGCCGAGTTCATCTTCGCCAAGACCGCCCCCGATTTGCACGGCACCGCTTTCACCTCGGTGTACGACTCGGTGGCCACGGTGATGCTGGCGTTGGTGTTCATCTTCTTCGTCGCGGCGGTGCTCTTGAACATCGTCTCCGACAAGTTCGGGCACGTGCCCGCGTCGGTGGGCGGTCTGATCCGGGCTGTGCTGGGGATCTGCCTCGCGGCCAAAGTCGCCGACCTCATGGTCAAGCTCTCCGATCAGTGCACGACTGCGCTCCTGGCGTCCAACGAGAACAAACCCCAGTGGAGTGCGCAGGCGTTCGCCGACCAGTTGGGCGAAGTGATGGGTGACGGCGGCATGGTCATCGTGGTGCTGTTGGCCTCCATCTTCGCGATCATCGGACTGATCGCCCTGATGGTGATCATGTTCGTCCGGGGCATCGAGCTGTACGCGGCCGCCCTGTTCGGGGCCATCGCGATGGTGGGTCAGGCGCACCCCCACACCCATACCTGGGCGCGCAAGTGGTTCTGGAACTTCACGGCGTTGGCCTGGAGCAAGTTCGTGATCGCGGCCCTGTGGCTGCTGGCGGGGAGCCTGATCGGCGAGGGCGACTCGTTGGTGGCGGTCCTCAGCGGCCTCGGGATGATCTGGATGATGGTCTACGCGCCGTTCGCGTTGATGAAGATGTTCTCCTTCATCGACGCGCAGGCCACCGGCATCGGCAACGACGTCGGCGCCAAGATGATGAACAAGGCCAAGGACGCCGCGATGCCCGGCAGCGGGTCCGCGGACGATCCCGCCCCGGCCGCCCCCGGCGCCGGACAGGATTCCCCGGGCGGTTCGCCCGCGTCACAGATGGACGCCAACCTCGCGGACGTGGAGTCGGGCATGACCGGCGGCGACGACGCGGACACGGACATGGACGCGGACGACGGGGATTCGGCGCCGGGCGGCGGACCCGCCGAGAACACCGCCGACGGGGCGGACGACCAGACGGGCACCGGGCCCGAGGCGGAGGAGGACGGCGCCGACGACGGCGGTACGCCGGGCGTGCCCGAGGGCGGTGGCGATCCCGGTGCCCTGAACCCGGGCGGCGACCCGGTGGGCGAGACCGCGGGCTCGCCCACCGGCGGCTCGGGCCCGGGCTCGCCCGGTTCCTCCTCGGGCGACGAGCAGATCGCCGCCGATGTGGCGCTGGCCGGAGCCGGAGCCGGAGCAGGGTCGGCCGGCTCGCGGGGCTCGGGGGGTTCGGGCGGGTCGGCTGCCTCGCCCGGCGCGGGCTTCTTCGGTGGATCCGCTCCCACCTCCATGGTGGGCCCGCCGTCCACATCCGCGCCGTCGGACACGTCCGGTGCGGACGGACCCGTGGAGGCGGTCCCGGATGTCGGCCACAACATTTACAGCGGCGAAGAGGCGTGGGGGGGAGTGCGATGAGGTTCAAGTTTTCGCCGTTGGAGTCGCGTGGTGTCCTGATGGGCTTCACACTCGGGCGGCTCGGCGCGCTGGTCGCGGCGCTGCTGTGCGGGGTCGCGGTACTCAGGGCCGATAACTGGCTGCTGAGAATCGTCTGGATCGTCGTCATGGCGCTGTTTCTGGTGATCGCCCTGGCGCGTTGGAGCGGTCGTGCGTTGACCGCCTGGGTGCCGGTGATCTGGGCGTACGCGGCCCAGCGCGGCCTGCGCCAAAACCTGTACCGGGGCGGCCCGTTCGCCCGCAACGCGGTCCAGGAGCACATGGAGCTGCCCGGCGCCCTGGCCGGGTGCGTATGGCTGCCGGCCCGCGCACCCGACGGGCAGCGCGAGGTCGGGCTGATCCACGACCGGCACGCCCGCCAGGTGGTGGCCGTGCTGCGCTGCCAGGGGACCAACACCATCCTGGAGGACTCCTCGCTCCAGGAGCGCCGGGTCGTGGACTGGGGCTCGGTGATGCGCTCGTTCGGCGACGACGAGTCGTTGGCGTCGTGGTCGGTGATGGAACGCACCATCCCCGACGGCGCCAACCGCGCGCAGCGCTTCATCCGCACCCGGATGGTGCGCCCGGACACCCTGGCCGCGCAGTCGCTCAAGCAACTCGTCGCGGCCTCGGCCCCCTCGACGCTGCGGCACGAGGTGTACCTGGCCGTGCGGTTCGACCTGTCGCGGCTGTCCGCGCAGGTCAAGGAGGCCGGCGGGACCGACGCGGCGATCGCCGCTGTCGTGGTGGACGCGCTGGGCGCGCTCGAACAGGGCGTGCTGGACGCCGGCGTGGGCACCGAGGGCTGGTTGTCCCCACGCGGCCTGGCCGGTGTGCTGCGCACCCAGTTCGACCCCGCCGACCTGACCACGCTGGAGGCACGTGGGGTGGACGGGGAGGGCGCCGCCGAGGGGGTGGACCCGAGGCTGGCGGGCCCGGCGGCGACCGAGTCGCACTGGGCGTACTACCGGCACGACTCGGGCTGGTCCCAGACGGTGTGGGTGCACCAGTTGCCGGTGCGCGAGGTGGGCCGGAACTGGCTGACGCCGGTGCTGAACCAGACCTCCTGCCGGCGGTCGGTGACGCTGGTCGCACAGCCCCTGTCGACGGCCAAGGCCGAGGCGATGTCCCGGCGGCAGATGGTCGCGCACGAGGGCGACCGGCGTACCCGGCAGAAGCTCAAGTTGGTCGAGGGCGCCCGGCAACGCCAGGAGGCGCGGGCCGCCTCGCGCGAGGACGAGGAGGTCGCCGCCGGGTTCACCCGGGTCCGGTACTCGATGTTCGTCACGGTCACCGCGGTCGACATCGCCGCGCTGGAGAAGGAGATGCGGGTGGTGCGACGCAAGTTGTCGCAGGCGGGCTGCGAGTCGGTCGTGCTGTACGGCGAACAGGACCAGGCGTTCCTGGCGGGCGCCTTGCCGCTGGCGTACGGACTGGCCCCGATGCGAGGGGTGATCTGAGTGGCACGTCGCAACGACGACCTGGTCCGCGAGGGCAACCGGGGCGAGGAACTGCGCCGCCTGGCCGAGACCCGGGACGAGGAACGCGCCCGCAGACGACTGGAACGGCGGCACTCGCGCGCCGAGTCGGCCTGGGGGAAGCTGACCGGACCACCACCGGCCGACGGCCGCGGCACCCACGGCCGGGCCGCGGGCCGCGTGGCCCGAAGGATGCGGGTCCAGCCGCACACCACCACCACCGCGCACCTGCGCTCGTGGTTCCCCTTCACCAACGACGCCGGCCTGGCCGTGGACGGACCCCTGATCGGGTTCGACGTCTTCTCCCGGACCGCGTTCACCTTCTCGGTCCACGAGCTGTACCGGGCCGGTCTGTTGACCGCCCCCAACGTGGTGGTCATCGGCGAGATCGGCTCGGGCAAGTCGTCGCTGCTCAAATGCCTGGTGTTCCGCAACGTGCCGTTCGGGGTGAAGTTCTCGATCAGCGCCGACATCAAGGGCGAGTACGGGCCGCTCGCCGAGGCGACCGGGGTGACCCCGCTGCGGGTCGGCCCGGGACTGGCCGCGCGGATGAACCCGCTCCAGGGGGTACGGCGCGCGCCGGGCCAGACCGAGGAGGCGTGGCTGGCCCACCAGCGCACCCGCCGACTGCTGCTGGTCGAGGGCCTGTTGGAGATCGAGAAGGGCCAGCGCCTCACCGACGCCGAACGCACCGCCGTCACCTTCGGGATGGACGCGCTCACCCGCGAACACGACGGCACCAGCCCGGACCGACGCGGCGAACCCACCCTCGGCCAACTCCTGGAGGGCATGAGCGACCCGCACCGCTGGCGCACCGACGCGGCCCGCATCAGCGTCGACCCGCAGCGGCTGCTGGAGAGCGCCTCCAACGCGCGCATGGCGCTGTATCGGATCGTGCACGGCCCCCTGTCCGGGATCTTCGACGGCGCGTCCACCTCCAACCTGGACTTCACCGCCGACGGCACCGTGCTGGACCTGTCGGCGATGCGCTCCTCCGACGAGATGACCGCGATGGCGATGACCTGCGCCCAATCCTGGCTGGAGGCGGAGCTGTCGCGACCCGACGGCGAGCAACGCATCGTCGTCTACGACGAGTTCGCCCTCATCGCCCGCTACCTGCCGCTGGTGCGCCGGCTGCGCGAACAGTTCAAGATCGCCCGCGCGTACGGCATGTCGAACGTGATCGGATTCCACCGCTTCTCCGACCTGGCGGCCGTCGGCGACGGCGACAGCGAGATCGTGCGGATGGCACGCGGCCTGATCGAGGACACCGGCGTACGGATCTCCTACCGCCAGTCCGAGGGCAGCCTGGCCCAGGCACGCGAGTTCCTGGGCACCTCCGACGTGGTCACCGACCTCCTCAAGCGGCTCAAGCAGGGCGTCGCGGTGTGGAACATCGGCACCCAATACCACGTGGTCAAGCACCGGTTGAGCCGGATCGAGAAGGAGATGGTCCAGACGGACAGCCGGATGAACCACGTCGGCGACACCCCGGACACCCCCGAAACGTCGTCACCGCCTTCCCCCGCACCGGCGCCGACCGCCATGGGGACCGACGCCGTCTCGACGGCCTCGGGGGTGGGCGTGTGAACCGCGACGGCGGTCGGACCCGCGCCAGTGGCAAGATCACCGCCGGCGAGCCCGAGGAGATCCGCGCCCGCGTACTGCTGGGCCTGTGCACGCTCACGCTCTTCGCGCTGGTGGTGTGGACGACGTGGCTGGCCGGCCAACTCGCCGGCGTCCTCACCCACCGGAGTTGGCCGGACGCGGGCCCCGGCGACGCCCCCGGGACCGCCATACGCTGGATCGCCCACGGCGGCGACCCCGCCCGGGCCTGGCCGGAGCCGGCCCGCGCCGACGTCGGCGGACCGGTGGCGGTGTACGCGGTCCTGACCGTCCTGCTGGGCGCGCTCGTCGGCGCGCTGGGCTGGGGCGTGTGGCGACTACGGGGTCGAACGCGCGGACGGCGCCCGGGATTCGCGACCCCCGCCGACATCGAGGGCCTGCTGTCGGAGGAGGCCGTGCTGGCCAAGGCCGCCGTGGTGCGACCCTCCCTGGCGGGCCGCAAGGGCGTCGAACCCGGGCAGGTTGCCTATTCGCTGGGCCGCGAGGCCGGCACCCGACGCCGGCTGTGGGGACTGTACGAGTGGTCCGGGCTGCTGGTGGCCGCCGAACGCATGGGCAAGACGATGTTCTACATCGTCGACCGCATCCTGGGCGCCCCCGGCGCGGTGATCACCACCAGCACCCGCCTGGACACCCTGCCCGTCACCTACGCCGCACGCGCCCGCCTGGGCCCGGTGTACGTCTTCGACCCACAGCACATCACCTCCGGGATGGACCGCCTGCGCTGGTCCCCGGTGGCCGGCTGCGCCGACCCCCTGGTCGCGATCCAGCGCTCGGCCGGGTTCGTCGCCGGCTCCGGCGTCGGCGGCAAGAACGTCGAGAACGGCGAGTTCTTCGCCGGCATGGCCACCGCCGTGCTCCGCGCCTACCTGCACGCCGCCGACCTGGGCGGATACACCGTACGCACGGTGCTGGAGTGGTCGATGAACCCGGACGATCGCACCCCGGTGGGCATCCTGCGCTCACACCCGGACGCCGCGCCGATGTGGGCCGACCAACTCGCCGAACTCCAAGCCGCGGACCCTCGCCTGCGCGGCAGCGTGTGGGCGGTGGTGCAACGCGCCTTCGACGCCTTCGCCGACCCACGCGTACTGGCCGGCTGCGACGTCGAATCCAACGAGGCGTTCGACGCCGCCGACTTCCTCAAGCGCAAGGGCACCCTGTACATCCTGGGCTCGCGCAGCTCACAGATCTCGGTCGCGCCGCTGATCTGCGCGTTCATCGAGGACATCGTGCGCGTCGCCCAGGACCTGGCCCAACGCTCGGTCGGCTCGCGCCTGGACCCGCCCCTGTCGCTGGTCCTGGACGAGTGCACGAACATCGCGCCGATCCCCTCGCTCCCGAACCTGATGTCCGACGGCGGCGGCAAGGGCATCACCACCATCGCCGCGATGCAGTCACGCTGGCAGGCCAGGGCCCGCTGGGACGAGGCAGGTGCCGCGGCGATGTGGGAGACCTGCTCGGTCAAGCTGATCCTGGGCGGCCTCTCCGACCCGGCCGACCTGGGCAACCTCGCGGACATGTCCGGCCAAGTGGACGAGTACACCCCCGGCGACAGCTTCAGCGAGGGCCGGATGACGTTCAGCCGCTCGGTCCGCCGGATCCCGGTGCTGGAGAAGTCCGAGATCCGCCAACTGCCGGTCGGCCACGCGCTCTTGTTCACCCGCAACCTGCCGCCGATCGAGACCGTGCTCACACCTTGGTGGGAGCGCGAGGACGCGAAGGAACTGGCGGAGTCGCGGGACGCGCTGTACGCCCGGATGGGGATCGAGGGTGGTGCCGGATGAGCGGGGTGGCGGCGGTGGCGGATCGGGGCGACGAGGGCCGGGGCAACGAGGAGTACCTGGCGGAACTCGAGGAGCTGTTGCTGCGGTTGGCGGAGCAACAGCAGAGCGTGGTGGCGCGTCTGCAGGCGCTGGAGGCGGGTGGCGGGCGGGGAGGTACGGACGCGGCGGGGGAGGGGGATGGTCCGGCCACCGCGGACTACGACTGGCGGGTGTTGGACGCGGATGCGACCCGGGCGGCGTGGGAACGCCTGATCGGGTGGGTGGAGTGGCTGGTCTCGGTGTTCCCGGTGGCCGACGTACTGCCCGGGTGCTGGTTCGAACATCCGGTGCTGGTATGGGAGTTGGCCGCCCTGCACCTCGCCTTCGCGGAGGCGTACGAGGTCCCCGACGCGCCGCGCGGCGGAGCGTTGGGGTGGATGGAGGCCCTCCAGCGGGCGCACGGGCGCTGGCGGATGTGGGATCAACACAAGTGCGCGGGGGCGGGTCGGCACAAGTCCGGGCATGCGCAGGCGGTCTGGGCGGCGGGGTGGGCGGAGAACGCCCGGGCGAGGGCGCTCGCGGACGCGGACGAGCGGCCGGCGTCGATGCCGGCCGCGGCACCGGGGACGGACGCCGAAGAGGGCTTCCGGCCGGCGGCGGTGGGGGCGTGAGGCACGTAATCGGGCTGCGCGCCGTGGCGGCGATCGTGGTGGCGGGGGCGTGCCTGACGGTGGGCGGGTGTGCGTTCCCGGGTGGCCCGCCGGGTACCGACTCCGCGGCTGCGCCCACGGGGGCTACGCGGACGGTCACTTCCGGGCCGTCCCGGCCCCCGGCCCCCGCCGGGACGGGCGCACCGTCGGCGTCGGTCCCGTTCGAACGCCCACCCGCGCGCACGGTGCCGCCACCGGTCGCGGCACGGTCCGGCGTGGACCTCGCGGACCCGGCGGCGGTGGCGGCGGCGTTCGCCGAGGTGTACCTGTCCTACCGCTGGGACCACGACCAGGCCTGGTGGCGGCGGGAGCTGGCGCGGTTCGCCACCGAGGCCTGGATCCGGGACCTGCCGGCGCCGGGCGCGGCCCGGGAGAGCGCGGGTTGGCGCACGTTCGTCGCCACGCGCGGCACGGTCACCGCCCGAGTCCATCACGCCGCGGTGGTCCCCGCCGCGCCGGGCGGCCCCGGAGTGGTGTTCGTCCAGGTCAGCGCATGGCAGCTGACGGCACGCGACGGCGAGGTGGACCGCGCGGACGAGGCCCCGATCAGCGTCGAACTACACCGCGCGAACGACGGGGTGTGGCGGGTCGCACGGGCCTGGTCGCTCTGAGCGGTCCGACTGACCTGCCTCGTTGACCCGTCCAGCTGATCTGTCGTACTGAGCGGTCGCGCGGAGCGCGGTCGCGGGTTCACCCATGGGTTCTTCGTCTTCACTTTCATGATTTGGGGGTTCGGAGGTGGTGCGTTTCGTGGTGTCGGTGCTCGCCGGGATGCTGCTCTTCATGGTGTTGGTCCCGGTGCTGCTGCTCGGGGGCGGCGACAGCGGTGGTGTGACGCTCACGGGCTCGGGAGGCGCGCTGCGCGAGGACGCGAAGATCCCCGCCGAGTACCGGCCGCACATCGAGCAGGCGGCGACCAAGTGCCCGGAACTGAACCCGGCACTCCTCGCGGCCCAACTCAAGCAGGAGAGCGCATGGGACCCGCGCGCCGTGAGCAACGTCGGCGCGCAGGGCCTGGCCCAGTTCATGCCGGGCACCTGGACCACCTACGGCGTCGACGGCAACAACGACGGCCGCAAGGACCCGTTCGACCCGATCGACGCCATCTACTCGATGGCCAACTACGACTGCGTGGTCCTCAAGGAGGTCGCCGGCATACCGGGCGACCCGATCGAACTGATGCTGGCCGCCTACAACGCCGGCCCGGGCGCGGTCAGGAAATACCAGGGCATCCCGCCGTACGCCCAGACCCAGGAGTACGTGCGCATCATCAAGGCCACCGCGGCAGAGCTGGCCGCGGCGGCAGCGTCGGCCGAGACCGGCGAGGGCATGACGGCCATCATCGCCTGGGCCCAGCAGCAGTTGGGGACGTCGTACTCCTACGGCGGCGACTGCACCGACGCGCACGGCCCGAACATGGCGCGGCACTGCGACTGCAGCAGCCTGATGCAGATGGCATACCTGCGCGGCGCCGGGCTGAAGCTGCCCCGGGACACCTACGGCCAGATCGACGCCGGCCCGAAGGTGACCGGACAGCCGCTGCTCCCAGGGGACTTGGTCTTCCCGAACGAAGGCCACGTGGGCATGTACGTGGGCACGATCCCCGGATTCGGCGACGACACGATCATCGAGGCCCCCAAAACCGGCCTCAACGTGCGCTACGCGCACTTCCGCGACTCCGGCTACTGGTCGAAAGGCGTGGTGGTCCGCCCCTCGGTCCTGGCGCAACTGGCGGCCGTGGCCCCCCTCGCGAAGACCGGAGGAGGCGAAGGACAGGGCGGCTGGACACTACCGCTGGCGTCGTACACACTGACCGCCCGCTTCGGCCAGTCCGGCGACCGCTGGGCCCACAACCACACCGGCCTGGACTTCGCCGCCGGCGAAGGCACCGACGTCCGCGCGGTGGGCGGCGGCGAGATCGTCGAGGCGGCCTGGGCGGGGGCGTACGGCAACCGCATCGTCCTGCGCCACGGCGACGGCACGCTCACCTGGTACTGCCACCTGTCCTCGTTCGTCCGCCCCCAAGGCAGCGTCGCCACCGGCGAGATCATCGCCAAGGTCGGCTCGACCGGCAACGTCACCGGCCCCCACCTCCACCTCGAAGTCCGCCCCGGCGGCGGCGCCCCGATCGACCCGTACGCATGGCTGCAAGGCAAGGCCCTGAAACCGTGAACATCCCACCACAGGGGGAGAGTCCCATGACCGATTCCGACCACGTGACCCGTCGGCGAGCGGAAGCCGCCCGCATCCTGACCATCCTCGAATCCTGGTCCCGCACCCACTTATCCGACGTCGAGACCCGAGGCGACCGCACCGCGATCGCCCACTGGACCCGCGAAACGAACATGTACACCCACGCCCTCCGCTCCCTCCCCAGCGCAGACGCGGAACGCGTCGAGGAACTCATCACCACCCACGGCCCTCTGGCCCAGGTGGTCGCGCGGCCGTGAACAGCCGCCGAAAGCAAGCCGGTTGCCTCGGCATCCCCGCGCTTCTGCACAAGTGGAGCACACCCCGGCCGGGCCCGCCCGGGGTCTCGCCATCCCCGTTGCGCCCCGGACACGGCGTGTGATCACAACCGGCCGGTTGTCGGCCCGCTCACGGTCGAACGCCCAGCTCGGTCATCTGCTCCCGCTCGCGTCGCTGCCCTCGATCAGTCTCGGCATCGTCCCGCTGTCGGCGAACCGCACGACACTGTGTCCGGTGGAGGACTTCCGGATCTTCGACGGGCGACGCGCGGAGCCGCAGTGCGCAGTAGCCGGGTTCTCACGGGCGTGTCGAGGACCGTTCCGGGTCGCGACGGGGGGAGACCACGCCGTGTGTGGTTCGCGGGCTCGACTGTCGGGTCGTTGGCGACCCTCGAGGCCACACCGCGTCCTGCCGACCGTGACGGCCGGCAGGACACGCGTGGGCCTGACGCGGCTGTTCGGCCGCATCCGGTGGTACCTGCGCGAAGCCACCGGTGAGGCGACTGCGACCGCCCCTGCCGGCGCCACCTGCGCAACCATCCTGACGCGCCCGTGCCGTCCCCGCGGGCCCATGAGGCGTGGCGGACGAAGCAAAGGGAGGAACGCCCCCAGGCCCACTGCTGTCGACGGTGCGCGGAAAGCCACCTCCGTATCGGGCAGCGGACACCGTCGGTACGGGGACGCGCGCACGCGCCCGATCGGGCGCGTGCGCGTTCACCGGGGCACCCTTTCTCGAGGCGGTGCCGTCCTCGCCGAGGCCACCCGGGCCTCGGCGAGGACGATCGCACGGCCCGTTCGGCGCTACGCGAGGTCCGGCGCGTCGCCCTCCTGGACGCGTCGCCAGGCCCGGCGGTACAGGTCCGCCGCCGGCTCGAGCGGCACGAGCACGCCCAGCGGCGGATATTGACCACCCGTCAGGCCGAACAGCGGTAGCTTCCACGCCTCCAGGGGTAGTTGCGGCGACTTCTTCGCCAGCCACTCACCGGGCACGAACAGCGAACGCCCGGCCCTGGCACGCCGCGCCGGCAAAACCAGTTCGGTCGTGGCCAGTTCGGCCCGCGCCGCAGTCAGCCGGGCCGGTTTCCAGCCCGTCCAGCGCGCGACGTTGCGGTCGGTCGGATCCGGCATCGCCAGCAGCATCAGATACATGGCGACGGCGTCCTCGCCCAGTCCGTACACGCTGCCGAGCTCGCCCACCAGGTCGGGCACCGACCGGGTGGGGTCCTGCGGCCACCACGTGCCGTCCGGACCGTGCCCACCGGCCGCCGGGTCACCGGGGTCGGCGAGGAGCGCGGCGAAGGCCGGATCGAACGCGAGGCGCAGCGCCTCCCGGGTCGGCTCCGACCTGCGGGTCCACTCGTCGAGCGCGTACACCTCGCGCAGGTACGGGTCGCTGCCGGCTTCGTCGAGCAGGTCGGTTCGTACGACCAGGTTCGACACGATGCCTGCGTACCGGTCCCAGTCGAGCGCGGCGATCACGACCGCGCCGTACCGCTCCCATCCGTCTCCCGTTTCATGCGGACTGCCCGCGGCCTCGCGGAACGCGCCGTAGTGGACGTTCGGGCCGAACTCGAGCACCATGCCCGCGGCCGACAGCCGCTCCCGGATCAGGCCCAACGCGGTGGACAGGGCGTTCCGCAACGGGTCGCCGGCGGGCAGCCGGTGGGCCAGCCAGGCCGCCATCGCGGTCGTACCGACCAGGACGCCGTTGGAGAAGCCGCGGCCCGGCGGCCCGGCCTCGGAAACCTCGCCGCGCTTGGTTCGCCACCCGAGATCCCGGGTCAACTCCGGCGAAGAGGTCGGATCGAGTACCGCGCGCAGTGCGGGGTCCGCCGGCCACGGTTGCTGCCAGGGTGACATCGACGCCGGGTCGGGTACGCCCGCGGCCTCGGCGAGCAAGGCGTCGGGCAGCGGCATCCGCCGACCCACCCGCGCGTTCCACACCGCGA
Source organism: Embleya sp. NPDC050154 (assembly GCF_044460165.1). Classification (NCBI taxonomy): domain Bacteria; kingdom Bacillati; phylum Actinomycetota; class Actinomycetes; order Kitasatosporales; family Streptomycetaceae; genus Embleya; species Embleya sp. NPDC050154. Next base: position 63,770 of record NZ_JBITJP010000038.1, read on the forward strand.
TGGCGGCGGTCACGTCCGGGCCGTCGGTCCACAGTCGCGCCGGGTCCGCCGGCAACAGCGCCGCGACCACCTCCGCGGGAATCCGGTCGAGCGCGAGTCGAGCCACGTCGGCCGCCGCGACCCGGGTGTCGGCCGGTTTCAGGCCGAGCATCTCGCGCAGTTCGGCGGCCGGGGCGTCCTTGCCCGCCGCTGCCGGCAGGCCCGCCACCACGAGCCGGGCGAGCGCGCGGGAGACACCGGTTGCCTCGGCGAACTCGTCCGCCGCCGCCGGGTTCCACCCGAACTGCCCACGCTCGGCCCACTCCGCCAGGAACGCGCGCAGCGCGCCCGGCTCGCGGTCGGCGCCGATCGGTTCCACGGCCGTCACCGTGTACGGCGCGGGCACCTCGAACCGGCCCGTCGGGTCGTGGAACAGCGCGGTGAAGTCGCAGCCCGAATCGCGGCTGCGTGAGCCGTGCTCCGGGTCGTTCGCCGCCACGACGACCAGGAACGCGCCGTCGGGAAGCCGCAGGACACCGCGCGAACTGTCGTGCCAGTCGCTCCGCCATCGCGCGGCGACCAACGCTTCGTGCTCCAGCCGCAGTTCGACGCGTCGCCAGTGCCCGTCGCGCGCCGAGTCCAGACCCAACACGTCGATCGATTCCAACAGCCGGCGCAGCGCCTCGCGCTCCTCCCGCGGCGTCGTGGGGGCCGCGGCCCGAAAGGCGACGGCGTCACACACCCCCAGGAGAGTGCCCCACGGCACCGAGGAACTGCGCAGTTCCGCCCCGCCGAAGTGCAGTCGCTCGTCGATCTCCCCGGCCGCGGGTGACGGGCGCTCGTCGCGCAGCGCCTCGAGCAGCGCGCGGAGTTGCCGAAACGCGAGCTGGACGCCCTGAATCCCGTGAAAGCCCACCGCCTTCGAATATCGGCTCAGGTACAGGCCGGCGAGCGCCTTGCCCAGCAGGGAATCGCTCGGATCGGTGCGCGGATCGCCGAACTCGCGCTCGGGGCGTCGATGCGCGACAAGCCGGTCGGCGACGCCGTCGAGGACGGCCTGCCGCTCGGCGGTGAACCGCACCACGCCCGCCACCCCGGCCGCCAGGGTGTCGCTGCCGATCCCCGGGAGCAACGCGCGCACCGTGCCGGGCAGGTCCACGCCCTCGGCCGTCGCCGCCTTGAGCAGCGCCGCCGCCGTCTCGTGGTCGATCGCCCGCAGCGCGGCGGAGCCCTGTGGGTCGCGCGGGCGCAGGTGGGACCAATACGCGGTCGGCGGCAGCGTCGGGTGACCCGCGACGAAGCGCTCGTCGGCCACGGCCGTGACGACGCCGTCGGGGTCGAGCAGCAGGACCCGGTCGTCCCGGTTCCGGACCAGGGTTCGGAGACGAGCGTCACCGGGCAGGGTCAACGCACCGAACGGGTGGTTCTCGAAGTAGTCGTCCCGCAGCCGCGCGGGCATCGTCACCGAGCGCCCCGCCAGGTCCCGGCCGCGCATCGAGCCGTCCGGCAGGACGGTCACCTCCCACGCGAGCAGCCCGTCCACCGGAACCCCGAGCGGGGTGGACTCCGCCGAGGGGGCGGGGCGTACCCAAGCGTGCCTGGACGGCGGCGCGGCGGTCGGGAAGTCGAGCGCGGACAGGTCGCCTCGTTCCCCGGTCGTCGGGTCGTGGCCGAGCCAGGACGACGAACTCTCGTCCCACACCCGGAACGTGGTCCCGTCGCCGATCACCGGCAGTTCGTCGGGCACCACGTCGTCGCCGGGGCGCAGCGTCCCGCCACCGGTGGTCCGCCCGCCGCCCGGTACCGGCAGCGAGACCGCGCCGGTACGCAGCGACCACTTCTCGGGGTCGGGCTTCCCCCGCAGCGCCACGACCTCGTTCTCCGCCGCGTCGGGGCGGTGCCAATACCCGAACAGATTGTTCGGGTAGGTCCGCCAATAGACGAGCAACGCGCCATCCACGAAGTGGAACGCGGGCCGGCCACGTCGGTCGCGTTCGGGCGGCAGCCGTGCCTCGTGGCGCAGCACGCAGCCCTCGGGGCCGAGCACGCGCACCTCGGGCCCCTTCGCGACGATCAGATGCGGCCACGCGTCCGCCATGACGGGGTTGGTGTGGGTGCGACCGCCGCCGGTAGCGTCCTCGAAGTCCGGCCAACTCAACTCGTCCAACAGCCCGCCCCGCAGGGTTCGTACGAGTTCACGCACGAGGTCGACCCGCGCCGCCGCGGCCACCTCCTCGGGGGCCAACGCCACGATGTCGTCCGGCAGCCACGCGAGTCGTCCGTGCGCGGCCGGCAGTTGCGGCAAGCCCTCCGCCACCGCGGACCGTCGCGCGACGTCGCACACCCATCCCGTCAACAGGGTGCGCCCGCCAGGCGAAGCGGCCAACGTGCGCACGGCGCGCAGATGGTCCCCATCGTTGTAGAAGCCGTCGGCGCCCCGGCCGAACGCCCCGGCGAACCGCGGCTCGGCGGCCAGCGAGAGCAGGTCGCGCCGGTCTGCCTGTTCGGCCCATCGGAGCGGTTCCAGTCGGGTAAGCGGCCCGGGGTCCGCCACCGGCACGTCCAAGGCCAACAGCAGGTCCAACAGGTCGAGATCGCATTCGAGCGTCCTGCCCATCGCGACCGTCCGACCCGACGCGATCAGTTCGGAGCGCAGCCGGTCGGCCACCCGCGTCACCACGGCGTGCAGCAGCGGCAGTCGCGGGTCACCGCCCCATCCGCCGCCCCACGCCCGCAGAACGCGGTCGAGCCAGCCGGCCGTGCCGTCGGCGGGCCGCTCCGGCGCGCTCACCTGGGCGCCGTCGCCCAATCCGGCGGTGGCCCCCGACGCCTCCAGCAACGCCAGCCACTCGACGATCAGCGCCCGGGTCTGGTCGCCGGTCAGATTGGCGTGGCTGCCGGGCATCAGCTTCAGCAGCATCCCCCGGACGGCCGGATCGCGCCGCGCGAGGTCGACCAGAGCCGGCCGGTGCGCACTCCACCAACCCGACGGCGCGTCGATTACCGCGGGAAGGGCCAGCATCTCGGCGAGGTAAGCCTGTTCACGCGCCGCCTGATCGCCCGCTGCGCGCGCGAGCCGGCGCACCGCCGAGGCCATCTGCGCGGACGGGGCCAACCCCGCCTCCGTGCGTCGTACACACAATCGGGTGAACCGGCGGAAGGCCTCCGCACCCGAGAACCGGGTCGTCAGGTCCTTCGAGTACTCCGCGACCGCCTTGGCCGGCAGCGCGTCGGCGACCGCGAACTCCAGGAACACCTCGTCCACGTGTTCGTCGTCCACGCTCAACCCGTGCTCGGCCTCGGCCAGGCGCGCGGCGCCGAGCATCTGCGCCGCGAACGTCGCATGCCGCGTGCTCAGGAACACCCGGCCGGCGTACTCGTGGAGCGCGGGTAGCAGGTGCGGGTAGGAGACGCTCAGCTCGTGGGCGATGCGTTGATAGATCCCCAACGCGGTCTTGGGCGCGGACCACGCCCGATCGCGGGCCCTCGCCAGGTCCTTGGCCAGGTCGGGGAGTAACACGAACACCTTCGCGGCGTCGTGTGGATGGTGCAGCCGTATCCACTCCGGGAAATCGGCCGACTCTCGCGTGCCCACGCTCGTACACCTCTCGGTGATCGTACGGCGCCGGCGAACCGGCGCCCGGTCGCGGCAAACCATACGGGTGCTTCCGGACACCCGCCCCCGCGAGACGCGGCTCCCAGGCATGCGGCACCCACGGGTGCGGGCGGGGCGACGCGTCACAGCCCAACGAACGTACCCCCCGGCGGGCGTGACGATCCCGCCGAGCAGTGCCAGGACCAGAATCAGCCGGCGCACCCGGTCGTCCGGGACCTTTCCCTCGACGCGTCCCTGGGCGAGTACACCCAGGACGAGTCTCCGACGCACACCCACATGGAAGGGGCCAGGCTCGGGGCATCCTCGGCCCCGACCGAAAAGACGTCGACGACCACTCCGTAGAACCGGGCGTCGGGCACGAGCTGGCCGCCGACCATCCGGCGTCCGCGGCGTACGACGACACCGGCGGACCACCCTCTCCCGCCGCGACGTTCACCACCCCGCTCGCGGCTCCCACACCGATCGCGTCCCGACGCCCGCGCAACGCCTGCACCCACAGGCCGTAGGCCACACCCGCGAACGGCCGCGACGACGACCAGCCCGATCCCCACCGGCAACGCCCCGCCCACCCACGGGGGTGGGTCGTCGAGCGGCAGTTCGCCGCCGAACAACGCCAGGCGCCTGCCACCACCGCCGTCGGACCACAAGGGCGGCATCGAGAACCTCAACCACTGCGTGGAGCGGATGCTGTTTGCCGCCCTGCCCGGCCACACCCCCCAACAACCCCGCCGACGACCCGACCGCACACCCGCCGGCCCGACACCGTCCTTTCGCGACTTCATCGCCGAACTGTCGGCCTGGGCGCACTGGAGGGCCACCGAACACCACCCGGCAACACCGAACGGCCGCACCCCCCTCGAAGCCCGGAGCGCCGATTCCACCCCGACGGTGACACGCTCGTGACACCAACGCGTCCCGCGCCCCACAGGCGCCCCATCGGAACGATGGCCCGCTTCCGCGTCGGCGAAAGCTGCCATGTGCCAGTCCCGTTCGCGTCGCCGGCTACGTCCATCGCATCCCGAGCGCGTCCAACGCCGCGATCCGCTCGGCCGGGAGTTTCGTCCTCCTGCTCCTGGTGGTGCTCACCCACAGTCCGAGCCGTACGTCCTCCGCCCAGCCGTCGAACGCGGTCACGGTCTCCACGGGGCCCGCGGCCCCTCCATGTGCCCCACCCGGGCTGGGTACGCCGCCGCCGCCGCGGCGAGCGCGATCGCCCACGCCTGCTCGCGCGTGCGCTTCGGCCGAGCCCCTCCGGCACCGCGGCCTCGGCCGCCTCGTTGACCAACGTGAGTGGGGTGAGCCCGAGCGCGAGCAGCTGCTCGCGTTGTTGCCTGGTTGAGGCCGTCCCATCCGGAGCGCTGCCGGGCGACCCGCCGCCCGATCGCCGTCCTGCGGTGCACGACGCCCAGGCCCACGCCGTCCGACCGCGCTCTGTCGCCCTGTTCGGCCAGGAAGTCGGCTGCATGCCTGGCGTGCCGTTTGCTCCGTCCCGGCCGTTTTGAAAGATCTTGTCGATTGACCATGTGCCGACCATTGGATTTGCAGGATCTGGGACGGATGGTCGGTTCTGTTGGGAAACCCCGTGGACGGTGGACGAGGTCGCCTCTCGGTGGCCGTTCGTGTCGTTCCTGATCGGTGTCCTTTCCGAGGGCTGCCTCGGTGGGTGAGGCTTGGAACGCCCGGTCGACGGGTCGTGGCCGCGGTTGAGCCGCTGCGGTGTCGCCGGTGTGGCGGTTCCTGCGGCGCCGCTCGGCTTCCGGTCACGTTTTCCTGTCTGATTTTCCTTGCGACTTTCGGTCGGGTTATCGGTCCGGGGCTCGGGCCTGTCGATGGCGCCGTGTGGTGTTGCCGGGCTGGGGAAGGCGGCTGCGGCCAAGGAGAACGAGGGGGCGGAGTGACGACCGGATCCGCCACGGGGGTCAACGCCGACATTCTCGGCGAACTGCTGCTGTTCCTCGCCGAGAACGGTTTCGTCGAACACGTGGGATCCTGGGTCGGCGACGCCACGCGGAAGCTGCCCGTCACCGGCGCGCGGGTGGGCCGCGCCGTGCGCGACGCGGCCCCGGGATGTCGGGTCAGCCGTCGCTCTCCGTTCCTTCGGCCGCTGCGGACACGGCCGGGTCGGCCAACGCGCGCACCGCTGCCCCCGCCACGCCCGCGCCGGTCATCCCGAGGGCGCCGGCGACCACGATCGTGTACGCGCCCATGTCGATCGTCGGAAGCGGCGCGCCCGGCAGGGTGGCGCCGAACGCGGCCGCCGCGGCCCACGCGACGGCGGTTCCGGCGGCGATGCCCACGGCGGCCGTGAGCGCCGTCTCCACCGCCAACATGCGTGCGACCAGGGCGCGCGGGGCGCCGATCAGCCGCAGGAGTGCGAACTCCCGGCGGCGTTCCAGGGTCAGCGCCGCCGACGAGTTGACCGTGGCGACGGCGCCGAAGCAGGCGAGCAGGACGAGTTCGGCCTGCCGCAGCCACACGTCGCCGGGCGAGGCGACGCCGGCGAGCGCGGACCCGGCGTCGAGACGCGACGTGTGATCGATGGTGTCCGAGACGAATCGGAACGTGCAGGCAAGACCCGTCAGGAGGGCCACCGGGACCACCGCGGCCGACACCCGCCGGGCGTGCCCACGCAGATTGGCCGCGACGAGTCTGCCGACTCGCGGCGCGTACGGGCGCAGCGGCACCGCGGCCGCGGCGTGGACCAGGAACGGCCCGAGCAGCGCCACACCGAGCAGCAGGATCAGGGCTGCGAGCAGCGCGCCCTGGCCGGCCTCGTCGGGCGATCGGCCGCGCAGGAACATGCAGAACCAACCGCCGGTTGCGAGTACGACGACACCCGCGGCGAGCCGGAACAGGCTGCGGGCGGGCGCCGGCGCCACCGGCCGCCCGGATGTGGCACCGCGGGTGGCGATCGGCACCACCACGGCGCCCACCAGTACCGCCACGGCGGACGCCGTCGCCATCGGGACCGGTGCGGCGGGGACGTCGATTCCGTGCGCGGCCAACCCGTGCGCGGCCAGAGCGTCGACGAACCACCGCGCGCCGTACGCTCCCGTCGCCCAGGCCGGCGGACCGACCACGGCCACGACCGCGGCGATCTGGAGCCGGACGAGCCGCCGCACCTGGCGGGGGGTCGCGCCTGCGGCGCGCAGCAGGACGAGTTCGCGCTGCTGCTGGCGGGTGGCGTAGCCGAGGGTGGTGGCGACCACGAACACCGCCGCGACGACGGCGATTTCGCCGAACGCGCCGCCGAGGAGCGCGAGTCCGGCCCGGCCGTCGGGGGCCGGGGGTGCGGGGGTCGCGACGAGCGTCCCGAACAGCGTCACGGACGCGATGGTGAGGAAGACGGCGGCGGCGACTCCGGCGAACGTCATGGGACGGGCCCGCATCCCGGCATACGCGAGGCCGGGCATCGCTGTGGTTCTCATGTCTCCAGCGTGGCCGCCCGACCGGCCCCCGGCCGAGGGCGCAGCCTCCCGTATCGGGGTTCGGGAAACCACACCCCCGACGCGGCCGAAGCACCCAGGGAACCGAGACGTGGTGTGCCCACGGCCGCGGGTGGTCCCGTTCCAGCCGAACCGGAGACCCATCCGCCGTTGTCGACGTTCAGCCGGCGCCCGGCAGATCCACCCACGAGCGCCGCGTTCAGGCTTTCGGACTCGCGGATGGGCGCGCCGACGTTGTGGAGGCACTTCCAACTCGCCCAGCCATTCGGGAAGTCCGTGGCAGGCCTGGCGTACGCAGGGTGGCGGCCGTCCGTGTGCGAGGGCAGCTCCCACGGCAATTCCCAGGCACAGGGCGGCCGTGACGGCAGGGACGGATGAACGCACGGCATCTTACGGAACACTCCTCAAAAGGGGGCAACGGCGCCTCACGCGCGCCGAATCCGCCGGTTCCGCCTGGCGGCGGCAACCTTGAGCGGTCCCCTGGGTTTCCCGGTCCCGGCCGCGCGGTACATCGTGCGAGAGCACCACCACGCCACTGCACCGATATGCACGGGCGTCAACCGAACCGGCTCATACCGAACCGACTTGCCCATGGCCGCGCCGACGCCTGCCTCCCGGCCATGGCCGCATGCGGGACATGCCGCATGGTTCAGGAAGCCAAGCGCCCGTCGTTCCACCCGCCGCGGAGTCGGACTCGACACGATCCTCCGGATTCGCCGGGATCCGGGGGGAGTCGTCTGGTCGAGCTTGACGCGGGGCGGCTTCGCACACACGTGCCCGGGCCTGCGAGTGTTGCCAGGTTCGACGATCGACGAGCAGGGGCACGGTGAGGGTGGGCAGCAGCCGGACGAAGCCGATCAGTCGGTAGCCGACCAGTTGATCCGGGTTCGGGTGACCGGCCCGATTGAGCACACTCGCAGCCGCGCATGCCGCGGCGACGAGCCAGAAGGCTCCGGGCCCGCGCCACGGCGCCCATACGGTACGGACAGGGCGAGCATGACGGGGCGGCACGGGGTAGCGCACCTGACGCTTGGCCGCCACAGGAGGCGTCGCGCCGCAGTGCTCCGGCACGGCCCGGTTCGGCGAGCCGCCGGGCCGAGGGCTTGGGCGTGCGGGCGAAGGTGTGACGGAAGCGGGACCGCCGGCCCGAGCGCGAGAATGAAAAGCTGCGCGAGCAGGTGGACTTCCTGAACGTCGAGCGTTACGCGTGCCCACGGTGCGCGGCCGCGGCCGGATCGCCGTCGCCGATTCGTGCTCCGGCGCTCGCGCGCTGTGGGATGGAAGGGCCGGTCGGTCACGGAGTTCGCGATGGCGGCTCGTCGGGCGTGAGTGCATCGTCGCGGGAGCAGTTCCCGACAGCCCATCGAAATGCTCGTGCGCAGGCGACCGGACCTGGCCTGGTCACCGGCCCGGAACCGTTGGCGGAGCACTGGCGAGGTACGTACCCCGGTGAGGCCTGGAAGCTCCCGGTGTGCGTCCGATCCGACGCGGCGGCGACCGCGCGACTGTCGCACCGGATGGCTACAGTCGCCCGCGTTCCTCCTTGACACGGGGGCAACGAGCGACTGGGCGAAACGGGGCTCTACATGACGTACACGTTAGACGAGGCGCCGAAGCATTGGGCGGTGTCACCGAACGCGCTGCTGATCGGCGTCGGTCGAGCGGCCGATCATCGCCACAACCTCGAACGGGAACCAGGGCTGTTCCTGCAGCACTTGGTCCAGGAGTATCCGCCACCCAGCCTGGTGCATGCCGTGTGCGATGCCGGTTGGACGCCTGGACTCGAGGCGCTCGCGAACAACACGAAGGCAGTGGAAGCCGATCAGGACCTGCGCGATCGGTTGACCGCGACGGGTGATCCGCGAGTGGCCGTCATCGTGCTGTCGGGCACCACGTGGACACAACGTGACCGCAGACGAATCCTGGCCGCGGCGGATCTGCGGCCCGAGCGGGAACCGTCGTGGAGGAGACTATGCGAATGGCTCTTCGGGAACGCCAAGAGCCCTTCCCTGAGGTCGGCCGTGGTGTGCCCGTCTCCCGGTGTACCGGAGTACGTACTGCGTGTGCGCGGCACCGACCTGACCAGGGCCGAGCAACTGCGAGCGTTGCTGTCCGTGCACACCCACGGCGGTGTCGACGCCCTATGGACGGCGCTCGAAGACCTCCGTGAGCCCGGCACGCTCCACGCCGACGTCCGCGATCTCCTCGACGCGGCCATCGCCACACCCGCAGGCGTCGAAGCCCTGCGCGTCGCGGCCGTCGACGCCGAGGGCACACAAGGCCTCATCGCGGAACTGCGCGACGCGGACACGTACGACGCCGCGGCGGGAAGCGTGAGCCGCCGCGAGGACATCGACGGCGACGCTCTTCGAGCGGCACACGAAGCGCTGCCGTTCGGTCCCGAGGCCGCCCGTGCCCTCGTCGAACACACCGACTGCCCGGCCCGGTTGGTGGCCGCGCTGTGCATGACCCACCCTCGCCCCGCCGAGCTCCTGGGCGTGAGCGCCACGACGCCTCCGGGCGCACTTCTGCTCGAATTGCCGCCCAAACGAGTGACGACGAAGGTACTCACGATCCTGGTCGAGCGCTGCCTCGGGCACGATTTGTCCGGCGACGACCTGTTCGATCACGCGCGCCCTGCCAAGGTCGCGCTCGAACTCGCACACCGAGCAGGGGAGTCGCCCTCCCTGGTGTGGACGGCGTTTCACGCCCGCCTGGCCGAACTCGTCCGGACCGGACCGGGAACCGACCCCTCGGTCTGGCGCGAGATCGCCGACCGACTGAACCGATTCCGTGGCACGGTGTCGGAACTGGTGGAGGAGGCGCGGCACCATGCGGGCACGACACAGGGGCCATCCTCCCCGTGGCCCCACGCGGGAGAACTGCCCGGTCACACCGCGACGCCACGCCTCGACGCGCGCCGCGCGGCCTTCGTCGCGCTCACCGACGCCGCCGACGACGACGCACTGGAGGCGTTGCTCCCACACTTGGACGATCGCACCGCCTACGACGTCGTCGTGCACGGCCGGTGGCGTCCCACCCGACTCCCCGAGCTGATCACCGGCGCCCCGAGCCGCGAACGCACACTGACGGCCCGTCACCGCCGATTGCCGGCCGACTCCGTCGCACCCCTGGCGGCCCTTGACGATGCCGACGTAAACGCGGGACTGATCTACCAGATCCACGCGAACGGTCGCCTGCTCCTCGACCTGGTCCAAGGCGTCCCACGACACCCGGGTGCGAACCGCCCGCGCGTCGAACTCGCGCCGACACTGGTCGCGGAACTGCTCGCGCCCGACACGCTCGTCGACCGGCGATGGCTCGCCCCCTTCGTGGGATCCGGTGACCCCGCGCTCATCGCGGCGGCACTGGCACGTGTGCGCCTGAACACCCGACACCTTCAATTGAAGCTGGCACTGGGCCAATGGGAGCGCGGCGGTCGCGAGCAGGTCGTGCTGCCCGACTGGGCCCTGGACACCACCAAGCAGTTGATCACCTCGCTGCGGGCGGAGCCCGACCCGGACGCCGCCCTGCAGAAGTTGCGCGAACACGTCCACGACTGCGACTCACCCACGAGCCTCGCCCGGCGCCTGCACAGCACGACCGCGCGTTCACTGCCCCAACTGCTGAACGAGGGCTACCGCTGGGACTGGGCTGCCGTCGAGACCGAGTTCACCCACGGCCGGTTGCACCACGAAATCCTCGCCGATCTCGCGGAACTCCCCGGCTGCCCCCGAACGCTGCGTCCCGGCCCACGCGAAACCACCTTCGTCGAATCCCGCCCGCCAACGCCCGCGGCGGTGCTGCGAGGCCTGGCCCGCCGCAGACTGCACACCGACGACGCCTGGGCGAAGGACGCCCTGGATCAGGGCACAATCACCCCGGACGACCTCCTGCGCCATGCTCGCCCGGTCATCGGCCTGCCGGTGGAGCCGATACACCGGGACCCCGTCGCGCGCACGACCCTCGAACACCTCATCCGCGAACACCTCGACGGCAACCCACAGGCCTGGGTCGTGGCGCTGCGCCTGTCGCGCGACTTCGAGGGCACCCTGCCGGAGCTGATCACCACTGCGGCGAAAGCCACGTCCTGACCCCGGACCAGCAGCCACGCCGCTGTGATTTCACAGGGGAGTATCAGGATTTAGGCTCTGTCCCGTAATCGGTGGCAACGAAGGGTCACAGCTGCCGATGTGACAAGACCCCGGCCGAGGTCCGCTCCCACACCGCATGCTGGGCGACCGTGAACCCGACCCGGCCCGGCACCGGGGAACGCCGGCAACAGGTCCAAGACCGCTTGACGGTGTTCGGGGCGAGGTTGAGGCGGCGGGCGCGGCGTAGGTGGGCGATCCGTCCCGACACACGACCTCGACGCCGGGATGCTTGCGCAGCCAGGCTTCCAGGGTGGCGGCCTCGCGGTCGGGAAGCACGTCGACGCGCTCAACCCACGCTGGAGCGCCGTGCACCGCAGTACCGGCCTACCCTCGTCGACCCCTACCGCGACCACCTTCGCCCCCGCCGGGCCGCCGACCCGGCCGTTCCCGTGAGGCAACTGTTCGGAGAGATCCGGGAGTTGGGCTACACCGGCAGCTTGAATCTGCTCTACCGGTACATCACCCAGGGCCGCGCCGAGGGCGGCAAGCCCGTCACGACCCCGCGGCGTCTGTCCCGGCTACTTCTGACCCGCCCCGACAACCTGCGCACCAAGGACGCCGAACTCCCGCGGGAACTCACCGCCGCATGCCCCGAGATGAGCGAACTCGCCCGCCTCGTCGGCGTTTTCGCCCAGTTCCTGACCCCGACCGAGGGCAACGACGCCAAACTCACCGACTGGATCACCCAGGTTCGCGCCGTCGACCTTCCCCACCTGCACTCCTTCGCGAACGGCCTCGAGCTCGACCGAGCCGCCATCGACGCCAGCCTCACCCTCCCGTACCACAACGGCCGCACCGAAGGCGTCAACACCCGCACCAAGAAGATCATGAGGCAGATGCACGGCCGCGCCGGCTTCCCGCTCCTGCGCCAACGGATCCTGCTCCGGTGATCAACCCGAGGCGTTACCACCGATTACGGGACAGAGCCGGACATTTTACAGTCCCGTGTGTCCGGGCACCAGGTCGTCGACGTGGCCGCCGGCTTCGGTGTGCAGGCGTACGGCGGCGAGCATGCGTTGCCAGTCCAGCGACCACCGCTGCGCCGGATCCGGCCGTCCGGTGGGGTTCCAGTCGGGGTCGATCTCGGCCAGGCGTTGCCAGCGTTCGCGCCAGCGTTCGGGGTTCTTGCGTGTCTCCAGCGGCCGTCGGCAGTTGGCGAGGAATTGCCCGACGGGATACCCGTTGATCGCGGCGGGTTTGGGCGCGGCCAGGTGCCCGTAGACGGCGAAGTACGCGCGGCTTATGGCGAGTCCGTCCTCGAACGCGGTGTCGTCGGTGTTCCACACCATCCCCAACCGCTCCAGCAGCTCGACGCGGTGCGGGGTGATCGACCCCGCCTCCCGGGCCCGCCGCTGGTCCCCGATCCATTGCCCGAGCGGGTACGAGGTCCCGGTCTGGGTGTCGTAGTCGATGCTCTCCAGCGGCACCCGCAAGTGGCCGTGGGCCGTGTGCCGGCGTGTGGCGGCGTGGTATCCGCGGCGCCAGTCGCGGCGTTCGGGGGTGATGACGCGCAGGTTGGTGAAGTCGCGCAGGAGCGTGGGGTCGCGGTCGGTCATGAACCGCACCAGGAACCGCTCCTCGACGCCGGCGTCATCGCGTTCGTCGCGGTCACCGGGCTCGACGTCGTCCCGTTCCTCAATGTGCTCACCGTCGTCGGCGTTCGGCGTTCGGCGTTCGACGTCGTCGACGTCGATCGCTCTCGCCCTGGTCCTGGGTCCGCTGGGAGCGGGTGTGGCGAGCATGTCCAGGACGCGTCGCGACGGCGCGAGCGCCGCTTCGGTGCGCGCGGCGGGGATCGGCGGGTTCGCCGGGGAGTCGGCCGATCCGGCCCGTGAAGAGGTGTACCGCTGGGGTGTACTGTCGGTACACCCCAGCGGTACCGTGAGGTCATGCCTCTTCCCCGATTCGATCGCCTGCCCCCCGAGCGCCGGGAGCTCATCCTGGGGGTGGCGCGCCGACACTTCGCCGAGCACGGCACCGAGGGCGCCTCCTACAACAAGATCATCGAAGCCGTGGGGGTCTCCAAGACCGCCGCCTACCACTACTTCGACGGCCGTGAGGACCTGCTCGCCGTCGTCCTCGAGGGGGTGTTCGAGCGATTGCTCGGCGCCATCGGCCCCTGGGTCCCGGCCCGTGACGAGGCCGACTTCCGGTCCCGGTTCGCCGCCGGCTCCGCCGCCCTCGCCGCCCACCTGCGGGACCACCCCGAGGACCTGGCCCTGGCCGATGCCGCCATCGGGCGCGCCGACGGGGGCCGGTGGCTCGACTGGTTCGGCGCCCTGGTCACCGACGGGCAGCGGCTCGGGGTGATCCGCACCGACGTGGACCACGGGCTGCTGGTGTCGGTGACCGCGGCGGTCGTCCGGGCCGCCGATGCCTGGGCCTTGGCCCGCATGACGACCGAGTCCCTGGCCGAAGCCGCGGACCTCCCGGAAGACGAGGCCTGGGCACAACTGTGGAGCCTGCTGCACGGCCTGTGGGGCGGGGCGGTCGGTGCGCCCGCCGCAGGTGCCGGAGAGGACCCGACCGATGCGCGCTGATCTGCGGATCTCCTGGGAGATACCGGCCACCCCGCCCGGCCTCGCGGGACGCCTCGAGCGGTTCATGGGCCCCGGCAAGTCGCGTTCCGAGTCCGTGGTGGAGACCCTCGGCTTCCTCGGCTGCGCCGCGCTCCTGGCGGCCGGCCTGTGGACCTCGGAGGCCGCACACCACTGGTCCACCGCGCAGCTCGTCGTGGTCGTCCTGGCCGGGCTCGACCTGATCGGCGGGGTGCTGACCAACGCCACCAACGCCGCGAAGCGTTGGTACCACCGGGCCGACCCCGGGGCCAGGCGCGCCCGGCTGCTGTTCGTCTCCGCGCACCTGATCCACCTCGCCGCGATGGGGCTGGTCGTCCTGTCCGGTGACCTCGCCTGGATACTGACCAACGCCGCGCTGCTGCTCGGCGGGGCACCGGTCGTGGAGTTCGCGCCCGTGCACGTCAGGCGGCCGGTGGCGATGGCCCTGGTGACGGCGGCCGTCCTGGTCAACCTGTTCTGGGTGTCGGTGCCCGCGGCACTGGCCTGGTTCGCGCCGCTGTTCTTCCTCAAGCTGCTCGTCTGCCACCTCGTGCCCGAGGCGCCGCTGGAGCGGACGCGGGATGCCTGAAGCCGGGGCCGAGGGATTCCGGCGAACCGACACCGACCCGGTCGCCTGCGCCGTCCTGCCGGCCGCCGCATTCGCCCGGGAGCCCGCCGTCACCTGGATCCGCGGCGGCTCGGCCCCGTAGGCACCCACTGGTTCCGGGCGACCCTGCGCACCCACGCCCGCCTCGCCCGGGCACGCCGTGCCGCGCTCGTGGGCGCGGACGGTCAACCCCTCGCGACGGCCGTCCTCACCCCGCCGGGCGCGACCCCGAGCGCCGGCGCCCGCGCCCTCTGGGCGGCCCGTACCGGGCTGCGCTGCGGGCCGCGCGCCCTCGGCCGGACCCTGCGCTACCTGGACGCCCGTCGTGTGCGCCGCCGAGACAACCCCGTCCGGCCCGGCCGCTGCGGGGGTGTCGGGCGGCGGGTGGCCGGGCCGCGAGTGCGGATCACCACGTGCCCGGCAGCCCGGATCGGGATCGACCTCGACCGTGACGCCTTCCATGCGAATAGAGGTATGGTTTATGGAACTGTACTTCTATAAGTGAAGGTCGCCATGGACAAGCCCCCCGAGATGTTCGATCGCGACTACGAATGGTCCGCGCTCACCCGATTCATCACCGACGAGCAATCCGGGGCCAGCCTCGGCGTGGTCTCCGGACGGCGACGCCAGGGCAAGACGTTCCTCCTCGACGCCGCCTGCCGCGCCGCCGGGGGTTTCTACTTCGGTGCCACCGAGGCCGCCGACGCGGAGTCGTTGCGTCGGATCAGCGCGAGCCTCACCGCCCACACCCGGCCGACCAGCCCCCATCACTTCGAGAATTGGTTCGAGGTGGTCGACGCGCTCCTCGCCCTCGGAACGGAGCGGCCGGTACCCGTCGTGATCGACGAGTTTCCCTACCTTGCCAAGGCCAATCCGGAGCTGCCCTCCATCATCCAGGAGGCGTTCCGCCCCCTGCGCGATCAGCGCACCGCCTCCCGCGCGCGACTGCTGCTGTGCGGCTCGGCCCTGTCCTTCATGGGCAAACTCCTGTCCGGCAACGCCCCCCTGCGCGGCCGCGCGGGTCTGGAACTGCTCGTCCGTCCCCTCGACTACCGCCTCGCCGCCGACTTCTGGGACATCACCGACCCCCACCTCGCCCTCCGCGTCAACGCCGTCGTCGGAGGCACCCCCGCCTACCGCCGCGAGTTCGCCCGCGGGGACAGCCCCACCGGCCCCGACGACTTCGACGACTGGGTCGTGCGCACCGTCCTCAACCCCGAGACACCCCTCTTCCGTGAGGCCCGCTACCTCCTGGCCGAGGAACCCGACCTGCGCGACACCACCCTGTACCTGTCCGTCCTCGCCGCCGTCGCCGACGGCAACGCCACCCGCGGCGGCATGGCCGGCTACCTCGAACGCAAAGCCACCGACATCGCACACCCCATCAACGTCCTCGAAGACGCCGGACTCCTCCACCGCGACGCCGACGTCTTCCGCGACAACCGACCCACCTACCGCATCGCCGAACCACTCATCCGCTTCCACCACGCCATCATGCGACCGGTCTGGGACCAACTGGAGCGCCCCGGCAGCGCCCCCCGGGTCTGGCAGGCCAGCCGCCGCCGCTTCGCCGGCAACGTCCTGGGCCCCCACTTCGAACAGGTCTGCCGGGACTGGGCCCTGCACCACGCCGACCCCGACCTCCTCGGAGGCCTGCCCGCCCGAGTCGGCCACGGCACCGTCCACGACCCCAAAGCCCGCACCGGCCACGAGATCGACGTCGCCGTCATCGGCATCGCCGAGGGAACCAAACCACCCATGCTCGCCATCGGCGAGGCCAAGTGGAACGACATCATCGGCATCGCCCACATCGAACGCCTCCGCGCCATCCGCACCCTCATCGGCCATGCCGGACGCTACGACACCACCCACACCCGACTCGTCTGCTTCAGCGGAGCCGGCTTCAACGACAAGGCCCGCGCCGCAGCCCACGCCGACCCCGACATCCTCCTCGTAGACCTCCACACGCTCTACGGACGGACATGACACCCACCCGGCCCGACAAGTGCCGACACCCGCCGATCCTCCTGCCGCACCCGCCACGGATCGTCCCCCCACCCGAACCCCACACCCCCACCCGCGCCCCCACGCCGTCGGCGGACGACGGCGCCCATCCACACGATCAAAGGCCCGCCGTAGTCGACCGCGACAACCGGCCCCAACCACCACCGCCCAACCCGCTCCCCAAGCTCGCGGCAAAACGCCCCGTCCCCCGGCAACGTCCGAGGCCACCCGGCACCGCCGCCGCGCCACAACCGCTCCGCCATGGAGGCGTTGTTCGGTGCGGGTGGCCCCTCCGGCGCGGGCACGGCGCATGAGCCGGTCGAAGGCTTCCGCGAGGTTCGCCTCGTGGATGTCGGCGTCGGTGTGGGGGATGACGGTGGCACGCACGTATTGCCGGGTGCGTTCGTCGAACGGGTGGTGGGCGTGGTCGCGGTGGATCCACGGGATCTCGGTCGACTCGCCGTCGGGCAGGCGGATCCGCACCTGGCGGCCGTCGTGCGGGTTGTGGTGGACCTCCCACTTCCCGCCTCGGGCGGCGACGCCGGAGGACTGCCCGCGAAGCGGGCCCAGGATCTCGTGGTCGTAGGTGCGGTGGTCGATGCGGATCCCGCGTTCGCCGGCGGCCTGCCATCGCACCGGCAGCAACTCGAGGTGGTCGCCGCGGCTCAGCGGTACCGGCACGTATCCGCACGCCGCGACCAGGGCGGCCCACATCCGGTTCGGCGTCGACGCGACCCCGGGCATCACCGGATGGCGTAGTCCTTCGTGGGGGCGGTGGTGCCGGTGCACGAGCCATTCGTCGAGCAGGTCCTGCAAGCGGGCGACGCTGAAACACGCCTCATCCTCGGCGTCTGTGCCGCGTCGGCCGGCGTCGGAGCCGGTGTACCCGGGAAGGTGTTGGCGGAACAGGGAGTTGATGGACCCGAAGGTGCGCTCGACGATGCCCTTCGCCGTCGGCGCGTACGGCGGAGCGGGCTGCACGCCGATCCCGAGCGTCTCGCACGCGGCGGTGAACGCCCCCGACAGGAAGACCTTCCCCCGGTCCACGACGATCGTCTCCGGAACCACGTCCGGCCGCGCCGCCGCGCCGTCAAGGCGTTCGTCCAACGTCATCGGCCGATCGCGCGAGAGCAGCCGGGTATGGGCGAAGCGCGGCGCGTCGGGCCACGTGGGCCGGGCCTGGTGCGGCACCGCCATCTCCGCGAGCAACAGCGCCGCGTCCACCGCCCGGGTCCCGCCCGGGCACAGCACCGCAGCCAGGATGGCCCGGGTGGCGACGTCGACGGCGATGGTTGCGTTCGGGCCGCCCCACCGTGCCGTCCTCGAACAGGGCCAGGACATCGAGACGGGTCGTGTCGATCCGGACCTGTTCCCCGGGTCGAGGCGCCACCGTCGTGGTCAACCCACGTCCGTCCTCGGTGATCGGGGGATTGCGGACGGGCCGCCCCGGACGGTCGGCGGGACGGGCGAGTCGATCGACGAGCCGACTGAAGGTGGCCCGCGCAGGCATCGGCACCGCATCGCCGTACCGATCCTCGAGGAGTTGCGCGACCAACGGCATCAAGCCCTTGACGGTCCCCTTGGAACGCCCCCGCTGCCCAAAGACCACGTCCGTGATCGCGGCCACCACCCCGCTCGTCGGTGCCCGCCCCACCCCGCCGGAAGCACGCGTCGTTGCGGTGATCGACCAGGCCCCACAATCCCCGCCGCCGATACCGGCCGCGCATGCGCTGCACCGTCGTCCGCGACACCCGCCCGAACCCCAGCGCCGTCAACTCCTCGGCCGTGGCCCGTTCCCGCTCGGCCGGTGTCCACCGACCCGGCTCGTACTCCTGCCGTGGCACCCCGCCGCCGCCGGGCCGGTGGAGATCACGTTTGCGCGACCGATATCCGGGGATCACGTGCCCGGCAACTGCGGGCCGCTGCGAGCACGGACACGAATTTCGAACGCAGGGGCGATGGCGAATGCCTCCCCGCAGCATGGGCATTCGGCTTGCCCGAACATGTACGGCAAGCTGCGAGACAACGCCGTCCGGCCGTCGCGGATCGCGATGTCCGTCAAACGCAGACCCAGGGGAGACATCCCGGCGCGCTCGGCCGGCCGCAGCGGGCGGCGGTCGATATCACCACGGTGCCAGTGACGGATCGCGGAATAGTCCCCGTGCTCACCCACGGCGATCGTCACCTCCACGCCACAGCGCGGACAGTCGGCGCCCAGGAAGGCGTCGGTAGGATCGTCCAGAGCCCAGACCCACGCGAGGTGACCCTCGAGCGCCAGCATCTCCCGAAGCGCGCTCATATAGCGGGCGTCGCGGGCATGGTCGCCCAGGTGCCGATCCGCCAGGACCGCCAACTCCGTGATCAGGTCGGCATGCGCCTCCCTCGCGCGGACGTTCTCCTCGTCGAGGCCGCCTTCCCACACGAGCCGGCCCGCGACCGACAATGCGGCGTCGCGATCCACCGCGCATCCACCGGTCGCCATCACCCACAACAGCGGGACCCCGGCGAAACTCTGCGGCTCCACGCCCTCCTGCAGGCACAACTCATCCTCGACCTTTCGCCATGCCCGCTCGCGAGGACCCGAAATCGGACTCGTGAACAGCGCCGGGGCGTCACCCGGGGGGTACAGCCAATGAAGTTGCGACCAATGCATCACGCCCGGATTCCATCAGCCGCGTCCGACAACCCGCCGTCACCGGCCGGGCCATCCCGTCGGCGAGACCGACCACCGTCGAGGACCATCAACCTGTCGCGCATCACGTTCGACCCAAGGACACATGCCGCCGCGTGATGTCGACCACACCCCGGACCCACCGCCGATACCGGTTCCCACCCCCCGAATTGCTCGACCTCACAGAGATCAACCTTGATATCAAATCCGCGCAAGTTTGATGTCATAGGGTAATTTCTCATCCAGGAGGAGGGCCTTCATGTCCCGCACGCTCATCGACCTCGAGGACGCGTTGCTCGCCGAGGCCCAGGAACATCCCGGGACGAGCACCAAGGTCGCCACGGTGAACGCGGCGCTGCTCGCCGCCGTCAAACCGGCCCGGCGCCGGGAGTTGGCGGACGCGATCGCCTCCGGCGAGTTCGACCTCCTCGACGAGGACCGCTCCGCCCCACACGACGTCTCGTGACCGTGAACCGGCAGCGTTACCTGATCGACAAGTCCGCGCTCGCCCGCTGGGGCAAACCCGCCGTGCGCCCCGTCCTGGACGACCTCTCCGACCGCGGACTCCTCGCGGTCACCGGGGCGGTGGAGACGGAAGTCCTGCACAGCGCCCGCCACGCCGACGAGGCCGACCCTCTGCACCGCCTGCTCACCGGCTTCGACCAACTTCCCTGCCCGGACGAGGTATGGGACCGCGCCAAGGACGTCCAGCGCCTGACGGTGGGCAAGGGCTTCCACCGGGCGCTGTCCATGGCCGACCTGCTCATCGCCGCCACTGCGGAGCGCCACGGCGTGGTGGTCCTGCACTACGACGGCGACTACGACATGATCGCCGCCGTCACCGGCCAGCCCACCCCATGGGTCGCCCCCGCCGGAACAGCAGACTGACAGCGAGCGCTCCGCGCACATGCCTCATCGCAGGACGGTTCACCGACGGCGCCGCGTCGAGACGCCCATGGGCGCGTGCACGCCGCCCACAGGTTGCCCCACCCGGCCGTGGTCGCCGGCCGGTCCTCCTGCCGCACCCGCCACGGATCGTTCACCCACCCGAACCCGGACCCGGATCCGCACCCGCGACGGCGCGGCGCCTGCGGATGACGGCGCCCATCCACGCGAACAAGGCCCCGCCGTAGTCGACGGCGATCACCGGCCCCAGCCACGGCCGCCCGACCCCCCCAGTTCGCGGCAGAACGCCCCGTCCGCGGGCAACGTCCGAGGCCGCCCGGCACCACTGTCGCGCCACAACCGCTCCGCCACCCCGACGACCGCGGCCCGGTACCGGACACGCACGTCACGATCACGCTGGAGCGCCCGACCGGCGTGTACCAGCGGCCGATCCGGGAGGACTGATCGACCACACACCGCCCGCCGAGGATGCCGGCCGGGCTGCACCTCCCGCTTGCTCCGCCCCGGCTGGTTTGAAAGGAGCCACGCGCGAGTTTCGCACCCGGTGGCGGCGGCCGTGCCGTCTCCGGGTACGTCGTCGTCGGGCTGCGCCCGGGTTCGGCCGGCAGGAGCCGGCGCAGGGTGACGGGCGCGGCGGGAAGTCGTCGAACACCGGGCCCGTGGCCGGCGGAATCCGACGTGGGGTTCGTGTCGGCGTCCGGGTCCACGGTCAGGGCGGGGTTGCCCGCGGTGAGCCGGCCCAGCCGCCCCTGCCAGCGCCGCGCCATGTGGCGTCCGCCTCGGCCTTCATCACCCGCCACGCCCCACCGGGACGCAGCGCCACCTACCAGGCGGCCCTGTCCACCACGCAGGACATCGGCACCGCGATCGGCCCCACCTCCGGACTCGCCCTCGCCCGCATCACCACACTCGCCCTGGTATGGATCTCGGCACTCCCCTTGGGCCTCCTCGCCGGCCTCGCCACCGCCCGGGCCGCCCGCCCCCTGTCACGACCCGACCCCGACCCCGCGACGGCCGACAACGCCCAACCGGCATGAAAGAAACCGGTGGCCCGCACCAACCCGGCCACCCGACGGCACGACCCGGACCACGGACGTCGAGGGCCGCGGATCGCATGTGGTGTCCCCACCGGTCTCTTCGACTCAGAACTTGGCGAGATTGAGCGCGTTCTGGAGCGATCGGATCGTTCCCGGCCCCCAGAGGCCGTCGACCGTCAGGCCGGCCCCGGTCATCTTGTTCAAGTGCTGTTGAAGGGAACGGATCGTGGCAGGGCCCATCGCGCCATCGACCGTGAGGCCGGCTCCGCTCCAGTTGTTCAGGTGGTTCTGCAGGGCTCGGATCGACGCCGGTCCCCACTGACCGTCTGCGGTAACGCCGATTACTCGCTGGATGGCGGCGATCGTCGTCGGACCGAAGTCGCCGTCGACCACGAGAAGCGCGCCCTCGTCCAGATACGCGTTGTGGGCCGCGTCGGTGCCGGGGCCCCAGAGCCCGTCAGCCGCGACGCCGACCTTGCTCTGGAGCCAGCGCACCCCGGCGTTGGTGGCCGGACCCCAGATGCCGTCCACATGCAGTTTCGGCGAGTACCCCAGGGCGTTGACCGCGTTCTGCTGGAATGCCACGGAGCGTACCGAGGTCATTCCGCCGCCCGAACCACCGCCCCCGGTGGCCGCGGCGTACGCGGTTTCGGTGTTCGGTCCCCAGAGCCCGTCGGCGGTGACGCCCACTCGCTGTTGCAGCCATCGCACGCCGGCGTCTGTCTTGGGACCCCAGATCCCATCGGCGACCAGGGCGGGCGAGTAACCCATCTCATTCACCGCCCGCTGCTGGGAGGCCACCGACCGAACCGACGCCATCCCGCCGCTCGAACCGTCGCCGGAGCCGTCGGTGATCGGGACGTCGTCCCCGACCATGCCGCCCTGCACCCATGCCCGCAACGACGAACCGGGGCAGGAGGTCGACTGGCCGGGCAACCCGCTGTGCCAGGTCTTGGCGAGGGTTTTCTCGGTCAGTCGGTTGGCGTAGAGGTACAGCGCCCGAAAGGCTTGCAGGGTCTTGGTGGTGGCCTCGCCGTCACGACCGATGAAACACACCCCGAGGTGGGTCGTGTTGTGTCCGGTGGCATGGGCGCCTTCGGCGGTCCAGCCGCGCCCTTCGTAGATACGTCCGTCGCGGTCGATCAGGAAGTTGTATCCGATGTCGTCCCAACCGTGGGAATCCATGTGGTAGTTCTGGATTTGCCGGGGTGTCTGGGTGGGTGGGGCCGCCGAATAGTGGATGGTGAAGCCGGTACGGGCCGACAGCGGCACCCGGTTGACCGCCCGGGGCGGTCGGGCCCCCCACTGGCTGCGAGGTTGGATCCCGACGGTGACGACCGGAGGCTGTGGCCGCGTGCCCGGTTCGAGGGTTCCGTCAAGGACGTAGGGATAGAGGTTCTTGGGGCATTCGGCGGACGACTTCAGGTCCCGGTGTCCCTTTATCAGTGGCCCGGCGCTCTCCTCCAAGCGCAGTTGGGCAATCAGCTCGCGGATCGATGTCAGCATCGCCGAGGACGGGGTGTCGCCGGACTCGATCATCCCCATCACGGCGAAATAGTCCTGATTCGCGCCGGGCGTCGCCGTGCCGTTGGCCCCCGATCGCGTCTTGGCGCCGCGTCCCTCGAAGACCCATCCATGCTGACATACCAGATAGTTGTAGGGAATATCGTCGAAGACGTCCCTGTCCAGCACCCACTCCTCGAAGAGGGACACGTTTATCGCCCGGTCCTGGATGTCCCAGACCTGGCGATAGCACTCCTGGTGGTTGGTCTTCGGAAAGCCGGAACCGGGGCCGTGGTGGTGGATGACCACCCCGCCGAGCCAGGGCTTCCACGTCCCGGTGATGGGAACCTTCGGTGGTTGAGCGCCCCAGGCCGATCGCGGAACGATGTAGATCACGCGCAGCACCTCCGGGTACCGGTGGTCGATCGAACAAAGGTCATATCGGGGAAATCACCGCGCCGTCACGGCGGCTGACCGCGATGGTGGCCGAGCGCTCGCGGGAGTCCGGTCGGTCGGCGTGTCGAACGTTGACAAAGACGGTGCGGCCGTCCGGATTGCCCGAGACCCCGTTGAAACGAGCCCCGTGGGGCGCGGTGGCCACACGAACGACCGTGCCCGACTCCGGATCAGCAGCCAACAGGGCGCTGGCTGCCGAGTCCTCGTGGCCACCGAAGACACCGCCCGTGGTGATCCACAGCCGTCCGACCCGGTCGAACCGCAGCCCTCGAGGTGAACCGAGCGTCGCGGCGGGAACCCCGGCTCGCCCGCGACCGTCGTCACCCATCGCTGCGAATCGCCATCGGAACGACCGCACGGCAGGATCGCTTCCGATCTCGTGCCATTGCAGGATGCGCCCGGTGTCCGCGCCGGGGCCCAAAGCCATGGCGGGAGTTGCGCACGACGAGGCGTGGCACCCCTTGACCGAGGCAACGTCGGCCAGCGCGAGGAATCCGTCTCCCAGTCGGGGGTGGAGCGCGACCTGCTGGGGCCGGCCCAACGGGGTCGCCCGGACGGCGTCGGCGGCCTGTCGAGTGCGCAGCAGTACATCTGCCTGGTCTCGCCAACCGTTGCGGCGAATGAGCGGACCGCTACCGTGAATCAACGGCAGCCAGTGGCCCGAGCCGTCCTCGTCGAATCTGGCCACCAGCAGGGTTCCGTGGTCCAGGGGACTTCGACCGCTGCGGACATGTGTCCGCCAGGGGCGATCCCCGACGAACTTGTACAGATAGCCGCCGTCCTCGTCGTCTCCGCTGTAGGCGACGACGCGACCGTGCGCTTCGGTGACGGTCGCGCCCGCGTGACCGAACCGTCCCAGGGCGGTCCTCTTGACGGGGAGGGATTTCTCATCGGCCGGGTCGATCTCGACGACCCAGCCGTAGCGGTTCGGCTCGCGTGGGCTGGCCGACACGTCGAACCGGTCGTCCGCCCGGTGCCAGCAATGGCCGTACCCGAAGGCGTCCAGGCCGTAGCGGCGCTCGTTCTCGTCGGGGCTCCAGGCCGGATCGTCCGTCCCGAAGAACCGGTTGAAGTTCTCCTCACACGCCAGGACGGTGCCCCAGGGCGTCGCTCCATGGAAACTTGCCGCCAGAACCCCCATCGCCGGCAGAGAAGTGCGCAACTCGGGTCGGTCGCTGCCCACCGGCCCGGAGAACGCTGTGGGCGTGACCCCGGTAATCCGCCGATTGGCCGGTGCCGTCGTCGTGCGTGAACCGTCACCATCCTTGCGAACGGCGACGATCGTGACACCCACGGCCGCAAGCATCTCCTCCAAGTCGGCCTTGATCAGCGGCCGTCCACTCCGGCCCAGCGCCGTCTCGACGCCGCCGACGTACTCGTGACCGATCATCAACAATCCCCGCTCTTCACCGTCGCGACCCATTCCGGTGGGCTGGAAGTGCAGGCCACTGTGGTGTGTGCCGACACGCTCGGGACGAGACTGGTTGCCGGCTGGTATCGCTGCGCCCCACGGGGCGATGGCCTCGGCCGTGTACCGCGGATCGACCACCACGGCGTCGGGGCTGTCGGCCGGGGACGGGACGGTCCCCGCCGAACCGGCGGCTTGGGGTACGGCAACGGAGGGAGCGGCCGTGTGAATCCAAGCCGCCGAGGCGATCGCGCCGACGACGAGCGTCCGGCGGGTGGGGGCCGGACGAGATCCGGATGCGAACTCTGCTGACACAGGTCACCTCGCTCAACTGAGCTGTCGATCGCTGGCGATCATCTGCCGAACTCGAAGGTCGTGCTGTGGCGCGTGTCCCGCAGCAGGGTGGAGCACCGTGGCAGGACGGATGGTGTGCCCGAGGGGCGAAATCAATGATTCTTGTGTGGCCGCGGATCCGAAGGGCTGTGGATGGTCACTCTCACCACGGATCCCCGACCGCTGGGAGGTATCGGCGAACGGCGATTGGCTCGGGGCTGATGGGAATACCGGGTCGCCCGAGCCGAATGAGCATCGGCGAGCGCGTGCCATTGCCGGGAGCCGGGAGCAACGGTGGCCCGTGCGGTCGCCACACGGGCCACCGAATTCCGAGCATCAGGGCCGATATATATTCCGGGTGTCAGGTGCCGATGCTCCTCCAGTCGGAGCAAGTTCCTTCGGAAACGCTGTCCGAGGGGTAATTCCCGGAGCAGGCACGGAAGCTCACCGACTTGAGAGTCACCCCGGGCTGGTTCTCAGGGAACGACTTGTTGACGTACCGCCAGCCCGCAGCCTGACCGGCGGTGTTCCAGATCGTGCCCTGCCGCACTATCGCTCCGGTCGGGCTCACCTCGTCATCGAAGAATCGCCACTGAATCACGACCGGATAAGTGTCGGCCCAGGTGTCCTTGATCCTGAACCACTCTCCCAGAGGCGCAAAGCAGCCCTGGCCGTTTGCGCTCCCGGACGTGCAGTACCAAGTTTGACTGTCACTGGGGCCGACGGAATCGGTGGCCAATTGCTTCCCGTCCGCGGCCTGAGCATTGGTCGTGGTCGCCAACACCAGTATCCCGGCGGCTGCGAGTGTCGTCAGGATGGAACGAATCTTCATGGATTCCCCGTCTCATTCTTCGCAATTCTCCAGCCATACACATCGAGCCGGACTCATCAGGCCGTGGAAACCGGCTTTGCGGAGTCACGCGGTGATTCCCGGTCGGTACAGCCGAGGCATCCCATGGTGGCTCGCCACGCGAGACGCCTCTTCCAAGGCGGCGGTCAGCTGCGGTGACTTCCTGCGGGTGACTTGTACGAAGCCCGGTAAGGAGCCGGTACACAGTCGACGCGTGGTCGATATGCGGTTCGGAAGGTCGATGCCTGTCGAGAACCAGCGTGCCGAGAAGCGATCAGGAAGTCCTTGTCGTGGCCTGCACGGTTCTTGTCGGTTCTCGCACGGCGTCGCTTTGATGATGGTTTCGGTAATCTCCGGGGGGCATGCCGTACGCGGATCGAAAGACGCGGCTGAAGTTGGCTCCGTCCTTGAAACCCCACTGGACCGCGATGGCCAGGACCGAGCGGGAACGCTGGGCGGGATCGGCCAGATCGCGCCTGCAGCGTTCGAGCCGACTCCTGCGGATCCAGTCGGCCACCGTGAGACCCTGATCCTGAAAGAGCTTGTAAAGGTAGCGCGTGGAGATTTGGTGAGCTGCGGCAATGGTGTCCGGCGAGAGGTCGGGGTCGCCGAGGTGTTCCCGGATGAACGCGTGAACCTGTGCTTGTATCGCCCTGCGATGTGTCTCCGGCGGCAGGGTGTCGTTGGATTCCAGCTCGTGTGAGCACAGAGCGGCGGACAGGTCCACGGTGATGGCCGCCAGGCGGACGGCGTCCGCCGGGGTATAGCCGGCAGCGTTCGTGACCAGTTGGTCGAGATGACCGGCGAGCAAGGCACCGAACCCTTCCCGACTCGGCAAAGAAGCTGCCAGGAGCGGGTCGAGAGTCTCCGTTCGGATGGGGAAGAGCTTCCTCGGCACCTGCAGGATCACACAGCCGGCGACCGAGCCGTGTTCGGCGGTCGCCCAAGCGGTGAAGGGTTGAGAGGTGTCGTAGAAGACCAGCGTCTGCGAGGTGAGCACGGCCTCACGGCCCGCCTGAGCAACCCCGATTCCCCCGCGCCGGTGGAACACGAAGTAGAGGATGTCCGGGTCGGATTGCCGGATCAGTTTGGGGGTCCGCCTCACCTGTAACGGACTGTAGGTGAGTGTGGATACCTGCACGGAGCCGAGATCGAGCAGGCGTATCGAGCCCCGGAAGTCGTCCTGATGATCGGTGCGGATCAACGTCGGCAGATGAGACCTGGTGCCGGATTCGTACCAGCTCGCCCAACGGTCCTCCTTGGGTAAGTCCTCGGTACTGAAGGTGTTCTCGATCATCACCCGCTCCATTCGGTCGAGCCGCTTCTCTCTCGCTGCCCACTCAACGGAACCACGCCGTTCGTCCATCCGCGGTAAGGACGAACGGCGTGGCTTCTTCGAGGGAATGGCGCTGTTCGTCCTTGCGTTGGCGGTACGGCGCCCCGGTCATCCCGCGGACCGCGCTCGGGAACGTGTCTTTCGGCGCCGACCACGTCAAACGCCACCTGCCGGGCATGACGCCGCAACAGCATCGCGCCCGTGGTGATCCGAGCCGCCCGATCCCGGTACATCGTTGTCACGAGAGCGAACAAGAGGCACTCGCCCGATATCCGAGCCACAACCAGGCGGAGTCGGACCGCTGCCGCTGTTCGTCGGCAGTCATGCCCGCCCAACATTCCTTCCACGGCGATGCGTCCTGGAGCGGCTGTGCCGGGCGCCGCGCGGTGTGTCCACATTGCTCTGAACCCTGCGCGGTCGACTTGTACGAAGGCGCACTCTCCGACCAGAGTCGACCGACGCGCGCACCGGCACGCGTCGCGGACGGAGGTCGTCGATATGTCCATGGAATCGAGGAACAGTGGCGAGTACGTGGAGCGTCTCCCCTCCGAACGGTTACGGGACCAGGTTGTGATGTACAGAGGTCATCGCACCGCGCGGCGAGGACCGGTCAGGCTCACGCTCCCCTCGGCCACCGTGACGTTGATCCTTGGATGGGAGATCCCCTCCACCTGTTCCACGAGAGCCGGAGCGCGCCGGCGGCGCGCACGACGTGGCACGCGATGCTCGCCGGTCTGCGGGCGTCGTCGATCAGGGGCGGATACGCGGGCATCGCGGAGGCGGTGGAGGTGGAGTTCACACCCCTCGGCGCCTACATGTGCCTGGGGTTGCCGCTGCACCACCTGACGAACGACCACATGCACCCGGATGCGGTGCTGGGAGCCGGCTGGTCGACCGGGCTCACCGAGCAACTCGCCGCAGTGCCGGACTGGGAAGGCCGCTGGAGAGTCGTCGAGAACGCCCTCGCGCGGCGGATGGCGGACGCTCCGACGCCGTCGCCGGTCGTCGCCGAGGCGTGGAGCCGCCTGCGTGCCTGCCACGGGCGGCTGTCCGTCAAGGACCTGGCCGCCGCAACCGGCCGCGGCACACGGCGACTGCAAATGCTCTTCCGCGAACAGATCGGACTACCACCGCAATCCGTCAGCCGGATCCTGCGGTTCCAACGGGCACTCACCCTGCCGCCCCACGCCTGCCGGTCGCTCGCCGACCGGGCGGCCGCGTGCGGCTACCACGACCAGGCACACATGAACCGTGACTTCCGCGACCTGGCCGGACTCACCCCCGCACAGCTGCGCCTTCTCGCAGACCGAGCCGCCTCCCGAGGCCGGGCCCCCCTCGAAGGACGCCTGGCCGACGTCTTCGACCACTGAAACCGCCACCCACCAGAACCCGAATGTCTGCCCGGCGGTCCCGCAACTCCTCGACGAGGATGCCGGGCGAATCCAGGCCGCCATGGCGGACGCGGGCGTTGCCCCTGTCGGCGTCTGACGGCGGGGTGCGTGCGCACCACCCGCCGTCTCAGTTCTGAACGGGCGCCCTGCCGAACACGCCGGTCATGCCCGCCCGCTCGCGGAGCACGGAGTGGAGGCGATGCTCGCCGGGCCGCCACCCGGATTCCGCCGGCGCCGTGGGGGTCGGTGGCGGGATACGTCGGTTCCTGCGGGGTGGCCTGGCGGTGATTGTCCTTCCACGGGAGGTCGGCGGCCGTGAGAACGATGCCCGGTTCGGTGCAGTGCACACGGGTGATGTGCTCGGAGGCGGCCCGCACTGGAGGGCGAGCCACATCGAGTTCACTGGCGGCGGGGGTTCTGCACTGGCCGACTGGACGCAGAAGTCGGCTTGAACGCCGCAGACACGATCCGGCCGATCCCGCCCTGCGCTCCCGCCCGGTCCTGGCCGTTGCGACCCGGTGGGGTTTCACCGACGGCGCCAACTTCAGCCGCACCCTTCGAACTGCGTACAGCACACCTCCCGGGGAGCACCGAAACCCTCACAATTCCGACGCCGTGCGAGAACGGACAAGAACCGTGCAGGCCACGACAACGACTTCCCGAACGCTTCTCGGCACGCTGGTTGCGGGCAAGCATCGATTCCCCCCGACTGCGGGCCGGCCTTCGTGAACTCGTTCACTCTCGGTTCCGGGTCAGTGCAGCACTCACAAGGAAAGGGAACACCAGACACTCATCCGGTCTATCCGGGTCGCGATCAGGACAAGGCCCTGACCGGCACGGACAGTCGGGGGCTGTCCGGGACAGCCGACTTTCGTTGCTTCGCTTGTCGATGGGTCAGCAGTCTGTGCAGTGCCCAGCAGCCGGCCAAACGGCCGTCACGGCACAGCCCGCTGCGTCGACGAATTACTTATCCAGCTGCCGGAGTTGCGCGCCACACGGCCGCATCTGGTGAGCGGCTCGTCGTAGGAGAGGAAATCCATGCGTATTCTTCGCAACACCCTGATCGCCCTGAGTCTCGGCGGAGCGCTCGTGGTCGCCGCTCCGGTCCTGCCCGCGCAGGCAGCCGGAGAGCATGTGTCCACGACACAGGACGTGGCGGCTGCGGTCCCGGTCATCCTCTCGCACGGCGGTTGGGTCAAGAACTGCTACGAGGCCACCTGCGGCAAGGTCGTCTACACGTCTCCGGGTGACCCCCTCTGGGTGCACGGCTCGTTCCGGAACCAGTACGGCAACCTGTGGTACTACGTCGAGACGTCCACAGATGCCGCGGGGTGGATCTGGTGCGGGAACACCAGTGCTACCGATAATTGCTGACCTCGGGAGGGGGAGGGCCGTGACGACAATTCGGCGCACTCTAGCCAGCGCTGTGATCGGGATCGGATTGATGATGGGGGCCTTGGCTGTGCCCGCCGCAGCCGCGCAACCCGTGCAGGTCAACTGTTACCAGTGGAACGGTTACCAGCAGTTCGCATCAAACACGCCCTGGCACACTGAGCCCTACGGCAGAAGCCCGGTCGTCTCCAGGGGCGGCGGATCGGTCTTGATCACCTACTACTGCATCAACGACTATGGCAACTACTGGTACATGAGAAGTTCGGGCCTCTACGCGTACGAAAGCTACCTCGAATAACCGGCAGGCCGTGACCACGCCACGGCTGTCGAGGAGTAGGTGATCCGGTGCCCGGGCGTCCCCGGGCGCCGTACGGGGGTCATCTTTGGGTGAGCTCTAGCTAGCGCAGCTCCGCGAAGCGGGGCTTCCCTCAGGAGCCAGGCCAACACGCCGCACGACCCATCCGGGAGAGCCCGTTACTGGGAAGAGGGCACACGGGTCATCGTGGTCGACGGGGAGCGCTATCGCTGGGCGGTTTCACCCGATAGTGGATCAATCGTCCTTGTTGTCGAACGCGCAGAAGAGGAGGGGCAACGCCTGTCGACCAATTTCGAGCAGTCGGCTGTGATCACGCCGGGAGTGGTTGCCGCGGTGATCGAGGGTGCACACCGACTCGGATGGGTTCCCAGGCAGCGGGGCACAGAACTTCGGCTGTGGAATCTGGGCCGGCATCCGGACCTTGCCGACCTGAGATTGTGCCCGCGCGAAACGCTCCCGCCGTGGTCGGAGCGGGAGGGAGATCGGATGCCGGCCTCGGAGGTCCGGGTGGATGCCCCGTCGCGGATGTCATGATCGAGCCGTCGGCGGCGATCCCCGACCCCGAGCAGGCGATGCGTGACGGGAGCGGTCCTGGTGATCCGTATCGTGGATGCCCTGCCCCGGCCGGCCGTGCCACAGCGCAGGCCACGGGATCCTGACGAGAGCCGAGAGAGGGACGTATGTCCGCGAAAGACAAGGACGTTACCGTCGTCCACCTCATACGCCACGGCGAAGTGTTCAACCCGGAGGGCGTGTTGTACGGCCGCTTGCCCGGCTACCACCTTTCCGAGCTGGGCGTGAAGATGGCGGAGCACGTCGCAGACCACCTCGCCGACCGCGACATCACATACGTCGCCGCCTCACCGCTGGAGCGGGCGCAGGAGACGGCCGCGCCGATCGCCGCCCGCCACAACCTTGAGGTCGCGACCGATCCGCGCCTGATCGAGGCGAAGAACAACTTCGAAGGCGAGACATTCGGCGTCGGCGCGGGCGCGTTGCGCAACCCGCGGTACTGGAAGTACCTGCGCAACCCCTTCCAGCCGTCGTGGGGCGAGCCGTACATCGACCAGGTCGTGCGCATGACCTCGGCCCTGGACTCGGCGCGCGACAAGGCGCGCGGGCACGAGGCGGTACTGGTCAGCCACCAGGTTGCGGTGTGGATCGTGCGCTCGTACATCGAGGGGCGGCGCCTGCTGCACGACCCGCGCAAGCGGCAGTGCTCGCTTGCGTCGCTGACGACGTTCACGTACGAGGGCGACCGCATCGTGTCCGTCGGCTACAGCGAGCCCGCGAAGGACCTGCTGCCGTCGAAGGCCGAGGCGTCGTCGAGGACGCAGTTCGGCGCCTGACGCCCTACGGCCCATTCGCTTCGTGGCGGAAGGCTCGATCCGCGATACTCCCGCCCCCGAGCAACGATCAGGGCGGTTGCGCCGCCCATGTCTGGGCCAGGGTCCGCGACTGCGGCGTCATGTTGATAAGCGACCTCGCACGCGAGTAGGTGTTGCCGACTCAATCAGGAGCTGGGCGACGGCAGCGTCACGCGCCGGGATGCCCCGTCGAGCACCGAAGGGGGGCTAACCAAGGTCTTGTTTAGCCCCGCTTCGGCCGACCGGCCGAAGTGCCGGTGAGCGCACCGGCACAGATCCTCACCACCGCAGCTGCTACCCAGGACTTCTACAGGTCGGCCATCGCGGACCCGCCGTCCGGGCCGGTCCTGAAGGCACCCGCTGATCACATCCGTCCGAAGGAGCTGAGCGCCCCTCTGACACCGGTTGCGGCTGAGGCCTCGTACCCGGCGCAACGCCCGCTACCGGGGCTGACCGCCCCCGTTGTCCTCGAACAGGTCTCGGGTACGGCGCAGCAGCGCCTCCCGTACGCGGTCCGGTGACAGGACCCGTAGCGTGGTGCCCAGGCCGAGGAGGTATGTGGCGAGCTGGTCGGCGTCGTTGCCGCCGATTTCGACGATGGTGGCATCGGGGCCGTCCGGGTGATGGGTGCCGATCGTGGGCGGGACCAGCCGTAGTGCCTGGTCCATGGGGTGCGCCAGCCGGACTGTGACATAGAGCGGGTACACGACGCCCGCGATGGATCGGGAGACGAGGAGCGCCGGGTCGGGCGGGTCGACGAGTTCGACGGCATGTCCGGTCGGCTGTACCTGTACCACCCGGTCGGCCCGGAATGTCCGCCACTGGTCCCGGGCCACGTCCCGGGCGACGAAGTACCACCGGTGGCCTGTGTGTACCAGGCGGTAGGGGTCGATGTCCCGGACGGTGGCGTTCCCCGCATGGTCGCGGTACGAAAGACGGGTGCGCTCGCCACGACGGCAGGCGGCGGCCAGTTCCAGCAGCACGCCGGGCGAGATCTGACGCCCCTCGGGCCTGGGAGTGTGTTCGAAGATCGCATCCATCTCCCCCAGCCGGTCCGCGATCCGGGGCGGTAGGACCTGCCGTAGTTTCAACAGCGCCGACAGCGCGGCCTGGTCGCCGCCCAGGACGCCGCTGAGCGCGGCCTCTCGCAGCGCGACGGCCACGGCAAGCGCCTCCTCGTCGTCGAGGATCAGCGGTGGCACCCGGGTGCCACCGCCGAGGCGGTAGCCGCCCCAGGGCCCGGGGTCGGACTCGATGCCGTAGCCGAGTTCCCGCAGCCGGGCGATGTCCCGCCGGACCGTGCGGTCGGTGACCGCCATCCGCTCGGCCAGCTCGCGGCAGGTCCACGTCGGTCGAGTGGACAGCAGCGAGACCAGTCGCAGCAGGCGGGCGGAGGTGCTGATCACATCCCGAAGTGTTCCCCATGACCAGGACCGGAACTGTCCTGGTCCCGTCATAGCGTCCTCCCCATGAGTACCGAACCCACATCCGAATCCACATTCGGACCTGCGATCCGATTGCTGTCCGTCGACTTCGATTGCCCGGAACCCGCCGAACTGGCCCGCTTCTACGGCACCGCGCTCGGCCTGCCCGTCGTCTACTCCAGCGACGACTTCATCCTGCTCGGCCGGGAGGGTTCACCCGGACTGGGCTTCATCCGGGTGGCGGACTACCGGCGTCCGACCTGGCCGGACCCGTCCCAGGGCAAGCAGGCTCACATGGAACTGGGCGTCGACGATCTGGACGCCGCGCACGCACGGATGCTGGCACTGGGCGCCATGGAACCCCCTGTCCAACCGCACCCCGATCAGCGGAGGGTCCTGCTGGACCCCGCAGGCCACCCCTTCTGCATCTCCACGCAGGACTGAGCATCACCGGTCGGCCGACGACCACGGCCGCGCGCCCACGCAAGGTGGCGAACTCCCGTGCGAAACGATTCGACCGAAACGTTTGCAGTCACATGAACGCAGGCGTTCCGGTCGAAACACCTTGGCCCGAGGTTCGGCCAACGTGCCTTACTTGCCTCAAGCCCACAGACCGCCCCGACCTGCGCGTATGCCAGTTGTCACTAGATCAAGGCGAACCTCCGTGCAGCAACGTCTCCAGTGGCCAGGCCGCTGTGCTCTGCGCTGGGGGCCGCTCTTGTCGTCTTTATGGTTCGCGTGTTCGGGAATCGCGGCCATCTCCCGCGGCGAGGTTCACTCCTCGTCGGTGTCCTCGGGATCGCGCAGGGGACGCAGGCCCTCGCCGCCCTTCGTCGCCACGGAAGGAGAACCGGTAACGGCCCAGGAAGTTCACGTGTCGATCCTTGAGCGGCGACAGCCTGGCCACGTCCTCGTCCTTGACGTCGTGCCCCTCGGCCCGGAGGCGGGTGATCGCGGCGTCCAGGTAGCGGGTGTTCCACAGGACGACCGCGTTCAGGACCAGTACCAGGCAGGCCAACTGGTCCTCCTGGCCCTCGCGGTACGCCTGTCGGATCTGTCCCCGGCCGCCGTGGCAGATCGCGCGGGCCAGGCGGTGGCGTGATTCCTGCACGGTGAGTTGGCGGTTCATCAGGCGCCGGTAGGTGTCGTCCATCGGGTCGACCAGGGCGAGCAGGTGCATGGTCTTGTCGATGCGGCCGTACTCGGCGAACGCCTGCCCCAGCGGGGTCGGGTTGCCCTCGCGGCCGAACATCCGCACCAGGTCGTAGGCGCGGACCTGGTTGGTGATCAGCGACCCGGCCACCCGGAGCATGTCGGGCCAGTGCGTGCGGATCCGCCCCAGGTTGACCCGGTGGCGGGCGATCGCCTCCAACGGCCCGTAGCCCCCCGCCGGTTGCCCGTCCTCGGGCACGGGCGTCTCCGCGCGCCAGAACCGCTGGTCGGCCAGATCGCGAAACTGCGGTGCGAAGCGGAAGCCCAGCATCTTGTACAACCCGAACGCCATGTCGGAGTACGAGGCGTGGTCGGTGGCGATCATCTCGGGGCGGATGCCGCCGTCCAGGTTCAGCAACGTGTCCAGGGTGTACAGGCTGTCGCGCGGGGTGCCGCGCACAACCATCGCGCCGATCCCCGCGACCTGGTCGTTGACCGCGTTCAACCAGGTCAGGCCCCTCTTGTACCCGTAGTACTTCGGCGAGGGAGCGGTGTTGATGCTCTTGACCGGGACGACGAACCGCAGCCCGTCCACCGACGCCAACAACCCGCCGCCCATCATCCGCGCCAACTCGACCTGCCCCTGGGCGGTGATCAGCAGCGCGTTCGCCGCAGCGAGCGTGTCGGGGCGCATGTAGTTCTGGTCCACGCTCGACAACCGCGAACGCGTCAAAGCCCGCTCGTTCGGGTCCACCACCGGCGACAACCCGATGTTGCAGCTCTCCGACACCAGGACCGCCACCAGACTCACCGCGACGTCGTCCATCCGTGTAGTCCGGCCCGACACGTGCGTGAACGCGTCGAGGAAGCCCGTCCACGCGTGCACCTCGAACAACAGGTCCGGCAGGTCGATCCTGGGCAGCATCGCCTTCGTCGTCGTCCGCAACCACGTCAACGACTCCGGCTCGCCCACCGCGCCGAGCTTGTCCACCGACAACCGGGCCCGCCCGCCGCCCTCGGGAACGACGATCTCCACCCTCGCCGCGTCCCCGGCCTCGACCAGGCGCTCGGCCATCTGCCGCCACGCCGCGTCCAACGCCCGTGTCAGGTGCCCCAGATGCTCCTCCACCGGGGCGCCCAGGCCCAGACCGGCGAGCACGTCCGCACGCATCGCCTCCCAACGGGCCCCGTCCAGCAACCGCGCGCGGGGATCCGACCAGCGGTGCGAGGGGGAGGCGAACACGTCGCGCCGGTTCAACGCCAGATACAGCAGCTCCAGCACGCACACCACGTACGCGTCGCGGTCAACCGCGCCCGGCGCCAACCGAGCGTTGGAGAACACCGCGCGCCGCCACATCGGCGGCACCAGGTCCGCGTCGACCTCGCGCGGCAGCAGCGGACGTTCCTTGACCCGGCGCCGCGACAAGGCAGGCAGCGCGCGGACCGCCCGCAACACCTTGCGGCCGGCCTGGGCAGCGCCCAACGCGTCCGACTCGCCCAACAACCCCAGGAACGGCCGGACCGTGTTGTACCGGGACGAGAGCTTCTCGCGCATCGCCGCCTCGGCCGAGCCGTCGTCCTCGGACACCAACACCTCGACGATGGCCACCGCACCCGACCCCGCGGCGCGCGGCACGGCCTCCTCCACGGCCGCCCACAACGCGGCGACGTCCAGATCCGCCCCCGCCTCCTCGACGAGCTCCAGCTCCTGGACCAGGATCTTCGAGGCCCGCGCCAACGTGCGCGCCGCCTTCTCCAACTGCGGCAACGTCGACAACCGATCCCGATCCGACGCACGGCGGGCCGGGCTGATCAACCGGGTCGCCATCAACAACGCGAACAGGTCCAACGCGTCGTCGACCGCCTGCGCCTCCAGGTTGCGCACCACCGCCGTCAACAGGGCGGTTCTGCGCGGCTCGGGCGCGCGCTCGATCGTCACCACCGCCACACCGTCCGCTCGCTCACCTCGCACCCGCGCGCGGCGAGCCGCACGTGCGCGGCCGACAACTCGCCCGCCTCGCGAAGAAGCTCCAGCCGGGCGACCGTGCTCTCGCGCCGCTCCGCGTTCGTGCCCATGTCTCGAAGTGTCAGCGCCGTGTCGCCGATCCGCCCGGGCAGGAACCCCACAATGACCCGACCGGGTGGCCGTCCCGGAAACGACCGATTCCGGGACGGCCACCGTTCACGACCCCTAGTGCTAAGTTCCGCTTTGGGTGGGTAAGTAGTGGTCAAACAGTGCTGTTTCGGCTGCTCGGGGGCGAGTGTGGTGCCGAAGTTTCTGATGGC
>NZ_JBITJP010000039.1:0-95245 GCF_044460165.1 Embleya sp. NPDC050154
GATGAGCGAGGTCGAGCACGCGCTCGATTCGATCGGGAATGGTCACGAGCCCCTCCTGGATGGCAATCGTCGGGTTGCCATAAATGTATAGCAACGCTTGGGTTGCGACAAGCGTGGACGACACGATCGCCCGCCGCCCGCCGCTCGCCTGACACGGACGGCGGCCGGGCACCCCGGGACCGGACGGGCCGTCGCCCCGATCGTCGCGCCGAGGGCGCCACCCGGCGAGTCGGGTCGACTCGGAATCGACACCCGGACTGCGGCCCCGCGCAGGTCGGGCGTCGACGGCGGCGATCCGTTCGGAGAGTTCGAGGTCCACCAGCCCGTTGACGAGGCTCCGCCGGGAGGTTCCGGCAAGAGTGCCGCAACCACCCGGGAGAACATCGTGGCGGCGTGTCAGGTCTTGGAACCGCCCAGCGGTTGCGTGACTGCGGATGAAGCGCCATCGCGCTCGTGGCACACTCGTCCGCCGCCGGTTACTCGACGGTTGATTACCGGCGCGGCACGAGCCCACCAAGGGCACCGGCGGGTGGGCGTTGTCGGCGACGGGCTTGAGAACCTCCCGGCCGGCCATGGTGGCCATCGCGGCGGGATCCGAGGCCTTGACTGGCGTACGCGTCGCCCTCTGCGCGGACGGGGACGTTGCAGGGCAGTAGCAGGCGATGAAGCGGTCCGCCTCGATCGCCCGGTGAGCCAGGGGGGCTCGCGGGCGCCGAGGACCAGGTAGGTCCCCACGTCGTGGCCGATTGTCTCCCTCCGCGTGGCCTGCGCGTCGATCTCGGTCGGGATGCCGAAGCCCTACTTGGCCAGGGCCTCGCGTACGCCCCTCACGGTCTCCTCGAAGTCGCCGTCCACGTGCACGGTGCGGCTGTGGGTCATCGTCATCACCTCTTCCTCGTCTTCTGGTCCCGCTGGGCGCGGAAGCCGCCGGATACCCGTCCGGGCACGGCGACCGACCCGCGGAATATACCCCCGGGGGTACGGGTGTTACAGTGGAAATGGATACCCCCTGGGGTAATTTTTAGTGCGAAAGGAGCATCCGAGTGTTCTTCGTTGACACCATCGAGCTGGAAGGTCTCGGCAACCGCAGCTACCTGGCCGGCGGTGAGGACGCGGCGGTGGCGGTGGACCCGCCACGTGACATCGACCAGGTCCTGGCGGCAGCCGCCCGGCGCGGCGTGCGGATCTCGCATGTGGTGGAGACCCACATACACAACGACTACGTCAGCGGTGGCCTGGAACTCGCCCGGATCACCGGCGCCCGGTACCTCGTACCGGCCGGTGCGAACGTCCCGTTCGCGCGGGTGGCTGTCGCCGACGGCGACACCGTGGAGATCGACACGGGCAGCCGGGTGACGCTGGTGGCGATCGCGACCCCCGGCCACACCCCGCACCACACCTCCTACGCGCTGCGCGAGGCGGGGCGCCCGGTGGTCGTCTTCACCGGCGGGTCGCTGCTGATCGGCACGGTGGGCCGGCCGGACCTGGTCGAGCCGCGCCTGACCGAAGCGCTCGCCCGCGCCCAGCACGCCTCCGCTCACCGTCTTGCCGTCGGCCTTCCGGACGACACCGCGGTGCTGCCCACGCACGGCTTCGGCAGCTTCTGCTCCTCGGCCCAGTCCGAGGAGGAGGAAACCACCATCGGCAAGGAGAAGAGCGCCAATGCGGCTCTCACCGTCGATGTGGACACCTTCGTCGCCGACCTGCTGGCCGGGCTGGAGGATGTGCCCGCCTACTACGCGTACATGGGCCCGGCGAATGCCGCAGGCCCGGCGCCGGTGGATCTGACCCCGCCCGCGCTCGCGGACCCCGCCGAGATCGCTACGCGGCTTGCCGCCGGGGAGTGGGTGGTCGACCTGCGCAACCGAGTGGCGTTCGCCGAAGGGCACGTGGCCGGGTCGTTCAATTTCGAGGCCGACGGCAAGATCGCCACCTATCTCGCCTGGATGATCCCCTGGGGCAAGCCGGTCACCCTGCTCGCCGAATCGGCCCAGCAGCTCGCCGACGCCCAGCGTGAGCTGGTGCGGGTGGGTATCGACCGGCCGGCCGCCGCTGCCACCGGTGGCCCCGCCGTCTGGCTGCCCGCCGGTGAGGAACCCGTCTCCTTCCCGCGCTCCACGTTCGCCGGACTCGCCGACCGCGGCATCGACGACGTGGTCGTCCTGGATGTGCGCCGCGACTCCGAGCGGGCGAACGGCTGGATCGAGGGATCGGTGCACATCCCCATCCACGAACTCCGCGGCCGCCTCGCCGAGGTACCGAAGGGAGAAGTGTGGGTGCACTGCGCCGGCGGCATGCGCGCCGCGATCGCCGCATCCCTGCTGGACGCGGCAGGCCGGAATGTCGTCGCCGTCGACGACGGCTTCGACGCCGCCACCAACGCCGGCCTGCCCCTGACCACCGGCTGACACCCACCCCCAGCACCGCACGAGAAAGGGGAGAACGTCATGTTCCCCTTCCGCCGCAACCAGCGCCGCGTCAGCGCGGAACAGGCCCGCAGCCGCACCAGTGGCCTGGCCCCCGACGCGATCCTGCTCGACGTCCGCGAAAGGCCGGAGTGGAACGCCGGCCACGCCCCGGGCGCCGTGCACGCCCCGCTGTCGCAGCTCGTCGCCGGCGGCGAGCTGCCGCCCGGAGCATCGGGCCGGCCACTGGTGGCCATCTGCCGCAGCGGACGCCGCTCCCAGCAGGCGGCCGAACTCCTTATCCGGCGCGGAGAGCGAGCGGTGGACGTCAAGGGCGGCATGAACGCGTGGGTCGCCTGCGGATACCCGGTCAGCGACGAACGCGGGAACAGCGGCCGGATAGCGTGAGTGCCCTCGTTCTCGCCCTCATCGCCGGAGCCGTCATCGGCCTCGCTCTCGGAGCCCTGGGCGGCGGCGGCAGCGTCCTGGCCGTACCCGCGCTGATCTACCTGCTCGGCTTCACCCCGGCGGCGGCCACCACCGCCAGCCTGATCATCGTGGCCGCCACCTCCGCCACCGCCCTGTACGCCCACGCACGCGACGGCCACGTCGCCTGGAAAGCCGGATCACTCTTCGCAGCCGCAGGCATCATCCCCGCCTACCTCGCCGGAGCAGCCTCCAGTCACGTGCCCGAAGCAGCCCTGACCACAGCGTTCGCGGTGATTGCAGCACTGGCGGCCCTGCGCATGCTCCGTCCCTCCCCGTCCGAGCCGGCAAGCCGGACACGGCCCGGCAAGGCAGTCGGGGCAGGCGCCGGTCTCGGCGCGGTAACCGGATTCCTCGGCGTCGGAGGCGGATTTCTCGCCGTCCCAGCCCTGGTGGGCGTGCTCGGGCTGACCATGCGACGGGCGGTGGGCACCAGCTTGCTCGTCATCACCGTCAACTCACTCGCCGCTCTGACAGCCCGCGCGGGAAGTGGCGGCGGCCTCGACTGGGCGCTGATCGGACCCTTCACCGGAGCGGCGATCCTCGGCGCCTGGGACGGCAAACGCCTGAGCGCCAAGGTCTCCGGCAACAGCCTTCAAAAGGTCTTCGCCGGCGTGCTGCTGGCGGTGGCCGCGTTCATGCTCATCGACGTGATCACATGAACACGGCAGCCACCACCGCCGTCAGGCCAGGGACAGGAACAGCTTCTCCAGCCGGGCCCGCATCTGGTCGCGGTCACCGGCCGCCTGCCCGCCCTCGGCCATGCAGTACTGCAGCCCGGTAGCGATGATCGCGAACCCGGCCCGATCCAACGCGCGGGAGACCGCCGCGAGCTGCGTGATCACATCCTCGCAGTCCCGACCCTCCTCAATCATCTTGATGATCCCCCCGATCTGCCCCTGAGCCCGCCGCAGCCGGTTCAGTACCGACTTCAGCTCATCGGCCGCCATCTCAAGCTTCACCATCCACCTCCACCGAGTAGATACCCCTAGGGGTATCATACCGGGTGCGGGCACCCGCCCCGGAACGCCACGGAAGGACCACCCCGCATGAGCATCTCCACCGCCCTCATCCCCGCCCAGGCCGCCGCCCGCCTCGACGAATACACCGTCATCGATGTGCGCACCCCCGGCGAATACGCCGCCGGCCACCTCCCCGGCGCCCACAACATCCCCCTCGACCACCTCCACGCCGCCCTGCCCGCCCTCAAGTCAGCAGCCGCCCGCAGCAACCTCCTCATCGTCTGCGCCTCCGGCAACCGCTCCACCACCGCCTGCGCCGAACTCGCCGCAGCCGACATCCCCGCCACCACTCTCACCGGCGGCACCACCGCCTGGGCCGGCGAGGGGCACACCCTCCACCGCCCCGAAAACGCACGGGCCCCCTGGCCCATGGAACGCCAGGTCCGCCTCGCCGCCGGAACTCTCGTCGTCCTCGGCCTCGCCGTTGGCAACCGCTGGCGCCCAGCCCGCTGGCTGTCCGCCGCCATCGGGGGCGGCCTGGTCTTCTCCGCCGCCACCAACACCTGCGGCATGGCCGCCGCCCTCGCCAAACTCCCCCACAACCAGCCCCGCACCACCGACCTCGACGCCGTCATGCGAGCCCTGCAGAACTGACCGACGGATAGACGAACTTGAGGCCAATCACCAACGCCCATACGGGCCGGCCCGGAAGGCGTTCATGTCGCGCACCGTACGAGCCACGATGTACAGGCGCACGGACTCCTGGTTCGCGCGCTACGGGAGCGTTTCCCACGGGCGGGGACGGCCGCTATTTCACCAAGACAAGGGCTCGGTGCTCGCGCCGCGGCAAATCTGCGCCGCCCGGCCGCCGCCCCAGATGGTCGGGGGTGAGCGTGTTGCCGAGCAGGGCGTGGTCGCATCGGCCACGGTCATGATCGTCATCCGATGTGTGGGGTCAGGTCGCCGGTGCCCATCGGGAACCAGACCACGTCGGCCTGAGCCTGTCTCCCGTCAGCGTCAGGGTGAACTCGGCGTCGGCGGATACGGCACCAAGAGGTCGACGGGCACCGAAGTCACTGCCCGATCCTCGACGTTGTCGGGAGCGGAGACCACGAGCAGGAACGCGATCGCCGCCTGGGTGAAGTGCTCCACCGCGTAGGCGCAGGCGGATCCGGTGCGCTCCGGCGTGATCGGGTCCGGCGACCCCGGCCGATCGGACCGCCACAGCACACGTAGCCACAGTCACCCGTCGGTCCGTGCCAGGTCACCGTGACGGAGCCGTAGCGGGCGATCTGCGGGAGGTTCGG
This sequence comes from Embleya sp. NPDC050154, assembly GCF_044460165.1. NCBI lineage: Bacteria > Bacillati > Actinomycetota > Actinomycetes > Kitasatosporales > Streptomycetaceae > Embleya > Embleya sp. NPDC050154. The sequence continues at coordinate 5,161 of NZ_JBITJP010000039.1, forward strand.
AACGAAGTCGGTGAATCAAGCGGGCTGTCGGCGAGACGCGTCATGTCATCGCCCCTCCTGTCTTTCGCCGGACTGTTGCGTCGGCTTCTGCTTCAGGGTGCGATATCCGCTCCGCGCGTCCGGGGCCTGTGTCGTCAATCGTGCCTCGGCCGTGCCCGCCGCGAGCGTGTAGTGGTCCCATGCCGCGTCCGACGGACCCCGCACGACCGGGGCGCGGCGGGGTCACGAACTGCCAGTCCCCCGCCGCGTCCGGGGTGGGTAGGGTCAGTTGTGGCAGGGCTGCGGTCGCCGACGGCCGGGTGTCGGCGGGCTGCGTGCGGGCCAAGACGGGGCCCAGCGGGACGGCCAGGGTCAGCCGTTGCAGATGCTCCCCGACCGCGGCGGGCGGCACCCGCAGGCGCACCACCGGAAGGATGTCGGTATGCGCCGTGATAAGCACCATGCGGCTCGTCGCCCGCCTCTACATGCAACCCGCCACCCTCACCCGCCCGGCCCTGTCATCGCTCCTGCTGGACCGGGCCTTGATCTTCACTCCGAGGAAGTAACCCCGAACACGGCAACGACACGCGGCGATCGGGAGTCGGTCAACGCGGCTCCGGACCACCTCGACGCGTCGTTCCACCAAGGTGACCCGGACGGTCGTGGCCATCTCACCGGTGAGCCGATCGATCTCGACCAACGCCCGGCCGCTGCGCCGTCGCAGGGTGCGGGAGACCTGCCCCAACCCGGCGTCCGGCCGAGCGGCCGCGGTCGCGGAACCGGGTGCGAATCGCGGCATCCTCGGCCCTGATCCGCCGGACGAGTCGGTCCAGTTCGCCGACCCCGTGCGCAGACGGCATGTCGGCGTGCGAGGGGTGGTCGATGTCGACCTGGCCGTCGCTGATGTCCTCCACGCGACCGTCGCGTGGCACCGCCAATACGACACCACCGGCTGCGAACAACCTGCGGCCCGAGTCCTCCCCCGGCGCCGGCCGGACATCCCGAACCACGCCGACATTCGCACCGTCGACTGGGCCCGTGTGGAATCGGTCGACGTCGGTACCGCCGGTTTCAGAGCTCAGTGGGTTGGATCGAGGTGTCCGTTGAGGTGGTCGTAAGCGATGTGGGCGTGCAGGCGGACGCCGGTTTCCAGCGGGGCGTCATCGGCGTAGAAGCGCGGGTTGTGGTTCATGGCCAGGCCGCGACCTCCGGGGACGGGCTCGGGGCGCCCGTGGGCGTCGAGTCGGGCGTCCTGCACGCCGAGGACGACGTAGAGGCCGCCGTAGGTGTTGACGAACTCGGAAATGTCGTCGTAGCCGAGGGTCGGCACGGTCTCGACGACCTTGTCGCCGCCGACGACGCGTAGCAGGGTCGGCAGGGCGGCGTCGATCCAGCGCTTCTCGTTGTGCACCGCCGGGACGTGCTGCAGGTAGTCGATGGCGGCCGTGCAGTCATACGCACGGGCGGTGTTCTCGGCGAGGGTGGTCAGATGGCGCCGGAGGTCGACCATGTCGGATTCGACGGTGCAACGGATGGTGCCCCACAAGGTGACGGTCTCACCGATGATGTTGAAGCGGCCGACATCCTCGATGTGCCCGATGGTGACGGTGACCGGGTCGAACGCGTCGACCCGGCGGTAGAGCTGGCCGATGCCGGTCGTGATGGCGGCGGCTGCGGGCATGGGGTCGATGCCCTCCCACGGGGTAGAGCCGTGAACCTGCTTCCCGGTGACGGTGATCTTGATCAGGCAGGACGCACCGAACTGGTTGCCGACGCGGTAGCCCACACAGCCCTTCGGGTACGGCACGACGTGCATGCCGAAGACCATCGACGGGGTCGGGTCGGCGAACGCGTCCTCGGCCAGCATCCGGCGTGCGCCACCGTTCTCGTCGACGGGCGGGCCTTCCTCGGCGGGCTGGAAGACGAACATCACCGTGCCGTCCAGGTGTTCGCGGACGCCGGCCAGCACGGTGGCGGCACCCATGAGCATCGCGGTGTGACAGTCGTGGCCGCACGCGTGCGAGACCGGGAACGGCCCGCCCGGATAGTCGTTGTCGACGACCTCGGCGACGAAGTCGGCGCCGCACAGGTCCGGCACCGGAAGTGCGTCGATATCGGCGCGCAACGCGACGACCCGCCGTGCCGCCCCCTGCCCGCCCCCTGCCGCGGTACCGCGCAGAATCCCGACGACCCCGTGCCCGGCGATGCCGGTGCGGACCTCGTCCAGACCGAGCGTGCCCAGGTGCTCCGCGATCAACCGGGCCGTGTTCGCCTCGCGATTGGACAGCTCGGGATTGCGATGGAGGTGACGGCGCCAAGCGACCACCCGGTCCGCGACATCCGCCGCTCGATGGTCGAGTTCCGCGTGGATATCGCCGGTGGCCCCGGAGGCAGTGGTCATGGCAGCCGTCCCTCACCTCACTCGTAGGCCACCGCAACCGCAGCCACTGCGTGCGACGCTAGACCGCCCCGGACGCGGCCGCACGTCAAAGAGGCCGACCGGACGATCCGCGGGCAAGACACGCCACTCGCGGTCCTGATCCCACGCGAGCGTCCTCCAAGCCTCGGGATCCGGGCCGTCCCCGAGCTGCCTCACGGTGTCGCCGCCCCCGTCGCACCCCAGGGCCGAAACCCGCAGCCCGATGTGACCTGATCGGGCGGACCGGTCCTCTCCCGGACCTCGCGCAACGGCCGTCGCGCTTTCGTGATCGACGATCTCCTGCTCGAGATCGGGCAGGCGGTCACGGAAGCCGGGTGGTGGATCCGCGTGTACGTCGTGTACGAGTTCAGCGGCCGAAGTGGGAACCGCCGCCGCCGGTTCTTTCCCGAGTCCTTGGGGATCCACGCCTGCGGCGACCGCTTGGCGGAGCCCTCGTGCGGTGTCGATGTCCGGGTCGGGTGCGGAGTCGGCGATGTAGACCCGCGGGTGCGGGCTCAGGCTGTTGCGTGGAGCGAATGCCTTTCGATCCGCGAGGCGACCAGGATGCTCACGCCGGCTGCGTCGTCCTGGGCTCGGAGCAAGCGCAGAACCCGGTCTCGGCCGATTCGCTTGCGGCCACACGTCCGAGCCCCTTCGATCACGGCGCCGAATCCACGGCATGCAGGACCGCACGGTCCTCGTCGCCGGTGAGCAGGAGCGCGGCCGGCGCCGACGCTCCAGGGGATGGCGGCATGGTCGGGCACCGCGACGACGCCGGACGTCGTCCACGCGACGGGATGGTGGTCGCGCGTGCCGTATACACGACCACCGGCGACGGAGCGGGCCACGAAGCCCGGGGTGACCGACGGGCGCCCTGCGGCGAGATCGACGACGACGGGTCCCAAAGCCACGAGGGTATCGCCGTCCGCGCGGATCCAGGCGCTCGTCAGGGACCCGGCGGGGGCGTCGGTGCCGGCGAGTACCCGGCCGGAAGGACGAGTCGTGCAGGGCGAGTGTCTCACTGCCGTCTCCAGGGCCGGACCACACGACGGCGACCGTCCCGTACCCGCCGCCGGCCATACGCAGTATGCGCGCACCGGGGCGCGGAGGCAGCGGAGTCACCACGCGTGTCCGCCCGTCGAAGCCGAGCAACTCCCAGGGTCCGACGGTGCGTCCCGCGAGAACGTGCGCCGCGTCGGCGGCCATCGCAACGGTTCCGGGAGACAACCGAATCGGGACGAGGACATCGCCACGCAGAGCGGCGGCCGATCCGTCGGCCCCGGTCACCAGAGGGAGGGCGCCCGCGTGGCTGACGCGGGCGCCGGGCGCGAGTTCGATGGTGGTGAGCGGACGCGAGGGGTCGCGAAGCGCGCTGTGGGGCCCGCACCACGAGTCGGCCCGCGGTCTCGGCGACGAGCACCGGTGCGGCCGGGTCGCCGGTCGCGTGCAGCACGGTGTTGCCCGCCGGCAGCGGGTCGCCGCCCCCATCGATCCGCCCGTCGTGCGGGTCGAGAAGGGCGACCCGACGGTCCGGTGTGAGGACTGCCGGCATGCCCCCAAGTGCCGCCACGCTCGGCCGACCGGCTGCCGGCGGCGCGATCGACCGCGACCAGGCGGACGTCTGCCGCCGGCCGGCCGGAGCGGTGACCGCGGCGGGATCGGCACGCGGGGTCGTGCTCGGTGAGGACCCTGCGGATTCGTCGTCCGGCCGTGCGAGGACCCCGACGACCGTGATCGTCGTGGCGACCGCGAGAGCGATCGCGGCCGGCGCGACGCGGATGCGGAAGCGGGCCGCACGCCGCCGCGCGCGTACGGCGACAACGCCGTATGACGCTCGGGGGCGGCCATGGCCGGTCGGGTTTTCGCAGCCGGCGGGCGAGCACTCGGCCGCGGCCCGCTTCGGCCATGGCCCTCATCGGCCGGGCGAAGGAGCACGCTTCGATGCCGGTGCCGTGACCGCCTCGGCCAACGCGGTGTCGAATCAACCGTTGTCGGCCTTCACGCACCCTGACCCGCGATCCGCATGAGCACCCCGCAGAGACCGGACGTCCGCCGTGCTGCCGAACGCGCGACGACACCCGCTACATCGCTCCAACGGCAACCATGTCCGTCCCGAGCGGCGAGACCGTCCCCACCATCCTGCACCACTGATTCACTCCAACGGGGGAATCGGGGCGATACCCGCGTGTGCGGAGGAGTCCTGGCGCGATGGTGGATGGGAAGACGATGTCCGCGTCCGATCTCCGGCTCGGTTCGGATCCGGGTTCGCTCGTCTCCGGGTTCCGGTTCGACAGGCGGCCCGGGTTCGTCGTCCTCATCATTCAGAGACACGGCTCTTCTCAGGGGGACTCATGGTCGGCGTCGTGCGTCGGGACATCCACGCGGAGGGTGTGGGAGGGGGTGTCGGTCTGACCGCACTGATGGTGGCCGCGGCACGGGCGATCGAGACCCACCGCCACGACAGCCTGGCGCGGGACGTCTACGCGGAGCACTTCGTGCTCGCGGCCCCGGCGTCCGCCGGATGGCCGGTGCGCATGGAGCAGGTCCCGGACGGGGACAAGAACCCTTTGTGGGGGCGCTTCGCGCGCTACTTCGGTCTGCGAACGCGGGTTCTGGACGACTTCCTTCTTCGGTCGGTGCGTGCCGGCGTGCGCCAAGTGGTCCTGCTCGGGGCGGGCTTGGATGCTCGTGCGTTTCGACTCGAGTGGCCGTCCGACTGTGTGATCTTCGAGATCGACCAGGAGGGTGTACTGGCGTTCAAGCACGATGTGCTCGGCGGTCTGTCCGCCGTGCCGAAGTCGGCCCGTGTGCCGATTCCGATCGATCTGCGCGGCGACTGGGTCGGTGCGTTGACCGATGCCGGATTCGAACCGGCCGCTCCCAGTGTCTGGTTGGCCGAGGGGCTGTTGTTCTACCTGCCCCGCGTCACCGAGACGTATCTGATCGACGCTGTGGATCGATTGAGTATCGGAGGCAGCGCTCTCGCGTTCGAGGTCAAGCTGGAAAAGGATCTGTGGGAGTACCGGGACAGTCCGATCTACACCTCGACGAAGCACCAGATCGGCATCGACCTGCTCGACTTGTTCGCCCGCGACTCGCGACCCGATTCCGCGGGCGAGTTGGCCGGCAAGGGCTGGTCCACCTCGATCCACACCCCGTTCGAATTCACCCGTCGGCACGGGCGCGGTCCGCTGCCCGAACACAACGACGCGCTGGCGGGCAACCGCTGGGTTTTCGCGAACAAGCCCGCGGGATGATCTGCCTGTCCGTCGTTGTCCGACCGGCCCGGCTCACTCCTCGCGCCCTACGGGATCAGGACGGGTTTCACCACCAGGCCCGCGTCGCAGTCCCGTTCGGCGTGGTTGATGTCGGCCAGCGGGTAGGTGCGGATCAACCGGTCGAAGGGGAAAAGCCCGGCCCGCCACAGTGCCGTCAGTCGAGGAATCAGCAGCGCGGGGACCGCATCGCCTTCGCAGATGTGGAAGATCCCGCGGCCTCGGTCGAGTGATCCCGGTTCGAGCGACAACGCGGTGTGTAGGCGGGCCACCAGGCCGAGCCTGCCGGTGGGGCGCAGGGCCCCCAGCGCGTCGTTGATCAGCTGCCCGGAGCCCGTGGTATCCAACGCGTAGCGTGCGCCTCCGTCGGTCAGTCCTCGGATGCGGTCGGGCAGGCCGGTTGTCGAGGCCGGCAACGCGAGCGCGCCGAATCGTTCGGCGAGTTCCAGCCGTTCGCGATGACGATCGACCGCCACGACGAAGGCCCCGGCGGCGTGGGCCGCCATCGTCGCGGCCAGGCCCACCGCTCCCGCACCGAAGACCGCGAGGGTGTCGCCGAGGCCGATCCCGAACGAGTTGAGCACCACGCCGGCACCGGTGAGGAATCCACATCCGAGCGGTCCGAGCAGTTCGACGGGCAGGGCGGGGTCGACTCTGACCGCGTTTCGAGCCGAGACCATCGCATATTGGGCGAAGGCGGACTGGCCGAACCACTGCGGCGCCAGTCGGTCCCCTGCCGTGTCGGTGAAGCGTGCCGGGGTCTGTGGTCGTGCGCCATAGAGGTTGAGCGGGGCGAAGGAGTCGCAGTAGGCCGGGGATGCGCCCAGGCAACTCCGGCAGTGTCCGCAGGAGTCGAAGCTCAGTACAACATGGTCGCCGACGTTCAACCCGGTATCCGGGCCCCCCGTCTCGACCACGACCCCCGCCCCTTCGTGACCGAGCACCGCCGGGAGCGGTGAGCGGCCCGCGGAGTGCCGCACCGCGAGATCGGTCCGGCACATCCCACACCCCGCGATCTCGACCAACACCTCGGCGGGCCCCGGGCCGCCGTCCAGGTTCACCGTCTCGATGGCGAACCGGCCCTCGTAGGAGCGCAGTACCGCGGCGTCGAACCTCACGGGCGCTCCCTCCGCGGTGGATTCCCGTCCTGCCGGCGTCCGTCCGGATCCCGGCCCTGTCGTTCCTCGGCCGCTGGTTCCCTCTCCGGCGCGGGCCTGTGCACCACGAACGGTCTGAGGTTCCCATACAGCCCCCAGGGCCCGCCCGCGACGCCGACGCCGCTGTCCTTCGTCCCCGCAAAGGGTTGCGCGAGGGACAACTCGGCGTGGTGATTGATCCACGCCGTCCCGCACTCCAGTCGCTCTGCCACAGCCTCCGCCCGGTCGAGGTCGGTGCTCCACACCGAGCCGCCGAGCCCGAAGCCGGTGCCGTTGGCCGCCGCCACGGCCTCGTCGAGGTTGTCGTACGGCAACACCGGCAGGACCGGTCCGAACTGTTCCTCCACCACCACCGGGCTGTCCGGCGGGACATCGGCCAAAATGGTCGGAGCGAAGAAGTAGCCAGGCCGGTCGAGGCGCCGACCGCCCGCCGCCGCTCTCGCGCCATCACCCAGCGCCCGCGCCGTGTACCGCTCCACCCGTGCCAGTTGGGGAAGGTTGTTGAGCGGCCCCATCTGCGTACCCGGGTCGAGCCCGGCGCCGACCACCACCGCCCTCGCGCGATCCACGAGGGCCTCCACCACCCGCGCGTACAGTCGGGCCGGAGCGTACACCCGCTTGATCGCCATGCAGACCTGCCCGCAATTGCGAAACGCGGCCCAGAACAGGCGATCCGCGATGTCGTCCACGTCCACGTCGTCGAGCAGCACGGCGGCGTCGTTGCCGCCCAACTCCAGGGTCACGCGCGCCAGAGAGGCGCCCGCGCCGCGCGCGACGGCCCGTCCGCCGGCAACCGAACCGGTGAACGTGACGTGCCGGATTCCCCGATGGGCCGCGAGGCACGCGCCGAGCGGTTCTCGACCCGTGACGACCGTCAGGACGTGCTCAGGCAGGGCGGTGGAGACGACGGATCCCAGCAGTTGCGTGGCCAGGGGGGTGAACGGGGAGGGTTTGAGCACCACCGTGTTGCCCGCGGCGAGTGCGGGCGCGAACTTCGCCGACGCGAGTTGGAGGGGAAAGTTCCACGGGACGATCGCGGCCACCGGCCCCAGCGAGCGCCAGCGGATCTCGCCGCGCACCGGCCGGTCGTCGACGATCGGCTGCCTGCCCGGATCCAGCGCGGCGAAATAGCGCAGACGTGCCACCGTGCGGGTGACCTCCGCGTGCGACTCGGCCAGCGGCTTGCCCTGTTCCCGCGTCAGCAGCGGAGCGAGGTCGCCCGCGGCCGCCGCCACCGCGTCGGCCGCGGCGAGCAGCGCGACGCCCCGTGCGGCAGAGTCGGCTCGCCATGCGTGCCAGGCATGGTGGGCCCGGTCGACGACGGCGTCCAGTTCCCGCGACCGCCGGTCGCGGGCCTTCTCGAAGGGTTCACCCGTTGCCGGGTCCACGACGGGGAAGCGCCCGTTGCCGCGCTCGGACACCTCGTGTGGAACCTCGATCGCCACCACGGCCCTCAGGCCGCGCCCGCGGCGGCATGCGCGCGGGCCTGCCGGTCCATCTCCGCCCGGAAGTCGGCCACCAACCGTGCGTCGATCCGCCCCCTGGTACGGTCGCCGCCCACACACACCGCGCCGCGCACACCCACGATGTCCGTGCCCATGGCGGTCAGTTCGCCGACATCGCCGACCTTGATGCTGCCCGCGAGGGCGGCGAGCAGATCGGCCTCGTGGGCCAACCGTACGAACTCGGCACAGACATCGGGCGGAACGTGGTCGAACAGCCGTGTCCCGTCCTTGATCGCGGTGTCGAGCATGGCCGCGTCGGAGCCGGAGCGATGGGCGATGTCGGGGAGCGCGAGCGGATTCACGCACCCGACCCGGTGAGCGTCGGCATAGCCGGAGGCGACGACGAACGCGTCCGGCCGGTGGTCCTTCACGGCCCGAACAACCCCACGCATGACCTCGACGGCCTGTTCGGGCGTCGTACATCCGTGGAGACCGACCTTGATGTAGGTCGCTCCGGAGACAACCGCACCCAGCGCTGCCTGGGCCACCGTGCCCGGCTTGTACGGGACATCACCAACCGTGGCGGATACCGGCTTGTCCGCCGGAACCACTTCACGGATCTCCCGAATCACCCATGGGAAATTCGCGCCGAGCGAGCCTTCGTCGGGCTTCTTGACGTCGACGATGTCGAGATGTGCCGCCGCCCTCGCACAATCAAGGGCCTCCTCGACACTGTCGGGGGAGATGAGAAGCAACAACGCGGACTCCTTCCACCTCACGCGCCCGCCATGAGCCGGTGCGCAAAGTCGCCTGGGCCACTTACGGTTCGCTCATCATCACCACGATCCGACGGCTCCGGTAGGGCGCACGAAGCGCGAAGGGATCGCCACACCGGTGCGCGCCGCCATACGCGCCACGCCCCATACGCGCCACCCGCGCGGGCGCGTACAAACCCCCGGACGAACGCCCCGCGTTCGGACCATGCGGTCAGCGGATGCGAACAGCGAACCCGACCCCGCCACCGGACCGCGTCGGTCTCGCGCACACGTACTCGTGCGGCGACGGCGGTCGACGCGTTTTCGCAGGTGCGCTTCGTCAAGCGCGTGCGACCATCGACTTCGCCCTCGCCCAGCCCCGACGACCCCTCTCCGCCCGACAGGCAGCCGCGGCGGGGAGGGGTCGAGGGCAAGCGAAAGCGGATCAGGCCTTGCCGGGCACCGCCAGGATGCACAGCAGCGAGCAGGCCACCGCCTCAGCTTGATCTTTAACCCCGGCAAGGTTGGTCTTGCCGGGGTTAAAGATCAAGCTCAGACGGTGCGGTGGTGGTGCGAGGGATGCCGGCCGGCGAGTTCGCGGCGACGAAACCCGCGGACGCGGTGTTCATCAGCGGCAGCGCCGGCAGCAGGGAGTCGCAGTAGACCTGGCGGCTGCTCCCGGCGGCGAGGGTGACGCTGCCGGCACGCGGGTGTTGTGGCGTCGTTGACGGAGGTCGCGAGGTGCGCGACGAGGTCGCTGCCGGTCAGGTCGACGGTACCGTCGGCGGCCCAGTCCGGGGGCGATCGCGGTGCCGTCGGGATCGGTGACGGTCGCGCGGGACGCGGCCAAGTCGACGTGCGTGAGGTCGAGGCCGGTCAACCGGGCCCGAGTGTAACCCTGGATGTTTCCGCTGCCGCCGTCGCAGTGGAAGTCGGCGGGCTTCAGCGCGACGCTCGCACCGCTGTGCACGCAGGGTCCGGCGCCGGTCGTCGGGTCGAGGGAGAACAGCTAGCCCGCGTCGCCAAGGCCGATCACGCAGCGGGAGGTGGCGTCGTAGGTGCGGGCTGCACCCCGCACACCGCCGGCCAACCAGCGCCTACTACACCTACGACGCCTTCGTCTCCTACGGCACCGCCGGGCACGCCGACGGCGTGTGCACCAGCGCCTCCGGCGGACCCAACGTGCTGACGACCCGTTACGGGCTCGACGGCTCCGCGCACACCGCGCGCGGCACTGTCCTCGTTCAGCGGCAGCACCCTGACCTTCAGCCCCGAGACCGTCACCACCCCCGCCGGGACCCGCAGTTACCTCCCGCCCGGGGCGGCCTGGCCGGCGGAACGATCTGCCACGACTGGACGGCCGCCGCACCCTGCGCCGGTTCCCGCTGCCCACCACCCATCCGGGCGTCAACGGCGGCGCCACCGCGACTGCGGCTACAGGACCTCCTTTACGATTGCTTTGCTGATACACATCGGCGCGCTTTTCGTATTCGACATGGTTTACAAGTTCGATCCGAATACGGTGGATCCGGGTGGAGTTTCGGACCAACTGGGGTTGCAAAGAATAGGAACGCTCTTCCCATTCATATAATTTCTCATCTATCGCATTCGTGGGCGCTGGGTGAATTCGGGCCTGGTCCTGCTCTTGATCGGAATCTCGAACGTGCCCATTCTCACCAGGGTCCGATACCCGTCGGAGTAGACACCGGACGGCAGTGGTTGATGGGCTCGGCGAATCATGCTCGGGAGCAATCGGACGTCTGCGGCCGGGGGAACCTTGTGCCGGGTAGCCGCAGGGAGTCTCACCCTCCGGCTCTCGCGAAACCGTGCGTAACAGTCGCTCGATACACGACTCGCGTCGTCCTGGTCATCGAATCGCCACGGCGTTTCGGAGGGGCAAGGCGCCAAAGCGCCTTCATCCCCGACGTCCTCAAGGACGCCATCGACTACCTGCGAAGTGCGCCATCTGGGTGCCCACCGTGGGCGAGGACGTGGCGTTCACGCACGCCTTCGGTCGCCTCGGCGACACGCTGCCCGACGAGACGGCGGGAAGATCGACGGCGATCGGCTGATCACGGACGACCAGGTCTCCGTGCCGCTGGACACACTCGACGGCAAGGCGGTCGTCGGCCTCGAACCCTGACGCCGACGGGCCCGTCGGCTCCCAGCCGGATCGCGGGAGCACGTGAGAACGGCATCCGGTCCCTTCCAACAGCGGCGACAAGACGAAGCGCGGGCCGCCCGTGTGGGCCCGCGCTTCGAGAGGGCGGTGGGTCTATGAGGTCGGGCGCCTCGCGCGCCGCCGCATCGACAACCATCGCAGCGACCCGCCAGGGCGACTCCCGACGTCGGAGGACGCCCCACACACGCGTGGTCCGGCTACGGGCCCGCAGCCGGACCACGCCGCGTTGTGCGGTGCGACCCTCGGAAACCGGACTCGCTCGTTCATCGGGAGACCACGGCGTCCACCCGTGAACGGCCCTGTTCGTGAACGGCAGAGCACCGATCCGGTGGCGACGTTCGTGCCCGCGAGGGACGGTGGAAGAGTCGGAATCGGGTCGGCGGGCGGGCAATCCCTCCGGCGAATTGCGGATGTCCGACGTCCCTCCGGGCGATGATATGCGACACGAAATTTGCGCCCGCCGCAGAGGTCGGCGCATCGCCGGCAGACGCGGGATTCCGACCATGACCATCGCCCAGGCTCGGGCAACCATGCCGCACCGCGTCGAAGACACAACCCGACCGCTGTGAGGGATCGGCCCGGCGGCCCGACCGGCCGGCGCGGAAGAAACCCCGGCACGCACCGACCCCACCGGCGGGGCCGTGTGCAACTGACAAATGGCAGCCGGTGCGGCAGACAGGAGACCTCCGATGAGTACAAGCCACGGAAAAGCAGTTCGAGACGAACTACGCCCCCTCACCCGTGAGCTGCGACATGCGATTCCCGACGTCTACCAGGGCTACAAGGAGCTCCACGACGCGGCACTTCGCTCCGGTGCCCTCGACGGGAAGGTCAAGGAGCTCGCGTTCGCCATCGCGGTGAGCAAGGAGTGCGATGGCTGCATCGCCGCGCACGCGCACGCGGCCGTGCTTCAGGGCGCCACCGTGCAGGAAGCGGCCGAGACCCTCGGCGTCACCTTCCTGATGAACGGCGGGCCCGCCACCATCTACGGTGCACGGGCCTTCGCGGCGTTCAACGAGTTCTACACCGAACACATCGACAGGCAGTCGTGATCCCACCCGCCGGCAACCGCGTTCCCTGACGTGCGGAAGTAGGAGTCGGCAAGTGCGACGGCCCCGCGGGGAGAGACGGCGCGAGTCGGGAAAAGCACGCACATCCTGGGGACACGGTCGCGCGAGTTGGGATGAAGCGGTTGGGCTTGGACCGGATCGTCCTGGCCGAGAACACACGGGGGCGAGGGCGGGCGCCTTCAACGGGTCCCGTGGCCTCCCCGCCGGTGTCGGGATGACCCGCATGTCCCTGGCGGCGCGGTCACAGCCGTTCAGGCGCAGGGTGCTGCGCCGATGGGCCGCACCGCCTCCGCGGGAAACGAACTCGCCCACACCCGGCTGCGCCGCCACCTGCTCGACGAAGCCGACCGCCTCACCCCCGGAGATCGTCCATCACCCCAACGAAGCCTGCGATGCCCCGGCGCTGCCGAAGCGAACATTCACGCCCCCTGAAACCGGCGATTGGGTTCGGGGCAGGCGCGGTGACCCACGCTCCGTTTCCGGTCTCCGCCCCTTCGAACCGCTCCATCGATTGCCTACGGCGTCGATCCGGACGATTGTCACGCTCCCCCGGCGCCGGGGTTTCCGGCCCGGACGCGGGAGACGGGCGTTGGCACGGTGCTCGCGGCCGCCTGCGCCCCGACCCCGACCGGCTGTGACCTCGTCCCGTAGGCGGTGACCGCCGTGGGTGTCGGCGGGGTCGAGGGGTCGGGGTTGCTCACCTCCGGAGTGAGGTCCCACTTTCCGCATCGGCCACCAGGAATGCGGGCAGGGTCGCCGCGACGAGCAGCGAAGGTCGGCGATCGCCGCTGTTGGTCAGGCGCGGTCGTGGTGGCGGTGGGCGGCGATGGCTGTCGTGAACGCGTCGACGAAGATGGTGGAGACGTTCGTAACGATGACGACCCCGGGCGCGTCGGCGGGCACGACACAGTGCTTCAGGAATGCGTCTGCCTCGCCGGTGGCGCCGATCGCCTTGCCGTGGCGATACGCCTGGACGAGGAATTCCCGGGCGTCGGCGTCGGTCCGCAGTGCCTGGACCGACTCGGCGCCGCCGGGAACGTACACCGCGTCGTACAGCGGTGATCCCACGGTCAGCAGTGAGCGCCGCGCCTCGATCTCCTCGTTGTCGGATGCGCGCAGGGGACCCTGGCGCGGGCCCACGACCTCGCAGGTCGCGCCGTGTTCGGTCAGGTGGGTCGCGACGGTGCGTACGTGGGCGCGGTCGACGCCGTCGGCGGCGAGGATTGCGATCTTGCGTGTGTGGATGCCTTCTTCGCCCGGGTTGTTGGCGATGCTCAGTGCCGGGGACGGCTCGGGAACGGGTGCCGGTGTGCGGGTCGGTGGGGTGATGCCCAGGCCGGCTCCGACACTGCGTGCGAGTTCGGTGTCCACGTTGGCGAGCAGCGCGACGACGTCCTCCCGGATGTCGTGGGCGTCGCACTTGCCGAGTTCGAAGCGGAAGGCGCCGACGATGTGGTCGCGTTCCCAGTCGCTCATGCTGTGCCAGAACAGCGCCGCCTGCCCGAAGTGGTCGTCGAAGCTGGGGCTGCGTTGTTTGATCCTGGCGCCCTCGACCCGTTCCTGATGGTGCTCGTAGCCGCCGTGGTCCGGGCCGGCGACGATCGGGCAGCCCCGGCCGAGCCTGTTCTCGCTGTAGCTGCTGCGGCCACGGTCGAGGCGCATCTGGTGGTGGCCGTCGCGCTGGTTGTTGTGCACGTCGGCGACCGGGCGGTTGATCGGGATCTGCGCGAAGTTGGGGCCGCCGAGCCTGATGAGCTGGGTGTCGAGGTAGGAGAACAATCGGGCCTGGAGCAGTGGGTCGTTGGTGAAGTCGATGCCGGGCACGACGTGGGCGGTGTGGAAGGCCACCTGTTCGGTCTCGGCGAAGAAGTTGTCCGGGTTGCGGTCCAGGACCAAGCGCCCGATCGGACGCACCGGCACCAGTTCCTCGGGGATGAGTTTCGTGGAGTCGAGCAGGTCGAAGTCGAAGGCGTGCTCCTCCGCCTCCGGAACGAGTTGTACGCCGAGTTCCCATTCGGGGGCGTCGCCGCCCGCGATGGTCTCCCACAGGTCCCGGCGGTTGAAGTCCGGGTCCAGGCCGCCGATCTTCTGCGTCTCGTCCCAGACGAGGGAGTGCACACCGAGTCTGGGCTTCCAATGGAACTTCACGAACGTGCCACGGCCGTCGGCGTCGACGAATCGGAAGGTGTGGACGCCGAATCCCTGCATCATCCGGTAGCTGCGCGGAATGGCGCGGTCGGACATGAGCCACATCATCATGTGTGTGGTCTCGGGCTGGTTGCGGACGAAGTCCCACAGGCTGTCGTGCGCCGACTGGGCTTGCGGAATCTCGTTGTGCGGCTCGGGTTTGACGGCGTGCACGAAGTCGGGGAACTTCACTCCGTCCTGGATGAAGAACACCGGCATGTTGTTGCCGACGAGGTCGAAGTTGCCCTCTTCCGTGTAGAACTTCACCGCGAATCCGCGTACGTCGCGTACGGTGTCGGCGGATCCGCGCGAGCCGGCGACGGTGGAGAACCGAGTGAACACCGGTGTACGCAGGCCAGGTTCGGCCAGGAAGGCGGCACGGGTGACGTCCGCCATCGACTCGTACGCCTCGAAGAAACCGTACGCGCCCGCCCCGCGGGCGTGCACGACGCGCTCGGGGATGCGCTCGTGGTCGAAGTGCGTGATCTTCTCACGGAAGTGGAAGTCTTCGAGGAGCGTGGGACCGCGGACCCCGGCTCGGAGCGAGTTGTCGTCATCGTCCACCCGGACGCCCTGGTTCGTGGTCAGGTGCTTGGCCGTGGGATGGACGCGGTACTGCTCCAGTTGGGCGTCCTTGGCGTCGTGCGGGGCGTCGGAGCGTCGGTGGGTGACATCCTGGTTCTGCGAGTCCATGCGGGTGGCCTCCTGGGACCGATCGCCCGGTTCTCGGTCGCCGGGTCGCGACGCGGGTACCCGTCCGCGCGAACGGCCATACCCCCAGGCATCATGGGGAGATCCCTGACAGTGTGGGCGAGGTCGGTCGCGATGCGTTCCAAGGGATCGACGGGCGGGCCCGATCGTCGGCGGGTGGTACACCCCACACTCCGGTGTCCGCAGCACCGCACCCGTGGCGTAACCGACTGCAAGGCGCCCGACAAGCACCAGGGTCGGACACCGTACGGCGGCCCGGACGCCTGGCGGACAACGCCCGGACGCCCTGCGGACAACTCGCGGCGGCGAGCGACGGTCTCCGCGAACGTCGCGGGCACGAACGTCGCGGCGGCCAAGTCGGTATCGGGCACGGTCCGTGCCCGGACAATGCGAAATCGTCAGATTCCGGCCTCGGCGGACGAGCGAAGCTCCAAGATCGCCTCGTCGCCGAAGGTCTGGCCGGTGGGTACGAAACCGGCGGAAATGTACAGCGCCCTCGCCGCGAGGTTGCCCGCCCGCACACCGAGCCCAAGGACGGAAGCACCGAACACCTCACCCACGTCCATGACGATCTCCCGGAGACCCACCGATGCAAAACGATCCCCATCCTCCCCGGGCCCTCGCTGCCCATCGACACCCGCGACCGCCGGGCCACGCCACAGCACGCGCGGCCCGGCGGCGCTGCGCGCCTTCGTCACCGCTGGGACCGCCGCCCGCTCGCGTCGACACGACGCCGAGCGGGCACCGCCGAATACCTCGGTCCTCGGGTCTGTGCAAGACACCACCTCGCGCTGTCGCCACGGTTCGCGAGCGGGCGTTCGACGCCGAACGACTCGCCCGAGTTGATGCGCAGGGCTGTCGACCGCGGCGATCCGGTGGTCTCGACCTTGCCGTCGGGGTGATGGAGCCTGGACGAGATCATTCTCGGATATCACCGGTGGGATTGCTCACGCCTGCTGCATGACGGCGGGGCTTCCCTGGTTGGGCTTCACGAAGACACCGTGTCGATCCCGGCATCGCGAGGCCGGCGGCCCGCGCGGTGTTGTCGGTGGGGATCGGTAGCGTCACGGCACTGTCGTCGGAAACTTGCCCTCCCGTCCGGGTCCGACGGCCCGAATCGGCCCGCTGTCACACCCCCCGTCGGCGGGCCGAATCGACGTATCGGATGCGGCCCGCACGGGGGTTCGGCCGCGTCCGGTACGTCGAGCGGGACACCCGAGCCTGTGAACGCGCCTGCACCTCGCCCATGCCATGTCGTCCGGGAACACGTCGTCAGGGCCCTTCGACCGGAACGCTTCCACGCCCCGCCCGTCGTGAACCGGCCACTCGGCGTCCGACGTTGTGGGCGGCGACGCGACGCCCTCGGCCGAGGAGCGCCCACGCCGGCGTTCTCGCGGACGAGGCACGCGTGGTGTTCCGCGTGGCCGGGCGGGGAGGCCGCGGCGATCACGGTGCACAGGTAGCACAGGTAGGGGCGTCCGCCGCACCGGCGGAGCAGGCCTTTGTCGTCGAGGTCTCAAGCGATGTCCTCGATGTCGGTGCTGTGGCCGTTGGCGCGCAGGGTGGCGAGGGTGGCGAACACCTCACGGTGCGCGGGGCGGTGGAGTTCGTGGGCGTTGAGGCCGACGTATTCGAGGATGCGGAGACATGCTCCATACAAGATCGACCCCCTTTTCGATGGGCTCGGGATCCTGCAGGTCAACACTGACGGGGCCCGGGTTGCATCACGCCGCATTGCGGCGATGGTGGAGGCATGCGGCCGGAAGGAAGAGCGCCGGATGCATCAGCCCCGGCACATGGCCTCCGCCTCGGCCCCGTGACGAGACGCCCGCATCCGGACCTGTTTGCGCCCCTGCGGCGTGGACGAGGTGGACAGACGAAGCGAGATGAGGTGGTTGATATGCCGGATACCCCGCATATCGTCAGCGATGTAATGACTCAGAGAGTGGTGGCTGTCCGTCGCGACGCGCCGTTCAAGGAGATCGCCCGGACCCTGAAGCAGTGGAAAGTCAGTGCCTTGCCGGTACTGGAAGACGACGGGCGTGTCGTCGGCGTCGTCTCCGAGGCCGACCTGCTCCCCAAGGAGGAGTTCCGTGACGGCGACCCGAACTACTACGAGGAAGGCTGGCGCCTGTCCGACCCGGCCAAGGCAGGGGCGGTGACAGCGGAGGAACTCATGAGCACTCCCGCGATCACAGTCCGCGCCGGCGTCACCTTGGCCCAGGCGGCCAGGATCATGGCCATGAGGCGCGTCAGACGTCTGCCCGTGGTGGACGACGGGGGCGTGCTCCGGGGCATCATCAGCCGTGCCGATCTGCTGAAGGTTTTCCTGAGGTCGGACGAGGACATCGAGGAGGAGGTCCGACGCACCGTGGTCTCCTACCTCTTCCCGGCCTTCAGCCACACCATCCGCGTTCACGTGCACGAGGGAGTCGTAACTCTCCGCGGACACATCGGGGATGCCTCACTCATCCCGGTTGCCGTGCGCCTTGTACGCGCCGTGGAGGGCGTCGTGGACATCGAGCCCCATCTCACCGCCGAGTCCGCCCCTTCGGCCGGACCAGGGAGCACGCAGTGAAGGTTCGGCAGTGCGGTCCCGCGGTGGAATGGCGCGTCATCCTCATTGCATTTGGTTCGGCGCT
Source organism: Embleya sp. NPDC050154 (assembly GCF_044460165.1). Lineage (NCBI taxonomy): Bacteria > Bacillati > Actinomycetota > Actinomycetes > Kitasatosporales > Streptomycetaceae > Embleya > Embleya sp. NPDC050154. The sequence continues at coordinate 22,983 of NZ_JBITJP010000039.1, forward strand.
GGCCGAACCGGTCACCGAGCGGGCGCGTGTGCCCATGTCCTCGGTTTCAGGCTCGGCGATGTCCACCGCATGCCCTCTGGTTCGCGAGGCGATGCACGCGCCGATCGTGGCGGGGACCGCCGAGGACACCTTGGGGAGCGCCATGGATGTCATGTTCCCGGCCAACCTTCACCACCTCGCCGCCATCGACGGAACCCACGCCGTCGGTCTGATCAGCGACCGTGATCTCGCCGCCCTGTGGGCGTCGGACCCCCTGGGTCTCAAATGTCGTACCACCGGCACGATCGTGGCACATGAACAGCCATTCGCGTCGTCCGAGGCCGACGCGTTGGACGCCGGTGAACACATGCTGCGCCACGCGGATTTGCCACTCCCCGCCGGCTTCACACGATCAGGACGACACGGCATGTGGTTGTCGCGGAGGGGCCAGTCGCGGTTCCCACCTGCGGCGGATCCGCGTTCTGGTCGTGTGGCCGCCGCGCTCGTCCTCGTCGTGTTCGCCGACGCCGTCTTCGCCTCCGTCCGGGAGTTGCCCGCCGAACGCGCGGTCGAGGCGGCGGCGGAGTGCGTCCCGGCGGGCGGGGGCGCCGCGCGCTTATTGCGCGGGTGTTCGGTCGTGGCGCGTTCGGGTGGCGCGGGTGACGGGCGGTTGTCTGGAACGACGAGTGCGATCGCGGACGCGCCCCACGTACGGCCAGATCCGAATGTGACTCTCTGTGATTCCTCGCGGGTGCCTACGAACGAGATTGTTGCCCTGCGGTACGTGTGCCTACGATGGCCGGCCATGACAGCCAAGGGCGAGCGGGACCCGCATGCCGGAGACCGAGCGGTCGGTGACGCAGGAGGAGTTCGAGGCGTATCGCGCGGAGCTGATCCGGCACTGCTACCGCATGTTGGGATCGGTGTTCGAGGCCGAGGACGCGGTGCAGGAGACCCTCATCCGGGCGTGGCGCGGTGCCGACCGCTTCCAGGGCCGTTCCTCCCCGCGTACCTGGCTCTACCGGATAGCGACGAACGTCTGCCTCGACGTGTTGCATGCCGGTCGGCGCCGGGCGCGCCCGATGGACCTGGCCTCTGCGGTCGGCGGCGCCACCGGCCCCGGTGTCGCCTGGGACGAGAGGGTGTTGGTCGAGCCGTTCCCCGACGCCCGGGTTCTCGGCACGTGAAGCCGCCGACCTCCTGGAGACCACCGTCGCGGCGGTCGACAGCGCCCTGCAACGAGCGCGCGCGACGCTCGCCGCCCTCGACGACACCGACACGCCGGCGCCGACAACGCGCTCCAGCATCTACCGGCCAAGCAGCGGGCCGTGCTGCTGTTGCGCGAAGTCCTGGGGACCAGGACGTGCGGCTGATCCTCGTGTTGTTCACCGCCGCCGCTGCGATCCGGCTGCCGGAACTGCGCCGCGGAGACTGGCCCGGATCGAGGTCTGCACGGCTGCGGCGGCAACGCACTCACCTGTCCGGTGCACCCGAAATCGGCTCGTATGCAAGGTGTCATCAGCTGGTGGACGGTCGACTCCTGTGATGTCACAGAGGCCAGGGCGGTCCACTCGTCTTTGCATTCCACCAAAGCGTTGGTGGCGGTGCCCACCGTCGCACCCATCCGCACTCTCTCGAAAAACGACATACTTGGATGTATCGAAACTCCATAACGGAGGGAAGAGAGCCATGGCCGCCACCACGATCGGCGTCTATCGGGAAACGGCGTCGGATGAACGGCGAGTCGCACTCGTGCCCGAACTCATCAGCACCGTCAACGCCATCGGTCTGGACGTCATGGTGGAGGGCGGAGCAGGCGTGGCGGCCTGGTTCCCTGACGACGACTACGCGAGAGCCGGTGCGGACATCGTCCCGCGCGACGCGTTGTTCCGACATGCGGACATCCTCATCGGGATCCATGCCCCCAACGTCGCGTTCCCCGACCCTCTCCAGAACGGGCAGACGCTGGTGGCACTCCTCCGGCCGACCCGGATCCCCTTCCTGATCCGCCACTGGGCGGACGAGGGGCTCACCGCGATCAGCCTCGACCTGGTCCCGCACGCATCGAGCGCCGCGTACTACCCGGTGGACGCCGGCGCGTCCCAGGCCAGGATCGCCGGCTACCGGGCGGTCCTGCTGGCGGCCGGCCTCCTGAGTCGATGCCTACCGCCGTGGGGCTCGGCGGCAGCGGTCTTCGAACCCGTACGGGTACTTGTCGTCGGTGCCGGAGCCGCCGGCCTGCAAGCGATCGACACCGCCCGCCGCCTCGGTGCGCTCGTCCACGCCCACGACCTACGTCGCCATCCACAGGAGGAGATCACCGCCCTGGGAGGCACCTTCCTCGATCTCCCCGATCTCTGGACGGCAGTCGACGATGTCGATTTCGCTCGGGCGCTCGACACCAACCAGGCCGCGCTACGCCGGGGCCTGAGTGAGGTGCTTCCCCGCTTCGACATCGTCATCACGACTGTCGAGCCTGTCGAGCCTCCGGGCCGGCCCGCGCCGCCCCTGATCACCACCCGGGCGATCCGGACAATGCGCCCCGGCTCGGTCGTTGTCGACGTCACGGCCGGCCCAGCGGGCGGGAACGTCGAGGCTGTCGAGCCGGACACCACGGCCCTGGTTGGTGACGAGCACATCACGGTAGTCGGCGCGGGCAACCTGCCATCACAGGTCCCGACGACTGCGTCGACCGCCTACGCGCACAATGTCGCCGAATTGCTCGAACGCCTCATGCACGGCGGGTCCCTGATGATTGATCTGAACGACCCCCTACAGGCCGCGATCGTGGTGACCCACCACGGCAGCGTCCTCCACGCTCCCACCCGGCAACTGATCCTCGATGCGACCGCCGTGGCTGGTCTGCCCTAGTCCCCGCTCCGGTTGACGCCCCTGGTCACGGCGTTCGTCGCGGTGGACGATGCCTGTCACGTCCCTCCCTCAACCTTTGAGCGGGCGAACTCAACCTTTGAGCGTGCGAGGCGAGCAGGACCGGGCATCGGACACCACTGTTGCTCAGCCGGTCGGACTGCCGTCGGCAAAAAGGGCCGCGTGGCGGGCAATGGACACGGCATGGCTCGCGCAGCGCTCGTAACAACAACTCAGCAACGTCGCGTCGGCAACATCACCGGGCTCGGCCTCGTCGGTTTCGGAGAGCATTCGCCGGTACAGCAGCCGCTGGCGCTGGGCAATCTCGTGCAGGTCTCCGAAAAGGTCCGCGACGACCTCGGATTCGCTGGACTCCAGCACGCCACCCGCCTTGCCGACCATGGTCAGGGCCAGATTGCCCATTCCCCGCAAGGGGAGCCTTAGCCGAGCGGGCAAAGGCCGCCTCGACTGCCGTGCCCAGGCCAGTTCGACCAACTGTCGGGCAAGAGTCGCCAGGCATTCCACGTCGGTGCCGACGTGGACGCCGACCACGATCGCGCGCGGGTCAGCCGCCGGCAAGCCGCCCGACAGCACAGCCGAAGCGTCGTCTTCGATCTCCTCACGAAGCTCGTACAGCGCCTTCTCGGCGGCCGTTGTGCACTCGGCAGCCGTGTCGGCGATGTCGAGCAAGGCGGCGGTGGCTTCGGTCAGCGCCTTGTGCGCGAGCCGAATCATCCCGGCCAGGTCTGCGACCAGCCGACCCGACCGGTACCGGCCAATCTCGGACATACGCCAACTCCTTTTCCAAAACACGGCCTTGCCGCCGACCGCGTCCGCGAGGGGGGCCTCTGCCGACCGTGAGGGCGACCACCTGAACGTGCGCCGTGTCCCATACCTCCCTTCAAGTCTCGCACCACTCCTGCGGACGACAAGAGCCAAAGTGTCGGGCCATCCGAAGCGGAAAACGCCCGCCTCTGCCGGGCACGAGCCCAATCGGAACGCCCTCGCCCGATTCGGCGACAGACGTTCCGGCGCACGGTTCGGGCACGACCTCCTCCGACGTCAGCGGCAAATCCCTCCCGGCAAAGTGTGACCCCTCACCAACGCGCTACCCATGCCGCACGACTGTCCCGGCAACGACGTGCTCCCCGACCGCAGCTCACACGCCTATCGGGCGATTTCGGAGGCGGTCAACGCCTGATGGCTGAGCTGATCGAGCACGTATGTCTCGACCAACTACGCCCGCGACAGCGCGATCACTTCCATCAGGGACTCTCCAGCCCGCCGGATCCGTCCCTCCGACGCCGCCGGCACGCGACCGGTGGCCAAGTTGCCGAACAGTGGCTCCGGGCCATAGGGCGCACGGATTGGCGCGCATCGCGGTACCGCTGTGTCGAGGTCGACGTGCGCCACGGGAGAAACCGCGCAATCCTCGGATGAGGGCCGATCTCACCATGACTTTCAAGTTCCCAAGAAGCGGAGACAGTCGCCATGGCACCAGCCACCACCGGAGATCTTGACGGCTCAGCCGGGATCCTTTCCGCTGTCCGCGGGATCACCGACGACGTCGAGCGACGCGGACTCACTGCAACCGCCCGAAGCGGGGCCAATGCCGGAGCACACCGAAACCTTCCCGGCTTGCCGTCACACCCCGGTCCCACGGCCACCGTGCGTCACGCGCACCGCGCCATCAACGTCCTCCCTCATGACTGAGCCCGACCACCGCAGCGGGCCGGTGGTGTCCGGTCATCGGGCCGAGGCGTCCGCCGTCCGGGCCGGCACCGATCTCGATGCTTCGCCGGTCCCGCGCGCCGACGTGCGGGAAACCCATACCGCAGTGCTGTTCTTCGTAGGTGACCGCGCCTACAAGCTCAAGAAAAGGGTCGACCTGGGGTTCGTGGACTACACCACCCGGACGGCACGGCGGGACGCGTGTGAACAGGAAGTCGCTCTCAATCGTCGCTTCGCCCCGGACGTTTACTTGGGCGTGGGAGAATTTCACAGCCCGGACGCGGAGATGCCCGAACCCCTCGTGGTGATGCGTCGTATGCCGGCGGAACGGCGCCTCTCCCGGCTCGTGGGTGAGGGAGTCGACGTCGACGAGGTCCTGCGCGCCGTCGCCCGACTGCTCGCCGCCCGTCACGCGGAAGCGGCACACGGCCCGGAGATCGACGAACAGGGCACGCGAGGATCCCTGTCGTCTCGCTGGGCAGACAGCTTTGCGCAGGTCCGCGCGCTGGCCGCCGACGGTCCTGTGCCCGACGGGGTGGAGGAGGTCGAGCGGTTGGTGCACCGCTACCTCGCCGGCCGCGAACCCTTGTTCGACGCGCGTATCCAGCAGGGGCGGGTGGTCGATGGCCACGGCGACCTGCTGGCCGAGGACATCTTCTGTCTCGACGACGGCCCCCGCGTCCTGGACTGTCTGGAATTCGACGACCGCCTTCGCTACGTCGACGGTCTCGACGACGCCGCCTTCCTCGCCATGGACCTGGAACAGCTGGGTGCTCCGGATGCCGCGGCGTTCTTCCTCACCCGGTACAGCGAGTACTCCGGTGACACCGCACCACCGTCCCTGTGGCACCACTATGTCGCCTACCGAGCGTTCGTCCGTGCCAAGGTCTCCCTGATCCAGGCACGACAAGGCGCGCCAGGTGCGGCTGCCGCGTCACAGCGACTGGTCTCGACGACACTGCGCCACCTGCGCGCCTCCGTCGTCGGCCTGACTCTCGTCGGCGGACTTCCCGGCAGCGGGAAGTCCACGCTGTCCGGCGCACTGGCCGATCGCCTGGGCGTCACGCTGCTCAGCAGCGACCGCCTCCGTAAAGAACTCGCGGGCATTCCACCCGAGGAGGCCGCGGCCGCCCGCTATGGCGAAGGCCTGTACACGCCCGAGCGGACCGCCACGACCTACGCGGCCCTGCTCAGCCGCGCGTTCGCCCTGCTGTCCCGCGGCGAGTCCGTGGTCCTGGATGCCACCTGGTCCGACGCACGACAACGCGAAGCCGCCGTGGACATGGCGGAACGCGCCCACGCAGACCTGGTGGCTCTGCACTGCCAGGCTCCGAACGAGGTGTCGGCGGCGCGCCTGACCGCCCGCGCGGCCGGTGCGTCCGACGCCGACCTCGACGTGGCCACCGCCATGGCAGCCATCGAGCCGCCGTGGACAGAGGCCGTGGGGATCGATACCGGTGGGAGCCTGGAAACCGCAGTCGCCCAGGCTCTGGCGGCCGTACGTCCACACAGCCCCGACGACCGAGCCTCGACCTTCCGCCGTTCCCACATGGAGCCGGATTAGAGGCAGCTTCCATGCGTGTGCGTGCGCTCCCCCGGGCGGTTCGGTGACTCATGCCCGGGCGAGGGAGACCGCACGTTGGTCGCGGACCTGGCGCCCTCCGGCCTCGAGGTCGGCCCGGATGAGATCCTCCGCATCGCCGTCTTCCGCCGGCATCCCAACGCAGCAGGCCCTCTCCAACGAGCGCGTCCCGCCACTGGTCCGCGGCGGCCTAGCGGTCGAGTCGGGCCTGAACGACGGCCTGGTGCCGCGCGGGGCTGGAGCAGACCGAACTGGCGCCCATTCCTGACACTTGCCGTTCCGGGCATCACCTACGCGGTGCGCGTCGCGGCCGACGGCAGCAACTTCTTCGGCGCCTGGGCCGCCGGCCTCGCCTTCGGCGGCCATCTGCGCCGGGGGCCTTCGGTCCGGGGCGTTTCGACGGAAGTCCCAACTCCCGGGCAGAGCATGGAGTTCACCGAGCGTCTCGGCCTGTTGCTCGCCCCCCGAGTCTTCTGATATTCGGCGCGATGATCCTGGGACCGGCACTTCAGCATCCGACTCGGCGGCTGATTGTCTACGCGCTGATCAGCCTGACCATGGTGCGGATGCTGCCGGTTGCGCTCGCTGGTCGGCAGAGGTTTGCGTCGTCGTGATCGCCGTCATCTGGGCCTTGTGCACCGGCCACTCCGCGCCGGCTCCGGGCCGCGATCACCTCGCGGCGCGCGGCGGCGGTCATCTCCGCCTCGATCTCGTGCAGCAACTTGATCCGTCGGGAGCGTTCGACCACCGCGTCGGCCGGAGCCGATCGTGACAACGTCCTGCTCATCGAGTCATCGAGCAGTTCCGAAAAACGGCCTGGTATGAGGGCTGCACAGGACCCGGTTCGGGGCCTCGACCGCAGAACGCCCCTGTCAGGGCAGGGAGATGGCGTGCTCACGCGAGGTGTGGCGTTACTCTCCGTTGGCGTGACGTTTCTTGCCGATCACGTCCTGCAATGCGATCCCGCGCCCAAGGTGCGTGTACGCACGGCCGAGCGGTGACGCCCAGCGGCGTCCGCGGCCCGGTTTCGCGTCACCGCCGCCATTCACCGACGACGCTCATCCGGTGGCTTCGAGACTGCTCAGGGCGGTATCGAGGCGACGGGTGGCCTCCTCTGCGACCGACCGGAGGTCGGGCAGGCCGGTGAGAGTGACCATGACGCCGGGATCCAGTGCCTGAACCGCGGTGTGCTCGCCATCGGCACGGACCACGACGTTACAAGGCAGGAGGAGGCCGACGGTGCGGTCCGTGTCCAAGGCTCGGAGGGCAAGCGGCGGGTTGCAAGCGCCGAGGATCAGGTAATTCTCCATGTCGTGGCCGAGCTTGGTCTTCAGGGTGGCGGTGACGTCGATTTCGGTGAGGATCCCGAAGCCCTGCGCGGCAAGGGCCTCGCGGACGGCGGTGACGGTGGTGGCGAAGTCCGCATCGAGACGGACGGTCCGGTCGTAGCGCATGGCGTCATCCCTATCGGTAGGCATGTGTGGGTATCGGAAGGTGGCCGCTCCGCGCGGACGCATGCTGCATAATACCCCCTGGGGGTACGTCGACCCGGTGTCGCGCGTCGAGGCGGCGCCCGTAACCAACACCGTGGACAATGTGTGGCGATGTCGGATGACGCCGATGTCGCGGGCCTCCGGGACGGCGCGTCGAGTGTGTAGGTCGCGTCCCGCGGTCCGGTAGGCATCGGGTCCCCCGCGGCTCACCACAGAGGTCGCCGGAAGGCGCACGCGAGATCATGGCATAGGCCTACCGTGATACGGGCCTGACCAGTTCCGCCGCGATTCCGACGGCCCAGTCATCGATCGCGGCCCAGTCCCGGAAATCTCCAAAACGACCGCCGCACGCCCAGAGGAGCGGGCGCGACAGTGCGGAAACGTGCTCGTGTTTGAGGACCCCTGCGAACGAGTGCACGTCCTGGGGGTCGACCACGACGTGGTCCCTGGCGACCGCCGGGGGTTCCCTCACGTGCGCCGCGAGCCAGCGTCCCCGCCGCCCGTGGAGGGAGGAAGCGAGGCTCACGTTGAACAGCCACACGCGGCGCCTCGCAAGCTCGGCTGCGTAGCGGTGGAGGAACTCGGCGGCGTCCTCTAGCCAGTCGCCGTTGTGGATGGCGCTACCGACCACCACCACGTCGTACCGCAAGTTCTGCGGAGCATCGGCCGCAGGCCGGAGATCGACCCGATGGCCAGCTTCGACGAACCGTGCGGCAATGCGCTCGGCGACCGAGCGGGTCGACCCGTGGCAGGTCGCATACGCGACGAGGATGTCCATTGTCGCCTCCTGAGGAATCGACGACGCCGCTGGCGCGCGCTCGGCTGGACAAGTGTCGGCAAGCGCTGACCAAGGCCGGGCCGGGCGTGCGGCGGTGCGGAAAGGCAACCTTCACGGTCTTTCCTTCCTTTCACAGCCCCTGAGCAAGCAGAATCTCGTGCGCCAGCCGGGCCCCACGTGTCATGGCGTCGCGCTCGGGCTCCTCGGTGAGCTTCTGTTCCAGGCCGTCGGCCAAGGCACGAAGCGCCTGGGCAAGGGCTTGCACACGCGCTTCGGCCGCGTCGAGGCGTTGGGAGATGTCTTCTGCCATGGGATCGAGCGTGTTCTTGGTCATGATCGCTCCTGCTTTGGTTACGGGGCGGGTCATCCGGCTCGGAGAGACCCGCCCGTACTGGCTCTTACGCAACCGCCGGCCGCTGGGTGGCCGGATTGCGGGTCCGCGCCGACCGCACTCGGGCGAACGGCACGGGATCGCGTATCGAGACTCCGGCAGCGACGCGCCCTGTACAGGACGTATTCGTCTGGCTGCAAGGCGCATCGCATTCCGCCTCGGCCTGGAATTCCGGCGCTGTCGCGGCATGATCGCCACAGCCTGAGGGCGGCGCTCAGCATGCGGCGCTCAGGCGACTCGCGGTGGCCGAGGCCACCAGCGGAGAAAGGCGCCCGACGGCACTCGTGCCCATCAAAAAGACAGAAGTCGTCCCGAAGGGGTGCGCAAGTCCGGCGCCGGCACAGTCCGCCGACGCGCCGTCTTCTTGGCCATCCTGATGCGTGGCACAGCTGCCACCTCCTGGGTTTCCACCGGCCCGCCAACGCGGCCGGCGAGAGAAGAGCCGTCGCCGGATACCAGGACAGCACGGCGGGCTCATCCTCGAACAGGGCCATGTGGCCCGGTGATTCGGAATCGGTGCGTCGCCGACAACCCGGGGTACGCCGAAAGCCCGCTCACCCCCAAGCGAATTCGCCGAAGTGCTGCCCCGCGATACCGTACCCCGCGCGGATGCGGCGCATCACGCAGATCGACCACGAATGCCGCCCGGTGTGAGTGCCGCAGACTCGCGGCATGCGACATCGGGTCCGACGCCGTCGAACTCGGTCAGGCCCGGTCGATCTCCTGGGTGAACAGGACGCTATCGGCGCGTCCGACTCGTCGGTCGATGGACTCGAGGCAACGCAGAAACCCGGAGATGGCACCGTCCGGGTTGATGTCCGGACACTCGACGGCCGACGTGCACGCGACGATGTCGTGCGGGTCGAGCATGGACGGTTTCACAGTCGATGATCCGGCGTCGACGACGAGGACGCGGTCCTCATTCATGGGCGTTACTCCCCCACGGGCGTCTCGTGCCGCGCGCTCCACTTGCGCGGTCTCCGTCGGCGATAGCGCTCAAGAAAGCGTGGAGCGGCGTGCGCGGCCCGAATCGGGCAGTCGATGCCGACGTCCTCCCACCGGGTTCAGTCGGGCGACATCATCGAATGCCTGGCCGTATGGTCGCCATGACCTTCCCGGCCCTGGTAAAGATCCACCATCACTGCGAGCAGATCGTGGTCTGTCAGTACACCAATGGCGCGATCCGTCGCGTCCACGACCAGAAGGGCGTCGATCCCGGCCTCGAGAAGGCGTCGACTCGCGCTGATCACATCCAGATCGGGGGCGATGAAGGGGGGGTCGACTCCGAGTACATCGCGTGCTATGCGGTGCTTCAGACCGAGTGGGTCGAGGGCCCAGACCGACGCAAGATCGCGGTCGCTCAGCAGACCCAGGGCACGACCGTCTTCGACGACGGCGACATGCCGCAGGTGGGCGGTGAGCATGCGATCCATCGCCTGCCACAGGGTGTCATGGGCGGCGACCCCGACGACCGGGCCGTGCATCGCCTCTCGAGCCGTCGGGATGTGGGTCGGTTCTCCTGGGCGTGTGTGTGTCGTGGACATGGTTCACCCGTTCCGGTCGGATGTCGTGCGCGAGATCGTCAAAAGGCCGAGTACGTTCGCCCCCGTCGAGGTGCACGCCTTCGAGTGGGTTGCCTGGCTGTCGGCTCCTTCTTTCTTGTCGAGGATTCCAGGGTCGGCCGTAAACGCGCTCGCCGCAAAGGGGCCATCGGCTCTGGACGATGGGATTCGACGGGGCCGTTCGGCCCTGTCCGGTCGACCGCATTGTCGGCCACCCGGTTTCCGAAGGTAACGAGGAATGGTAGGCACGGGTTTTCCTCCCATATCCGATCAACCGGCGAGCAGGACCGCCGCGCCGCGAACACGATCGGCCGCGAGATCCGAGAGCGCTCGGTCGGCCTGGCTCATCAGGTAAGGCGTCGTCGTCACCTGAAGGTCGATCTCCGCCGCAAGACGGAGAAACTCGATCCCGTCCCGGCGGGTGTTGGCGGTCACGCTGCACAGGTTGCGTTCGTGGAACAGATGCCGTTGGTAGTTCAGCGGCGGAATGTCGGTCAGGTGGATACCCGCGATCGCCACGGTTCCGGACCGGTCGAGCGCGGCCAGGGCGGTCGGCACGATCTCGCCGACCGGAGCGAACACGATGGCGGAGTCCAATGGTTCGGGGGGCTTGTCGTAGGTATCTCCGGCGGAGGTGGCCCCGAGTTCCAGAGCCAGTCGGCGGGCCTCCGCAGAGCGGGTCATCACATGTACGGAGGCACCTCGCGCAAGCGCGACCTGTGCGGCGAGGTGGGCGGACGCACCGAAACCGTAGACGCCCAGCCTGCCCCCGGGTGGCAGGTCGGCGCGCCGCAGGGCCCGATAGCCGATAATCCCCGCACACAGCAGCGGCGCCAAGTACTCGGCGGCCCGATCGACGGGAAGCGCGTAGGCGTAATCCTCCGGCGCCACAAGCCGGTCGGCGAATCCGCCGTCTGCGTCCCAACCGGTGTACCTCGAATCGGGACAAAGATTCTCCGCGCCGCTCCGACAGCGGCAGCACCTTCCACAGGTGTGACGGAGCCACGCGATGCCGACGCGATCGCCGGTGACGAAGCGCGTCGAGTCCATCCCCACAGACTCGACTACGCCGACCACTTCGTGCCCGGGTACGGTGTTCGCTCTATGCGGCTTCAGATCACCCTCCGCAAGGTGCAGGTCCGTACGGCAGACACCACATGCCTCCACCCGCACCAGAATCTCGCCCGGACCCGGCTGTGCCCACTCGCGTTCCACGAAATCGAGGGGCTGGGTGTCGATCGGCCCGGGACGGCCCACCACCCAAGAGTGCCCCGCGTTGCGCCCGATCGCTGAAGTGTCGCTCATGGCTTTCGCTCCGCGGCTGAGGGGTTCGGGCCCGTCCGGCCGGGCCGGATGCCTTTGCCTTCGACGTTCACCGTCGCGCACCCGGACATTGAGCCACAGGGCCGAGTGGCGCCGGATCAGGGCCGAAGGTCCCATGCCAGTCGTCTTGCCGTGAGCCGAGCGGCTCATGTCCCCCGTTCCAAGACTCCCGGGAGTCCGGATTTCATGGGGCGAACGGCCCTGTTCGATCCGGGTCGCCCGGAGCAGGGTCGAAGGCGGGGCCGTGTTGGACCGGCCGCCGTGAAAGGAGTACGACATGTCCACCTCAGAGGGACGCGAGTCGATCGTCGTGGGAGTCGAGGCGACCCCCTCCGCACGCGCGGCCGTTGTATGGGCGGCGGACGAGGCTGATCGACGCCGACTGCCACTTCGTCTGGTATCTGCGCTCGACTGGCCGGCGGATGCGGATCGGGACCCGGCCGAGCGGCAGCCGACGCAAACATGGCGCCGACTATTCGAGGACCCCGGGCGACGCGCGCTCGCCGAAACCCGCGCGCTGGCTGTCGGGCTGCATCCGGCACTGCGCGTTGAAGAAGCCTTGGTCGACGGCGCTCCGGCCGATGTCCTGCGTGCGGAAGCACGTACCGCGAGCATGGTGGTCCTGGGCTCGCGCGGGCTGTCTTCACTGCGAGAGTTGATGACCACCGGTGGGATCGCCGTACCGGTCGTGGCGCACGCTCCGTGCCCTGTCGTGGTGGTTCGGGCCCCAGAGCCCGTCTCGGGTGTGGCAGAGACGATCGTGGTCGGCGTCGATGGCTCCGAGTTGTCGAAACACGCCATGGCGTTCGCCTTCGAAGAGGCTTCACTGCGTGGTGCCGAGGTGCTCGCGGTACATGTCCGCAACCCGCATCCGGGGTCCGTGGCGTCCGCGGCGGCCGACGCCGACGAAATCAGGGAGGGACGGCATCGGCTGAAGGAGGCGCTCACCGGATACCACGAAAAATACCCGGGCGTAACGGCGCGTCGCGAGGTCGCGTTGGGGCACCCGGTGCGCGTTCTGGTGCGGGAATCCGAGCACGCCTTGTTCTTGGCGGTCGGTACCCGCGGGCTCGGCGGATTCCGGGGCATGCTGCTCGGCTCCGTCAGCTACGGCGTTCTCCACCACGCGCATTGCCCTGTGGCCGTGCTGCCGCCGGGCAGGACGTGAAGGGAAACCTCGCCGAAGACAACATACGAGCCCGACCCGGCTGTCCCGGTGGCGCGTCACCGCACCGCCGCTTGCCATCCGGTGAGCAACCGATCGGCAAAGCCTGGCCGTCCCGCCGCGCGAGCACGTGCCGCCGAGATCTACGCAGCAGTTCGAACACGAGGCTGTTCGCATGGGCCGTTCTGCCCGCTCACCTCAGCGAACGCCCCCGCCGGTGGCGTAACGACGTCGACGCTTGGCACGCCTCGATTCGTCGGCGCCCCACACGATGAACGGGAAGGACGCGATGAGCGCCAGAACGTCCGCCGGGAGTGCCGATGTGCCGAAAAGCGCTTGGAACGGCGGGATGTAGATCAAGGCCGCGGTGAAGGCGATCTCGAACGCGATCCCCCATAGGAGCAGTGGATTCGACCACACCCCGACCGAGCGCAGCGAGGCGTGTTCGGTGCGGGCCGCGAAAGCCGTGCCGATCTGGCAGGCGACGATGCCCGCGAAGGTGGCACTGGTGGCCCGGAGGTAGTCGTCGTGCAACGGATGTCCCGAACCTGTGGGATCGCCGGGCTCCCAACCGGCACGCCACAACACGTAGAAGAACGCCACCATGACCAACGCCGCGGAGATGAGCCCGAGGAACACCCAAGCCCTGAAGAGCAGATTGCCGCGGATGATGCTCTCCTTGCGCGAGCGCGGTGGCCGGTTCATCAGGCCGGGTTCGGCCGGCTCTCGCCCCAAGGCAAGTGCGGGCAAGGTTTCGGTGCCCAGGTCGATCGCGAGGATCTGCAAGACGGTCAGCGGTAGTGGAATCTTCCCGCCGGACAATGCGAACACCAGGAAGGGCACCACTTCCGGAGTGAGGTGGGCAAAGATGTAGAGAATGAACTTGCGGACATTGTCGTAGACGCGGCGACCGGCTTCGATCGCCGCGACGATGGTGGCGAAATTGTCGTCGGTGAGCACCATCGTCGACGCCTCGCGAGCGACATCGGTCCCACTTCGCCCCATGGCCACGCCGATATCGGCACGATGCAGTGCCGGCGCATCGTTGACGCCGTCGCCCGTCATGGCCACCACATGTCCCACCGCTCGCAGCGCGTCCGCGATACGCAGCTTCGCCTCGGGCGATGACCTCGCGAAGACGATCTCGTCACCACTCCCGATGAGTTCGTCCAATCTCGCCTCGGACATCGCCTCGAGCTCTTCTCCCGTCACCGTACGAAGGCCCTCGGTACCGATGCCCACCTCACGGGCGATGCTGGTGGCGGTGACCGGGTGATCTCCCGTCACCACGTGCACCTTCAGGCCCGCCTCGTGGCATCTGCGTACGGCTTCCGGGACCTCGGGCCGGGCCGGGTCGACCAACCCGACCAACCCGAGGAAGCACAAGTCGTGCTCCGCGTCCTCCCGGTGCTCGGGAACAGGCCCATCCGCAGGGAAGACGCGATCCGCGGACGCCAGGACACGCAGTCCCCGTCCCGCGAATTCCGCCAGCGCTGCCTCGGTACGCCGGCGATCCTCGTCCGTCAGTATCCGGAATACGCCATCGTCGGCGATCGTGGCACAGCGGGGAAGTACCGCCTCGGGAGCGCCCTTGACGTCCAGCCGCCTGTGGTCGGCGTCGGGCGTCAACGTGGACATCAGTCGCAGCGTGGGGGTAAAGGGGAACAGGCGGAGCCGATCGCGATCCCGGACGGTTTCATCCACGCGCGTGTCACCGTGCGCTGCGGCTCGGAGGAGGGCGAGTTCCATCGGATCGCCGATCGCCGGCCGATCGCCGACGGCCACCGCAGCCGTCGTACAGGTGGCGAGGGATTGCAGCAGGTGCCGGTACTCCTGGGGCAACCCCGGCCTTGGAACAACGTCTGCTGCGGCCACTGCACCGCGAACGAGGGACACGTGCATGCGATTCTCGGTCAAGGTGCCGGTCTTGTCGGTACAGATCACCGATGTCGAACCGAGTGTCTCGACCGCGCTCAGTCGCTTCACCACCGCGCCCCGACGCGCGAGTACCCGCACGCCGACGGCGAGCGCGAGAGTGATGGTCGGCAACAGCCCTTCCGGCACGTTCGCCACCAGCAGACCTACCGCGAACAGGAACGCGTCCTTCAGGGAGAGTCCCGCCAACAGACCCAACGGCAGAAAGGCCAGGCCCACGCCTGTCGCCACTGCGGCAATGATCCAGGCGACTCGCTTGACCTGCATTTCCAAAGGGCTGCTCTCACGCTTCACGCGGTGACTGAGAGCGGCGATCCGGCCGAGTTCGGTGTGGTCGCCCGTGGCATACACGAGCGCGCGAGCCGTGCCGTCGACAATTGCGGTTCCGCTGAACAGGAGATCGGATGCCTCGAGCAGAGGTGGAGTACCCACGGCGTGCTGCGAGCCGCGTGTCACCGGCACGGACTCACCGGTGAGCGTGGACATGTCCACGTCCACCAAACCCTCGACGACGCGCGCGTCGGCGCAGACCCGATCGCCTTCGGCGAGCAGCACGACATCACCGGGAACAACCGACGCGGCGTCCACGGACCTGGACACCCCGTCCCGTACGACCCGGGCCTGCTCGGAAAGGAGGCGGCCGAGTGCCTCCACCGCCTGCTCCGCCTGGCGTTCCTGAACGAAGGCGAACGCGGCGTTGAGAACGACCACGGCCAGGATCGCGCCGGCCAGCGCGGGCGTCCCCGCCGCGAACGCCAAGAGCCCCGCACCGATCAACAGCAGTGCAAGGGGGTGCACGAACTGGGCCCCGAGGTCGCGCCACCAGGAGCGCTTGCCCCGACGTCTGATCCTGTTCGGGCCGTACGCCACCAAGCGCCGGGCGGCCTCGCGCTCGCTGACACCGTCCGTGCCGCATCGCAGATCACGGAGCAGTCGCAGGAGCGGCTCGCGAGGGTCCGGCTCGGCGGAGCCGGCCGACGGTCCCGATCCGGTTGCAGACGTCGGGTCCGGCATTTGCGCGCTTGGGTCAGTCATCGGACCTCCGCGGGCCCCTCATGGTCGGCGTTCGGCGAGATCGGACTCGAGCCTGGTGGTCTCCGGGCAGCCACAACCATGCGCGTGCCGGCGGACGTCACCGGGGCCGCTCTGTCAGGCATGTACCGCCCACACCACCACATCCGTCGTCGGTGTCGTTCGTCGCCGGCTCCGGCCGTTCGTCCGACACCGACACGATGCCCGTGATCGTCGTCACGCTCACCTCCCCATCGTCCCGTGAGCGTGGATGCTGCTCAACCGTGAGCAGCCTGCGTGCCGGGGGCGAGCCGCCGCCGACAGACGGCACGCCACTACTGGGAATCGCGCCCGCCGCGCCCGAACATGGCGAGCTTCAACGGCCACGGCTCCGCTGGGACGCCTCGCGATCCTGGACCCGTATGGCGCGGTCGGGCAACCGCGTGATGCCGGAAGTGTCGTGACGCACAGAGTCGCCTTATTGCGTTCACCTCGACCGGAGCAGCCATGAGGGCCTCCGAAGCGCCGCGAACATCCGCCGCGGTGGCACGCGCGGTATTCGAAGCCCTCAACGACGGAGATCTCGACCGTTTCGCCCCTTTCTCGGCCGACGGCGTCTTCGACGACTTCATCGCGGTCGGCGAGTTCGCGGGGCTGCGGTCGTGCGTTCCTTCTTCGCGGAACTCTTGGCCGCAGTACCGGACTTTTCGATCATCGCGGAGAACTCCCACGCTTCTTCATCGCATGGCCGCTCCTCGTGGCACCCCACCAGGAAAGGATGGTGTCCGCAGGGGGCGGGTGGGCCGTTCGGCCCTGTTCCCTCTTCCGGAAGGCGCGGTTCAATCGAATCGGGCGAGGAGGACGCGGCGGCGAAGCAACACCGCGCACCGCGCGATCAGGATCCGCCGGACCGGGTAACGACCCCGTCTCCGAAGACAGTGCGTCCTGTTCGAGCCGCGTACGACGAAGGAGAACACCGTGCGGGCGACATTCCCACTGGGGCGGCTCGCCGGGGTCCGGATCGGGGTGCACTGGAGCGTAGTGGTCATCTTCGCGGCGATCACGGTCGGGCTCGCGCGTACCCGTCTCCCCGATGCCCTCCCCGGGCACCCGCAGGTTGTCTACTGGGCGGTCGGTGTGATCACCGCCCTGGCGTTTTTTGCGTCCTTGTTGGCCCACGAGTTGGCGCACGCCGTGGTCGCCCGGCGGAACGGGATCGAGGTGGAGGACATCGTTCTGTGGCTGCTCGGCGGCGTGTCCCGACTCAAAGGGGAGGCATCCACGCCCGCCGTCGAGTTGCGGATCGCGGGCGTCGGTCCGTTGGTCAGCCTCATTCTGGGCGTGTTCTTCGGCCTCGCCGCGTGGCTGCTCAACACGGTCTCCGGCGCGAATCCGCTGGTCGAGGCGTTGGCCTGGCTCGCGGTTGTCAACGTCCTGCTGGCGTTGTTCAACTCCATTCCCGCCGCACCGCTCGACGGCGGCCGACTGCTGCGTGCGCTGTTGTGGTGGCGCACGGGCAACCGACTGCGCGCGACGACCGGAGCTGCCGCGGCGGGCCGGGGACTCGGCTGGGTCCTGATCTTCCTTGGCCTGTTCCTGGCCGTATACGGCGATACGTTCGGTGGACTGTGGCTGGCGCTGATCGGCTGGTTCCTCATCGCGGCCTCGACGGCGGAGGGACGCCAAGCCCAGCTACGGGAGACTCTCTCCGGGATTCCGGTGCGCAACGCCATGTCGCGGGAGCCTGTCACGATATCCGAGCGACTCACGGTTGCCGAGTTCTTGCGCGGCACGCGGTACCGGCACTCGGCGTTCCCGGTGACCGACGACGCCGAGACCCCGGTCGGATTGCTGACGCTGCGTGCCGCACAACACGTGCCGGAAACCGATCGGGACTCGGTCACCGTGGGTCGGATCATGCTGCCGATGTCTCGGGTGGCCGTCGCCGCTCCGGACGATCCGCTGTCCGACCTGCTGCTCCGGCTGGAGCCGGGGCCCGAGCACCGGATACTGGTCGTCGACGGCATCCGGCTCGTCGGAATCCTTTCCGCGTCGGACGTCAGCCGGATGGTGACCTCGCTCATCACGACCGATCCACGACGACGCGAGCGTTGACCGCAGAGGGCGTCGGAGGAAGTTCCCCCATTCGACCGGGCCCGTATCCACCCCCGCCGGGTGTTTCGATCACGAGGACGTCGTCGGGCCGCACATCGACGAAATCGCAGCCGGCCATCGGCACGGTGCTTCCGTCCGCTCGTTCGACGTGGTTGGTACCCAGAGCGCCCGGCGCCCCGCCGGCCATGCCGTACGGCGGCACCCGACGATGGCCCGACAAGGTGCTCACGGTCATCGCCTCGCGGAAGCGGATCCTGCGTACGGCGCCGTCGCCGCCGCGCCACTGTCCCGCACCACCGCTGTCGTGCCGAATGGCGAATTCCTCGAGCAGCACCGGGAAGCGCCATTCGAGGATCTCGGGATCGGTCAGCCGTGAGTTGGTCATGTGGGTCTGCACGACGGACGCGCCGTCGAACCCCGCCCCGGCCCCGGACCCGGACGCGATCGTCTCGTAGTACTGGTACTGCCTGTTGCCGAACGTAACGTTGTTCATCGTTCCCGATCCCTCGGCCTGGACGCCCATGGCGGCGTAGAGCGCGCCGGTGATCGCCTGGGACGTTTCGACGTTGCCCGCGACGACCGCGACCGGGTAGGACGCCGCCAGCATCGAGCCGGTCGGAATGACGATCCGCAACGGACGCAGGCAGCCGTCGTTGAGCGGGATGTCATCGGCGACGAGCGTCCGGAAGACGTACAGGACGACAGCGGTCGCCACCGAGGTCGGTGCGTTGAAGTTCGTGTCGAGCTGCCCCGAGGTTCCGGTGAAGTCGACTGTCGCGGTGCGCTGTTCGCGATCCACCGAGACTCTCACACGAATGAACGCGCCGGAATCCATCTCGTAGTGGTACTCGCCGTCGTCGAGGGTGTCGACGACTCGGCGAACCGCCTCCTCGGCGTTGTCCTGGACATGGCGCATATAGGCCTGGACCACGTCGCGACCGAAGTGGTCGATCATCTTGCCGACTTCTTCGACGCCTTTGTGGTTGGCGGAGATCTGGGCGCGCAGGTCGGCGAGGTTGGTGGCCGGATTCCGGGACGGATAGGCGGCCTCCACAAGATGTTGCCGGGTCTCGGCCTCGCGAAGTCTGCCGTTCTCGACCAGTAGCCAATTGTCGAAGAGGACGCCCTCTTCGTGGATTTCACGGCTGTTCGCGGGCATGGAGCCGGGAGTCGTTCCCCCGATCTCCGCATGGTGGCCGCGGGAGGCGAGGAAGAACAGGATCTTCCTGACGGCGGCGTCCGCGGGGTCTTTTCGCTCTTCGAAGACCGGGGTCACCACGGTGATGTCGGGCAAATGGGTGCCACCGTGATAGGGATCGTTGACGGCGTATGTGTCACCGGGCTTCATCGCTCCGGCCCGGCGGCGGATCACCTCCTTGACCGTGGTGCCCATCGATCCCAGGTGCACGGGGATGTGCGGGGCGTTGGCGATGAGATTGCCGTCCGGGTCGAACAGTGCGCACGAGAAGTCGAGCCGTTCCTTGATGTTGACGGACTGGGCGGTCGATTCCAGTCGCGCTCCCATCTGCCGGGCAATCGACATGAAGAGGTTGTTGAAGATCTCCAGCAGGACCGGATCGGCGCCGGTTCCGAAGCCGGCCGTGGCCCGGGCGCCCACACACTCGACGACCAAGTGGCCGTTGGTGGTCATGGTTGCTTGCCAGTTCGGCTCCACGACGGTGGTGGCGTTGGCCTCGGTGATGATCGCCGGACCGGTCACACTGTCGCCGGAGCCCATCCGTTCCCGTCGATGGAGGGGAACGTCACGCCACGCCCCGTCCGTGAACAGGGAAACGGTATCGGGATCCTCGGCCTCGTCGCTCGAGATCGTCTCGCCGAGGCGGCCGAGGTCGGGTGGCTGAGTGGCGCCGATCGCTTCGACCAGGAGCGCTTCGACGACGATCGCACGCTCCATGAGGAATGAGTACGCCGCGCGGTGGCGCGCCTGGAACATCTCGGTCATGGCGGCCACATCGGCCAGTTCGACGGGCAGGGCGGTGTCGGTGCCGTCGTATCGCAACCGCGCGCGCCGCGACACTCGGATCCGGTCGGCCGGGATGCCCTCGTCGAGGAGTTCGGCGCGAACCGCCGCTTCGAGTTCATCGACGACCGGACGCACTCGCGCCATCGCTTCCTCCAGAGGAACCTCCACAGACTGCTCGCGCATGGCCGTGGTGTCCGCCAAGCCGATGCCGAGCGCGGAGAGCACCCCGGCCATGGGTGGTACCAGGACCGTGCGGATGCCGAGGGAGTCGGCCACCGCGCAGGCGTGCTGCCCGCCGGCACCGCCGAATGTGGTGAGCACGTATTCGGTGATGTCGCGTCCCTTTTCCACGGAGATGCGCTTGACGGCTTCCGCGATGTTGGCCACTGCAATCTGCAGGTACCCCTCGGCGACCCGCTCGGGCGAGCGTCGGTCACCGGTGTGCGCCCGGATGTCCTCGGCCACTTCGGTGAACCGTTGGCGCACGACGGCGCGGTCCAACGACCGGTCGCCGCCCGACCCGAACACATGCGGGAAGTAGGCGGGCTGGATACGACCGAGCATCACGTTGGCGTCGGTGACAGTCAGCGGTCCACCGCCCCGGTAGCAGGCCGGGCCCGGAGCTGCGCCCGCCGAATCCGGACCGACTCGATAGCGACTGCCGTCGAAGTGCAGGATCGAACCGCCCCCGGCCGCGACGGTGTGGATGTCCAGCATGGGGGCCTGCAGGCGTACACCCGCCACCTGCGTGGCGAACACTCTCTCGTACTCGCCCGCGAAGTGCGACACGTCGGTCGAGGTGCCCCCCATGTCGAAGCCGATGACCTTGTCGAAGCCGGCCAGTTGCGACATCCGCGCCATGCCGACGATGCCACCGGCGGGGCCGGACAGGATCGCGTCCTTGCCCCGAAAATGCCCGGCTTCGGCAAGGCCACCGTTGGATTGCATGAACATCAGGCGGACGCCGCGCAGTCGGTCCGCCACCTCTCGCACATACCGGCGCAGCACCGGAGACAAATAGGCGTCGACGACGGCGGTGTCCCCACGCGGCACAACCTTCATCAGCGGGCTGACCTCGCTGGACAGCGATATCTGCGGGAATCCGATGCGCTCCGCGAGGTCTCCGATCGCCTCTTCGTGCGCCGGGTGCAGATGGCTGTGCAAACACACGACGGCAACGGCACGAAGGCCATCGTCGTACGCACGACGCAGCTCAACGGCCAGAAGGTCGAGATTTGGCGGGCGCAACACCGTGCCGTCGGCCGTGATGCGCTCGTCGACCTCGACGACCCGCTCGTACAGCGGCCGGGGCAGGATGATCCGTCGGTCGAAGATGCGGGGGCGGTTCTGATATCCGATCCGCAGTGCGTCCCCGAAACCGCGCGTGATCACCAGCAAGGTCCGCTCACCGGTGCGCTCGAGCAGGGCATTGGTCGCCACCGTGGTACCCATGCGCACGGAGTCCACCAGGCCGCCCGGAACCTCCTGTTCCGGCGACAGTCCGAGCAACGTACGCACGCCCTCGACCGCGGCGTCGCGATAGCGGTCGGGATTCTCCGACAGGAGCTTGTGCGTCGACAGTCGACCATCGGGGTGTCGAGCCACGATGTCGGTGAAGGTACCGCCGCGGTCGATCCAGAACTGCCATCCATCGCCAGGGTCGTTCGTCACTTGCGACTCCCTTCCGGGGCACCAGCCGAACCACGGCCCTCCGGCGGCTGCGGCGTCCATCGGTCGCCGGTCCGGCGATACCGATACACCCGTCGGGTGTGGCACGTGCCGGGCTTTTTGGGCATCCTCGCGGCACAACCGCGCGCTCGTCCTTCCACTGTGGCCCAGCTCGGCGAGTCGCGCATGGGCCGAAAGTGCCGGTGTCCGCCGGCCTTCGAACGAGATACGCGCGGGTCACACCTTCGGAGCGGCCCGATCGGCGCAAGCCCCGACGGCCCCGGTTCCGCCCGATGCCGGTGTGTCTCACGTGCCGCCGGCGAAACCTGGTCCATCGTCGGTGCGGTAGGCGATGTGCTCGACGACGGAGACCACACCGTCGATGCTCCGGCACAGCCGCTCGATGACCGGGATCAGGCTCTTGAACTCGACGGATCCACCGAGGGTGACTTGACCCTCGTCGACCTCGACCGTCACCTGCGAGGGCTCGAGGCGCAGTGTGTGCCGCAGCACCTCCTGTTCGATCTCCTCCCGGATGGCGTCGTCACCTCGCAGGAAGATGCGCAGCAGGTCAGCACGGCTGACGATGCCCTGAAGCCTGTCCGCCTCGTCCACGACGGGCAACCGCTTGATGTTCTGGACTGCCATCAGGCGAGCCGCCTCGACCACGGTCCAGTCCGGACGCGCGCACACCGCGGGAGCCGACATCAGTTCCTCGGCCCGAATCCCTTCTGCCTTGGCCCGCTCCCAGGCCTCCAGATCCGGAATCGGGCTCACGCCGGACAGATCGGCCCGGGCGGTGGACTTGCGCAACAGATCGACTTCGGACACCACACCCATGGGACGGCCCAACTCGTCGACCACAGGCACTGCGGTGACGTCGTTGTCCGTCAACAGTTGAACGATCTCCCTGAACGGCATGTCCGGCCGCGCGCGGACAACCTCTCTGGTCATACATTCCGCAACCGTTCGGTGGTGCATGTCGCCTCTCCCATCCCGAGTGTGACAGTCGGTCGTCGTCCCGTTTCGGGTATACCGAGCTGCTCCGCCACAGCTCCGGGCAATTTCCGGGGTCAGGCCACGCGCCGACCGCCTGCTCCCGTGCCTCGGCCACCGCGGTCGGAGCCCCGGGGCCTGATCCTGCGCCGATGGGCCGCCGGCGTGTCGGACGGGCCGGCGACGCCGTAGAGCCTGAGCCACGTCGGCAGAGGCTCGTCGAACCCTATGTCATCGACGCGTCACCGGCCGAAGCATCGCCTCGGGCTTCTCGACGTGCGTTTCGGGGCCGGGGAAGAACAATGACTCATGATCGTCCTCGGTCCAGCGCACCATGTAGGGCGGCGTACCGTCCGTGTGATCCACCCGGATCACCAAGCCGACACGTCGGGGTTCACCCACGTGCGGAGACTCGACTACCACCCAGTCGCCTACCTGTGCCTTCATGACGCCGCTCCCTTGTGGCTTCCGTGGTCCACGGCGGTGGCGGGGCTCCCGCGATCCGCCAAACTCAGGATGCCGCTCATGACCGCTTCGCGCACAGGGTCGTTCGGCCCTGTGAACTGCCTACGTCCGCGCGTTCGAACACGAAACCCGTCATCGGGCCCACCTCCGGGAACCGCCGGTGCGCCGCCGCCTATGACTCGCCCGCTGGCGTCGGCCGCCTCCGCGTCGCAGGGTGGAGTAAAGGGCACGACTCTTCGGAAGTGAGCCATGCGTACTGCGCGAGCAGCCCAGCGCTCGGGGACGAAAAGCGATCTGCGCCGGTATCCCGACGGGCGGCGGATCGGTCGCTGCCGACAATTGGTCGGTGCTCCGGTTCGGGCGCGGTCATGACGGCGCCGATCAGCCCGAAGGCCGGCCTCTTCCCGGTCGTGCCGAACATGCCCGACTACTCGGCCGCGGTACGGCGGTTCGACTGGGGGACGGCGCGCGCGGAGTTGGGCGGCCGGCCGTCGGGGGATCTGAACATCGCCTACGAGGCAGTGGATCGACATGTGGCGATGGGAAGGGGAGACCACGAGGCGATCCGTGTCGTCGCGCGCGACGGAAGAGTCCGCACCTGGACGTACGCGAAGCTGTGCGATGCTTCGGCCCGGTTCGCCGATGTGCTGACGAAGCTCGCGGTCGGGCGAGGCGAGAGAGTGTTCACACTCCTCGATCGCTGCCCCGAACTATTCGCGACGGTGCTCGGTGCGCTGCGCAACGGAAGTGTCCTGTGTCCGCTCTTCTCCGCCTTCGGTCCGGACCCGGTGTGCGAACGCCTGCGGCTCGGCGACGCTCGCGTGCTGGTGACGACGACGGCGCTGTACCAGCGCAAGGTCGCCGCTCGGCGCCATGAACTGCCGCGGTTGGAATACGTGCTCATCGTCGGGCCCGACGTCCCGCAGGCACACGGCGTCTTCTCCTACGACCTGCTGACGGGAGCCGCCCACGCAGGTGGCGCAGTAGCTCCGACCGGCCCCGAGGACATGGCCCTGCTCCACTTCACCAGCGGAACCACCGGCACTCCCAAAGGCGCCGTCCATGTCCACGAGGCGGTCGTCGCCCACCACGCGACGGCACTGACGGCGCTGGACCTGCACCCGGGGGACGTGTACTGGTGCACGGCCGACCCGGGGTGGGTGACCGGGATGTCGTACGGCATCATCGCGCCGCTCACCTGCGGAGTGACAGTGGTCGTGGACGAAGGGGATTTCGACGTCCGCCGCTGGTACCGCATCCTCACCGACCACAAGGTGACCGTCTGGTACACGGCTCCGACCGCCATTCGGATGCTGATGCGCACGACGCCACGGCAGCGGCCCGGCGATCTCCCCCTGGGGACCGACCTGTCCGCGCTTCGTTTCGTGGCGAGTGTGGGCGAACCGCTCAACCCCGAGGCGGTCCTGTGGGGACGGGACGTGCTCGGGCAACCCATTCACGACACGTGGTGGCAGACCGAGACCGGCTGCATCATGATCGCCAACTTCGCCGCGTGCGACATTCGACCCGGCTCCATGGGCAGGCCCGTGCCCGGAGTGACCGCGGCAGTCCTCAGACGCGGCTCGGACGGCCGCGTCGAGGTCACGGACGGGAAGGTCATCGTGCTCGACCAGCCGGATATCGAAGGAGAGTTGGCGTTGCACGTCGGGTGGCCCTCGATGTTCCGCGGCTACCTGCACGAACCCGACCGGTACGACGGATGCTTCGCCGACGGTTGGTACCTGACCGGCGACTTGGCCCGGCAGGATCCCGACGGCTGGTTCTGGTTCGTCGGTCGGGCCGACGACGTCATCAAATCCGCGGGCCATCTGATCGGGCCGTTCGAAGTGGAGAGCGCGCTGCTGGAGCACCCCGCCGTCGCGGAGAGCGGCGTCGTCGGCCGCCCGGACCCGCTGGCCGGAGCCATCGTCAAAGCGTTCGTATCCCTTCGCCCCGGTTTCGCGCCCACCGACGGGCTGCGACGCGAACTGCTCGCCTTCACACGCGCCCGGCTCGGCCCGGCGGTCGCCCCCCGAGAGATCGAGTTCGACCAGGATCTTCCCAAGACCAACAGCGGCAAGGTCGTCCGGCGGCTGTTGCGGGCCCGCGAACTCGGCCTGCCCGAGGGCGACGTCTCGACCTTGGCGAGGCCGTGATGAACGATCGCGAACACCTTCGGGACCTGCTGTACCGGATGCTGCTCATCCGCCGCTTCGAGGAGCGCTGTGTCGAGCTCTACAGTTCGGCCAGGATCCGCGGCTTCGTGCACCTGTACATCGGTGAGGAAGCCGTCGCGGTGGGGGTGAACGCCGGGTTGGCGCCCGACGACGCGGTCGTGGCGACCTACCGCGAACACGGCCAGGCGTTGGCCAAGGGTGTTCCGGCGCAGGCCGTGATGGCCGAGATGTTCGGCAGGATCACCGGATGCAGCCGTGGCAGAGGCGGCTCGATGCACCTTTTCGATGCCGAGCGGCGGTTCTACGGAGGCAACGCCATCGTCGGTGCGGGCTTGCCTCTGGCGGCCGGCTTGGCTCTGGCCGCCAAGATGCGCGGCGAGGAAGGCATCACCTGCTGTTTCTTCGGGGACGGGGCCTTCGCCGAAGGCGAATTCCACGAGACCGCCAACCTCGCGGCCCTGTGGGGCCTGCCGCTGCTCCTGGTCTGCGAGAACAACCGCTACGCGATGGGCACTGCCCTGGCCCGCGAACACGCCCAGACCGACCTCGCCATGCGCGCCGCCTCCTACGGCATGGCCGCGTGGGCTGTGGACGGCATGGACGTAGTGGCGGTGGAAGCCGCGACGCGACGGGCGGTGGCGTCCATCCGCGGGGGCGCGGGCCCACACTTCCTGGAGGCCCGCACCTACCGGTTTCGGGCGCACTCGATGTACGACCCGGACCGCTACCGCGAGAAGGAAGAGGTCGAGTGGTGGAAGACCCGCGACCCCATTCCCATGCTGGCCGCAGGGTTGCGGCCAGCCGGGGCGCATGAGGACACCGACCTCGACGACCTGGAGGATCGGGTCGCTCAGGAAGTGTCCGACGCGGTGCGAGCCGCCGAGGAAGCACCCGAGGAACCGGTCGACGATCTTCTGCGCTTTGTCACCACCCCGCCGGAGGTGAGGACATGACGGGCCGAAAACCGACGGGTGCCGTACCGAAGCGGGCCGGAAAGCGCTCGAAGGGGGCGACCGGGAACAAGCGCGAGGTCAAGGCCGCGCCCGCGTCGCGGGAGAACGGATCCGAGCCCGACGAGGAGGCCCGGACCACGTACCGCGAGGCGATGCGCGAGGCCATGCGTGAAGCCATGCGCAGCGACGACCGGGTATTCCTGATGGGTGAGGACGTGGCCGCGTATGGCGGCTGTTTCGGCGTGAGCCTGGGCTTGCTGGAGGAGTTCGGTCCCGACCGCGTCCGCGACACGCCACTGTCCGAGTCGGCGTTCGTGGGAGCGGGCATCGGCGCGGCCATCGCCGGGATGCGGCCGATCGTCGAGATCATGACCGTGAATTTCAGTCTGCTGGCGATGGACCAGATCCTCAATACGGCCGCCGCGATCCAGCACATGTCCGGCGGGCAGATCCGGGTACCGCTGGTCATCCGCACCACAACCGGTGCCGGACGCCAACTCGGTGCGCAGCACTCGCACAGCCTGGAGGTGTGGTACGCGCACATCCCGGGGCTGCGCGCGATCGCGCCCGCGACCGTGGAGGACGCACGTCACATGTTGGCCGCCGCGCTGGCCTGCCAAGACCCGGTGGTCGTCTTCGAGCACACCGGTCTGTACAAC
Organism: Embleya sp. NPDC050154; assembly: GCF_044460165.1. Classification (NCBI taxonomy): domain Bacteria; kingdom Bacillati; phylum Actinomycetota; class Actinomycetes; order Kitasatosporales; family Streptomycetaceae; genus Embleya; species Embleya sp. NPDC050154. The sequence continues at coordinate 49,818 of NZ_JBITJP010000039.1, forward strand.
CTCGCGGACGCCCTCGATCCCGATCGGACTGCCGTTGACATCGATTCCGCACGGCTGCGCCGATCCGGTACCGACGTCTCGCTCATCACCTACGGGGGCTGTCTGCCCCGGACCATGGCGGCCGCGCAGACATTGGCCGCGGAGGGCATCAGCGCCGACGTACTCGACCTGCGCACCCTGCGTCCGCTCGACACTACGGAGATCCTGGCCACAGTCGCCCGCACGCACCGTGCGGTCGTGGTCGAGGAGTGCTGGCGCAGCGGCGGGCTCGCCGCCGAAGTGGCGGCGCGGATCGCCGAGTCTGCGTTCTACGAACTCGACGCCCCGATCGAACGCGTCTGCACGGCGGAGGTTCCCATTCCGTACGCCCACCAGCTCGAACAGGCCGCGATCCCCCAGGTGGAGGACGTCGTCGCGGCCGTGCACCGGGCGGTGAGCTGAATGCCGGAGTTCACGATGCCGTCCCTGGGCGCGGACATGGACGAGGGCACGCTCACGGAGTGGCTGGTCCACGAAGGCGATCGGGTGGCCCGCGGCGACGTCGTCGCGGTCGTCGAAACCGCGAAGTCCGCCATCGAGGTCGAGTGCTTCGACGCGGGAACCATCACGCGCCTGCTCGTGGAGCCGGGTCGAACCGTGCCGGTCGGAACTCCACTGGCTGTGATCGAGACGTCCGGGGAACCGTCTCCTGAGCCGAGCACCCCGGCCGTGGCGTCCCTGCCGGCCGGCGAGCCGTCGAAGCCCGGCGGGTCGCCGCCCCCCGAACACGATCGGCGCACGGCAGCCGAAGCGGAGTCACCCCTCTCTCGTGGCACCTCACCGATCGGTACGTCACCGCTCGTACGGCACATGGCCGACGAACTCGGGGTACCCCTGGCCGCGCTGCACGGTTCCGGTCCGGGTGGGCGGGTGACCCGTGCGGACGTCCGGGAGGCTGCCGACTACGCGCGAGAGGGCACTGCCGCGCACGAACGTCCGGCGGCGTCGCCGTTGGCACGCAGGCTTGCACGGGAACTGGAAGTGGATCTGCGCGCCGTCAACGGCAGTGGCAGGCATGGCACGATCAAGGCGGACGATGTACGCGCGGCGGCACGGGAGAAGGACTCTCCCGTGAGCGTGGGGCGTGCGACGGCCGCGGCGCCCGCCACGCCCGTACGTGGCCGGCCGGGGACCATGCGGACGGCGATCGCCGCGCTCATGAGCCGCGCCAAACGAGAGATCCCGCACTACTACCTGTCCACGACCATCGACCTGGCCGGGGCCGTCGATTGGGTGCGCGCCTACAACCGCGGCCGACCGGTGGCCGAGCATGTGGTGCCGGCCGCGCTGCTGCTCAAGGCAACTGCTGTCGCGGCAGGTCGCGTGCCGGAACTCAACGGGTTCTGGATCGACGACAGGTTCGTGCCCGGCCCGACGGTACGGTTGGGAGTAGCGATTTCCCTGCGCGGTGGGGGCCTGGTCGCCCCGGCCTTGGAGGAGGCCGACCGGATGCCGCTTCCCGAGCTGATGGCCGCACTGCGCGAGGTCGTCGAGCGCGCTCGCGCCGGGCGCCTGCGCAGCACGCAGAGTGCCGATCCCACGATCACGGTCACCAATCTCGGCGAGCAGGGCGCGGAGGCCGTTTTCGGGGTCATCTACCCACCTCAGGTCGCACTCGTCGGTTTCGGCAGGGTCACCGAACGACCCGTCGCGGTCGATGGTCTCCTCGGTGTGCACCCGACCGTGACCGCGTCGCTCTCCGCGGACCATCGGGCGACGGACGGGGCGACCGGCTCCCGATTCCTGACCGCGGTCGACCGCTTGTTGAAGCACCCGGAGGCGTTGTGAACCGAATGGAAGCGCTGGCACTCGTTCGGGAGTCGGCCCAGGCGGCGGTCCCGGGAGCGGACGTGTCCGCATTGACACCCGACAGGTCGTTGCGCGAGCAACTCGACATGGACTCGCTCGACTTCCTGGGCTTCCTGGAGGCGCTGAGCGAACGGGCAGGCGGGCGCTTCGACGAAATCGATTACGCCGACGCCGAGACACCGGAGGACTTCGCCGACTTGGTGATCGCACTCACCGACCATGTCTGATTCCTCCGGAAACGGAACTCTCCTGTCGCACGTGGATTCCCCTTTCGAAGCCTCGAGGCCTACCCTTGCCGCCCGCCGTCGTGCTCGCGGCACCATTGGTCATAGGCGTCGACGGCGGTGGGCAGTGTGGGGAACAAACAATCCGCACCGATCGATGCGGTGAGGCCGTAGGCGTCCAACTGCGTGCGCAGGTCCTGTTTCACCCGTGCCAGGGCAACGATCACACCGCGTTTGTCCAGTTCCTCCCGCACGGACTCGAGGGAGTCCAGGGCGGTGATGTCGACCTCGACGATCGCCTCGGTGTTCAGCACGAACCACGACACCGGGTGTGTCTCCTCGGCCACCGCGGCCAGCGCGCGGCGCCGAAAGTCCTCCGCGTTCGCGAAGAACAGCGGCGAGTCGTATCGATATACCACCAGACCGGGGATGGTTCGGGCTCCGGGATAGTCGTCGACGTCGTGCATGCCCGCCATGCCCGGCACGATTCCCTGGACGGCGTCGTGCGGTCGTGCCACGCGGCTCAGCAACTCGGCAACGGACAGGCCGACGGCCACCAGGACGCCGTAGAGAATGCCCAGCGCCAAGACGCCCACCAGACAGGCCGACGCCAGGAGGAACTCGCGCCGTCGGAAGGACATCAGGCGCCGGAATCCCGCCACGTCGATCATCCGGACAGCGGCGAAGACGACCAGTGCACCGAGAGCCGCTGTCGGCATGTTCGTCAGGAGGGGCCCGAGAAAGAGCAGCACGGCGACGACCACCGCCCCGGCGGTGAGCGCGTACAGCTGCGTCCGGGCACCGGCCGACTTGGCCAGCGCGGTGCGGCTGGCGCTACTGCTCACCGGAAAACCTTGGAACACACCGGAACCGAGGTTGGCCGCGCCCATGGCGAGCAGCTCCTGATTCGGATCCAGGCGGGGTTTGCCACCGGTTGAGGCGAACGCGCGCGCGGTGAGCATCACGTCGGTGTACCCGACGAGCAGGATGCCGGCCGCAGGCGCCAGCAAGTCACGTGTCTGGCCGAAGCCGGGTGTGAAGACGTCGGGTAACCCGGTCGGTACATCGCCGACGACGTCGATCCCGTGATCCGTCAGGCGAAAGGCGACAACCAGCGCGGTGCCCAGCGCAACAGCAGGCAACGGGGCCGGGAATCGGGGGGCAAAGTGCGCCACGCCGAAGAGGAAGGCCAGCGTTGCCGCGCTCATGCCGACCGTCTCCCAGTGCACAACGGACAAGTTCGTCACGAACGAACGCCACTTGGGACCGACCCCGTCGCCCTCCACGGGGACACCGGTGAGTACAGGCAACTGATCCACCATCATGATCACTGCCAGTCCCGTCAGGTATCCGATCAGCACCGGACGCGAAAGCAGGTCGGCGACGAAGCCGAACCGCACCAGCCACGCCACGAGGGCAAGGATCCCGACCAGAATGGCGAGGGTGGCGGAAAGGACCGCGTAGCGCCCGGCGTCGCTTGCGGCCAGGGGACCCACCACCGTCGCGGTCATCAGTGCGGTGGTCGACTCCGGACCGACCGACAGCAAGGGCGACGACCCGAGGAGGGCGTACATCACAATCGCGGGCAGAATGGCCCAGAGGCCTGCGACGGGCGGGAGGCCCGCGACGGTGGCATAGGCCATGACTTGCGGCACGAGATAGGCCGCGACCGTCACACCGGCCAACAAGTCGTCACGCAGGTATTTCGGCTCGTACCCTCGCAGCGCCACCGCTCCGGGCGCCGCCCTTGCCAGGCGTCGACCGATCGCCCCGAGAATGGCGGCAGGCTGCGGCATGGGCCTCCTTCGTGAGGAGGGCTTCATGATGCCGAGCACGGTGTGCACAACTGTGTGACGCACACACGTACCGTAAGCCGGTCACCCGCGCTACCACTCGTGAAGAAATCACCTACGGTGTCGGCTCTCCGGTGCATCCACGCCACCGGCTCCCTCGTCGTCGGATTCTCGGTCGTAGCGTCCTCCCTGTCGTGACGACGTTCCCCGGAGGATACCGACGCCGACATCGCCTGCCCGGATGCCACGCCCGTCGGCGGTGTCGTCACGGGAGGGTGCTCAATCGTGCACGGCCGCAGGCGACCCGGTGACCGCCTCGATGTCGCGGGCGGCCAGGTCGAGCAGGCGGTGTGCCAAATCGGACAGTGCCCGGGCGGCGGCCAGGTGGTCGCCGATCTCCGGCACATCCCGGTCCTTGGGGTTCTTGCGGGCGTGTCCCCAACCGCGAACCGATGTGTCGTCCCGCGTGTGCAACCGTGCCTCGGCGAACGTACGTACCGATTCGCCGCCTTCGAAGTCGTCCGGGCCACTCTTTTCGCTCAGGTGGATGTCGACGGTCCAGTGCTTTGCGGCAACCATCGGGCTCACCTCCGGTTCGACGGCTTCCATCTGCCACACCCAGTCTGCGCCGCGCACACACATGGAACAGGGCCGAATGGCCCCCGACATCACGGGCTCCGACGTGTCCGACGGCCTCCTGCGACCGGGCCTGTCCCGACACGGTCGGTCAGGCCCGGTGGGGTTCGGGGCCGTTGAGCGGAGGCACCATGGGAGGACGTATGAGCATGTCGTCCCGGGCGTAGGTGAGGTGTTCGCGAACATCCACGACACCCTCGACGCCTCGGCACAGGCGGACCAGGATGGCGATGAGCGACTTGCGTTCCAGTTGGCCGGATAGGTCGACGATCCCGTCGGTCACGCCGACGCCGACGGTGTTCGGATCCACGCACATCGTGTCCCGGACCACGCCGTCGCGGATCTCGTCATGGATGCGTGTGTCGGCGCGCAGGAATATCCGCAACAGGTCGCTGCGGCCGACGATGCCGCGCAGTCGGCCCGACCCGTCCACCACCGGCAGGTGCGTGACGTGGTGGCGTTCCATCAGCCGGGCGGCATCCGAAAGGGACGCGTCCGGTTCCACGACGACGGCGGGAGAGGTCATCAGCGACCCCGCGGTCGCCGCCCGGGCCTTGTTTCGCGCCACCCGCTCGGTACGGCGGACGATCACCCGGAAGGGAAAGTGCGGGGCGCTCTCCCGATCGGCCTCCTTGTGCAACAGATCTGACTCCGAGACGACGCCGACGACCTCGTCTCCCTCCAGGACGGGGACTGCGGCGATCCGGTGTTCACGCAGGACTCGGACGATCTCCTTGAACGGGGTGTCGGAGTGGACGGTGACCACATCGGCGGTCATCTGGGATTCGACGCGGTGGTGGAACATGAACGTGTCCTTTTCGATGCGCCGGATGGGAGCCGGGGCCTCACCGACGGGTGCTCTCATCGGGCGAAGCGACCTCATGGCGGTTCCGAAGCAGGTTTCACGACCTCCCGGGTCGGAAACGAGAAGACTTCTCCACCCTCTCGCCGGCAATCGATCCTCGCCACTTGCCCGCAGTCGTCCGCCCGTGGCGGGCCGAGCGGCCGTGAAGCGCTCGGTTCGCAGGGGTCGGGTGCTATGTGTCGTCTCGTGCCGGCGGTCGCGGTCGTCGCGGTGTGGCGCCCCGGGTCGTTCGGCGAAGGGTCCTTTGCCGAACCGACCGGGCCGAACGGCCCTGCTCGACGCCGGGCGGCGCGAGCAGAGTCGGTCCAAAGAGCCGGCGCCGAGCCGGCTCGCCCGGAAGGGAGTGCGTGGTGATCACCTTCGAAGAATCGGCGCCCGTGATCGTCGGGGTCGAGAACACCGACGCCGCCCGAATCGCGGTCCTGTGGGCAGCCGGCGAGGCCGAACGCCGCGGACTTCGGCTACGCCTGGTGCACGCTTTGGACTGGCCCCCCGGCGCCGAGCACGACCCGGACATGAGTAAGCCGTGGGAGACCTGGAGTGGGATCTTTCGACGTTCCGGGCAGCAAACGCTGGAAGAGGCGCGCAGATTCGCGCTGAGCGCCCATCCGGGACTCGACATCACCGAACTGCTGGTCGACGGAGAACCCGGCGCCGTCATGCGGAAGCAGGCTGCGAGCGCCGCCATGGTCGTCCTGGGATCGCGCCGGTTGTCGTCGATCAAGGAGTTGCTGACCACCGGAAGCATCGCCGTTCCTGTGGTCGCGCACGCGACCTGCCCGGTCGTGATCGTCCGCGATCCGGAACACGTCGAAGACGATCCCTGGACGGTCGTCGTGGGAGTCGACGGATCACGCGTGTCCGAAAGGGCCGTCGCCTTCGCGTTCGAGGAGGCCTCGCTGCGCGGCGCGACCGTACTGGCCGTCCAGGTTCGTCCATTCTTCGCAAGCCCCGTGGTGGGCGCCGTGACAAACGCGGAGGAGGTCGAAGAGGGCCGGATCCGTCTTGCGGAAACGCTCGCCGGTTGGTCTGAGAAGTACCCCGACGTGCCAGTACGACGCGAGGTCGTCCTCGGCCACCCCGTGCACACCCTGGTCCAGGCGTCCGAGCACGCCCTGTGCGTGGTGGTCGGCACCCGCGGACTGGGCGGCTTCAAGGGCATGTTGCTCGGCTCGGTCGGCCACGGGCTGGTGCACCACGCCCGTTGTCCCGTCGTCGTCGTGCCGCGCGAGAGTGACGACGAGGCAAACTGACGTTCACGCAAGAGTGTCCGACCGCGTGGTACAGGAACCCGGGTCGACCCTTTTCGCGCACACCATGATCCGCCCGGCCGCGCCACACCGTCGCTCCGGGGAGCGGCCAGGCTGTCGTCCAGCACTCCTGCGCGTCCTCGGACCGCAGGCGATCCGACTGATTGGTGACGAATTACCGTGTCAGACACGCCCCGGGTGCCTCCGGCGTCCTCGGCTCCACTCGCGGAACGACCCGTTGTCGTGTATGGGTTGACCCGGGAGCAGGTGACCGAGAGGTTTGCCGAATACGGCCCGAACATCGTGCCACCGGCACGGCGGACACCGGTGTGGATTCGCGTGGTGACCCAACTGCGCGACCCGTTGATTCTGGTGCTTCTGGCCGCCGCCCTATTGACCACGCTGACCGGGGATCTCGCGGACACGGCGGTCATCCTCTTCGTGGTCACCGTCAACACCCTGGTCGGCGTCGTCCAGGAGATCCGCGCCGACCGGGCCGTCACCGCCCTGTCGGACCTGTCCGTACCGGCCGTGCGAGTGTTGCGCGAGGGGTCGGAGAGCGAGGTGGCCTCGGCGAATCTGGTGCCCGGTGACATCGTCCTGCTGGACGAGGGGGACATCGTTCCCGCCGACGCCGTCCTGTACGAGGCATCCGGCCTTCTCGTCGACGAGGCATCCCTGACGGGCGAATCGGTACCGGTGGACAAGACCGCTCTCGATCCGACGGGTGAGACAACCGCCGACAATCTGCTTCAGGGTGGGACAGTGGTCATGCGTGGCCGCGCTCTCGCCGAGGTCACGGCCACCGGCGCGGCCGGCGCCCTGGGGCGGATCGCAGCGCTGATGCAGGACCGCCCCGGCCCGACCCCGCTGCAGCACAGACTCGCTCATCTGGGACGTGTGCTCGCCGCGGTGGTCGTCGGCCTGTGTCTGGTGGTGTTCGCCCTGGGTCTGCTGCGCGGTGAACCGACCGAGTCGATGGCCGTCACCGCGATCAGCCTCGCGGTCGCCGCTGTCCCGGAATCGCTGCCCGCGGTGGTCACCCTCGGCTTGGCCCTGGGCGCGCGGCGGATGGCGGCGCGGCATGCCATCGTCCGCAACCTGCCCGCCGTCGAGACGCTCGGCTCGGTCACGATGTTCGCCACGGACAAGACCGGCACCCTGACCGAGGGCCGCATGGTCGCCGAACGGCTGTGGACCCCCGAGGGCACGGCCACGCTCACCGGCACGGGCTACACGCCCGAGGGCGAAGTACTGGTCGACGGACAACCGGTGGACGGGCACTGCGCCACATGGGTGAACGAACTGCTCACCGCGGCCTCGCTGTGCAACGACGCCACTCTGGTACCGCCGGGCCCCGACCCTGGGTGGTCGGCTCTGGGAGACCCCACGGAGGCGGCCCTGCTGGCCGCTGCCGGCAAGGTCGGGATCGCCGGCACCACACTGCGCGAGGAACATCCCCGGGTGGCCGAGGCCCCCTTCGACAGCGACCGCAAACGCATGACCACGGTGCACCGCGATCGCGACGGCCGGTTGCGGGCCGTACTCAAGGGAGCCCCCGAGGTCGTCCTGCGTTCGCGTTTCCTTGCCTCCGACGCCGACTTCCTGCACCTGGTGCGCTACGAGGCCGATCTTCTGGCCGCGGACGGCTACCGAGTCCTGGCCGTCGCCACACGGCGTCTGGATGCCCTGCCCCACCCTGTCGAGGACGCGGAGCAGGACATGTCCCTGCTCGGCCTGATCGGCATCAGCGATCCGCCTCGGGAGTCCGCTCGTGGCACCATCGCCGCATGCCACGAGGCCGGAATCACTACCGTGATGATCACCGGCGACCACCCGTCAACCGCACGAAGCGTTGCCACGCGCCTGGGCATCCTGCGCGACGGGGACAGTACGGTCCTGACCGGCGCCGACCTGCGCGCGGACCCCGAGCGGGATCCGACCGCCGTGCGAGTGTTCGCGAGAACCACTCCCGAGCAGAAACCGGCGATCATCCAGGCGTGGCGTGCCCGAGGCCACATCACGGCGATGACCGGCGACGGCGTCAACGACGGACCTGCCCTGCGCCGTGCCGACATCGGGGTGGCGATGGGGGGCCGGGGCACGGAGGTGGCTCGCCAGGCAGCCGACCTGGTGCTGGCCGACGACGAGATCGCGACCGTCGTCGCCGCGGTGGAGGAAGGCAGGCGCGTCTACGACAACATCCGCCGCTTTCTCGTCTACGGACTCTCCGGTGGCGCCGCCGAGATCGCCGTGATGATGCTCGGTCCCCTTCTGGGCCTGCCCGTGCCGCTGGTCGCCGCGCAGATTCTGTGGATCAACCTGCTCACCCATGGACTCACCGGGGTCGCTCTGGGGGCCGAGCCCGCAGCATCGGGCACTATGCGGCGCGCGCCCCGCCCAGCCGAGCAGAGCATCCTCGGTGACGGCCTGTGGCAGCGGGTCGCGCGGCTGGGCCTGTGCGTGACTGCCGTCAGCCTTGCCGCCGGGGCGTGGAGCGACCACGCCGGACATGCGTGGCAGAGCGTGCTCTTCCTGACCCTGCTCGGTGCCCAACTCGGCGTCGTCACAGGCCTGAGGACCCGATTGCTCACCCGTGCCAACCCGTTTCTGCCGATCACCGTCCTCGCGTCCGCCGCCTTGGGTCTGGCCGGCGTGTACGTACCGACGCTCCGGGACCTCCTCGGAACCCAGGCCTTGCCTGTGGGGGACCTCCTGATCCCCCTTGCCGGCGCAGTCCTCGGATTCGCGGCTGCCCGCGCCGACCGGTGGTTCGCGGCACGTGACCGACCGATCGGCGACCGGTGAAGCCGGATGTGGGACTGGGACCCACGGCCCTGGTCCTCCCGGGGCATCCGGCCCTGTGGTTCCGACGTCGGAAGCCCGAGACTGGTCACATCCGGCGTCGTCCCGAGCGGGTCACGTGTTCGACGACAGGAGGCCCCGGATGAGCGATCGCGCGTCCACGCGTGACGGGCCGCCGCGGTCTGCGCCCCTGAAGGCGGAGCCCGACGGGTACAACCAGGACGCGCCGGATCCGCTTTTCCGCATTCGGACGCCTTGATGGGCCGTAGGGAGAAATCGCCATGACCAACGCATCCCTGAACCCCGCCGACCTGCGGTATCTGGCCGCCGCGGCCGGTGCGGCACCCTCGCTTCACAACAGCCAACCGTGGTTCTTCCGACCCACGATCGACGGCTGCGGAATCGCGGTGTACGCGGACGGCACGCGAGCGATCCCGCTCACCGACCCCAATGGCAGAGCCATGCACATCTCCATCGGCGCGGCTGTGTTCAACCTGCGCGTCGCCGCTGCTCAACTGGGTCGGGAACCGCTGGTGACGCTCCTCCCCCACGATGATGCCGATCCGTCACCGACTGCCGTGCTCGACCTGGGTCGATTCGCCCGCACCCCGCTTCCCTACGGCCCGGACCTGTACTCGGCGATCGCCCGACGTCACTCCAGTCGCCTACCGTTCGCCAACCGTGACGTCCCGGAGCGGGTTCTCGGTGAACTCATCGCCGCCGCCGACGCGGAGGACGTGGTCCTGGCCGTTTTGGAGGAGGCCGACGCGCGCCGCGTCCTGAATCTGACGGCCGAAGCCGAACGCCGAACGGCCGCGGATCTCGCCCGGCAGGCGGAGACGCGCGCGTGGCTGCGCTTGGAGGAGCCTGCGGCCGACGGCATCCCCCAGGAGGCCCTGGGCCCCCAGGACCACGACGCCCGGGTACCGGTCCGCGCCTTCACCGGGCACCCGCCCTCGTCTCCCACCACGACGCAGCGCTTCGAGGCGCTACCTCAGGTGGCGACCCTGACCACCCATTTCGATCGTCCGCAGGACTGGCTGCGCGCGGGCCAGGCCATGGAGCGGGCATGGCTGGTGGCAACGGTCCACGGACTGCGTGTATCGGTCCTCCACCAGGCCGTCGAATGGCCCGACACTCGCGCGAACCTTCGCGATCCGCAGACCGGTCCCGGCTACGTCCAGATGGTGTTGCGGATGGGGTACGGGCCGCCCGGAACCCCCACCCCCCGCCGCCCCGTTTCGGAGACACTCGGGACGGCCGAAGCCGGTGACGACGCAACGACTGTGAACGGAACCGGCAGGGATACGGCACCACCCCTCGGGTCGAACCGGCGATAGGGCCTGGCCCGGTAGCGAAGGGCGGAGGACCGGACGCCTACCCACGCCGGGGAACCGGGCGCGCACAGGGTGCGGCACCCGGCCATCGGCCCCGGGACATGGGCCGCACGGCTTTCCCGGCGCCGGGCCGACGGCCGTTCGTGCCAACCGCGTTCGTGCCAACCGCCCTGCCGTTCCGCTTCACACGGCTCTCTCAAGACACGTCCCCAGGGCTCACCGGAGACTTCTTCTCACCCTCGACTCTCGTGCACGCGGGGGACGACCGCGACGGGACAGCGGGCCTGCCGCAGTACCGCGTGTGTCGTCGGCCCGAGTCGCATCCGCACGGCACGGCGACCCCGACGGGCCGAGACGACCAGCAGTCCGGCGCAGGCGGCGGCACGCACGAGCGCGTACGGCGTCGTTCCGCCCCGAACCACCGATTCGATCACCACGTCGCGCGCCCGCGCGCGCACCGGCCGAAGGATGTCTTCGAGCATGTGCCGCTGTTCGTCGGCCGACTTCTCCGCACCACCGACCCCGCGCATCGCCCCGGCCAGGGCGGATCCGATGAACGGTGCGCTCCACACGCTCACGGCCAAGACGTCCCCACCGGTGCGGCGAGCCTGTTCGACGGCGTATTCGATCGCGGCGGTATCGCCGTCGCCGGCGACGCCGACCGCAACGTCCTTGTGAACCTCCGCCGTCTCGTGCGCGGGAACGACGACGACCGGGCACGGTGCGTGCGCACACACCCTCAGCGAGACCGACCCCAGGATCGGGCCGACGAAACCCCCGTGGCCACGGCTGCCGACCACGATCAGGTCGGCATGGTCGCGCGCCTCCGACAGGAGCACATCCGCCGGCGAACCCTCTCCGAGTGCGGTGTCGACCGTCAGGTACGGATAGGTGTCCCGCAATCGCGCTGCGGCCAGGTTCGACGCCGAACGCGCGGTCCCGGGCCGGGCGACGGCCGATCGCGCGTATCCCCGGCCCACGGGGGGCACGACCGACACGATGTGCAGCGGTGTCTTGACGTCGGCGGCGTTGCGGGCGGCCCAGTCGAGCGCACGCTCACTGCCGGGCGAAGTGTCGTAGCCGATCAGAACGCCGAGGTTCGGGTTGGTCCTGGTGACCATGGTGCCGCTCCGGAAGTCTCATGGGTTGACGCAGTCGTCGTCACGGGCTCCATCGAACCCGGCCCCTCTCCCAGCCTGCGCGCTCTCCGTCCACTTCGACCCGGGCCGAACGGCCCTGTCGGGCAAGCCGAGAGACCCACCCCGGCCGAACCACTCCGCACCAGTGCGGCAGTCTCGCGGGTGCCCTCGACCCGACCGCCGCACGAAGCGAAACAGGACTCGACGTCCATCCGTGCGTGGCTCCAACGACGGAGCCGTCCGGTGCGTCGCCCGGTCGGTTCGCCTCGGACTGCCGGCGTACAGGGCCCATTCACATCCCCCGCAAAGCATGGAATTCAGCCTCTGGGTCACCGACGGCAGCTCGCGACGGCCCACTGTCATAGGGCCGTTCGGCCCTTCACGCCGCGCGTGGTCGGCGCGAGCGTGGGAGCGAGCGAAGTTCGGACGACGCACGAGAGGAAGACCGATGACGATGGCGATTCCCGGCAGTCCGGACCTGACCACGGTCGACGCAACTGCACCAACGACATGGACCGCCACCAACGCGTGATCGACGTGATCGACCGCGTCCCCGGCCTGGGTTCGCACGCCGCGACGGTACCTCAGGCCGTGGCCGACGCACGCACCCGACACCACGCACTGGATCCTCGAACACGGCGAGGACACGCCCGAAGTCCGCGACTGGACCTGGCCGAACGACCCGCCTGGTCACCGCTGACCCACGCCGGGGCCCGCACCGGAGTCCGCGCCACCCGCATCGGGACGCGTCGCCGAATCCCTCCCGGGCCCCGGCACGGCCTCCCGCCCGACACCCGGCCGCCGGATGCTCCCCGGCTCCGTCGATCGCCCACCACCACACAGGAGAACCAGCCATGAGCAGCCGCTCCGAGACCGTCTTACTCGTCCCGACCGCGGACACGGGTCCCTCCGACATCGACACGGCGGTGGACACCCTCGTCGCCGATGCCGCCAACGCACTCGCCACCTACGACGCGTTCACCCAGGAGCAGGTCGACCACATCGTCAAGAAGGCGTCCGTCGCCGCCTTGGACCAGCACACCCGACTGGCCCGCGAAGCGGTCGACGAGACCGGCCGAGGCGTCTTCGAGGACAAGGCGGCGAAGAACATGTTCGCCTGCGAATACACCACCGACAGCATGCGGAGTCTCAAGACGGTCGGCATCGTGGCTCGCGACGAGATCACCGGCATGACCGAGGTCGCCGAGCCGGTCGGCGTCGTGTGCGCGGTCACGCCGGTCACCAATCCCACCGCAACGGTCGTCTTCAAGGCGTTGATCGCCCTCAAGAGCCGCAACCCGGTCGTCTTCGCCTTCCACCCCTCGGCCCAGCGGTGCAGCGCCTCGGCGGCACGGGTGGTGCGCGATGCGGCCATCGCCGCAGGCGCGCCCGAGCACTGCGTGCAGTGGATCGAGAGCCCCTCGATCGAGGCGACCACCGCGCTCATGCGTCACCCCGGCGTCGCACTGATCCTGGCAACCGGCGGCGAAGGCATGGTCAAGGCGGCGTACTCGGCGGGCAAACCGGCCCTGGGGGTGGGTGCGGGCAACGTACCCGCCTACGTCGACCGCGACGTGGACCTGCGCCGGGCGGTCAACGACGTCGTGCTGTCCAAGTCGTTCGACAACGGCATGATCTGCGCCTCCGAACAGGCCGTCATCCTGCACGCCGACATCCACGATGCCGCCTTGTCCGAATTCGCCTCCCTGGGCGCCCATTTGGCCACCGAGGACGAGAAGCACAAGCTGGAGACCTACCTCTTCGGCGCCGGTGCGGGGCCCGGTCGCGAACCACGCGTCATTCCCGAGGCCGTGGGCCGGAGCCCGATGTGGATCGCCGCCCAGGCGGGGTTCACGGTGTCCGCGGACACCACCGTAATCCTGGCCCACGCCGACCGAGTGGGCCCGCAAGAGCCCCTCACCCGCGAGAAGTTGTGCCCCGTCCTGGCCGTTCTGCGCGCAGACTCGCGCGAGCAGGGGTTCGCGCTCGCCGCCGACATGGTCGCCTTCCACGGCATGGGCCACAGCGCCGTCATCCACACGAGCGATCCCGCCGTGGCCGAGGACTACGGGCGGCACATGAAAACGGCCCGCATCATCGTCAACGCGCCCTCGTCCCAGGGAGCTATCGGCGGTATCTACACGGGCCTGTTGCCCTCGCTGACCTTGGGCTGTGGATCCTGGGGCGGCACTTCGACGTCCAACAACGTCTCGGCGGTCAACCTGTTGAACGTCAAACGGGTGAGCACCCGCCGCAACAACATGCAGTGGTTCAAGATCCCGCCCAAGATCTACTTCGAACCGCACGCGATCCGCTACCTGGCCGAGATGCCGCACGTGCATCGGGTGACCATCGTCACCGACGCGACCATGACCCGCCTGGGCTACGTCGACCGCATCCGCCGGGTGCTGCACTCCCGCGAACTCCCGGTCACGATACAGATCATCGACGACGTGCTGCCCGAGCCGAGCATCGAATCGGTACGGCGCGGCGCGGACCTCATGCGGACCTTTCGCCCGGATACCATCGTCGCCCTGGGCGGCGGCTCGCCCATGGACGCCGCCAAGGTCATGTGGCTGCTGTACGAACAGCCCGACGTCGACTTCTCCGACATGCGGCAGAAGTTCCTCGACATCCGCAAGCGCGCTTTCCGCTTCCCCGTGCTGGGCGAACAGGCCCGACTGGTGTGCGTACCGACCACGTCCGGCACCGGGGCCGAGGTCACCCCATTCGCCGTGATCACCGACTCCTTGACCGGCAAGAAGTACCCGCTGGCCGACTACGCGCTCACCCCGAGCGTGGCCATCGTCGACCCGCTGCTGGCCGCGGAATTGCCGCCCGCCCTGGCCGCGGACAGCGGGATGGACACCCTCACCCACGCGATCGAGGCGTACGTCTCGGTCTACGCCAACGACTTCACCGACGGCCTCGCGCTGCACGCCATCCGGCTGGTCTTCGACAATCTCGAAGCCGCCGTCACCGACCGGCAAGCCAGTCCCGAAGCGCGCGAGAAGATGCACAACGCGGGCACCATCGCGGGGATGGCCTTCGGCAACGCCTTCCTCGGCATCGTGCACGCCATGTCCCACACCCTGGGCGCCACCTTCCACATCGCCCACGGGCGCACGAACGCCGTCCTGCTGCCCCGGGTGATCCGCTACAACGGCAGTGCGCCCGGCAAACTCGCCGGCTGGCCCAAGTACGAGCACTACCAAGCGCCCGAGCGCTTCCAGGACATCGCCCGCACGCTCGGCCTCCCCGCCGACACCCCTGCCGAAGGAGTCCGCTCCCTGGCCACCGCGGTCGAGCGGCTCAGGGATCGAGTCGGCATCGAACCGTCCTTCCGGGCCCTTGGCGTCGACGAGCGGGCATTCCTGGACGCGTTGCCCGAGCAGGCGCTCAACGCCTACGAGGACCAATGCGCCCCGGCGAACCCGCGGATGGCCATGCTCGAGGACATGACCGCCATCATGCGCGACGCCTACTACGGCCCCGCCGCCGTCTCGACACTGTGAGCGACCAGTGGCGACCTGCTCGCATGGATCACCGGCCGTAGCGGAGCCGCAGGCCGAGGACACGATCGGCTTTTAGCCTTCACCCGATCCGAGGGCCACCGGAATCCGTACGAACGCGGTCTCGTCCGCCCTCTCCAGAGCCTCGCTCAAGAGCTCGGTGGGCGAGTGAGTCCTGTCGGGCCACTCGCTCGGGTCCATGAGTTGGGCCGCGACCCGGGGTGATACCTGCGGCGGCACCACGAGAAGTTCCCTGAAGGGGGCGATCAGCGAGAAGAGTTCGATCCGGTGAGGGTCTTGTCCGGCCACGAAGCCGCCCCACCGCACGACGCGGCCCAGCCCGGCGATCCGGAACGGCCGGGACATACCGGGCCACAGGCTTCGATCGAGCGTCGCGCGCGAATACGAACCCACACGTTCCATCCCCGTGAACAACGCGGCGAGCTCCTCGACCGTCGCCCTCGAGCGAGGCCACCACACGCCGTCCAGCTCGTGACTGTTTCCGCCGGCGTGGGGGCAGAGGACCAAGCGTGCTGCGGGAGCCGTATCGCTCACTGCCACGGTCAACACGGAAGACCCACCTACCCGACCGGCACGGCCGCCTCCGGGGCGACACGACTGTCGGCATCCTGTCGATATCGCTCGTCACCTCAACCGTAGCCCCGTGGCTGTCGGGGCGAAACTCCGCGGGTGGCGCCGCGGCGACGACGGCCCCGGAGCCCGGCGACAGCACCCGACGAGCACCGAACGTACGCGGCCGTCATCCGCCCCTGGGATCGTGATGGATTCGGGCCAGAACCCGTGCCAAATCGTGCCCGGTGACGATTCCGAGCGGCACCCGGCTCCGATCGGCGACGATCAGTGCGTCGGCATCGGCGTCGAGCATGCATTCGACGGCGGTAAGTGTGTCGACCTCGGGGCGGACGATCGGCGCGCAGCGCCGGACGAATTCGGCGACCGTGCGCGGGCGGCTTCCCAGGTGGCGCGATGCCCGCGGTTCGGCGAGTTCACGATCGCTCACCAGGCCTACCACCGCTCCGGTGCTCGGGTCGACGACCGCGAGGTGACGAAGACCCAGCGCGAGCAACAGCTCTCGTGCTGTGCGTGGCGTGTCCGTCAGGGCGACGTGCACGACCGGCGTGCTCATGACGTCACGGATCCTGGGAATCACCGCCGGCGTCGGCGAGCACCGATCCCTCGCTGCCACAGGCGTCCTCGCGGAGTTCACGTCACCCTCCGTCTGTCGGTCCGCCGCTGTTGTCACCGTCAGCGGCACGCGCATCCGGCGCCGGCCTCTCCGGACCGCGTTCACTCTCCACTGTCCGAAGCGGTGGCACCGGCCGGGAGGGTCGTTCGGCCCGGGCCGGTGGGCCGAAGTGCTCCGGTGCCCGTCGGATCCCCGATGCACCATGAACAAGGGAACCCGGTACGACGTCCGAGGAAGGTGAGGACGATGGAATTGGTTCCGGCCCTGGCGGCGGTGCCCGCGCGTTACGGCGGGCACATGGACGAGGACGACGGCTGGATGTGGGTGTGGGGGTCGGTCCTGATGCTGCTCTTGATCGCGGTGATCGTCGCTGTGGTGTGGCTGTTGGCGCGGGGACCCTCGCTCGACCACAGGGCTTCGGGGCCGGGCGACTCGTCGGCGACCGAGATATTGGCTCTGCGGTATGCCCGGGGCGAGATCGACACCCAGGAGTACCGGGAGCGCCAGGCGGCTTTGACAGGGTGGCCGAGCGCAGCCCGCGAGGGCAAGGCTCGCGGTGGAAATCGGCCGGACGGGCCGGACGGGCCCAACGGCTGATTCAGGAGACTTGATTCTCAAAGGGTGAAGGTATGGCTGCCCCCGGGCGGGATCTCGACCACCGAGCCGCGGAAGCCGATCGGAACCGATCCGTGCTGCTTCGGACGCAGGCTCACGGTGACCTCCCGTCGAGTGATGGTCACCACCACCCCCCAGTGTCCCCGGTAGCGCAACTCGACCTCCAGACGAGCGAGTCGGGTGGGAAGGCGTGGATCGAGCCACAGCACGTCCCCGCGCGTGTCGAGTCCGGTGTAGCAGCGCTGTAGCACGTCCACCGTGCCTGCCATCGCACCGAGGTGGATGCCTTCCGCGGTGGTGCCGCCCTGCACGTCGAGAACGTCGCCGCCGAGGGCGTCGCGGAAGAAGAGCCAGGATCGCCGGCGATCCGTTCGGGCCAGCACCCACGCGTGCACCACGGAACTGAGCGTCGATCCGTGTACCGTCCGCGCTCGGTAGTAGGCAATGGAGCGCTGCGCCAACTCGTGACTGGCCGGGTAGCCGAGGCGGCGCAGCAGGGCGCGGATTTCCTGTGCCGGGAAGAGGTAGTAGAGCATCAGGACGTCGGCTTGTTTGGATGCCTTGTAGTGGTTGATGCTGTCGCCTTCGGCCTCGAGGATGCGATCGAGGCGGCGGTTGTTCGGGTATCGACGCCGGTAGTGCTCCCAGTCCAGCTCGGCGAGGCGCTCGTATCCGGCGAACTGGCTCGGCACGCCGTCGTGGAAGGGGACGTGGAGTCGACGGGCGATACTGCGCCAGCGGTCGAGTTCGAGGGAGTTCACGTCGAGTCGCTCGGTCAACTCCTCGCGCCGGTATCCGGGTAGCGCGTCGAGCGCGTCGAGCGCGCGCGCGAGCACCCAGGAGGCGAGGACGTTCGTGTAGGTGTTGTCGTCGATGCCGGGATGGTCGGCCCACGGGTAGGCGTCGTGGTACTCGTCGGGGCCCATCACGCCCCGGATTCGGTATCGCTCCAGGGTGGGGTCGTAGTGCGCGATGTCGGCCCAGAAGCGGGCGATCTCCAGCATCATCTCCGCGCCGGCCGTGTTCAGGAAATCGAGGTCTCCGGTGGCCTGGTAGTACTGCCAGGTGTTGTAGGCAACAGCCAGGCCGACGTGGCGTTGCAGATGTGTGCGGTCCGGGAGCCAACGTCCGGACATCGGGTTGAGGTGGGTACACGGGGCTTGCTCGGTGCCGTCACAGGCGCTCTGCCAGGGGTACATCGCGCCGCGGAGACCGATGTCCCGGGCCGCTCGTCTGGCCGCGTCCAGGCGCCGGTGCCGGTAGCGCAGTACGGCGCGGCTGATCTCGGGAGTGCGCAGATTCAGCGTTCGGAGTACGAACAACTCGTCCCAGAAGACGTGACCGCGATATCCCTCGCCGTGCCAGCCTCGGGCCGGCATTCCGGCGTCCAGGTCCACCGTGTGTTCGGAGTAGGTCTGCGCGGTGTGGAACAGGTGCAGATGGAGGGTGTTCGTCTCCCCGGCGCGGTCGGCGAATTCGGTCTCGGTGCGAAACCGGCGCCACAGTTGCGCCCAGCGCGCGGCGTGGGCGTGGAGCACGGCGTCGAAAGGTCCCGCCGGGGCGACGCCGCGGACGGCGGCGGGCCTCGGGTCGTCGACGGCCGGGTCTCTGGAAGTGTGGAAGGCGACCGTCTTTTCGACGGTCACCGCTCGCCCCGCGACGGCGTCGACGGTGAAGACCTGTGCGGGTCGGCCCGGATGGGTCTCGGACAGGGGCTCGATCGCGGCGACCGCACCGTCCGGGAGCAGGCGGATGCGCGATGCGACGGCGATGTGGAGCGGCGAACCGGCCGCTCGCACACTCAGCCACAACGTTTCCCCGTCCTGTCCCTGACCCGTCGGGACCAGGTGGCGGCCGACCAGACTCCGGTAGCGGGCTACTCCGGTGTTGGTGACGGTGCCGTCCAGTGCCGAGAGGATGTGCAGTGGGCCGGACCAGTTCTCCGGGGTCAGCACCGTCTCCAGCGCCGCGATGTGCGGGTCGGCGAGGCTCACGATCCGTCGTTGGAGCAGGCGCGTGCGCCGGTCGGCCGCGTCGGCGATCAGGGCCTCACGGGTGAGCACTCCCCGGCGCAGGTCGAGTTCGATCCGTTGCGACACGATCCGGGTCTCGGGGTCCTCGCCGAACCACCCCGGCGCGTCGACTGCTCGGAACGTGAGCGGCAGCCAGTTCGGGCAATTGATCAGATCCTCGTGTTCCACCCGGTGGCCGTCGATCGTCGAGACGGCGCGATCGTACCGGCCTGCAAGGTAGGTACCGGGGTAGTGGACTCCGTCGGCCCGGGACTCGGGTGCCGCGCCCCTGGTCACCAGGTAGCCGTTGCCGACCGCACACAGGGCCTCACGCCGCCCCTCGTCCTGGGCGTCGAAGCCCTGGAAGTCCAGGGTCCACGGGTCCTGCGGCGGCGGCCGTGCGGGTCTGTTCATCGGATCGATATCCGTTCTCCCGGGCGGGGCGCGACCGCAGGCCAACCCGGTTCCGCGTCGAGACGCTCCCACAGCACGCCCCGCCTCCGGTTCACCATGTACCGAACGGGTCGTATTCGGGGCCGGCGCGTCCCGCAGCCACTTGAGGACCTCGTCGGCGTCCGCATGCACGGACAGACCGCGGATGTCCCCCCGTTTCCGCACGCGCCGGCACGTAAGTGCCGGACATCCTCAGGGTACGCACGCCCTCGACGCGATCGCATGCCCAAATGCGTTGACAGCGAATCCGACGATCATCACGGTGTTGCGAGGATCGGGCAGCAACTCGCGCAGTGGCCCGGGTCCTCATGTCCGGCTCTTTGGTCCGCACTCCCGGACGCCGGGGCGTCCATGTGGCTCGCCGAGGCTCAATGCTCGATGCGGCCGCTCCAGGTCGGCTCCACCACTGCCCACTCCCGCTCCCACGCGAGCGCACGACGACGGGAGATCAGCAACCACTCCACGCCGAAGGCCCCCGCCATCACCATGAACGCCCCACCGAACGCCATCGTCCCCGCGACGATCTCGTCGACGACGATCGCGGTGTGGGTCAGCGGCGGGTCTGTGGGGCGACCCGCGGCGTCGAGCCAGATGTGGGTGGTGTCGCCCTCGGATGTGCCCAGGGGCACCCGCGCGGTACCGGTTTGCGGGACGCCGTCGGCCGCGACCCATCGCACATTCGCCGCCACCGTCTCGGCGCCGGGCGCGGCCACCTGGGGCGGCTTGGCGGTCAGCACGGCGGGAACCCGTCGTTCTTCGGCGAGTTGGCGATTCCGCGTCGCCTCCCCGGAGGTCGCGCTCGCGTCGACGGCCATCACGATCGCCAGCGGTACCACGAACAGCGTCAGGAGCGTCAGCAAGAGCATCGAACGCACGTGCACGACCTCACAGTGCCGGTACATCGGCTCACGCCCGACGAGTGCTCGGAACCATCGCCGTAGTCCTTGGTGCCTGCGCCGCGGTCGCGGCGCCGCGGCGTTCATGGGCCTGCGACGGGTATCGGCACGACGGCCACCGGACAGGACGCGTGGTGGAGCACCGCGTGAGTGGTGGGGCCCAGGCGCATCGGGAAGGGTCCGTGCGCCCGGTGGGCGGCGACCACCAGGAGATCCGCGTGCGCGGAGACAGCGATCAGGGCGTAGGCGGGGGCCCCGGTCGTGACGATCGCCTCGATCGTGACATCCGGTGTCCGTGCCCGGATCGGGTCCAGGATTTCGGCCAGGAGGTGGTCGTGGGTTGCCGCCATGTCCAGCGGGTCCCCGAGCAGCGGCGCGACCACACCGGGACAGTAGCCGGCCATCGCGAGTGTCCACACGTGAACGGGGACCACCCTGCCGCCGATGCGGCGAGCCCGCTCGACGGCGAACTCGACCGCGGGCGCGTCGCTGCGATCGGCGATGCCCACGACGACGCTCGGGGTGTCCACCTCGTCGGCCGCCTCGGGTACGACCACCACGGGGCAGGTCGTGTGCGCGCACACGCGCAGGGACACCGATCCGAGCAGCAGCCCGGCGAAGCCGCCAAGGCCTCGGCTGCCGACCACGATCAGCTCGGCCCGTCGGCTCGCCTCCAGGATCGCATCCGCCGCCGGCCCTTCGACCAGCGATGTCTCGACCGCCAGGTGCGGGTGGGCGGCGCGGCTGCGGTCCGCCGCCCGCTCCAGCAGGGCGCGGGCGCCTTCACGAACCTCCTCCGAGTGACCGTGCCGACCGAGAGCGGCGACGGGAATGGCCATCGCCGGATACAGCGGCGTTTTCGCCTCGGCGGCGGCGTGGGCGCCCCAGGCCAGCGCGCGTTCTGCGCCGGGTGAACCGTCGTAGCCGACCAGGACCCCGAGGCCGGGAAGGTGGGTTCCGGTGCTCATGAGCTTTCCAATCGTCGCGTGCCGACGGCTCGGGCTGCGGGGCCGGTACCGCGAGATCCGATCGACCCCTCACTCTCAGCGTGCTCGCGCTCCACCGGCGGGCACAGGGCCGCCCAGACCCGGGGCCCGGGACCTTCGGCCCGGCCCACCACCCCCACCGGCCCTGTGTCCGGGGCCGGGAAGGTCCGATGGTGGAGACAGGGCGCACCGCGCGATCGCGGACCCCGGACACACAGGAGGCGAGTGCGATGAGGACGAGCAGCGAAACCGCCCCGGGTGGCAGCTCCACCACGCACGCGAAC
Source organism: Embleya sp. NPDC050154 (assembly GCF_044460165.1). Taxonomy (NCBI): domain Bacteria; kingdom Bacillati; phylum Actinomycetota; class Actinomycetes; order Kitasatosporales; family Streptomycetaceae; genus Embleya; species Embleya sp. NPDC050154. The sequence continues at coordinate 71,680 of NZ_JBITJP010000039.1, forward strand.
GCGTCCGTGGGTGAGCGAAGCGTGGCCGACGTGATGAGCACGGCGTTGCTCACCGTCGCGAGTGACGAATCCCTGTTGATGGCCTGGGAGCTCATCCAGCGCACCGGGTTCCACCACCTTCCCGTCGTGAACGAGGACGGGCGCTGTGTGGGGCTGCTGGAGCGGGACGAACTGGCGGTGGCATGTGCGCTCCCGGCGATCTCGCTGGCCGAGCGCTACGTGGGCGACCTCCTGCCCGGCGGTTCCCAGCCGCACGTGCCGATCACCGCTCGACTCGCCGAGGTGGCCGGCGTGATGACCGACCACGCGGTCGACGCGCTCGCGGTCACCGACGACGACACGATGGTCGGCTTGGTGACGGCTCGCGATCTGGTCTCGGCACTCGCCGGACGCAAGCCAGCGCACGGCCCCAGGGACCACGGGCCGGTGCTCTTCCGACTGGAACCGATACTCCCCCCGACACGCGACACCTGATCGGCCCTGCCGAAACCTTCGGCGTTCGGCACTCGATGGCGACCACGACCACACGAAGGAGTCAGACATGGAATCGCTCGGCACCCGCTTCGACCGGGAAACCAACGGCGTGTCCCCTCGGCAGGGCGCCGTCCCCGCCGACGCAACCACCGGGAACCGGCTGCGGGGCCGGATCGTGGTGGGCTTGGATGGCTCCTTCGGATCCGCCGTCGCCTTGCGCTGGGCCGCTCGCGAGGCCGCCGAACTCGGGGCGGTCCTGGACGTGGTCGCGGCCTGGACGGACGCCGATCCCGAGCGCCCGACCCTGGACCGGCCCGACGCCCCGCTGTCGGTGGCCCGCGAGCGGCTGGAGCACGCCCTGGCAAGCCTGGTGCGCGCCCCGATCCCGCCCGAGCGGATCGTGGCGACCCCGCTGCGCGGCACGGCCGGCGAGGTCTTGGTCGCCCACGCGCGAAGTGCCCGGCTGCTCGTGCTGGGCACCAGCGGCATCGAGTGCCCCACGATCCCGGGCCCCACCGGCGTGTACTGCCTGCGTCACAGCAACACCCCGGTGGTGTTCGTCCCCGCGCCGGACGCCTGATCTCGCGCGCCGTCGAACGCCCGAACCCGGCAATCGGGTTCGGGCGTTCGGACGTTCGGACGTTCGGCGGAAGCAGTCACCACCACGAAGCGACGACGGATTGTCACTGCGCCCTGGAGGTGGTTACCGCCGACCTGTGCGTGGGCGCAGCCGGCGGCCGGTCACCCGGCCGGGACGAATACGGAACCACAGTTCGTTGTGCCGGGTGGGCCAGGTATCGCCTCCGGCTTCGGTGAGCCTGGCGATGTCGACGGGGTCGGTGACGGGCTCGACCACACCGATCAGCAGGACGCTCCAGCCCAGTCGGGCGTACCGGTCCACGTCGTCCACTTCGAAGGCCACCGTTCCGCGAACGTGGGCGAGTGGTGAGCCGGGTCGGGTGGAGAAGACGATATCCCTGCCGTCGGGCACATAGTTGACGGGAAGTACCCACGGCGTGTGGTCCACGCCGCCGGCGAGACGACCGACCTCGTGGGTCGTGAGCCGGGCGTAGCACTCGTTTTCGCTCATCGGGATCAGCTTGCGGGCATCCGGGCTGCTCGGTTCCTCCCGGGTGGTCGGCGGCGTACTCACGGTGCCGGACACGAGCGCGGTGACACTGGTCTCCAGCACCGCCGCAAGGCCGCCGAGGGCGGCCCGGGTCAAGGGGGCGTCTCCGGCCTCGAGTTCCACCAGCCACTTCAGGGGCAGCCCTGCCCGGGCGCAGACGTCCGCCCGGGTCAGGCCCAGTTGTTCGCGTCGGGTGCGGATGTTGCGGGGAATGTCGACCATGTCGGGAAGGCGGGTTCCGGCCGTCTCGTTGTCCATTGGATCCTCCTTCTCGACGGGGCCGTCCTACCGACGCGGACGGTCCTCGGTGCTGCTCAGTCGGGCTGGGGTTCGGTGTGTGCGGGCTCGGCCCGGTTGGGGCGGGCGGCAATCGCGGCCCGGGCGGCTTCCAGGCGGGCGCCGGGGAGGCGGTAGGGCGAGCAGGAGACGTAGTCGACGCCGCAGTCGTGGAAGAAGTGGATCGAGTCGGGGTCGCCCGCGTGTTCTCCGCACACGCCGATGCGCAGGTTCGGTGTGGTCGCACGGCCCTGGTCGACGCCGATTCGGACCAGTCGTCCGACCCCGTCGCGGTCGATGGTCTGGAACGGGGAGACGGAGAGGATGCCCTGTTCCAGGTAGGCGGCGAGGAACGACGCCTCGGCGTCGTCGCGGGACAGGCCCCACGTGGTCTGGGTCAGGTCGTTGGTGCCGAACGAGAAGAAGTCCGCCGAGCGGGCGATCTCGCCCGCGGTCAGTGCGGCTCTGGGCAGTTCGATCATGGTGCCGATCGGGCAGTTCACGTCCATGCCCGTGCGGGCGCGGACCTCGGCGAGCACGCGTTCGACCTCGGTGCGAACGATGCGCAGTTCCGCCTCGGTGGCCACGAGCGGGATCATGATCTCCGCGCGCGGGTCGCCGCCGGCGCGCACGCGGGCGACGACGGCCTCGGCGACCGCGCGGACCTGGGTGGCGATCAGGCCGGGTACCGCGAGCGCGAGGCGTACGCCGCGCAGGCCCAGCATCGGGTTCTCCTCGTGGAGCAGCTCGCCGGCTTCGTGCAGGCGCAGGTCGCGGGGATTCGGCGGCTGTCCCAGGGCCTGTGCGCGAGCGATCCGGACGGCCGATTCGGTGTGGTCGGGCAGGAATTCGTGCAGGGGTGGGTCGATCAGGCGGATGGTGACCGGCAGTCCGTCCATCGCGGCCAGGATTCGGGTGAAGTCCTCGCGTTGGAGCGGGAGCAGCGCCGCCAGGGCGGCGTCGCGTTCGGCGTCGGTGCGGGCGAGGATCATGTCCTCGACCAGCCGGCGACGGGCACCCAGAAACATGTGCTCGGTGCGGCAGAGTCCGATGCCGCGCGCTCCGTGGCGTCGGGCGCGGGCCGCGTCCTCGGGCGTGTCCGCGTTGGCCAGGACGTCCATTCGACGGATCTCGTCGGCCTGTTCCAGGCAGCGGGCGACGGCGTCGACGATGCCGGGCGTTCGGGTGCCGGTCTCGAGGTAGCGGGTGACCGGGGAGGCGACCAACGGCAGTGCGCCGAGGTGCACGGTGCCGGCGGTGCCGTCGACGGAGACCACGGTGCCCTCTTCGATCACGATGCCGTCGGCGGTGGTGAACCGGTGGTGCTCGGGGTCGATGTCGAGTTCCGCCACCCCGCACACGCACACCTTGCCCATGCCGCGGGCGACAACTGCCGCGTGGCTGGTCTTGCCGCCGCGGCCGGTGAGGACGGCCTCGGCGGCGATCATGCCGGGCAGGTCGTCGGGGCTGGTCTCGTGTCGGACCAGCACCACGTGCTCGCCGGCCTCGGCTCGGCGGACCGCCTGGGCGACGTCGAAGACGACGGCGCCGACCGCGGCTCCGGGCGAGGCCGGTACGCCGTGCGCCAGGATCGGAGTGTCGGGATCCGCGTCGAAGCGGGGGAAGGTGAGGTGGTCGAGTTGTTCGGCGTTCACCCGCGACAGGGCCTCGGGCCAGGTGATCATCCCCTCGTCCACGAGGGCGCAGGCAATCCGGAACGCCGCCTCGGGGGTGCGCTTGCCGACCCTGGTCTGCAACACCCACAGTCGGCCGCGTTCGATGGTGAACTCGACGTCGCACAGGTCCCGGTAGTGCGCTTCCAGCAGGCGCAGGTGGGCGCGCAGTCGGGCGTGCGAGTCCGGGTCCAGGTGCTCGAGTTCGTCGAGCGCGAGGGCGTCCCGCACGCCCGAGACCACGTCCTCGCCTTGGGCGTCGGGGAGGTAGTCGCCGTAGACGCCGGGCCGACCGGTGCCCGGGTCCCGAGTGAAGGCGACGCCCGAGCCCGAGTCGGGCCCCAGGTTGCCGAAGACCATGACCTGGATGTTCACCGCGGTGCCGAGGTCGTCCGCGATGTGCTCGCGCCGGCGGTAGACCGCGGCGCGTTCGCCGTTCCACGACTCGAACACGGCCACCACCGCGCGCCGCAGTTGCTCGCGCGGGTCCTGCGGGAACTCCCGGCCCGTCACGGCGTGGATGATCGCCTGGAACTCGCGGCCCGTTTCCGCGAGTTGGCGCGCGTCCAGACCCAGGTCGTCGCCGGCCCCGACCTGTCGCCTGCGCCGGGTCAGCACGGCTTCGAAGCGGGCGGCGTCGATGCCGAGCACGGTGGCGCCGTACATCTGCACCAGGCGCCGATAGGAGTCCCAGGCGAAGCGTTCGCGGCCGGTGGTCTTGGCGAGGCCGATCACGGACGCGTCGTTGAGTCCGACGTCGAGAATCGTGTCCATCATGCCGGGCATGGAGAAGCGGGCGCCCGAGCGTACCGACACCAGCAGCGGGTCGTCGGCCTGGCCCAGGCAGCGCCCGGTGAGCTGTTCCAGGCGGTTCAGGTGGGCGGCGATCTCGCCGTCCAGTCCTTCCGGGACGTTCCCGGTGCGCAGGAAGGCGCGGCACGCGTTCGTGCCCACGGTGAAGCCGGGCGGGACCGGAAGCCCGAGGCGGGTCATCTCGGCGAGGTTGGCGCCCTTGCCGCCGAGCAACCCGGCCTGTTCGCGGGAGCCTTCGGTGAAGTCGTACACGTACGCGGTGGTCATGTCCGGCCTTCCTGCGGGGTTCGGATGATGTGACGGCTCAGAGACGGCGGGCGACGTACTCGGTCAGGTCGAGCAGGCGGTTGGTGTAGCCCCATTCGTTGTCGTACCAGCCGAAAACCTTGACCAGGTCGCCGTTGACCTGGGTGAGTTCGGCGTCGGCGACGCACGAGTACGGGTCGCCGATCACGTCGCGGGAGACGATCGGCGCGTGGCTGACGCGCAGGATGCCGCGCAGCGGACCCGCGGCAGCCGCCTCGAAGGCCGCGTTGACGCCCGCGGCGTCGGTCTCCCGGCGCAGGATCAGGGTCAGGTCGGTGAGCGAGCCGTCCTCGACGGGGACGCGAACCGAGATACCGTCCAGGGCGCCGGCCAGTTCGGGCAGGACCAGACCGACCGAGCGGGCCGCGCCGGTACTGGTGGGAATCATGCTCAGCGCGGCGGAACGGGCCCGGCGCAGGTCCTTGTGGGGAGCGTCGAGCAGGGATTGGTCGTTGGTGTAGCCGTGGATGGTGGTCATCAGGCCGCGTTCGATGCCGAACGCGTCGTGCAGGACCTTGACCATCGGCACGACGCAGTTGGTGGTGCAGGAGGCGGCGGAGACGACGTGGTCGGTGCTCGGGTCGTAGTCGCCCTCGTTGACGCCCATCACGATGGTGGCGTCGACGCCGCGGCCCGGGGCGGAGAGCAGCACCTTGCCGGCGCCGGACTTCAGGTGCGCGCCGGCGTCCTCGCGGGTGCGGAAGCGGCCGGTGGCCTCGATCACGATGTCGACGCCGTACTTGTCCCACGCGAGCGCGGCGGGATCGCGGTGGGCGGTGACGGCGATGGGGACGCCGTCGACGACGATCGTGTCGCCGTCGGCCTCGACCGAGCGGGCCAGAACGCCGTAGGTGGAGTCGTACTGGAGCAGGTGGGCGAGCGTGGCGGCGGGGGCGATGTCGTTGATCGCGACCACCTCGACGGAGGTGGCGCCATCGTCGGCGCGGCCCAGGACGGCCCGCAGGTAGTTGCGGCCGATGCGGCCGAAGCCGTTGATTCCCACTCGTACGGTCATCGCGGGATCCTCCTCGGATCTCGTGGAACGCGGTTGGGGCAGGGGTGGCTCACCGGCGGAAGAGGGCGACCTTGAGCGCGCCGGTCTCCCCCGCGCGGGCGAAGGTGTCGTAGGCGGTGAGCATCTCGTCGAGGTCGAACCGGTGGGTGATCATCCCCTCCGTGCCGAGCCGGCCCTCGGCGAGCAGGTCCAGGAGCAGCGGTGTGCTGATGGTGTCGACCAGGCCGGTGGTGATGGTGAGGTTGCGGATCCACAGGTCCTCGAGGTGCAGGATGGCCGGTTTCCCGTGCACGCCCACGTTGGCGACGTGGCCGCCGGCGCGGACCAGGCGGGTGCACAGTTCGAAGGACTCGGGCACGCCGACGGCCTCGATGGCCACGTGCGCCGCCTGTCCGTCCCTGGTGAGCGAGGCGAGCACGTCGGGGTCGGCCTCGGGGAGGTCCAGGACGACGTCGGCACCGAACCGCTTCGCGGCGTCACGGCGTGCGGGCGAGGGGTCGACGGCGACGACGCGTGAGGGGGAGAAGAGGCGCGCGGTGGTGATGGCGGCGAGGCCGATGGGCCCGGCTCCCACGACGACGACGGTGTCACCGGGGCAAACGTGTCCGTTGCGGACGCCCACCTCGTAGGACGTGGGCAGGATGTCGGCGAGCATCAGGGCCTCCTCGTCGCCGACGACCTCCGGGAGCTTGTGCAGGGAGGTGTCCGCGAAGGGCACCCGGACGTATTCGGCCTGGGTGCCGTCGATGAGGTGGCCCAGCACCCAGCCCCCGCCGCCGGCGCACTGTCCGTAGGCGCCGACGCGGCAGTTGCGGCAGCGCCCGCACGAGGAGATACACGAGATCAGCACACGGTCGCCGCGGACGAAGCCCCGTACACCGGGGCCGATTTCGGTGATGGTGCCGATTGCCTCGTGGCCAAGGATGCGGCCCGGTTCGACCTCGGGCACGTCGCCCTTGAGGATGTGCAGGTCGGTGCCGCAGATGGTGACGGCGTCCACACGGATCACCGCGTCCTGGGGGTCGCGGACGGTGGGGGTGGGCACGTCCTCCCACCGGTGGGTTCCGGCGCCGTGGTAGGTCAGAGCCTTCATGGCGTCCGCCTTTCCGAACGTGAGCGGTAACGCTTGCGCCCCCAGCGTCACGCCGCGTGGGTGGCCGCCGTAGGGCCGAGTGGCCCGGGCGAGCGGGCCGAGTGACACACCTCGTGGGCCGCCGCGATTCCCTCATCGCGAAATCGCCCGCGTCGCGGGGTCGTCTACACCTCGACGTCCGGCCACCCGTGCGTGCTGACCCGGTCGGCGCAGCCGATCGATCAGCGCTCGACGGTGAGATCGAGGAAATGGGCCGAGCATGAAATACAGGGGTCGTGATTGCGGATCGCCCGTTCGCACAGGGCGGTCAGCTCGGCGTCCGTAACCTCGCCGTCTCCCAGACGCCGCTGCACGAGGCGGCGCAGGTCCTCCTCGATCGCGCCCTGGTTCTGTGCGGTCGGCGGAATGAGGACGGCGTCGGTGACGGTCCCCTCGCCGTCGAGGGTGTAGCGGTGGTACAGCAGGCCGCGTGGAGCCTCGGTCGCCCCATGCCCGGTGCCGGCTCGTGAGGGCACGTCGACCCAGGGGCGTCGCGGGGGTTCGTAGCCGTCGATGATGCGCAGCGCCTCGTCGATCGCGTACAGCACCTCGACCGCTCGGACGATGATGCTGCGGAAGGGATTTCGGCACACGGTTCCCTGCCGGGGGTCGCCGAGTCCGGCGTCGTGAGCGGCCTGGAGGGCGATCGGGGAGAGCCAGCGTCCGCTGATGGCATAACGGGCGAGTGTGCCGGTGAGATGGCGTCGGCCGTCCAGCAGGGAATGGAGGGCTGTGGAGTGGGGCACCTGGCTCTCGACGACGTGATCGCCGAACTCGTGAATTGCGAAGGTGCGGGTGGGCAGCACCCGGTCGGATTCGGAGGGAAGGCCGGCGGTGGACGGCGCGGCCATAACGGTGGGGGTGCCGGACTCGATGGCGTAGGTGCCGGGTTCGGCCAATGCGAGCAGGTCGTTGTCGCACCAGGAGTCGGGGAAATCGAAGCCTGCCACCCAGCGCACCGTCTCCTGCGCGTCGTCGCGGGCCCGGCGCAACTGCTCGGCGAGTGGCCGCAGTTCGATCGCGGTTGGGGTGCGATGGAAGCCACCGAGACGGACGTTGATCGGATGGATCGCTCGCCCCCCCAGCAGTTCCAGAATGGCGTTGCCGGCCTGCTTGAGCCGAAGGCCACGTTCCACGTCGGCGCGGTGGGTACGGGCCAGGTCGATGGCGCTGTCGCAGCCGAAGAAGTCGGGCGCGTGGAGGAGGTGGATGTGCAGGGTCTGGCTCTCGATCCACTCGCCGCAATAGAGCAGTCGCCGCAGTGCGGCCAACTGTCCGTCCGGCACGACGCCGCACGCGTCTTCGACCGCGCGGCAGGCGCTGATCTGGTAGGCGACGGGGCAGATCCCGCACACCCGGGAGGTGATGTCCGGGGGTTCGGTATACGAGCGTCCGCGCAGAAACGCCTCGAAGAAGCGCGGCGGTTCGTAAATCGCCAGCCGGGCCTCGGCCACCTCGCCGCCGTCCATCCGCAGGTACAGGGCGCCTTCGCCCTCGACCCGGGCGAGCGATCCGACGTGCAGCACCCTGGAACCGCGGTGGGTCACGATTCCAGTTCCTTCCGGGAGGCCGCGTCGAACTCCTCGGCAGCGGTGTTGAAGGTGCGCAGCACCCGCACCACGTCGAGGGTGTCCATGCCGTCGCGGCGCAGCAGTGGGATGAACGCGGGGAAGTTGGTCGAGTCGGAGGGACCGAAGCAGCCGTAGCAGCCTCGTCCGTACGCGGGGCAGAGAGCACCGCAGCCGGCGTGGGTCACCGGGCCGAGACAGGGCGTGCCGTGGGCCACCGTCACGCAGACCGTGCCTCGTTGCTTGCACTCGAAGCAGACGCTGTGCGCGGGCACGTTCGGCTTGCGCCCGGCCAGATAGGCCGTGATGACCTCCACGAGTTGGCCCCGGTCGATGGGACAGCCGCGCAGTTCGAAGTCGACGGGGACATGGGCGCTGATCGGCGTGGACGAGGCGAGTGTCTCGATGTAGTCCGGTCGGGCGTAGACGACGGCTTGGAACTCGGCGACATCGGCGTAGTTGCGCAACGCCTGGACTCCGCCGGCGGTAGCGCAGGCACCGATGGTCACCAGGCGTCGGGAAACGGTCCGAATATGCAGGATTCGATCGATGTCCTGCCGAGTGGTCACCGAACCCTCGACCAACGACAGGTCGTACGGGCCCGGCGCGGTCGCGCTGGACGCTTCCAGGAAGTGGACGATCTCCAACTTCTGCGCGATACCGAGGAGTTCGTCCTCGCAGTCCAGCAGGGTGAGTTGGCAGCCGTCACAGGAGGCGAACTTCCAGACGGCAAGTTTCGGACGGTTGCTCCCCTTCATGTCACAACTCCCTGACCATGAGAAGGGGGCGGGCTCGACTCCAGGCCAGAACAGGGCCGTCTCGGCACAGCAGGAGGGGGCCGAGCTGACAGTGCCCGCAGTGGCCCGTCGCGCATTGCATATTGCGTTCCAGGGAGACCTTGATCCGGTCCGGAGGGACTCCCCGGTGCAGCAAGTCGGCGGCGGTGGCCCGGATCATCGGCTCGGGACCGCAGATGAAGGCCGCCGCCTTCCGCGCATCGAAGGCGGCCCGGTCGAGCAGGGTCGTGACGACGCCGACCTCGCCCTGCCACAGGGGATCCGGGCGGTCGACCGTGGTCAGGACGCGGGCGGTCGAGCGCAGACCTCGAACCTCTTCGCCGTAGACCAGATCACGGCGCGTGCGCGCTCCGATGAGAACGTTCAGCCGCCCATACCGTTCGGGCGCGGCGAGCGCGTCGCGTACCAGCGGGCGCAGCGGGGCCAGACCGATTCCTCCCGCCACGACGAGCAGGTCGAGTCCGGCTGCCGCGGACAGCTCCCAGCCGGTACCGAACGGGCCGCGCACCCCGACCGTGTCACCGGGGCGTAGGCCGTGCAGCGTGCCGGAGATCGCCCCGACCGTACGGACGGTGTGGGTCAGCCGGTGTCCGTCGATCCCGCACACCGACAGCGGGATGTCGCCGACGCCGAACGCGTAGACCATGGCGAACTGCCCTGGACTGAAAGGTGGCAGAGGCGAGTGGACCGGCTCCAGGACGATCGTGGCGGTGTCGGACGTCTCGGCTTCGCGGTGCACTACCCGATAGGGGACGGGAACCGCCGCCGGGTACCCGGTCGATGGTGCGAAAGGAGTCATCTCGCCTCGTCGGCGTTGCCGGGTCCGTACAGGTCGAGTAGCCGGGTGCGGGTGGACTTCAGCCGCCGTGCGATCACCTGCGCAACGCAGTTGGTCAACGCCGAGCCGAACGCGGGGTCGTCCTCGCAAGCGGCGCGAACGCGCTCCGCGTCGAACTCGGACGCCGCCACGGTGCCACGGGCTTGTGCGCCGAGGTGCCAACGGTATGGCTCGAAGAGCCAGGACCAGCCGAGCAGATCACCTTCGGCCAGGGTCTCCACGATGGCCGCACGCCGCCCCGGCACGTGGACGTCGAGCACGACGAGCCCCGAATGGATGATCCAGAACCGGTCGGCGACGCCGTCTTCCTCGAAGATGCGGGTACCGCTCGGGAATGAGATGTCGTGGGCGAGTGCGACCAGTCGCTGACGGTGCCCGGATGGCAAGGCACCGAGAAAGCCGTGGCGAACAACGGTCACTGCGGGCCTTCCCCTCGCTCCCGACGGGTGGCCGACCGTTCCATGTTCAGCGCGTGGGCCTCCTCGGTGATGTCGATGCCCACCGGGCACCACACGATGCACCGCCCGCAGCCGACGCAGCCGGAGCTGCCGAACTGGTCGTACCAGGTGCCGAGTTTGTGGGTGGCCCACTGCCGGTACCGGCTGCGCGGGGAGTCACGGACCGGGCCGGACTGCAGGTGGGAAAAGTCGAGGTCGAAGCAGGATTCCCAGTGCCGCCATCGCTCGGCGTGGTCACCGGTCAGGTCCGTGACGTCCTCGGTGGTGGTACAGAAGCAGGTCGGGCAGACCATCGTGCAGTTGCCGCAGGTCAGGCATCGTGACGCGACGTCGTCCCAGCGCTCGGCCGTGAGGGTTTCGCGCATCAACATCCTCAGGTCCACCAACGGCATGCTGCGGCCCATCCTCTCCCCCGCGGCGGCGACACCCTCGCGGGCTGCGGTTCGGGTGACCGCGTCGGCGGGGCGACGCGGGAGTTCGGCCAGGACCGACTCGCCCTCCTCGCTCCCGGCTCGCACGAGGAAGCGGTGACCGTCGGTGTCGAGAACCTCCGTCAGCGCCAAGTCATAGCCGGGCCCAGCGGCCGGTCCAGTTCCCATGGACACGCAGAAGCAGGTGGCACCCGGTTCGGTGCACTCGACCGCCACCAGAAAGGCGCGCTCGCGGCGCCCTCTATAGGCCGCGTCGGTGTACTTCCCACCTGTCAGGATCCGGTCTTGGAGCGCGATGGCCCGCAGATCGCAGGGGCGTACGCCGAGGAATGCGTACGACATTGGCGACGGGCGGGCCTCTTTCATCACCAACTCGCCGTCGGCGCCGCGGTCCGCGGTCCACTGCCGCTCACGTGGCGGGTGCAGGAAATTCTTCCAGGACTGCGGGCCGGCGCTGTGTGCGAACGCGGCACCGTCCTCGCGGGCACGCAGCCGGTATACGCCGGCCTCCAGTTCGACCCCCCAGCCATAGGGAAGTTCCGCACCATCGCCAATCTCGGCCAGGACGATCGCTCCGTCGCTGACTGTCGGTCCCACGACTGTGCGGCCTCGCCCGGCCAAGACCCTGATCAGCGCGTCCAAACCGTCCTTGTCGATCACCGCAGCGGTACCGCCGTCATCCGCCATGCCGGCCTCCAGGTGCCGCCGATGATGCCGTCGCGGCCAGTATGGGCGTGGACCCGCTGTCGACCATGGCCCGACTCGCCCAAGTTGGGGCCGGATGGCCCTGTCTGTTCCCCGTACGGACCTCGGACGGAGCTGGTACGACTGGCGAGCCCGATCGACGGGAAGCGCCGAGTCCATGCAACGCGTCATGCGAATCGCCGTCATCGGCGTCGGGAACGAGTTCCGCCACGACGACGGTGTGGGTTGGGCCGTCGTGGCCCGGCTCGGGCAACGAGCCGAGGAATGGCCACTCCCGAGCGAAACCACTCTTTCTGTGTGCGACGGCGATCCGGGCCGACTGATCACGCTCTGCGAAGGCGCCGACTTCGCCATCGTGGTGGATGCCGCACACGCGCACCCCGGGCACCCGGGTCGGGTACATCGCTTGGAGCTGGAGAGTGAGCAACTGCCGCGGACGGGCGGCGCGACGAGTTCGCACGGGCTCGGACTGGGCGACGCCTTCGAACTCGCCCGTGAATTGGACCGCCTACCCGGGAAGCTGGTCGTCTTCGCCGTCGAGGGGGCCGACACCACTCTGGGGATCGGCCTGTCGGGCCCGGTCGCAGCCGTGGTGGACCGGCTCGCCGAACGGATCGCGGAAGAGATCATGCTGCATCCGAATCTTGCCGGCGATCCTGGGCGTGACGGTCACACCCGACGACGTCCTGGTCCTCACCGACGGCGAGCGCGGCGCCGGTCGAGCCCTGGCGCCGGCACATGACAAGCGAGCCCGCGCAAGCGAACTGAACAATGCCCGCGTCCTCGCCGCGGCTCGACCGTGACAGGGCTGCGGCAACGAGTGCGCGCGGAACCCTGTCATGCGGACGTTCGGTGCGACAGCGTTCCCGCGAAGATCGCGGCCTGGACACGGCGTTCAAAACCGAGCTCTTGTCCAGCAGGGTGGACACGTAGTTCTTGACGGTCTTCTCGGCGACGTGTGTGCGTTCGGCGATCTGTCGGTTGGTCAGACCCTCGGCGACCAAGTCGCTCCGGTGGTACGGAGGAGGCGTGCCCCGGCGACGGCTTCAGTGGTGATCCCGGCTGCCAAGGCGTGCCTCCGAGGTGACGGACGCGCTCGCCCGGTCGGGTCGACCCGATGATCATTCTCGGGGCGTCGACGCGGGCCGGACAGGGTCGGTGGTCCCGGGACGACCAGGGCCGAATGGGGATGCTGGGCTTCCCGGAATGGGATACCGGCATCCCAGACGGTCCGCTCGCGCGGGTTCCAGGGGTGGATCCAGGACGACGGCGACTTGGGATTCGCCGCTTCGAGGCGCGGGCGGGGTCACCAAGCGGCACGCGATGGCGTGGTGGAGTCCCACCAGTCGAAAAACGCGGGCCGGTTGCCCTCCGATGCCGGTCAGGACGAGCGTGATCCGGGTTCGTCGACGAGTGCACCGCGTCGCGTCCGTCGAGGCGGTCAGGCCGCGTGACCAGGGGACTTCGGGGAGGTCTCCGAGGTGGCGGGCCGCTCGGGAACCCGGGCGCGGCCTTCGCCGCCCGCACGCGAGCGCGCCGCCGGCCCCGGGGGACGCGGATGCGGAGCGCGTCGCCTGCTCGCCGTATTCGCCGCGGTCGCGCTCGAGGTAGACGTAGACCGGGTTGCCGAGGAGGAGGGCGAACAGTCCGTAGTAGACGGTCTGGGAGCCGCTGCCCTGGATCGACCGATAGGAGAACGCCAGGCGGTTCCGGAAGCCGTCACGTCGCGGACGAAGCGGCCCCGGCTCGCCTGGCGAGCGTGCGTGAGCAGCCAGTAGAGCCGGGCGGCGGCGCCGATGGTCACCGAGCCTTCCGGGGGCGTAGGGCACGCCCCCGGCGACGTACCTCTGCCGGACCGGGTCGAACGGCCCCTGCCCGCCGGGCAACGCGGCCCTGTCATACCGCCCGAATCGGCGAGACGCTCGTGGTGTCCGACCGAAGACGTCGTCGACGCCTCGGCGATTCGTCGCACATCAGCCAGGGGGTTCGCATGTTGCACCGGAAGATCGAGGACGTCATGACCCGCGAGGTCGCCTCCGTCGGTCCCGACGCCGAGTTCCAGGACATCGTCGCAGTACTGGACACCCACCGGATCAGCGCCGTGCCGGTCGTCGACGACGAGCGGCGAATCCTGGGCATCGTCTCGGAGGCCGACCTGCTGCGCGCCCAGGTGGAGCAGGCCGAGGACGCCCACCTCCTGCCCGGCCTGCGCCGGCTGACGAACCGCCACACCAAGGGCGAGGGACACACCGCGCGCGACCTGATGACCACTCCCGTGGTGAGCGTGGACCCCACGTCGAGCACGCTGCGCGGCGCGCGTCTGATGGACCGCCACCACGTCAAGCGCCTCCCCGTGACGGACGGCGACGGTCGCCTGGTGGGCATAGTCAGCCGCTGCGACCTGCTCCGTACCTTCCTGCGCCCGGACACGGAGATCCGCGCCGAGATCGAGCACGACGTGCTGCGCACCGCGCTGTGGCTCGAGCCCGGAACGATCGAGGTGGACGTGCGCGACGCCGTCGTATGCCTGTCCGGAAACGTCGACAACCGCAGTCTGATCGACATCGTGCTTCGCCTGTGCCGGGCCGTCGACGGCGTGGAAAACGTGACCCACACCCTCACCTTCGACTTCGACGACAGTCACGTCAGGCCCGGCCCGGCGCACTTCGCCCGCCGCACGCCCGGCCGCTGAGGAGGATCCCGTGTTCCACGCCACCGGCCGGATCGGCCGCATCCCCAAAGAACACCTGGACCGACTCTTGGCCTTCGGCCGGCCGGTCACGTTCGAATCGGGCTCCCGCCTGTTCGAGGAAGGCCACCCGGCCCGCAACTTCTGGCTCGTCGAAGGCGGCTCCGTCTGTCTGGACGTACACGTCCCCGGCCGCCACGCGGCAGCCGTGGAGACTCTGGGCAGCGGCGAACTCATCGGATGGAGTTGGCTGTTCCCGCCCTACCAGTGGCACCTGGGCGCGCAGGCCGTCGGAACCGTCCGCGCCCTGGAATTCGACGCCGCGGCCGTCCGTGCCGAATGCGAACGCGACCCCGACTTCGGCCGCGCGATCACCCTCGCGTGCGCACAGGTGATCGCCGCCCGACTCCAGGCGAGCCGGCTTCGGTTGCTGGACCTGTACGGACCACACGCCTCGGCGGACGACGACTCCTCGCGGAACTGACACCCGGCAGGCTCCGGTCGACGTGCTCTCGGCGTCCCCCGGGGCCTGCGGCGCGCTCGCGTGCGGGCGACGAAGGCCGCGCCCGGTCGCGGCCTGGGCCGGTTCGCGGGCCTGCCGCCGGGCTCCGTCTGCTGTCCGTCGCCGCCTTCGCGCGCTGCCCGATTCTCGTCGTCCGCGCGCGGCACACGTACGCTCCGAGGACTGCTCGTGCCCATCGACCGACCCGCCCCGACGCGCCGCGGCCGGAAACCGCGGGGTGCCGGCCACGCGGCGGTTTCCGGCGCGAAGCGGACGTGCTCAGTCGGGCGGCAGGACCAGCAGTGGCGCGTGCGCGTGATGCAGCAACGCGATCGGTACGTGCCCCAATCGAGGGCCGAAGTGGTGCGGCGACCGATGCCGCCCCAGGACCACCAGGCCCGCGTCCCTCGATGCCTCGACCAGTGCCGCGCCGGGCCCGGCGCGCACCACACGTTCCTCCACCGGTACCTGCGGGTGTCGTTCACGGATCGGCGACACCGCGGCCGCGAGCACGTACCGCGCGAACTCCTGGGCCCGGTGATAGGGGGACTCCGCTCCCTGCGTCTCCAGGAGTGAGAACGGGATCTCCGGGAAGTCCCAGGCGTGCAGCGCGATCAGCCCCACCCGGCGCGATTCGGCCTCGGTACAGGCGCGTTCCACGGCAGGCCGGCTGTCCTCTCCGGCGACACCCACCAGCACCGGAAGATCGGCCGGCACCCGGCTGCGGACCACCAGGACGGGGCAGCTCGCCCGGCCGGCCAGGCCCAGGCTCACCGATCCCACGAGCATCCCGGTGAACCCGCCGTGCCCCCGACTGCCCACGACCAGCAGATCGGCGCGCTTGGCCACCTCCAACAGGCCTGCCACGGGGGTGTCGTGCACAACCGAGCAGCGGATCCCGATCCCGGGTTGCCGGGCCCGCGCCGTCCTCACGGCGTCGCGGCGGATCCGTTCCACGCGGTCGCGCAACGCGACGCCGTACCCCGCGTGCCGCTCGTGTGCCGGCCACTCCCAGACGAAGACGATCTCCAGTTCCGCGTCCCGGCGGGCCGTCTCGTCGGCGGCCTCGATCAAGGCGTCGGTCGAGGCTGGTGACCCGTCGGTCGCCGCGACCACGAGCGGTGTCCGGTCCATGTCGCATCTCCATTCGCGAGGATCGGTGGAGCCTCATCCCCACCGTCCCGCTGCGACCGGGCATCCACCAGGGCCGACTGCCCCTGGTGGCCGAGCCGCCCGGCCCGCCGCGACGCCCGGGAGGAGGTCGCAGCGGCGCGGTACGGGTTCGGCCGAGGCCGGGCGTCCACGCACGTACCGTCGCCCGAGCCCCGAAGCGGCCCGCCGCCGCCTCGCGGGGGTGCCGGCGAGCGCGCCGTCCGCGGTGATCCAGGCGATGATGACCTCGGACGCAGCCATTCCTCTCCCGATGCGGCGTTCGCGCGGTATCTGTCACGCTCACGCAGGTCGTCGTGCGCGGTCACACCGCCGCTCAGTGGGCCCGCAGTCCGTGTGCTCGGAACTGCGCACTGACGCGAGCGACGAGCTCGGCCGTGGGCGACGGTGTGTCCCGCAGCGGGAAGACGATGCCGAGGTTGTCGTACTTGGCGGCACCGAGTTTGTGGAAGGGCAGCACGTCGACGCGTTCGACGTTGCCCAGCCCGGCGGCGAACGCCGCCAACTCGTCGATCATCGCTGCGTCCTCGGTCACGTTCGGAACCAGGACGAAGCGCAGCCACACCGGGATCTCTGCCGCGGCGAGCCGGCGGGCGAACGCGAGGGTGGGCGCGAGCTCGCGGCCGGTGAGATCGCGGTAGGCATCCGGGTCGAAGGACTTGATGTCGAGCAGGACCAGGTCGGTCACCGACAACAGTCGATCGCCGGCCCGGGCGCCGAGGAAGCCGGAGGTGTCCAGTGCCGTGTGCAGGCCCCGTTCGCGGCAGCGGCCCAGCACCGTTTCGACGAAGGGCGCCTGGAGCAGGGGTTCGCCTCCGGTGATCGTCACGCCTCCGCCGGTCGCGAGGAGGAAGTCGCGGCAGGCGGTGATCTTGTCCATCACCTCGTCGGCGCTCGTCCGCTGGCCGTCGCGCAGGTGCCAGGTGTCGGGGTTGGAGCAGTACAGGCAGCGCAGCGGGCAGCCGTTCAGGAAGAGCACGAAGCGGGTTCCGGGACCGTCCACGCCCGTGGACATGTCCCACGAGTGCACCCGCCCGATCTCGCCGTCGCCGTGCGCGCGGCTGTGCCGCGCAATGGGTCGGGGTGACCGCATCGTGCTCACCGGGTTTCGTGGAAGGTGCGGCTGATCACGTCGAGTTGCTGTTCGCGGGTGAGGCGGACGAAGCGCACCGCGTAGCCGGAGACACGGATGGTCAGGTCCGGGTAGCGGTCCGGGTGCTCCATGGCGTCCGCCAGTGTGGCCCGATCGAGCACGTTGACATTCATGTGGAAGCCGCCGGACGCGATGTAGCCATCGAGGAGGCCGACCAGGTTGTCGGCGCGTTCGCTCGGGTCGTGACCGAGTCCTTCCGGGGTCACCGTCGAGGTCAACGAGATGCCGTCGCGGGCCAGGTCGTAGGGGAGTTTGGCGACCGACAGGGCGGAGGCGGCCATGCCGTGCCGGTCGCGGCCGTTCATCGGGTTGGCGCCGGGGGCGAACGGCGTGCCGGCGCGGCGGCCGTCGGGGGTGTTGCCGGTGTGTTTGCCGTAGACCACGTTGGAGGTGATGGTCAGCACCGACAGCGTGTGTTCGGCGTCGCGGTAGGTGGGGTGCCGGCGCAGTTTGGCCAGGAACGAACGCACCAGGTCGACGGCGATCGCATCGGCTCGGTCGTCGTTGTTGCCGAACGCGGGGTACTCGCCCAGGACGCGGTAGTCGACCGCCAGTTGCGTGTCGGGGTCGCGGATCACCTCGACGCCCGCGTGCCGGACAGCCGAGAGGCTGTCGGTGACCACGGAGAGTCCGGCGATGCCGCAGGCCATGGTGCGGTGCACGGGGTGATCGTGCAGCGCCATCTCCAGACGCTCGTAGGCGTACTTGTCGTGCATGTGGTGGATGATGTTGAGCGCGTTCACGTAGGTGCCCGCCAACCAGTCCAGGACGTTGTCGAACGCCGCGTCCAGTTCCGCCGCGTCGAGCCGATCCCCGGTCAGTGGAAGGGCTTTCGGGCCCACCTGTTCGCCGCTGACCTCGTCCCGGCCGCCGTTGATCGCGTACAGCAGGGCCTTGGCGAGGTTGACCCGGGCGCCGAAGAACTGCATGTCCTTGCCGACGGCCATCGCCGAGACGCAGCACGCGATCGCGGTGTCGTCACCGGTGCGCGGGCGCATCAGGTCGTCGGACTCGTACTGGATCGAGCTGGTGTCGATCGAGACTTGGGCGCAGTACCGCTTGAAGCCAGGCGGCAGTCGGGGCGACCACAGCACGGTCAGGTTCGGTTCCGGAGCGGGTCCGAGGTTGTACAGGGTGCGCAGGTAGCGGAAGGAGGTGCGGGTGACCAGCGGCCGCCCGTCGGTGCCGACGCCGCCAAGGGCTTCGGTGACCCAGGTCGGGTCGCCGGAGAACAGCGCGTCGTACTCGGGGGTGCGCAGGAAGCGGATGATCCGCAGCTTGATCACGAAGTCGTCGATCAACTCCTGCGCGCGGCTCTCGTCGATCCGGCCCTCGCGCAGATCCCGCTCCAGGTAGACGTCCAGGAACGTGGAGGTGCGCCCGAGCGACATCGCGGCGCCGTTCTGTTCCTTGGTCGCGGCCAGATAGGCCAGGTACAGCCACTGCACGGCCTCGTGCGCGGTGGCCGCCGGCCGCCCGACGTCGCAGCCGTAGGTCGCGGCCATCACCTTGAGTTCACCCAAGGCCCTCGTCTGCTCTGCCAGTTCCTCACGGTCGCGGATCACCTCGACGGTGGCGGGCAGACCATCCAGGGCGCTGCGGTCGGCGTGCCTGGCCTGGATCAGGCGGTCCACGCCGTACAGGGCCACGCGGCGGTAGTCGCCGATGATGCGGCCGCGGCCGTAGGCGTCCGGGAGCCCGGTGATCAGTCCGGCCCGGCGGGCCCGCAGGATCTCGGGGGTGTAGGCGTCGAAGACCGCGTCGTTGTGGGTCTTGCGGTAGGTGCCGAACACCGCGCGTACGAACGGGTCCATCTCGTGGCCGTATGCGCGCAGGCCGGCCTCGACCATGCGCAGCCCGCCGCCCGGCATGATCGCCCGCTTGAGCGGGGCGTCGGTCTGCAGGCCGACGATCAGCTCCCGGTCGCGGTCGATCCAGCCGGGGGCGTGCGAGGTGATCGTGGAGGGCGTCGCGGTGTCCACGTCCAGCACGCCCATGCGGCGCTCCTCGGGGAACAGCGCGGAGACCTTGGTCCACACCGCGCGGGTGCGCTCCGTGGCCGCGCACAGGAAGCCCGCCTCGCCGGTGTACGGCGTGTAGTTGGTCTGGATGAAGTCGCGGACGTCGATGGTGTCGTTCCACGTCCCGGGGCAAAAGTCCCGCCAGGGCGCGTGGTCGGCCTGTGGATCGGACGCGACGTCGATGGTGGTCATGATGGCCCTTCGGTTGGCTCGATCGGCCGGGTCTGCTCACCTCCCACGCTGGTCGCGGGCCGCCGGGCCGAACAGGGTCCAACGGCCCATGGGAGAGAGCCGGTCGGGCCCGTAGTCGACCAACAACACGAACGGCTCCGGAGTCATCGCGGGCGCTACCCGGCCCACTTCGTGCAGGAGCAGTCGGGCGCGGCACTCCTCCTCGATGGACAGCGCCCAGGCGGACTTCGTGATCAGGCCGTTCGGGGCTGACGACTTGGTGGTCAATACCCGCCAAAGTTGTCAACAGGGGAATGCAGTCCTCCAGCTGGAGGAAGTCGGTCCCTGGACGGACCAGTTCCGGCGCTGGCAGACGGTGTACAGCTGACCTGGATCCGCTCCGGGCGTCCCCGCACCGCCTGCGGTCAGGCGCTGCGGGGTTCGCGGTCCGCGATCCGCGTCGCAGCCGACCTCGGTGACGGGGGCCCACGCCGCGTTACAGACCCGGCCGCCCCGAGCGGACACTCACGCTCGTCGTCGCGCAGCGAATCATCCGCCGGGCCGCCCACGGTCCGAACCTGGGCGGTGCTCCCGGAACACTCGGGGGGCCGGCTCTCCGCCCCGGGGGGGTCCGGTCCCGCCCGCGTCCACGCACATGCCGGACAGATCGCGGACGACGGATGGTCCTGCCACGTGCGCTCCACCGCCGGTTGTCGCCGCCGGCGCACTCCCGGGCCTCCAGGCGCACGGCGCGTCGGGGCGGTGCCGGGATCATGCCGGGATCAAAGGGCGCACCTGCCGGGGAGTGGGTTGCGCAGTGACCGATCCGCCTGCGGGCCCGTCGTCGGGCGTCAGCGCACAAGTCGCGCCGGCCGCGCGCCTACCCGGTCGCGCCGGTGTTCGTCGGCGTGGTCAACGCCGCAGGCCCGGTGAGAAACGGGGTGGCTGCCAGGCGGGATCGACGATCATGGTGCGGCTGTGCGCCGCCGTCGACGGCGTCGAGGAGGTCGCCCACGCTCTTCTCACTCACCCCCGCGCCCCCCCAGGACGCCGCATCCGCCCGGGCGAGCCGGGACACCACGGAAGAACGAGAGGGGCATGCGCACTGAACCGTCGGTGTCCCCCCGGGCCGGCGATCGGCCCGGGGGACACCGGTGTACGTCGGGTCGACCAGACCCGTCATGCCCTCAGGTCTGGTGCCGATCGGTGCCCTGGTGCAGTTCGGTCGCGTAGACGGCGGCCTGGACACGACGCTCCAGGCCGAGCTTGTTCAGCACCGCGGATACGTAGTTCTTGACGGTCTTCTCCGCCAGGCCCAGGCTTTCGGCGATCTCGCGGTTCGTCTGGCCCTGCGCGATGTGCTCCAGCACCTGCTGCTCGCGTTCGCTGAGTCCGGGCGGACCCGGCTCGGCCGCCGGCCCCTTGCGTACGCGTTCCAGAACGCGGGTGGTCACCGCGGGGTCGAGCAGGGATTGGCCGGCGGCCACCGCACGCACGGCCGCGATCAGGTCCTGTCCGCGGACCTGCTTGAGCACGTAGCCGGCCGCGCCCGCCATGATCGCCGCGAACAGCGCGTCCTCGTCGTCGTAGGAGGTCAGGATCAGCGCGTTGATCTCGGGAAAGCGGGAACGCACCTCGCGGCACACGTCGATGCCGCTGCCGTCGGGCAGGCGTCCGTCCAGGATCGCGACGTCCGGGCGCAGCGCCGGGATGCGCCGCGTGGCCTCGGCGGCGGAGCCCGACTCGCCCACGATCTCGATGTCGGATTCGCCGCCGAGCAGGTCGGCGAGGCCCCTGCGGACCACCTCGTGGTCGTCGAGCAGGAACACGCGGATGGGCGATGTCGACACGGCCCTCCTCCGAAGTCGGTCGTACCTTCATTCTCGAACGTCGGAGACGCCCGCGCCTGTCACCGTATCGGGCGGTGCAGCCCCAGGAGAACGGTCAACAGATCGCGGTCGGTCAGGACCCCGAGCGCGCTGCCGTCGACGTCGACCACCAGGAGGGCGTCGCGGCGGTGCCTGAGCAACTCCTCCCCGGCCGTGACCACGTCGGTGTCGGGGGCGACGAACGTCGTCTCGGTCCCGACGAGGGCGTGTCCGGCGGTGTGCCGTTTGAGGCCCAGCGGGTCCAGGGCCCACACGGCGGCGAGGTCGCGGTCGCTGATGAGCCCCAGCGCCCGCTCGCCGTCGACGACGCCGACGTGGTGCATGTGGGTGGCGATCATCTTGTCCATCACCGCCCACAGGGTGTCCCCGGTGGTCACCGAGACGACCGGGCCGTGCATCACCTCGCGCACGGTCGGGATCCGAGCGCTGGTCTGCTCGACGGTCTGCGTGGTGTCGGTCATGGCGTTGCTCCTGTCGTGTGTGTCGCAAGCGGTATCGGGTGGCGATCCTCCTCGACGGGCACGGAACCGACGGTGACCACCGGGCACGGGGCGCCGCGCAGGCATCCTCGGGTGACCGGGCCGAGCGGACGCGAATCCGCGTGGCGCGGACGACCGCCCAGGACCAGCAGTTCGGCCTCACCCGCCGCACCGAGCAAAGCCGGCACGACCGGCCCCTCGATCGGCCGCCGAACGACCCTGACGTCGGGCCTGACGTGGTGCGCGACCTGCTCGGCCGCGTCCAGCAACTCGCGAACCCGCCCACGCTCCACGGCGGGATCGACGAGGGTGTGCATCGGCGCGTAGAACGCGCGGTGCGCGAGAGCCGGCTCCCAGGCGTACACCAGGTGCAGTGCGGCCCCGCGCAGGGCCGCCTCGCGGGCGGCCCAGCGCACGGACCTGCGGTTGATCGAGGGATCGAGGTCGATCCCGACCACGACGTGCGCAGGGGCGGCCCGCGGCGGGCGCGTGTCCATCGTTTCCTCCTCGGTGAGAGGTACGCCCTCACCCTGCTCTCCCCCGCCGGATCCGCACAGAGTCTCCCGGCCCTGTCGGGAGCCTTTCCTCAGGGCCGTTGGGCCCGCGAGGGCCCGTCGGCAACCGGAATCCCGATGGTGTCCATCCGGCGAAGACAAGACGCGCGGGGCGTGCTTTGACACGATGGCCGGAGAAGGGTTTCGACAAATATCGACGACCGTGGGAGGGGTTGTGGCGTCGGACGAGCGACCGGCACTGCCGCGTATGCGCCTGGACGAGCTGCTGGACGAGCTCCAGGCCCATGTGGAGGTGGTCCGCGCGACCCGGGATCGGGTGAACGGGCTGCTGGAGGCCGTCCTGTCCGTCGGCAGCGACCTGGACCTGGAGACCGTGCTCCGCCGAATCGTGGAGTCGGCGGTGACCCTGGTCGACGCCGAGTACGGCGCCTTGGGAGTCATCGGCAACGAGGAACGACTCGCCCGGTTCCTGCCCGTGGGCATGGATCCGGAGACCATCCTGAAGATCGGCCCGTTCCCCACCGGGCGCGGCATCCTGGGGCTGATCATCCGCGACCCGCATCCGCTGCGGCTGCACGACCTGTCCGAACACCCCGATTCGTTCGGCTTCCCGGCCGGCCACCCGCCGATGAACACGTTCGTGGGCGTGCCGATCCGCATCCGCGACACCGTTTTCGGCAACCTCTACCTCACCGAGAAACGCGGCGGGGCGGACTTCGACGAGGAGGACGAGGCGGTCCTGCGCACGCTCGCGGCGGCGGCCGGCGTCGCGATCGACAACGCCCGCCTGTACGACGACGTCCGCCGCCGCGAACGCTGGCTCGCGGCGAGTTCGGAGCTGACCCGGAGCCTGCTCTCCGGCGACGCCCCCGCCGACGTGCTGCGCTCGTTCACCGCGACCATCCGGGACATGGCCGACGCCGATTTGGTCACCCTGGCCGTGCCGGTCGCCGGCACCGACGACCTGGCCGTGGAGGCCGCTTCGGGGGCCTTGGCGGACCGCGTCCGCGGCTTGGTCCTGTCCGGCGGGAGCACCCTGATGGGCAAGGTGTTCAGCTCCGGCGAGACGATCGTCAGCACCGACATCGGCCACGATCCGGGTGCGGTGGTGGCCACTGCCGCGGGTTCCGATCTCGGTTCGGCGTTCCTGCTGCCGCTGGGCACCCACGAGCGCATCCGCGGTGTGCTTCAGGTCGCCAACCGAGTGGAGCGGCCGCAGTTGTCGGACGCGGTGGTGCGCATGGTCACCGGCTTCGCCGACCACGCCGCACTGGCCCTGGAGATCGCGGAACGCCGCCGCGACGCCGAACTCCTGACGGTGTTGCAGGACCGCGACCGCATCGCCCGGGACCTGCACGACCT
>NZ_JBITJP010000040.1:0-92048 GCF_044460165.1 Embleya sp. NPDC050154
GCGCGGGTGGCCTCGGGCCACTGGTCCGGGTTGTAGTCGGCGCCGAAGCCGATGCCGCCCAGGCGCGCGCGCAGCGCGGCCACGCGGCCGGCGGGGCGGTGTGTGGTGTCGTTCATCGGTGGGTTGTGGCACGCCGGGGCCGAAGTTCTCTCGGGCCGGCGCCACTTCTCCTTCGGGTCACTTCGGGGCGGTGAGGACGAATGGGTTCGCGGGAGGGTGCGGAGGGCGTGCGTCGTTCGGCGCCGCCGGTTCGGTTCGGGGCGTGCCGTCCCGCGTCTGCTCGGGCTTTCGTCGTACCGGGAGTGGCAGCGATCGGCGGGCGGCAGCCAGGGGGCGGCGGGCGATGCGGGGAGGCCGCGTGAACCCGTCGGCCGGGAGTGGGCGCGACGTGTCGTCGGGGAGTGGGAGTGGCCGTGACGGTCCAGCGGGGGGCCGTGACGGTTCGTCAGAGGTGCGTTCGGTCGTGACGGCTCGTCAGGGCGTGCGAGGGGCCGTGATCGTTCGTCAGGGAGTGGGCGGCGCCGAGGTGCTGTCCCGGACGATCAGGGTCGGGGCGACCGGCGTGGCGCCGTGGACGGTGGCGTGACCGGTGCGGAACTGGTCGAACAGCAGCGCCACGCACTGCCGACCGACCTCTTCGAAGTCCTGGTGGACGGTGGTGAGCGAGGGCAGGAACCAGGCCGACTCGGCGAGATCGTCGAAGCCCACCACGCTGACCTCGCCCGGCACCGGACGCCCCGCCTCGTGCAGGGCTCGCACGATGCCCAGCGCCATCTGGTCGTTGCCCGCGAACACGGCGGACACCTCCGGGTTCGCGGCCAGTTCGAGGCCGGCCGCGTAGCCGCCGGCGGCGGTCCAGTCGCCGTACAGCAGCGGCGGCACGGGCGCGCCGGCCGCCTTGAGCGTGCGGTGCCAGGATTCGGCACGCCGGCGGGCGGCGTACGAATCCTGCGGGCCGGACACATGCCAGACCGTGGGATGGCCCAGGTCGAGCAGATGTGTGGTGGCCAATCGGGCGCCCTCGGCCTGATTGGTGTCCACGCCCGGATGTCGGCGGCTCTCCTCACCGTCGACCACCACGACCGGCAGGCCGGAGGGCAGGCGTAGCGCGGGAGTGTCGAGGATCTGCGCCTCGATCAGGATGATGCCGTCCACGGCCTGCATGGTCAGCCGATCGAAGGCGTCGCGTACGGCGCTCTCGGTCTGCGCGCGCACGCTCACCACGTTCACCGAGTAGTCCGCGTCCTGCGCGGCGGCGACTATGGCTTCGAGGGTGCGCGCGTTGCCGTAGGCGTTGAGGCCGAAGCTGATCACGCCGAGCATCCGGAACTTGCCGGTGGCCAGTGCCCGGGCGGCCGTGTTGGGTCGGTAGCCGAGCATCCGCATCGCGGCGAGCACGCGTTCGCGCGTCGCCTCGTCGACGTTGCTGCGGTTGTTCGCGACGCGCGAGACGGTCTGGCTGGAGACCCCGGCCATCTCGGCGACGTCGGCCATGGACGGGGGTCGGGTACGCGTCGCGGACGACCCGCCCGATCCGGGCTTCGCCGACTCTCCGTCCTTCGCCATGCCCCGATCCTTTCATTCACACCGTCCGCGCCGGGCGGCGGATGCGCTCATGTTCGCGCGAACATGATGTCGGGTCAACAGCGTGTCGTGAATGATCGCGAAGGATTGCCGGGGGTCGTCAAAAGCGACATTCCTGCGGGAAAATTCCCGCACGAACGTCCGAGGGATGCCTATTGACAGCCGTTGAGGCTGACGGAACACTCTCGAAACGCGCCGCGATGTTGGCGCAAACATTCGGGGCCGGTGGTGAACACCCGCGCGTCCGCCGTTCTCGAAATCCCCGAGTGTTCCGGAGGACCTTCCGTGAGAGTCGACCCGACCCCATGCCGCCGACAGGGCATGCGGTGAAACGCGGCGCCCTGCGGCGTAACCTCACCGGCCACGCCTTCTTCTTTCCGTTCCTGGTGGTCTTCGGCATCGGCGTGGCCGCCCCGCTGGCCTACGCGTTCCGGCTGAGTCTGTACGAGGACCGGATGATCGGGGGTACGGTCTTCGTCGGCTTCGACAACTACTCGAAGGCGCTGAGCGACCACCTGTTCTCGGCCGGGCTGGCCCGGGTCGCGCTGTTCTTCGCGATCCAGGTACCGCTGATGCTGACCCTGTCTCTGCTGGCGGCGTTGGCCATCGACAGCGGCCGGCTGCGCGGTGCGAGCCTGTTCCGGGTCGGCATCTTCGTTCCGTATGCGGTGCCGGGCGTGGTCGCGGCACTGATGTGGGGCTACATCTACGGCGACCGGTTCGGCTTGGCCGCCGAGGTGGGTGACCTGCTCGGCACGGAGCTGCCCGATCTGCTGAGTCCGGACTGGATGCTCGCGTCCATCGGCAACGTGGTGACCTGGTCCTACGTCGGCTACAACATGATGATCCTGTACGCGGCCCTGCGGGCGATTCCCGAAGAGTTGTACGAGGCCGCCGAGATGGACGGCGCGGGCGTGTTCCGTACCGCGTGGAGCATCAAACTCCCGGCGCTGAAGCCGGCGTTGCTGCTGGCCACCACGTTCTCCGTGATCGGCAGCTTTCAATTGTTCAACGAGCCGAGCATCCTCCAGACGCTCGCCCCGGCGTCGGTGCCGACCAACTACACCCCGAACCTGTACGCCTACAACCTCGCGTTCAGCGGCCGCCAGTTCAACTACTCGGCCGCCATCGCGGTGGTCCTCGGCGTGGTCACCGTGTTCGTCGCGTACCTGGTCCAACTCGCCACCGCACGACGGGAGCGCATGCAGTGAGCACCTCCACCCTGCCGGACGGATCGCGTGCCACCGGCGAGGCGGGCGAGGCCGGCGAGAAGAGCGGGGCCGGCGCAACCGGCGTGACGCGGGCCGGGTTCCTCCGTCCGCGCGGGCGGCTCGATCGACGTGCGCGACGTGGGCGAGGGAGGTCGGGTGATCGCCACGATCGACGTGGTCGCAAGAGCACCGCGCTGACCGTCGCGATGGCGTTGATGCTCGCCTATACGCTGCTGCCGCTGGTGTGGCTGATGTTCGGTGCGACCAAGTCCAACGAGGGCCTGCTGTCCTCGCGCGGGCTCTGGTTCGCCGACGACTTCGCGTTGTTCGACAACGTCCACGACGTCTTCACCTACGACGACGGCATCTATCTGCGCTGGTTCGCCAACAACCTGCTGTACTCGGTGGTCGGCGCGGGCGGCGCCGCGCTGATCGCCACCCTCGGCGGGTACGCGCTCGCCAAGTTCGAATTCACCGGGCGGCGGCTGATGTTCGCGCTCGTGCTGGGCGCGATCTCGATTCCGGGCACGGCGTTGGCGGTGCCGACCTATCTGCTGTTCAGCGACGTGGGCATCGTGAACACCCCGTGGGCGGTCATCCTGCCCTCCCTGGCTAGCCCGTTCGGCCTGTACCTGATGCGCGTGTACGCGGCCGACGCGGTGCCGGACGCGATGCTGGAGGCCGCCCGCATGGACGGCGCCGGCGAGCTGCGGATCTTCTTCACCATCTCACTGCGACTGCTCATGCCCGGCTTCGTCACGGTGCTGCTGTTCGCACTCGTGGCGACCTGGAACAACTACTTCCTGCCGCTGATCGTGCTCAACGACCCGAACTGGTTCCCGCTGACCGTCGGCCTCAACCGGTGGAACGGCCAGGCCAACGGCGGGAGCGTGGCGGGAAGTACGGCGATCTACCCGATTCTGCTGACCGGCAGTCTGCTCGCGATCGTGCCGCTGATCGTGGCCTTCCTCTTCCTTCAGCGGTTCTGGCAGTCCGGCCTGTCGGCGGGCGGGGTCAAGCAATAGAGCCGTGGGCTCGGCGCGCATTTCGCTTCTTCTGTGCATGCCTTTGCTGCCTTTCGGCATTTTCCGGCATGACATATATTTTCGTGATCTGCCATGCATTTCTTCTATTTCGCTCTTCATCACGTTTTTGTTTCGCTCGTCCCCGAGTTTGCGAATTCCCTTTGGAGTGGCCACATATGAACGCAAGAACGTCGATCGTGGGTCGGCTCGGCTCGCGCCGGTCGACCTCGGTGACCGCCGCGGCGACCGTCGCGGCGCTGGCCCTGTCGCTCGCCGCATGCGGGTCGGATTCGAAGTCCGACGACGACGAGGGTGGCCGGAAGGCCGATCCGGCGGCGGTCGCGGCGGCTCTCGAACAGCCCGCCGAGATCACCTTCTGGAGCTGGGTCCCCAATGTGGATCGGACCGTGGCGCTCTTTCGGAAGAAGTACCCCAAGGTGCACGTCAAGCTGGTCAACGTAGGCCAATCGGCCGACCAGTACACCAAGTTGCAGGCATCGCTGAAGGCGGGCGAGGGCGCTCCGGACGTCGCGCAGATCGAGTATTTCGCGCTGCCGCAGTTCGCGATCACCAAGCAGCTGGTCAACCTCGCCGACTACGGAATGGTTTCGTCGCGGGACAAGTTCGCCTCGTCCACGTGGGCGCAGGTCAATGTGGCCGGTGGAATCTACGGCGTTCCACAGGACACCGGACCGATGGCGATGTTCTACCGCAAGGACATCCTCGACAAGCTCGGCGCCACGCCGCCGAAGACCTGGGCCGAAGTGGCCGAGTTGGGCCGGAAGATCAAGGCGGCCAATCCGGAGAACTTCGTCACCTACGTCGACCAGGGTGACGCGGGCACGGCCAACAGCATGATCTGGCAGCAGGGCGGAAAGCCGTACCAGGTCTCGGGTGAGTCGTCGGCGGCGGTCAAGCTCAAGGACGACCCGGGCACGGCGAGGTGGGCGAGCACGTGGGGCGGGATGCTGGCCGAGAAGACGGTGGACGCCACGCCGAGTTGGAACGAGGAGTGGTGGAAGTCGATGGGCGCCGGCAAGTACGCGCTGTGGATGGCCGGCGCGTGGGCGCCCGCCGTACTAAAGAAGAACATCCCGCAGGGCGCGGGTCAGTGGGCGGTCGCGCCGATGCCGACCGGTGATGGCGCCCCGGCCAGTGCGGAGAACGGCGGTTCGTCGGTCGCGGTGACCAAGCAGGCCAAGAACAAGGCGGCTTCGGTCGCCTTCGCCACCTGGCTGAACTCGGACCCCGAGGCGGTCAAGTCGCTGAACACCGACGTGGGCCTGTTCCCGGCGACCCGGTTGTTGCTGGACGACCCGGCGTTCCGCGGTGCCGAACTCCCGTACTTCCCGGGTTCGAAGCCCAACGAGGTGTTCGCGCAGATGTCCGGTGCGGTGCGGCCGGAGTGGCAGTACCTCCCCTTCCAGGTGTACGCGAACAGCATTTTCAAGGACACCATCGGCCAGGCCTACAAGCCGGGCGGTGACCTGCCGGGCGCGTTGTCCAACTGGCAGGAGCGGATCGTGTCGTTCGGTAAGGAGCAGGGTTTCACGATGAAGTGAAGCCCGAGTGGGTCGGTTTGGTGTGGTTCGGGCGGCGGCGGCGGTGGGGGGCGGGTGAGTTGCCTGCCGCCGCCGATGGGTCGGCTGGATGGTCTGCCGCCCGATGGTTGGTCGGAGAGCGGGTGTGAGCGAGAGCGTGAGGGAGCGGACGGCATGACGAAGAGTGGTTCGGTCGATGGTGGCGTGCTCGCGTTGGAACCGCGTGCCGGCGAACACTGGTGGGGCGGTGCGGTGGCGGACGGCCGGCACATGCCGTCCGCCGAGGGGTACGGGATCGACCTGCGGGACGTGAAGGCCAACCAGGGCATGCCGGTGCTGCTCTCCGATCACGGCCGATGGGTGCACTGCGCTCGGCCGTTCGCGTTTCGGATCGAGGGCGGGCGGCCGGTGGTCGAGGTGCCTGGGGTGGCCGAGTTGCCTGGTGCTTCCGGTGCTTCCGGTGCTTCCGGCGCTTCCGGGGCTTCCGGTTCGTCCGGGGCAGAAGTGGGCGTCGAGGCGGGTGTGGCTGCCGGTGGCACATTGCGGGACGCCTACTTGGAGGTGATGCGGCGTCACTATCCGGCGTCCGGTGGGTTGCCGGACCCGTTGTTGTTCACCGCGCCGCAGTACAACCTGTGGATCGAGACCGTCTTCGAGCCCACCCAGGAGAAGGTGCTCCGCTACGCGGAAGACCTGCTGCGGAACGGGTTCCCGCCCGGCGTACTGATGATCGACGACCGGTGGAGCGAGGACTACGGGACCTGGACGTTCCACCCGGGTCGTTTCCCGGACCCGGCGGGCATGGTCGCGCGGCTGCACGAACTCGGCTTCCGGGTGATGTTGTGGCTGGTGCCGTACGTGACCCCGGACTCGCCGACGTGTCGGGTGCTGCACGACCGGGGCCTGCTGGTCGAGCGCCCGGACGGGTACTTCGGCGTGCATGCGTGGTGGAACGGCTACAGCGCGGGCCTGGACCTGCTCGATCCGGCGGCCACGGGATGGCTGCGCGAGCAGCTTTCGGAGCTTCAGGAGTCGATCGGCATCGACGGGTTCAAGTTCGACGGCGGCGACGCGCCGTTCTGGCGCGCACTCGGCGTGGCCGACCCGGAGGCGTACACGCACGCGTGGAACCGGTTCGGCGCGGAGTGGCCGCTGAACGAGTTCCGCGACTCGTGGCGCGCGGCCGGGTTGCCGCTGGCGCAGCGCCAACAGGACAAGTACCACCTGTGGGAGGGCCGCTTCGGCTTGGACAGCCTGATCCCGAACGCGCTCGCCCAGTCGATCACGGGCCACGCGTTCACCTGCCCCGACATGATCGGCGGCGGCGAATTCCGCTTCGTCCCGGGTCCGGGCGGCGAGGGCTTCGACCCGGAATTGTTCGTCCGGTACGCGCAGACCGCCGCGCTGTTCCCGATGATGCAGTTCTCGGCGGCCCCGTGGCGTGTCCTGGACCCGGAACACCTCGACCTGTGCCGTGCGGCCGCCCGCCTGCACACCGATCTGGGCCCGGAGATCCTGGCCCTGGCCCGCGCCTCCGCCCACACCGGCGAGCCGATCCAGCTCCCGCTGGACTACGTCTTCCCCGGCCTGGGCTACGCCGCCATCACCGACGAGTTCCTCCTCGGCGACTCGATCCTGGTCGCCCCCGTCACCACCAAGGGCACCCGCTCCCGCAAGATCACCATTCCCCCGGGCACCTGGCAGGCCGACGACGGCACCACCCACACCGGCCCCACCGACATCGAGGCCGCCACCCCCTTGTCCCGCCTCCCCTGGTTCCGCCGCGTGGCCACCACGGACCGACCAAGCCCCGACGCCGGCAATTGACCGCACCACGGGCCGGCCGGCCCCCGATCGCCGGCCGCCCGCCCGACCCCACGCCCGCAGGCCGACCGACCAACCCCCATGCCGGCCGGCCGACCGAGCCCGGTGACCATCCGCACGCCCGAGCGGCACGAACCACCCCCACGCATTCGGTAGGCTGTCCTCTCACCTCCGGGCGCATAGCTCAGTTGGTTAGAGCACTGCTCTTACAAAGCAGGGGTCGACAGTTCGAGTCTGTCTGTGCCCACCGGATCTAACGCACAGCTCAGAGCGCAAAAGAGGCGGCTGACCTGCGGAAACCCGCAGATCGGCCGCCTCTTCCCTATGCCTGGTGACTGCTCTCATGTGCTGCGGTGTGCTGTGAACTGCTGTGAGTTGCACATGATCATCTCCTGAAATTCTCCCGGTTGCAGACAGCAGCATCTGAGAGCAGTCAGGAGCGAAGGGGAGCGCCGAGGGCCCGACGTCTGCGCCACCAGCGAATCGAGCCCCCGACGCGTTCTTGGGGTGGTCCGTCCGTCCTAGCCTGCGAATCGCGCGATTGGAAGATCGTTTCGCCGCTTCACTCGATAGGGCTAAGAAGTTATCGGACATTTGTTCGAAACTGTCTTTCGAATGGTCTGTAACGTTCAAGATCTGGCAGGCGCACGAGACTGCACGCGTGCCAGCCGAGGCGAGCTACCTGCGCGTGGCCGAAGCGCTTCGCCGACGTATCCGCTCCGGCGACCTCCAGCCCGGCCAGCCGTTCCCCTCTCGCCACGAAATCGCCACCGAGTACCGCGTCGGCCTCGGCACCGCCCAGCGGGTACTCGGCGTCCTCCGTGCGGAGCACCTGGTCGAGGGAGCCCAGCGACATAAGCCGACCGTGGCGCATCCTCCAGCGGTGAGAGTCCTGACCGACCCGGTCACCCCCTGGCCCCACGGCATCGGCGAACGCCGACTGTCCCGCACCGCCGCAAAGGGCGACATCGCCGCGCTGCTCGGGCTCGCCGACGGCACCAGGGTCCAGCGCGAGCGAATCGAGTACCTCGACCCGGACGGCCGCACATCGCACGTCCTCGCCCGGTATGGCAACCAACTCCGGCCCGCGCCCGGCCGGCACGAGCACGCGGGGACGACCGCGCGGGCCGCAGGCCCGGGTGAGGCCGGGATGCTCGGTGTCGCCATCGGGTCGGTCCTCCTGGTGGTGATGGTCATCAGGTACGCGCGGGACGGACGGCCTGCCGCAGTCGACGAGTTACTGCTGCCGGCGGACAGGTGGCAGGTGCGGCTCGGGTCGGCTCACCGGAGCGTGTGACCCGCCTGGGGTCACGCCGAGCCGTCACGCACCAGCTCGCACGCGTATGCCTCGTACTCCCGGTGCTCCCCGATCCGGAACGTCACCAGGGCCTTGGACCCGGTGCCTTCCACGCTGACGACGACGCCGCTTCGGCTACCGCGGCCGGTCGGCAGAGGGGTCTGGGTGACGTGGTCGCCGGGCGACAGCGGGGCGTCGGACATGGTCTCTCCAAGACGGGTGTGGGTGGTGGTGCCTCGCCCGGCCGGACAGCTCTGGCGGCCGGGCGAGGTGCTGGGGGCCCGGCGGTGATGTGAGGCACCGCCGGGCCGAGTCGCCCGCGAACGGTCGGGCGACGAGGGGGCCGGTCCCGCTACCGCGCCGGTGGCGGCAGGACCGGAGTCGAGGGCCCGGCGGTGTCATACTCACCGCCGGGCCGGGCCGTCCGCCGGGCGAAGGACGAACGGCCGGGGGTGCCGCCGCAGATCGATTGCGGGCGGCGTCGGGCGAGCTCAACCGCCCGAGTTCGAGATGCGGCCGATCCCCGACGGCGGCAACGTGCGCATCAGGCGCATCCGCGCCTCGTGCACCAGCGCGGTCAACTCCGCACGCGACACGTCCAGATCGGGCCGGCCGGGCAGCGAGATGCGGTGCGGGTGCTCCGAACTGTCCGAGTCGCCGACACTCACCTGGACGACGATGTCGCTCCGCGGCACGGGGACCGCCTCCATTCCGTCGTGCGCCCCCGACGCAGGTCATCGAGGGTGTGTACTGGTCTGAACAGCTTGTGACCATTCAGCGGGCCATACCCCCTCGGCGTCCACGGTCTGATCCGGACGCCTGGGCTGTCCGCTTCACGAGGACGAGGCCGCCATGCCGTACCCCCTCCGCCCCCTCGACGGCTCCCGATCCCCGCGCCACCACCTCGGGCAGGAACTGCGACACTGGCGCAAGCGCGCACGCCTCACGCAGGACGGCCTCGGTGCGTTGGTGCACGTCAGCGGCGACCTGGTCGGGAAGATCGAGAAGGCGCAACGCCGTTGCGACGAGGATCTCGCCGAACGTTTCGACGCCATCCTCGACACCGGCGGCGTCCTCGTCCGCGCGTGGCGCCTCGCCGACGAAGCGGACAGACAAGCCGCTGAAGCGGACAATCGGCCGCCCGCGGCGCTCTCCTCCCTGACGCTGGAGCAGCTATCCATCGCTGCCCCAGACAGGACCAACGTGCTCCGCAGGAACTTCGTCGCCGGCGCCATCACCGGGACCGCGTCCGCTCTCGCGCCGCCGCCCGCCCCGGCACGTGCGCCCGCATCCCGCCAGCCGGTCGACCCGGCGCTCGTCGTGTACTTCCGCGAGCAACTCCAGGGCCACTACCGGGCGGACATGCTGCTGGGCCCGCACCAGCTTGTCGCCACCGTCACCGCGCAGCACCAACTCATCTGCGAACTGTCGGCGAACGCTGCGGGCGAACTACGACGCGACCTCCTTCGGGTCGGCGCCGCCTACGCTGCCCTCCTCGGCTGGCTCCACCAGGACGCCGGCGACCACACCTCGTCGATCCGGTGGCGCGACATCACCCTCGACATGGCCCACCGCTCCCGCGACCACCAGCTCGTCGGCTACGCCCTCGCGAACAAGGCGTCGTTGTGCGTCGATATAGGGGACGGGTCCGGTGCCGTCGACCTCGCCGACGCGGCCCTCGCCGACCCCCGGGCACTGGCCCCCAAGGTGCGCGTCATCGCCTCCGTCCACGGCGCCCACGGCCGCTCCCTCGCGGGCGACCGCGCCGGCGTCGACGCTCTCCTCGGCGAAGCGCAGCAGCTCGTCGAACGCATCGACGACGACCTGCCCTGGGGCGATGCCTGCCGCCGCACCCCCGGATACATCGACGTCCAACGCGCCACCTGCTACGGGCGAATGCAGGACCCCGACGCCATCCGCGAGGCCGACCGCGTATGGACGCGCGTGCTCGCCGCGATGCCGGACACGCACCGCCGCGACGTCGCGGTCTTCCAGGCCCGACACGCCGCCGTCGCCGCGGCGGCCGGCGAACCCGAGCGGGCGCTGTACCTCGCCGGCCGGGCGACCCTCGTCGGCACCAGCACCGGATCCGCTCGCACCCGCGCCGAGTTGGCGTTGCTCCGCGACCGGATGCAGCCCTGGTCCGACCACGCATACGGGCGCGACCTCGCCGAGCTGCTGGCTACGATCGGCCTCTGACGACATGGGGGTGGACATGGCACTCACGCCACTGACCGACGACCAGATCACCAAGCTCCTCGCCGACCTGCCCGGCTGGCGGCGAGTCGGGGACGCGATCGAGCGGACCTACACGCAGGCGTACCACGAGACCCTGCACCTGGCGATGTATGTGGGTGCGAAGGCCCGGGAGATCAGGCACCACCCCGACATCCACATCACGTGGCAGCGGATCCGGTTCTCCATCACCACGCACGACGCGGGGAACACGTTGACGGACCGGGACTTCGTTCTCGCGAAGTGGATCGACTCCATCGCCGAGGGCCACGGAGCGGCGCCGGTCGACTGACCAGTCGTAGCATCGACGCACCCTGCGGCTGCCGGGCCAGGCCGGAACCGGGCAACCGGATCCCCCACTCACTGTGGTGGTGGCGGCCCCCGGAGCCGCAGGGCGCACACCGGGTCGCGTACCCCACGCGAGTGCGCCGGCTACCGATCACCGCGGGCGTGGTGCCACGCTGGGCGCATGCCCATCACACACGTCCGCGGCCAGGCCGTCGTCCTCCCCGACACCCTCGACGGGATCCGCGCAGCCCTCCCCGAAGAACGTCGCGCCGAGTTCGACCGCGTGATCGGGAGCACGCCGCTCCGCGAGATCGCCCAGGTCGCAATCTTCGACTTCGCCATGCCCGAGGACGCACACCGCGAGTCCGACGAGCAGATGGCCCGCATCCACGCCGGCGACTACACCGGCGTCGTCAACGCCGACGGAAGCCCCGCGACGCCACCGGAGGAGCGCGAGTGAGCTACCACGTGCAGTACACCAGCGCCGCCGAGCAAGGACTGTCCGGGCTGCCGCTCACAAGCCAATACGTCGTTCGGCGGGAGATCCAGAACACGATCGGCCGCGACCCCTACGGGTGCGGGTCCTCGCCCGTCCGCGGGAACAAGGACCGGCGGTCCGCCTCGGTGTCCACGGTGATCATCGAGTACGAGGTGTCCGCAGCCGTGCTCACCGTCACCGTCCTGAAGGCACTTTCCTGGTAGGTGCCGTTCGAGCGGTGAGTCTGTGGATACCCCGGCGGGCCGTGGGTGGCGGCAGGTAGCTTGTGACGCGCGATTGGTGTAACCGTCGCCCGCGTTGATCTGGCCAGAGGGCGTGGGTGACCCCTGCGCTTGAGCCCTGCCGTCAGAGAGCGGCGGCGGGGCTCAAGCGCAGGTGGAACGCCTGGGCGGCGGCGGATCCATGGAAAGCCGAACCGGCCGTGGACGCCAGCCGGCAACCTGAGTGCGTGGCCGACCTCGGACAGCAACCAGAAGCAGACGGCCGGCTCCAGTGTCTGGAGTGCGGGCGCTGGTACCGCCTCCTCCCGCCCCACCTCGGCCAGGCCCACGACATCTCGGCGGCCGAGTACCGCGAGCGGCACCAACTCCCCGCGCGGCTCGGGCTTCGCGCGACCGATCTGCGGGAGCGGGCGACAGAGCAGGGGCGTAAGCGGTATGCCGCCCGTCCGGACATTCGGGCCGCGATGGAGGCGGGCCGGGTCGTCGCCCCCGAGGTTGGCGCGCCCGAGGCAAGCAGGCGCACGGCCGGGCGGGTGATGAATCGGGCGGCCAAGCGGGCGGGTGGCCGGGCTGCCCGGGAGGCGAGGTTGGCCAGGCTCGACGCGCGGGCGGTTGCGCTGGGGTATGCGGATCTGGCCGGCTACCTGGAGGCCGTGAAGGACCGGCCGGTGGCCGTGGTGGCGCGCGAGTTGGGGTGTGGGCGGGCGACGGTCGGGCGGTGGCGGACGTCGTTGATCGCGCCGAAGCCTTGATGCGCGCCTTGGATTAGCCCCCCTCCTAACAAACTCTTGACGTGTTGTTAGGAGGGGGGCTAACGTATGTGGTGTCGGGCCAACGACCACCACCCAAGGAGCATCCCATGCACCGCATCCTCTCCTCCACGACCACCACCATCGACGGCATCGACCCCGCCCACGAGGACACCTACGTCGCCGCCGTCCAAGCCGAACTCCCGCACGCCACCCGCGAGACCTACAGCCTCGACGGGATCGGCCAGAAGGAGTACCACATCGCCGTCGTGCCCTACACCGACCCCATCCAGGACAGCCCCCGCTTCGCCGTCTACTACACCGACCCCGCCCACACCGAGATCAGCGACCACGACACCTACCTCGACGCCGAGCGCGAATACGAGAACCTCGTCATCGCGGGCATCGAGAACTACGACACCGAGGTCGACGAAGACGGCAACGAAATCCCCGCCTACGCCGAGACCGACGTCGAGCCGAGCGTGGTCGCCGCACATCGCGCCGCCGAGAAGGCCGAAGCCGCCCGACGCGAAGCGCAAGCCGACGCCGAGGCCAAGGCGATGCAGCGCGCCGTCGCCGTCGCCGGCCTCGTCGACGCCTACGACGCCATCGAACGCCGCGGCGGCCTCACCGAAGCCGCCCGCCGCCTCGGCCTGGAGAAGGCCACCGTGTCCGCCCTCGTCAAGAAGGCCCGCACTGGCACCGGGGCCGAATCGCCTGCGCGTCGCTACAACTGGGAGCTGACCGCGCCCATGATGGGCGTGGCCCACTCGGCCGGATCGGTGTACGCCCCGGACCTGGAGCAGGCGTCGATCCTCGCGTTCGCCGCCAGCGGCACAGAGCCGTTCGACGGCTCCCGCGACGACGCCTGGACGCTGGCCGTGGACCGCGCGGGCAAGGCCGCCCCCCTCGGAGGCTGGATTTCCTACAACGAGGGCGAGACCCACTACGTGACGCCGACCACCTGACCCCGGACAGCACGAAGCGGCCCCACCCCCGCGAGGAGGTGGGGCCGCGAACCCCGCGACTGCGGGGCCAAGTGTGGAGTCCAGACACGGACAAGGGCGATCCCCGCGCGAGCGGGGCCGACGAGAGACACGCTAGCCGCCGGGACGGACATCCGTGCAGCGGGTGCGAAAAGAAAGCCCCCACCGCCGCCCACGAAGGGCAGCGGTGGGGGCTCTTTGCACAGGTCAGACGTCAGGTGTTAACGAAGGCCGTGATTTTATTACGGCGATTGTTGACGCTCGGACGGGCTACGGCAGGCCGTGCGCCTGCAACACCAGGGCGTCGGCCGGATCCGGATCCGGCGGCGGGATGTCGTGCTCCCGAAACGCCCGCGCCATCTTCCGTATGTAGCGCACCAGCGCGTTGATCGTGAGCGAGTCCTGACGGCGCGTCCCCTCGATCTCCTCGACCCTGCGCTGCGCGGCCTCCGCCTGAGCCTTGGCCGCATCCACATCCAGCCGCATCTCGGCCATGTGCGCCTTGTACGTCTCCCGGTCCTCCGCCCGCTCCGCCGGCGTCGTCGTCACCAACGCCGTCTCCCTGTTCGCCGACCTGGCCGACCGGGCGGTCACCACCGACACGGCGGCCACGACGACACCCACCACAATCTGGGCCCACGCATCAGGTCCCATCGGCCACCTCCCGCCGTATCGGCTCCGGGATCCGTGCCACGATCACCGCCGCCACCGCCAGCGCGGTCCACGGACCGGCGGAGATCCAGCCCCGGTCGTACTCGTCGAGCGGCCACCACGCCAGCAGATACGCCACCCCCCACACCAGCGGCGGGATCACCGCACCCACGTAGCCGATGCTGTCCCGCCGCGCGAACGCTGCGACGATCGCGACCATGCCGCCGACGATCCACAGCCACGCCCACGTATCGAGATCGTCCCCCAGTACGGTCAACCCGCGCTGCTGCGCGAACGTGGCGCCGGAGCCGAGCAGTCCGGCGCCGTATACCGCCCAGGCCACGCCGTAGGTCATGAGGAACGCGCCTCGGTGGCCGATCCGCCACGCCGCGCGGCGGGCCGGGCTCATCCGAGATACCCCGGTGTGGTCGTGTCGTCCGCCGGCCGGGGCGTGTGCTTCGCCTTCCAGGCCGCGACCATCGTGATCGCCGTCGGCACCATGGGCGCCACGAACACCTCGACCACATCCGGCAGCCACGACACCAGGCCCGCATCACCGACCGCGGTCAGGACGCCGAGCAGGGCGGCGAAGCCCAGATACGAGGCCGCGCCGGCGACCTTGACCTTCGTTTCCATCGGTGCCGCCATGTCAGGACTCCATCCGCTTGTGCGTCTCGTCGGCGTTGGCCTTCGCCAGGAGCTGCATGAACTCGGGGTCGGCCTTCATCGCCGCTACCAGGGCAGGGGCGTCGATCGTCACCGGAGTGGGCTTCGGGCCTTGCTCGACGAACGCCTTGAACTCCTCAGCCAGCGCGGCCACGCCATCCCGAGCCGCCTCGGCCGCGAGCTGGGCCAGGATCGCACCGCGGGTGCCCTCTCGGCCCATCGGCGCGTACTTGGGCTCCTCGCCGAGAGGGAAGGTCGTGTCGAGCATCGGCGTCCGCAGCAGACGCTGCTCGACCGCGTCCGTGACCTTGGCCACGACTTCGTCGACGTTGGCCATATCGAACTCATCTCCTTGTACAGAACCAGCGTTGGGTCGTGGGGCCCCGGCCTGGACCCACGCGTACAGCGGGCCCCCGGGGCAGTCGGTGCTGTAGCCGTCACGGTGACCGCGGATCTCGCCGCCGGCCGGGCCGCGGGCCTGGCAGTACTCGATCGCGTCACGCAGCCCGTGCAGTTGCTCGGGCGTCGGGGTGGTCGAGCCGGACGAGCCGAGCAGGGCGCACACCGCGTAGTGCTGCTCGTTGAGGGTGGTGGTCCCGTTCGCCGAGTTCCGGCGGGCCAGGCCGCGGCCCTCGTGCACGTAGCCGTGCTCGCACACGATGAAGCTGTAGCCGATGTCGCTCCAGCCGTTGCCGTCCATGTGCGACGCCTGCAGCCGGCGGACGTAGGCCGCGCAGCCGTCGTGGTCGCCGAACGAGTACGGGGTCCCGAGGTAGTGGACCTTCACACCGCGGCGGGCAGCGGAGTACTTGGTCGCGCCGCCAGGGGTGAGGTACGCGCGGGCACCCCACTCCGAGCGGGGCACCAGCTTGAGGCCCGACCAGGCCGAACCGCCTGACGGGGCAGTCGGCTTCGGAGCGGTCGCGCTACCGACCCACGCGCGCATGTCCGCGATCGACCCGTTGTAGACGTTGGTGTCGAGCGGCTTGTCGGTGTACTGGTGGATGCGCCATGCGGCCTGGATCCCCGGCGACCCGGCAGGCTTCGCGTAGTCCGCGATCCACAGGAAGTCGCCGGCGTTGTCGTCGGTCTGGTGCCACCAGTCGGTGTTCGTGTAGATCCCGACCTTGTGGTTCGGGAATCGCTTCTTCACCGCAGCGAGCCAGGCGTTCTTGACCGTGGTCGCACGCGACGCCGACACGCCCTGGTTGTACGGCTCGAAGTCCAACACCAGCAGCTCGGCGACCGGAACGTCGCCGACCGCCGCGACAAAGTTCGCGATCTCGCCAGCGACATCCTGCTCGGCGTGCAAGAAGTGGTAGTGGCCGACCACCAGGCCGCGGCTTCGCGCGGTCGCGAGCTTGGCCTTGTAGCCGGACTGTCGGGTCTTGGCACCCTCGGACGCCTTGATGATCACGAACGTGGCGTCCTGCGGTATCGACGACTGATAGTCGCTGACGT
Organism: Embleya sp. NPDC050154; assembly: GCF_044460165.1. Lineage (NCBI taxonomy): Bacteria > Bacillati > Actinomycetota > Actinomycetes > Kitasatosporales > Streptomycetaceae > Embleya > Embleya sp. NPDC050154. The sequence goes on from NZ_JBITJP010000040.1 coordinate 16,239, forward strand.
CGTAGCCCTTCGCGAGAGCCATGCGCCCTCCTCAGGGCATAGAGAAAGCCCCGGCCGGACCGGCTCGGGGCGTAAATGGGACGGGTGGGTTCACCGTTCGCCGTACAGCAGGAGCCGGCCAGCCGTCATATTCCCCAGGGCCTTGACCTGCAAGGACGTGACTGCAGACGTTGATTTCCACATGCCGGACGTCGTCGACATGCCGTGCGTCGTCGTCGTCCCCGACGAGTGCACGCCCTGCGCGTGGCAGCCCTTCCAGGACGAGGTCGAGGCATAGTCCAGGACCTTGCACACCGCCGACGCCTGGCCCGTGCCGACCGGCGCGATCACCACGTAGGGCTCGGCGTTCGACCCGGCCTTCGCGAACGTTCCCGGGCTGCTGTAGGCGTACATCACGAGCGTCGAATAGTTCGTGCCAGTGTCCGAGTTGAGCGTCACCAGGATGAAGTCGCTGCCCGCGGAGACGCTGGTCAGCGTCACGATCTCCAGTGACAGATGCCGGAAGTCCTGCGGGATCGACGCGAATGACACGCTGGCCACCGAGGAGGAGATCACCTTCTCCTCGATGAGCGTTCGATATGGGTCGTACTTGCTGCGCGCGGAGTTGTAGACGACGTCGGCGTGGATGTCCGTGCGGTACGCGCGATCCCCGTCCGCAGGCGTCGGGTTCGCCGTCGCCAACGCTGCGGCCGAAGCGACCTTCAGGCCCGCCCGCGGCCCCGTGGTGACGACCCATGACGATGACGGCGAGTGGTAGCGGACCTGCGCGGCGATGTCGACCTGGTAGCAGGCATCGCCGTTCTGCGGCGCCGGGAACTGTGCGGTCCGGTCGGACGTGTCGGCGACGATCACCGTGCCCGCGTCACGCCACCGGGCCGTACCCGTCGTGTCGCGCACGAACAGGTTGCCGCGCTTGTCCGAGCGAGTGTGCAGGTCACCGACGGTCGGTGTCGGGTTCGCCGTATCGCGGGCCGCCGAGGACGCGTACTTGGGGACGACGATCGAGTCCAGCGACGTGGCGACAGCCTGGGTCTCGAGGTTGCCGTAGTGGATTGCAGCCTTCGGTGTCGCCGTGGTCTTGACTGACGCCGCGGCGTCCTCGTCACCCGGAGCCGTGGCCACCGAGACAGGCCAGCGCGGGCCGGACGCGAACTGGAGCCAGTAGGTCGTGGCAGTGGAGTCCGGGCCCTGGAACAACACCTGCCCGTAGGCGTCGGTGGTGACCACGCCCGCGAGCGGAGTGCCGCCCGTGGACAGGATGTCGGTGACGATCGACCCGCCCGTGCGCAGGCTGTACACCGTCGCCGACGCGGACACCAGAGGCACACCAGCCTGGGAGACGACCGCCCCGCCCTCGTACAGGTACCGGGTCACGTCAGGTCCCCCTTGCGGTACGAGACGCTGTCGAACCAGACGGCCCCGTTGGGCGTCACGTCCGGCTCGTCCTGGTCGATCGCCCACACCCACAGGCGCATCTCGCCGGTCGCGTCCCGGATCTCACCCGACGCCACCGCCGCGCGGGAAGCGAAGGTGCTGCCGGACCAGCCGGACGCGTACACCGGGATCATGTCCGTCGGCACGTAGGCAACGATCTCTCCGTGGGTCCAGGGGTCGTCCTTCCATAGAGCGCCCCTGATCAGCACCGTGTCGGTGGCCTTCGACCACTGAAAACAGAACGGCGAGACCCCGGGCTCGGTCGTGTGCAGGTCACGCCATCCGGCGCTGATCGAGGCCGGAGGAAACCACGCCTGAGCGCTCGGCATCGGCTCCCAGATCACCGCCCACGTCGGGTCACCGACGCCACCGGTCTTGATCCACACCGCGTTGACCGTCGACCCCGTGTTGCACACCACGAGCAGCCCTCGAGGGCCGGCGCCGTACCGAACATCCCGGTCGTAGGCGCTCGTCGCCTGCAGGACGGTGCTCGTGTCCAACTTCTCGCCCAGCAGGCTCAGCCAATAGGGGACGAGGTCGGCCTCGTCATCTTCGGGCACGGGCAGTTGCGCGTAGGTCGTGAGGTCCACCGCGCCCCCTCTCTAAGTCGTGGTGTAGCCGCCGGACGGATCGACGAGGCGGATGTACGAGACGCGCAGGCCGGATGCGTCGCCCGAGCCGAAGCCGCGCGCGGTCCCCGCGGCCAGGGCCGCCCGCCACGCCTCCGGGATCTGCACCACGCGCACCTCGCCCACCTCCAGCGGGACGAGGAGCGGCGCATACGCCCCGAGTTCGGTGAACCCGGTGGCCGGCGGGGTTGTTGCGGCGTGCAAGAACAGACGCGCGACTTGCGGCCCGAACGACCCGTGCAAGATCGGGTCCCGCGCGATCCACACCCGCACCGTCGAAGCCCCCGCGGCAGCCGTCGACAGCGCGGTGCCGTAGAAATAGGCGGCCTGCAGCGGGGCGCCGTCCCTGTCGGGGGCGCCCTGGCGCGTCACGTCCTCGCCACCCGTGCGATCACCCGACGAAAGAAATGACGCGCCCTCGACCGGCTGGACGGCCGGCCCCGCATAGACCGGGTCCGGTCCGATCCGGCCGATCACGTGCGGGGCGCCGCTCACATCGGCGACCAGGACCCGATCCCCGACCGCCCGATCCTGGTACGTGTCCAGGGCCGGGATCCCGATGACGTGCCCGCCCCACGAATCGACCCCGTTGATCCGGCCGTCGATCCGCAGCGCGGTGACCGTGACCTCCTGCGCGCTCGGCGGCGCCGGTGTTCGGGCCAGGCCGGCCAGCGCACCGGGCAGGCCTGCCGCCGTCACCGGACCAGCCCGTAGCGGCTGGAGATGGACTGGACCCTCGTGTTCGCGTTCATTGTCGGCGAGCCCCACTTCCACGCGATCCGGTCGATCAGGTGCAGCTCGGGGCGGCCGTCGACGTCGACCGACACCACGTCACCCGCCTCGATGCCGGGCTGCAGCTTCGCGTCGAACTCCAGCGAGGTCGGGATGCCGAGGGAGTTGCGTAGTCGCACCTCGGCCGCGGCGATCGCGGCGACTTCGGTGTCCAGCAGCGGCGAGGAGATCCGCTCCGGAATCACCCCGAAGCGGCCTGCGAGTTCGGGGCGGTTCACCGGGTCCGGGCCCGCGTAGGTCAGCGACGTCGGCTCCCGGTCGTACACGTACACCGGGCCGATCGTCGCCGCGGACGCCCCTCCCGTCCCCTGCGGATTGCCGACCGCCACGATCAAGTTCCGGACGTCGGCGGCAGAGAGCGTGCGCGCGGTCGCGACAACGTCCCACTGGTGGAACGACCAGACCACCGCATCGGCGGAAATCGCCGGGACCTCGGCCACGACGAACAGGCCGACCGAGTCGCAGTGCAGGGCGGCCCCGAGCCCGTCCAGCAGCGAGACCTTGTCGCTCGTGCCGTCGACGAGTTGCCACCGGTCCTCGTCGACCGTGGCCTGCGGGCACATCGCCCCACCGGGCGTCTCCCAGCGGAACCGGGCGTCCGGCACGGCCTCGGTGACCAGCCGTTCGAGCTGGACCTGGCGCGACCACCCGGCCTTGTCCGGCACGGTGCGAGGCTTGGCGAACTTCGAGGCCACCACCTTGGACTCGTACGAAAGCCCCTCAACGCTGATCGACTCGCGTCCCGGCGTGGCCTTGGTGACGTAGTACGCCCCGTAGGGAATGCGGACCGGCGACCGCCGCAGCGACGCCACCTCCAGCCACGACCGCAACCGGCAGCCCAGGGCGTGGATCCCGTCCAGGCCGACCGGCGTATCCGCCACGAAATCCCCCGAGAGCCGCCACCGCGAGGACTGCGTTCGGTCCTGCGTCGTCGTCCCCGACAGGGCCCGCAGCGGATACCAAGTGGTCCAGTCGGGCGACCACTCCACCACGACGTCGACCCGCATCGCCGACGACAGGGCAACCGCGAGTTCCGGACCGGAGCCGATCACGGCAGTAGCCCGTCGCTGAACGGGCGCCCGGAGAACGCGACGTCCGCGAACGTCGGATACATCGCCTGCCTGCGCGCGAGCGACCGCCCCGGGACGACGAGCGGCTGATCCGCAGTGCCCGGCCGGTCCTGCTCGAGCAGGCCGATCGTCCACTCCCTGTACATGTGGACGGTGCGACCCACCCGCTTCCAGGGCAAGTCGGTCGGCAGGTAGTAGCCGTCGTCCCTGTTGTGCGCGGCCAGGCCCTGGACCAGGACCGGGCCCTGATCCAGCACGGCCTGCAGCGCGTCCTGCTCGGCCCTCGAAGTGGTGAGGACCGTCATCTGCGTCTCGTGACCGCCCCGAGTGCTCCAGGTGGATGCGGTATTGCGGGCGGACAGGATGTCGGCCGAACTCGTGCGGCCCTTGTAGGTGCCGGCCGACCAGTCCGTCGCCCTGACCTGGACCGACAGCTCAGGGCGCCCGAGGCATTTGATCCACAGCCCCGGGTCGTCCATGCCACCGACAGGCCCGGTGCTCACGATCGCCGCACCGCCCGACGCCGGACCCGACGACCCGTCCGCCATCCGCGGCACCGCCCAATACAGCGCGGGCAAGCCGAGTGGAGCCTCGTGGTCGTAAGCCCAAGCCCGGCCGCCGTAGCCGACGACCGGGTTCCCGCTGCGGACGAGTTCGGTGCCGACGCTCGTCTGCCGGTAGACGTCCGCCCGAAACGGCGCCGCGTAGGCCCCGGGCATCAGCGTCCGGTAGTCGACCTCGACCAGCGCCCCCGCCCACGTCGCATCGGCGGTGACCTTGATCAAACCGTCGATCGACGTGGACGAGAGCACCGGCGCCGGGGCCGGGCCCGCCGTGGTGACGATGACCATCAGCGACTCCTCCCCGCAGCCTCGACATCGGCCAAGACGACCTCGACGACCTTGTCCTCGAGGTAGCCCTCGAACTCCCGCTCACCGATGCGCACCACGACCGGCTCGCCGCCGAGACGCACCTGGATGACCTGCGGCCCGGGAGTCACCGGGGCGCTCTGCTGGGGCAGGGACGCGCCCGACGTGGCCCGTGCCATCGCCGCCATCGCGCCGAGCACTTCGGCAACCTGGGCCACGACGTTGCCGCTGGACAGGCTGTCGAGGACTCGCGCCATCGACCCGAACCCGACCAACTCCGGCCCGCGTTCGCCCACCATCGCCAACTCGCCGGCACCCGCGAGACCGCCCAGCGCGTAGCCCTTGGGGCTGAGCGCGGGGTTGGCCTGCTGGACCGCCGAGATGTTGCCGTAGCGGCTCTTGATGTAGTTGATCGAGGCTGCCAGGTTCGAGATCGGATCGAAGATGTCCGCCGACAGGCCGGGTTGCCGGAAGGCCGCGAAGGTCGTGGGAATGACCTGGGCAAGGCCCCTCGAAGCGTTGCCCCGAATCGCGTTGCTGTCGGTGGTGTTCATCGCCATCGGGTTGCCGCCGCTCTCGCGACCGACCAGCGTGGCCATGCCCGACCGCCACTGGTCCAGCGACCCCGGCGGCGGCGTACCCGTCGCCGAGAGTGCTGCGTTGATCCAGTCTGCGAGCTGCCCCGACGGCATCGCCCCACCGCCACCGCCACCGGCGGACGCGACGAGGCCGTAGTGCATCCCGAACATGGGGTCGTTCCAGCCTCTGGCGCGCGGCCCGACGATGACGCCGTCACCGCCCCGGGACTCGACGTTGACGCCGCCGAGAGTGCCCGCAGTATGGCCGACGCCGTTGTTGGTGATGCCGATCATGAACGGGGCCTGGAGGTTCTGCTTCCACCCCGCTGGCGCGCGGCTGCCGTCGAAGTCGAACGTCGTCCACTTCCGCCTGGGCGCGCGGCCGAGAATGACCTCCTCGATCGCCGCCATGAAGCCCGAGCAGTCCCACGACGGGTTGCCGGAGCCGCCCCACTGGTAGGGCTTCCCGGCCTGCGTTTGGGCCCACGCCAAGGCGCCCGCGACCTTCGCCCCGCCGCTACCGTTTTCCCGGGCATCCTGCGCGTCGACGCCGCGGATGAACGCGGAGATCCCGGCCGCGACTTCCTTCGGGACGCCGCGGACCATGTCGGCGAGCATCGGACTCTGCACGTTCCCCGCAGCCCAATTCCCCGCCATGGCGAGCCACTTGCCGACGGTCTTGTCCCAGCCGTCCGCCATCCGGCCACGCGCATAGGCGATTCCGTCGTGGACGCGGTCCTTGCCCCATTCCCACGCGGAGTTCCAGGCGCCCTTCGCCGAGCCGATCGGGTCCTTGATGACGTCGACGATCCCGCCCCACGAGTACGCGGGAAGGCCGTCCTTGACGCCACCCCGGGAGACCGAAACGGGCCCGCCCGTGGCATACGCGGTGAGGGCCTCGCGCGGGATGCTGCGGGTGCGCAGGCCCTCCATGACGGCAGGCCCGTAGTGCTGCACCGCCGTGACGGGCTGCACGAACTCGCCGTTGGACAGACGCGCCAGGATCGAGTCCGAAGTCGCCGTCCCCGGGCCCGAGATCGGACCACCCGTGGCGTAGGCCGGAATGCTTCCCGTTTCCACGGGCGCGATGTCCTTGCCGCCCCACAGGTCGTTGATGAAATTCCAGGCCTTCAAGAGGCCGTTGTTCCAGACCGTTTCCAGGACGAATTTCACGGGCGACCCGAAGGCCTTGGAAACGCCGTCCCAAATCGACCTGATTCCGTCGACGGTGGACCGAAGGGATTCCTTGATGTCCGTGCCGAATGCGACGGCTTTGTCGTAGACCGTATTGAAGACCCCGACAATGAAGTCCTGGATTCCCTGGAAGATCCGCTTTGTGTTGTCCCAGGCGGTCGTGAACCAACCGATCAAGCCGTTGACGATGTCCGGGATGATGCTGTGACCCAACAGGACGTCGTACAGCCACTGGAAGACTCCGACGATCACGTCGATGGCGTACTTCGTGTCCTCGGCCAACTCGCCGAGGACGTTCGCCAGCCACACGACTGCCGCGACCAGGCCGTTGATCAGCGGGATGATCAGCTCGATCGCGACCCACGTGATCAGTGCGGCCTTTGCCGTCTCGTACATGATCGCGAGCTGCAGCCCGAATTCGATCAGCGGCATGATCGCCAGCAGGAGATCGACGAGCGGCGGGATCAGGTCCATGATCGCGGGCATCAAGGCGACGAAGATGTCGACGATCGCGATGAACATCGGCATCGCCCGCTCGATGAGCAGGGTCACGAGGGGGATCACGACCGGCAGCAGGTCGACGAACGCCTGCGCGAGCATCAGGATCACCGGCACCAGGGCCTGGACGACCTTGAGGATCGGCGGACCCAGGGCCTCGATCAGCATCACCGCGAGCTGCGACAGTTGCGGGACCAGCGGCATGATCGCCACGACCAGCATGTTCACGAGCTGCGTGACGAGATCGACGATGATCGGGATGATCGGGCCGAGTGCCGCGAGCAGCGCGTTCACCACCGGCACCAGGGCGCTGACCAGGGCGCCCGCGAGCTTGACGAACGCCTGGACGATCAAGACCAGCGGCGGGCCGAGCTGGGCGATGATCGGCCCCAGGGCGTTGACGAAGACCATCGCCAGCTCGGTGATCGGGGGGATCAGGGGCAGGAGCGCCGTCAGCAACTGGCCGAACAGCTGTCCCAGTTGCATCAGCACCGGGGCCGCGGCGACCGCGACCTGGCCGAACGCGGACGTCAGTTGGGTCAGCAGCGGTCCGACCGCGGCGAGGACCGGGCCGAGGGCGGACACGAACGCCTGCGCGACCTGGACGATCACGGGGGCGAGGGCCGTCATGACCGGGCCCAGGCTCGTGGCCAGCATCGACGCGAGCTGACCGAAGATCGGCAGTAGGCCGTTGATCACGTCGAACAACCCGGCCAGGACTTGGCCGGCGCCCCCGATTCCGGGCGTGAGCGCCTGGAAGAACTGGGGCAGGCCGAGGCCGAGCAGACCCGAGAACCCGTCGGCGAGGGCCTTGACCGTGGGGCCGCTGGCCGCACCGAAGGCGCCGAAGGCATCGGTCAGCGGAATGATCGACTGCAGGACCTGGTTGGTGAACCCCGCCGACAGGTCCATGATCGTCTTGAATTGGGCCTGGAACCGGTCGGTGCCCATCAGGTCGGCGAACGACGTCGCGAACCCGCCCAGGGCGGTGCCGAACTGGCCGACGACCGTGGTGATCGCCGGACCCATGGCGGTGATCTGGCCCAGGATCGCGGTAATTCCGGGCAGCATCGTCGACTGCGCGGCCTTGCCCAGGTCGTCCAGCAGCGGCTTCATCGCGATGAGCTGCTCGACCAGCGCCCGCCCGGCCGGCGACAACTTCCCGAGGGCTTCGGCGTACTTGTCCGCCGCGCTCTTGCCCTGGTCCGCCTGAGCCGCAGCCGCCGCGGCCTGCTGTGCCTGCGTGTCCGCGAGGGACTGCACCGCGCGGGAGACCTGCTCGATCCCGCGCTCCTGCGTGCGGGCAGAGTTCTCCTGCGCCACCGACAGGGCCCTCTGCGCGTCGACGACCTTCTCGGCCGCTGCGGCCTCGCGCGCCTTCGCGTCGACGACGACCTTCGACGCTTCGACGGCGCGGGTGGTGCCGAGCTTGGCGGCGGCGGCCTGCTGGTCGGCCAGTTCCTTCGTGCGGGTCTTCTGGTCCTCCAGGTCGGCGATCGCCTGACGGCGCGTAAGGTCCGCGCGTTCCTTCTGCAGGTCGCTGGCCTTGGAGTCGAGGCGGATCTTCTCCAGGGCTTCCTCGGCTTCGCGCACCCGGAGTGCCGCGCTCTCCTGGGAGAGCGACGCCCGGCTGACCTGCTTGTCGAGCGCTTGGAGCTGCGCGAGGGCCTCGCGACGGGCCTCGGCAACACCAACCTGTGCTGCTTCCTCGTCCCGGACCGCAGCGGCGTACTGGCGCTGTGCGCCCTCGACCTGCCGGTTCGCTGCGACTGCGGCATCGGCCGCGGCCCGTCGGGCGTCCGCAATACCCTGCTGAGCGCCTCGAATTGCCCGCTCGTTCGACAACTCGGTCGACGCGAGGGCGGCACCAGACTTGCCTGCGTCTTCCTGCGCGGCCTTGTATGCCGACAAGGCCCCGCCGACGCCCTTGAACGCAAGGATCGCCACGCCCGCGATGGCAGCGATCCCACCCAGGGCAGGGGCGATCGCACCGAGCGCGGGAAGCAGCGACGCCGCGACCGCGACCAGGCCGCCGATGGCCACGGCCAGCATGGACACTCCGCCTGCGGCGCCCGCCGACGAGGTACCCGCCCCCGCCGCGGCGGTTCGTAGTGCGACGAGCTGGGCGATGGCCGCCCCGGCGTCGAGGTCCACGTTGATCGTCGGGTCGTGCGCGGTGAGCGTCCGCACGGCGGCGTCCACCGCGCCGAGCTGCCCCAGGGCGCCGGCCGAGTCGACGTCGATCTGGATCGTCGGGTTCAGTGCACTGATCTGCGCGAGGAGAGCCTCGACCTGGGCCAGACGTGCGATCGCCGCCCCGGCGTCGACGTCCACGGTGATGTTGACGTGGCGGCCGTCGAGGTGCACGACCGACATGCGGATCGTGTCCAGCTCCAGATAGCCCCAGGTCGTGTCGACGTCGACCGTGATCGAAGGCCGCAGCCCGGACAGCGCCTGCGCGGCCGCGGCGATCTGGGTGAGCTGGGCATTTGCCGTGGTGGCGTCGACGTCGACGGTGATCGTGGGCCGGTTCGCGGCGAATGCGTCGAGCCGGGTGGTCAGCGCAGCCAGGGAGGCGGACGCCGCGGCGGTGTCGAGGTCGATGCCGACGTCGACGCGGCGGCCGTCGAGGGTGCCGAGCAGCGTGTCCAGCGCGTTGGCTTGCGCCTGCGCGGCCAGGATGTCGAGGTCGACCGTCGTGGTGACGCGGCGGCCGTCGATGCGGTCGAGGAGGGTGTCGAGGCCGGCGAGGGCGGCCGACGAGCCTGCGGTGTCGACGTCGACATGCGTGGTCGTGCGGCGACGGTCGAGGGCGGTGAGCATGCCGTCGAGGAGGTCGATCTGCCGCCGTGCGGGGCGGATGTCGGCGTCGACGCGGCCGGTGATCCGGCGGCGCTCGAAGTCGTCGGCGTCGCGGGCGGTCTGCCGCATGCCCTGAACCCAGGGAGTGCGGTCGAGGACGATGGTCCCCTCGATGCTGCCGGCGTCGAAGTCGGCCACGGCTCACCGCCTTCGGGGGTAGGCGGCCCAGGGCCGGTGTGGGGTTGTGGGGTGGTGCGGCACGCCGGAGTAGTGGCGTGCCGCACCGTCCTCCCCGGCACAGGGAGATCAGGGGGCGGCGGCGACCTTGGTGCGGACCTGGTAGCCGCCGAGCGAGGAGATGTCCCCGGCAAGGGCAGCGAACCCGCCCTCGGCAACGTCCTCGCGAGGCGGGAGCTTGATGAGGCCCTCGGCCTCCATGCCCTCGAGGTAGCAGCGCTGCCGGTCCCAGCTCAGGGCGTCCCACTCTCCGGGAGACAACCCGAGCCTGCGCTGGGCGAGATAGAGGATGACCCGCCGGCCTTCTGGGACTTCATCCCAGCGGCGGGTCAGGCTTCCGGGCGCAACTCCTTCATCAGCCACTGCGAGAACTTCGTGCGCACCCGGTACGGGACGGTCTTGAGCGTCTCCCGGTCGGGGCTCCCACCGCACAGCTTGACCAGGGCGTCTTCGAGTTCGTCGTTGATCTCGCGGGCGGCCTGGATGTCGTCGCCGATCGACGCGAGCGCCTCCTCGGCGTCGCGCGCAGAGGTGATGACGTCGTCCGCCCCGATGACCTTGGCCTTGCGCGCGGCGGCCTGGAGAGCCTCGAAGAACTCCTGCACCGCCTCCTGGGAAGGCTCGGGAACGATCCCGTGGGTGTCCTTGTCGAACTTCCAGCGGAGGGGCTTGACGACTGAGGTGGCATCGAACGAGGACATGGCTGAACCTGCTTTCTCTCTGTGCCGGGGAGGTGGGTGATGCCGCGTCAGGACGTGGCGGGCGCGACGATCTCGTCGATGAGGATCTGCGACGGGTCGACCAGCGAGGAGAACGTCACCGGGTAGATGCGCTTCACCGTGCGACGGAACGAGGTCTCGGAGTCGGACCCGGCGGACGCCTTCGGGATGACGAACCGGCGCGGGAGGCCGAAGCTGTTCTTCAGCTCGATGCCGACGGCGAACTTCGCCAGCTCGTTGTTGAGGTGCAGGGTGTGCTTGCCGGGCTGACTCGCGCCGGCCGCGACGGTGGTGATGGTGCCGCCGCCGTAGCTGTAGATCATCGTCTCCAGGGTGTCCTCGGCGAGGTCGCCCATGATCGACATGACCGAGGTCTCCACGACCTGGTCGACCGGGGTCGACTGCTCTTCGATCGTGATGTCCGTCTTGGACTTGGAGTTGCCCAGCTTCCAGCCCTCACTGGTCGCGCCGGTGTAGACCCAGCCGGATCCCCACGCCTCGAACAGGCCGAGGGTGTCGGCGGGCATCACCGCAGGGTTCAGCGGGTCCCAGAGCTTGGCGTAGACGACGGCGAAACCGACTGCGACGCGGTCGGCGTTCGGGACGACAGGCGACATGTCAGTGCTCCTCGGGGGTGTCGGTGGTCTCGGTCAGCGGCACCCCGTAGCGGGCGGCGGCCTCGTGCACGCGATCCGCGTTCTTGCGCGTGTAGTTCGTGCCGTCGCGGGTGACGGTGTCGAGGCCGTCGCCCGGGTCGAATCTGGTGAACACGCCGCCAGTGCGGAGCGTGACCGCCTTGGCGTTCGGCGACGGGGTCGGAGTCTCGGATGCGGTGGCCGCCGCCTCCGCGGACTTGGGTGCGGGCTTGCTGTCGGCAGCCATCGCGGTCCTCTCTCGGGCATGCGAAAGCGCCCGCCGGAAGTCCGTGCGGGCGCTCGAAAGTGAGTGGGTCAGTAGCCGTGCATGAACAGGTAGGTCGCCACGAAGTGCGCCGTCTCGTCGTCGGACCGCAGGAGGAACCGCGGCCGGGAGCCGAGGCGCTGGGCGTCGGTCACCCGCACCGTTCCGATGACCAGCGGCCACGGTGCGGTGACGATCCGCCGGTCCAGGCTCATGGCGAGCGCCTGCGAGTTGGCGTAGGACTCCTCCTCGAACTGGCCCGCCTCCCCGGCACACCGGAGCTGCCAGACCGTGTGATCCATGGAGTCCTCGACGGCCAGCCCAGGGCCGGGCGTCTCGGTGAGCATCACGTAGGGCGGCACCGCATCCGGGACCTCGGTGCCGGGCTGGTAATCCGCCTCGACGCCGAGCAGGAGCCAGTCGGCGAGCGCTCGGAACTCCACGCTCACCTCCTGATCAGCCGGGAACGTGGCCCTGGGATCGGGCGCGGGACTTCTGCCGGAGCTGTGCCGCCGTAAGCCGCGGGACTTCGGCCGGCCTGCTGTAGACGATCGCCCCGTTGTCCTCGACGGACGGGGCCGCCGACCGCCGCAGGTCATGGAACTCGATCGGTGCGTGCGAGTAGACCTCGCCGGTCATGTCTTCCATGGCGTCCGCCATCGTCCGCGGCAACTCGCCGGGCCGGTGGACGGATTCCGCGAGATCCCGCATGTAGCCGCGGTACTTGTCCATCAGCGGACCGCTCAAATACATCGGGCCGCCGCCGCGCGGGTGCCGGTACGTCAGGTCGTTGTGCTGGACCGCCGCGTAGACCTGGTCGACGACGATCCGGCCCACGAGCTTGCCGTCTCCGACCGCGTCCGCCAGGTCGCGGATGCGGCGGCTGAAGTCACCAGGCATCGTCGTACTCGCAGCCGTAGCCGTAGCTCAGTCCCGCGTCCGCAGGGGTGAGGAGTGTCCCGCAGTACTGGTTGATCACCGTGACCGTCGCGAGCCCGTCCCCGTCGGTGTCGCCCGGGGGCGGTTCGAGCGGTGCGATCGGGGCGCCGGAGATGCGGCCCTTGCCGTCTCGAATGGTGCGGAGTTGTTCCATCGTCGCCTCGTACCGCTGGACGTAGCCGGCCGTGGGGATGTTGCGGTTCTTGCGGACGATGCCCGCCGACAGGTACGCGGCGATCGCCCGCGACCAGGACCGCATCGGTTCGACCTGCGGCGCGGTGAGCACGACGGGGGTGACGTACCGGCCGCCGACGTACACGTCGATCGTGGCGTCGGCTTCGACGATCTGGTCCTGGATCTGCTCGTCCGACAGGCCCGCACCGGTGGTGCGGTCCTCGATGCCGTCGCGCGAGAGCGCCTCGCGGACGTCCTCGACGGTGGAGTAGGCCACGGGTCACCTCCCGGGGTGTGTGCGGGCCCGTGTGCCGTCCGGGCCCGCGATCACTTCGCGCCGCGGGGGGTCGGCTTCGGCTTGCCTGCCGGGTCCGTCGGCGGCGGATCGGTAGGCGGCGGGTCCTCGACCTTCTCGTCACCGTCGCCGCCGTCCTTCGACGTGTCCGGGGCGGACGCCTTCTCCGCCGCACCGGCCTTGATCAGCCGATCCGCGTTGTCGCCGTCCGTCTCGAACTCGTCGCCCCGGTTGAAGGTCCGGTGCGCGCCCTCGTCGGTGAGCATGCGGTAGTAGTCCGCGAGGAGCCTGAGCTTCACGTTCGCCATGTCACATCTCCCGTCAGGTCGTCAGGCCGGTGATACGGAGCGCCGCCTTCGGCTCGTCGAGGAACATCGCCGACTTGCGGCTGACGTCCGACCGCCACGTCTCGCGCGGCTTGTCCTCGTACATCGGGGTGACCCGCAGAGGCCGGGAGTCCGCGATCCCACCGACGACCTTCGACTGCAGGATGATCGCCTCGGTGTCGGGCATCCGCCACGACCGCACGATCCGAAGCCCCGCGAGAGTGCGCGGGAGCGATCCGTTGTACGCGGGGTTCTCCGACGCCAGCGGGCTCGACAGGACGAGCTTCCACATGTCGTCGTTCTGCTCCAGGTCCGCCGCGATGCGGTTGGAGATGATGATCGTGTCCGGGTCGAACCCGAACTTGTTCTGCCCCGTGCCGTTCGACGTGTCCGCGTCGGCGTTCCTGACCAGGAACTTCGCCTCGGCCAGGTCCTTGCGCACGTTCGTCGCGGTCGCCCACGCGCCGGTCGTCGCGGCCATCGTCGGCACCGCGCTGTTCGTCCGGAACAGGCTCAGGAAGGTGTCCTCCCAGGCGCGGATCGTGCTGTTCCGGATCTGCTGCATCTGCTTGTTGACGCGGTCGATGTTGTCCTCGTCGAGCATCTCCTGGGAGATCTTCAGCGAGAGGGCGCGGCGGACCGCGCGGGCGACCTTCGGGGTGCCCTCGCTCCCGAGGGTGGCCGGGATCTCCGCGAACTCCGCGACCACGTCCGGGTCGTTCTCCGCGAACAGGGACGTGGACTCGTGGTAGACCACCGCGCCCGACGGGGCGGACCCGGCCGGGCGGAGGATCTCGTCCACGATGAACTGCTGGTCGAGCATGCTCAGCATGAGCTTCTGCGCGAACAGCGGGTTTTTCGTGAACATGTTGACGGTCAGCCGGGTGCCGTCGGCGAGGCTGCCAATGGTAGGCATCTAGGGTTCTCCTTCTCGTCCTGCTCGTCAGCCCAGGTAGAGCTGGACGAGGCCCTTGCCTGCGGAGGTCGCGCCGGCGGGTTCCACGCAGCGGCCGATGATGAGGTCGGCGGCGTCGGTCCCGGACACCCACGGGGTGACCTGGCCGGACGCGGCCGACTTGAGGGTGGCGCCGAATCCGGCGTTCGCCGCGAACGTCAGCTTGAAGACGCCGCAGGTGGCGACCGACACGTAGGGGCCGGGGAACGACGCGTCCACGAACGCGGCGCCGTAGCTGGTGGTGCCGGTCGACGCGTCGGTCTCGACGGCGTCGAACAGGGCGACGCCGAGGACCTTCGCGGAACCGGCGGGCGCGGTGCGGACCTTGGATCCGGTGTGCGCCTCGATGAGCTGGCCGCCGGTGACAGTGCCACTGACAGCGCAGGTGAGAGGGCCGTGCTCGAACTTGGCCACGACTCCGGGCATGAGGTTCTCCTTTCGGGCATGCGAAACGCCCCACCGCTGTGATGGGGCGTCGGTGAGGCTGAACCTCAGATGCCGTAGGCCTTCTTGTATGCGCCGACCATGTCGTCGGCCTTGGCTTCCTCGGCCTTGCTGTCCTCGGTGGGCTCGGGCGTGAACGCGTGGCCGCGCTCCCTGGCGAGGTCGATGTAGCCGGCCATGGAGTCGAGCATCTGCCGGGCGATCGCCCCCGCGTCGACGGATCGGGTGCCGGTGCTGTTGGACAGCTCGACGGTGACCGGGTCTGCGGACTCCATGAGCGGCCGGGCGAGTTCGACGAGGGCCGGCGGGACGCCGCGACGCACGTACTCGCCGCGCTCGTTCGTGTACCGCTCCGCCGCCAGGGTCGCCTTCATCCCGGCGACCTCCGCGCGGGTCTCCGCGAGGATGGCCGCATTGGCCAGCTCGATGGACGTCGGCTCGGTCGGGTTGGACAGTTCCGCGCCCGCCGTCGCGAGCTGCTTCTCCGGGGCTTCGGCCGGGGCCTGGTCGTCCTCGCCGACGGACCCGGCGATGAGCTCGGCGAGCTCCTCGTCGGTGACGCCGTCGTCCGGGGTGTCGTCCTGCATGCCAAGCGCGCGACGGAGCCGGGTACGGAAAGGCACCCTCTCGGAGTCGGCGTCGGGCGCCGTTTCGGTGGTGATCGAGTCGGCCACGGTGGGCCCTCCCTCGGTGTAGTTGGCGTGCGTGAGGTCGATGACCTGCGCGTCGGGGTCGTGGCCGGACAGCTCGACTTCGGTCCACGCGCCGAGACCGGTCACGCGGGGGTCGAGCGTGCCCAGGACGTGCTGCATGGCCATCCCCAGTCGCCGGCCGTCGGCCCGATCGGTCTGCGGGACCAGGCGCGCGGACACGCCCAACTTGGGGTTCTTGCGCACGAGTTCGGCCGCGTCCGGCGCGAGGTCGAGGGTGGCGTACAGGCCGTCGTCACCGACCTCGACGTCGAGGACCTCGCCGCGGTACCGCTCCGGGTCCATCGTGTGCCGGTTGTCGGCGTCGGCCAGCATGAACGGGACCTGGTCGTATGCGCCTGCCGTGAACGAGGCGGCCAGGTCGGTTAGATAGGCCCGGTCGAACCGTATCTTCGTGCCCTTGTAGTCGATCTCCCCGATCGGGAGGATCCGCTTCCGCCAGCACGTCCGGGACAGTTCGACCGCCGCGTCGCCGGTCGAGGGTGTGAGCAGGGTGTGCGTCACGACGGAGCCTCCCTCGTGGTCGGTGGATCGTCGCCGGCCAGGACGGCCGCCCAGAACGCGTAGTCCTCGTCGTCCGGGCCGATGTCGCGGTCGCCGTCGACGCTGTAGGTGGTGTCGCCGTCCTCGACCGTCTCGGTCCACGGCACCCGGAGTCGCCCGCCGGGCAGGCGCTTGACCGTCACGATCCGCCTCCCAACTGCCGTTCCAAGTCCGCGAAGTACGCGACGAGAGGGCGACCGACGCCGGTGGCATGGTCCGCGGGGATGTTCGGCCGCATCGGGCTGGTGACCGCCAGGGCCCGCCCGATGGCCAGGGCCGCGGCCTCGTCGTCCCCACCGGCCGCTCGGGCCAGGGTGTACGCGGCGAAGCCCTCGGCGAACATCTCGCCGCGGCCGGCGCGCCCGTTCGGGTCGTAGTAGGTGCTCATGATGTAGCCCGACCGGTACGACGCCAGGTGTGCGGCGTCGGACGCCCGAACCCAGCCGGGGCTCGAGGACTCGTACTGCCGCCCGGCGCGTTCACCGAGGGCCCGGTCGATGCCGTGCCCGCTCTCGTGGGCTGCGACGGAGACCGTCGCCCCGGAGCCGTTGTGGCCGACCGCGACGATCGTGGACCCGTCGGCCGAGTTGAGCACGACGCCTTCCGCCCGGCCCGCGGCGCGGCCGTTGCCGCGTGCGCCCATGCGGTCGGGGAGGTCGCCGAGGCCTCGGGCGTCGCCGTTGCCGATCCAGATGCCGGACGCCGGATTCGCGGCCAGGTGCTCGGTGAGGACCTGGCGGAATGCGGGCGAGATGGCGTCGAGGTCGTCCAGCCGTTGCCGTAGGACGTCGTCGGGGAGGTCGTCGGCGTGGACGTGCACCTGCCCGCCGAACGCGTCGTTGGTGGCCTGGATGCGGTCGTTGGTGCGGTACCGCTCGGCCTGTGCGCGCTCGCGTCTGGCCCGCCCGGCCTCTGCGACTGCGGCGGCCTCGCGGTCGCTGCTCTCCTCGTACAGGTCGCGCCGCCGCGCGTTCTGCTCGGGTGTGCGGTTCTCGCGGCCGAGGGCGACGAGTGCGTCGTACTCGGTCTCGATCTCGGCGTCGGTCATCTCGCTCGGCGACCGCGTACCGACGGACACCGGGGCCGGCGGTGGGGTCGGTGTCGGATCCGGGCGGGGCTCCTCCCGGGGCGTGGCCGCCGGGGCCGGGTCGGGCCGGGTCGCTGCGCTCTTGCGGGGCGCGCGGGCCGTCGTGGCCTTCTTGGCCGGTGCGGCGCGCTTCGCCGGGGCCGGGCGGGTTGCCGCGGTCTTCGCGGTCCGCGGGGCTGCCCGCTTGCGCGGTGCGGGTGGGGCCGTGGGGGCGGGTTGCGACGCGGACCGGGCTCGCGCGCCGCCCGTGATGCCCGCCCGCCAATCGGCCGCGGGCGCCGGGCTACCCGAGGTTGACGAGCTTCGCCGCGGCGTGCGGCGCGTGTAGTCGATGCGCGCCCCACCACCGCCGCCAGGGCCGAACTGGCCGTTGGGCCTGCGCGGGTGCCGGTGCTCGTCCCACGTGGCGCCCGCGGCAAGGTCGATCCGGCGCGCGGGCACGTGGGCCAGGTCCGCCTTGCGGTGCTTCCCGGCCGCGGCCTTCATCCGCTCCCACTGCGCGAGCGCAGCCTGGGCGGCAGCCCGCGCCTTGGGCCCGACCTGCTGGGCTCCGGGGAAGTTCGTGTCGCCGCTGGTGGCCATCCGCCGGATTGCGACGACCGCCGTGGCGATGCACCGGGACTTGCCCCAGCCGGGGTTCTTTTCGGCGATCCGCTCGGCCGTGCGCTTGATCAGTGGCGGCAAACCGCCACCCTTTGCGACCCAGTTATCGGCCACCTGCGGCTCTCCTCTCGAATCCGGAGCCGCCCATGGAGGCGGTGGCCCCCTCGACCAGCCCGGCGCCGGGATACGGCGCGGTGGGCTTGCATCGACAGCGGGGGTGAACCGCCCCCGGGTACCCGATAGTTGGGGGACGGTTGACGTAGAAGTTCTTGCCGTCGGCGCGCTCGCACTCGGGGCTCGTGCGGGCGTCGATGGTGGCGTCCCAGCCGAGGAGGTCACCGTGCTCGGCGGCGGCCAGGTCGACCTGCTTGGCGACGAGCGCCCGGCGCTGGAAGGCGGCGAAGTGGCTCTTCCACAGCCGTTTTTCGCGGTCGACGGCCACCTGCGGATCGCCGCCCTTGTCGATGGCGTCCTGGATCCGCTGCGAACTTCGCCGCAGGAATGCGGCGCGGTAGTAGTCCTCGGCGGTGCGGGTGATGCCTGCCGCCGTGGTCCCGGGTCGGGGTGTGGGTGGTGCGGCCGGTCCGCCGGGCCCGGTCGCACCCTCCCCGCTTGGAGGCGCTGCGTCGCCTCCTGTCACCCGGCTTCGGGTGGTCTGTGTCGTGCTCGCGGGCACGTAGGTTCGGCGGTACTGGCCGGGCTTGTAGCCGATAACGCCGACGGCCATTGCTGCCGCGCGCGGCGTGACCTTCAGGAGCCGAGCGACTTGGCGGGCGAGGGCGACCGCCCCGGCTCCGATGACGAGGAGTCCGAGGATCGCGGCGATCAGGGCCCACTCGGTCGCGGTCGGCGACGGCTGCTCGGTCTCGGTCTGCGCGGGGGCGGCCATTGCTCACCCCCGGTCAGATCAGTCGAGCTTCCATTCGGTGTCGCCGGTGCGGCGATGGACTGTGCCGACGCCCTCGACGCGTATCTCGATGCGCCAATCGGATTGCGTGCCGTGGCAGAGGAACTGCGCCTTCGGCAGGGCGCTCAGGGTGATCGCGAGGTCGTTGAGCAGGCCGTAAGCGACGGAGCGTTCGTTTTGACGCGTGCGACGTTCGTCGTCGGTCATGCCAGCCCGCTTCCGGTAGGTCGGACCGACGAAGAGCCGACGAAGAAGATCTGCCTGTAGCCGAGCCGGATGACGAAGTAGGGGGCTCGCTTGACCCTCACTGCCAGCCACACGGGCGTGCGAGTTCGCAGATATCCCGAGGGGAGCCTGAAGGTTCCCCCGGTGATTGCTCTGCGGCCCCAGCGGAGTGAGCAGCCATGGACCAAAGCCGACTGGGTCTTGTCGGGGTCGATCACCGGGGTGACTCCTCGCAGATCCGCACGTTGTCGATCAGGCGGATGCACCGAATTGCCGAAGTGGGCGCGGAGAAAAGGGTGATCCCGTCGCGGCCCAGGAAGCGCACCACGTGCGGGCTGTGGCGTACCTCAAGGGCGTCCACCACCTCCTCGGAGTGCGGATCCGTGAAGGTCACCTGCCATGTGTGCCACGGGGACACGCTGGGGTCGGTGGTCACATCCATGCCTCTCCTTGTGCCGGGAGTTGATCAACTCGGATGGCGCTCGGCGTTGTGCTGCGCGAGGTCCTCGGCGTCGAGGCCGTCGAGCGCGACGTTGGCCACGACCATCGCCCGCCGGTAGTTCGCGCCGTGATCGGCGGAGAGTTCGTCGGTGTACTGGTAGCAGCGCCGGCAGTACACGAACAGCCCGGCGCCGGCGATCCCGACTACGGCGAACTGCTTCACGCCGCTCCCTTCACGAGTTGTGCAGCCGCCGAGACCTGCCCCGCAATGTCCGCCACCGGGGCGGCGGCGGGAGACCGGGCGGCTTGCTGGGCCTGCTGCCCGGCGGACTTCATGGCCTTGCGAACCTCGTCGGCGTCGAGGTCCAGGAACCCCGCGACCTTGCCCGCCACCTCGCCCAGGAACTCGCTGGGGAACTCGGCCTTCGCCATCTCCAGGATCTTCATGAGCGGGTCGAGGTCCGTCTCACGAAGTGGTGCGAACCGGAACGCCGGATAGGCCGCAGCCTGGCCGAAGTTGTAGCGCACCAGATCGGCGCACACATGGTTCGTGAGGTCCGACGCAAGCTCACTCGCGTAGGCGGTGGACGCCTGCAGGAAGAAGTCGGTGGCGTTCGTCGACAGCGCGAAGCTGCCTCGGCCGCTTGCCGCAGCGGACGTCAGGTCGGTGAACCCGGCCAGGATCGAACCGGACATCTCCGAGTCCAGGTAGGTCATGGCGGCCTGGAAGAGCTGGGCGCCGGTGCCGTTGGACTCGATGACCTCGACCTTGGTGCCCTCGGGCACTCCCGCGACGCCGCCGTTGCGGAGCTTGGCGATCTTCCGGGCTGCCGCGCCTGCGCTGGTCTCGCCCTGGCGGTCGGTGACGACGGTACGCGGCCCGGCCTGCGTCTCGAGGAACTGGTACCAGAGGAACCGGAGCTTCTTTTTCGTCTCGTGGCACCACAAGGCGACCTGCAAGTCGGAGGCTCCGCGGATGGGGTCCCTCGACTGGTTCGCGAAGTGGACGAAGGCGTACTCGGCCTCGATCCGGACGGGCTCGAATCCGCGGCCGGCGGTCGGCATCGGCATGTACGGGCGCTGTCGGAAGCCCCTGAAGGCGGCCGTCTTCGGATCCCTGGCCACGTCCACGGTGGACGGCGGGCGGTAGGCGAGCTTGTCGTAGACGATCCGCCCGTCGTGCTCCTTGAACACCTTCTCGAAGCACGCCCGCCGGTAGATCCGGGCCGATGTGGCCTGCGCGATGACCAGGGACATCGGCGTCGACATGCCGCCCGCGTAGGCCGGTGCGGTCAGGGCCTCGGTGACCATGTCGGCCTCGCCGCGGTCGCCCGGTGCGGGCTCGATCGACCACGTGGCGGACCGGATCGGCAGGGTGAGCGTCTGCGCGAGGGTGGCGGCCTTGCCGTCGCGGTCGAGCATGTCGCTCATGGCCTGGGCCTCGAACGGCCCGTAGTCGAAGACGCTGCCGTCGGCGTAGTCGGCGAACAGGACATCCCGCATGCCGAAGGTGCTGCCGAGTTCCCGCTCCAGCTCGGGCGCCTCGCCGCCGCGCGCCAGGTCGACGACCTCGGCGAGCGCGGACGTGCCGGAGGTCAGCCCCACCGGTGCACTGCGTCGTCCGGGTCGAACGCGTCCTCGTCCTCGCCGCTGCCCCACGGGATCACCTCCTCGTCGTCGCCGCTGTTGACCGGGCCGGCCGTGTGCCACCAGGCCATGACGGTCATGTCGCCCGCGTCCGGTGAGCGCCCGAGGCGCTTGCGGACCTCGTCCTTGGATTCCACCGCGATCCGCCGCCCCTTGATCGTCCACTTGGGAGTGACCAGGTCGGCTTTGAGGTCTTCGTCGTCGGGGAGCATGATCTCCGCGCCCCCGCGCTGGCTCGGGTCGAGTAGCTCCCGCAGGTTCCACCAGGCCGCGCTGCGGTTGTTCACGAACTCGAACTCGCCGAGCTGGTCGGTGCGGCCGGCCTGCTCGGACGCGTTGAACGCAAGCGTCTCGTGGCCGAGTTGCCGCAGTCGATCGACCACACCCGCACCGATTCCGATGACGTCCACGATCGCGAACGCCCGCGGCGTCGTCAGCTTGGCGGCGACGCGGTCCGCGGTGGCCATGGTGTCGATGCCCGAGTACTGCACCAACTCCTCGAGGACGGTGCCCTGACGGACGCCGATGCAGGTGGAGTCGGTCCCGAACCTGGCGACGTCCACGGCGACGACACGCCGACCGCCCTGCTCGGGCCGCCCCGCCGAGTCCCACTCGCGCCACCGGTCGACGGCGCGCTCGATCCACCCGAGGGGGATGACGCCCTCGTCGGAGTCGTCGGGGAACTCGCCGCGGACCTTCGACTTCCACAGCGACGACGCGGTGCCCCAGCGCTGGGCGCGCTCGGCGACCCAGGCGGCCGAGATGAGCATCGGCCGCAGGTCGTCCGGGACGGGCTCGGTCGACGGTGCCCGGCCCGCCTCCTTCAGGATGCCCTCGAGGATGGGGTACTGCTGGATGGCTTCGGCGGTGATGTTCGGCGTGCTCAGTCCGTCGATGCGGATCCGGTTCCAGCCGGACCCGGGGTCGCAGATCTTCTTGAACTGGGTACCTGCGTCGTCGGGATTGCCGATGGCCAGCACCCGGGCGTCCTCGTTGGTGGCGAGGGCGTCGATGGCGTCCCACAGCACCTTGGGGATGCCGCAGGCCTCGTCGACCACGATCAGCACGTAGCGGTCGTGGATGCCCTGGAATCCATGCGCGTCGTGGTCGGCCGGTTTGCGGCCGAACGCGATCTCGGCACCCGCCGGGTCCTTCCACATCGGCTGCCCGGGGAGGACGTTGCCGATCAGGCCGCCCTTGCGATGGGCCCGCCGGATCTCCTTCCACAGGATCGCCTGCACCTGGCGGGCGGTGGGAGCGGTGGTGACGGCGACGGCCTGGCCGATCGGCCGGGTCGACAGCCACCAGCCGACGCCGCGCGATGCCGTGAAGCTCTTGCCTGCGTCGTGGCAGGACTGGACCGCGGTGTACCGGTGGTCCCGCACGGACTCGAGGACTTCGCGTTGTGCGGACCACAGGTGCTCGTGGAGGGTGTCGGTGACCCAGCCGACCGGGTCGTTCCAGTAGTTCCGCTGCGGGGTGAGGAGCCGCCGGGAGAGGGTGACGAACGGGTCGGCGAGCGGCATCGATCACCGCTCCTCCCGCTACGAGGCCACCACGGCGAGGTGTCTGCCTGCCGCCATGCGGGCCTGGTTGAGCGCATCCGGGTCGGACACTCCCGCCGCGGCGAGGGCCGCCTCGAGGGCGGAGAGCAGCCGTTCGGCCTGGGCTTCGCTGATGGCCGCGAGGCGGTCTGCGATCCCGAGCCGGGCGCATGCGGCCAGAACCTTCGTCTTGGCGTCGGAGGCGCGCTCCCACACCCGGACGAGGGCCCGCTCCTGTTCGCCGAGGTGGGCGCCGCCGTTGTACACGTACTCGGGCAGGGCGAGCATCTCCAGCCGGATGTGCGACTCCCACGCGGACACGACTCCGGCGTGTTCGAGGAGCGCGGTGAGCGGGTCGTCGATCGGCCTGATGTCGAGCCGTCCACAGGCTGTGCGGACTTCCGCTTCGATGACCCGCTCCCAGGCTGCGGCTTTGGCCTGCGGGGTGTTCCCGCCGTGTTTGCGGCAGCGTTTGCCGCCCGCGACGGGCCATTGCCCGCATGTGGCCGGTCGGTCGGGGATGCCTCGGCTGTTCTTGACCTTGGCGCCGCATGCGCAGCCGGAGCAGGGGCGGCCCTTGCCCGTGGACGGCTGCCCGCACTTGCACCGGAACTCGGCGGCCATCGCGGTCCTCCTACAGCGGGTTGCCCTTGGTGATGATGTCCCAGTCGTCC
Organism: Embleya sp. NPDC050154; assembly: GCF_044460165.1. Lineage (NCBI taxonomy): Bacteria > Bacillati > Actinomycetota > Actinomycetes > Kitasatosporales > Streptomycetaceae > Embleya > Embleya sp. NPDC050154. The sequence continues at coordinate 39,475 of NZ_JBITJP010000040.1, forward strand.
AGGCCGAGCGGCTCGACTTCGGCAACCGGCGAGATGCCGTACCAGGCGGTGCTCGTACTGACCGGCATGGAGCCTGGTGCCGCGGCAAACCCACCGCTGGTGGCGCGGACGACGCCGTTGTCGACCGGGGAGCTGAACGCACCGGTGGTGACGCTGTACCGCCCGGCCGGGCAACCGTAGGACGCCCAGTAGTCCACGCCGAGGCTGGGCACGAACGGCGTGGTGAACTCGGCCAGGTTCCAGCCGTCTGCGGGACTGGCGGTGACGGCCGTCGCGAGGAGTGCCGAGTCCGACTGTCGCCAGAGGTTGACGGTGTTCGCCGTGTTGGCGGATGAGCCGCGGTACCAGTAGATGCCGGTGAGGCTGCATGCCACGAGGACGCGGAATCTGACGCCCAACTCGTAGTTGTCGGTGTCGCTCTCGGTGGGGCTGGCCGGCAGCGTCGGGTACAGCACGCCGAACTCGCCGGCGACCAGGGTTGTCGGCGGTGCCACGTTCGTGTTGCCGCGCTTGGCAATGGCGACGACGCCGGTGGAGCGGACGCGGACGACGTCGCCCGCGGCGTAGGTGGTGGTGTCATCCCAGTCGGCGTTCCAGGCGTCGGCCCAGGAGAGCCCGGGGGCACCGTCGGCGCCGTTGTCGCCCGGCGCCCCGTTCGTGCCGTTGGTGCCCGCCGGGCCGACGAGGGACGCGAGCCATGCGGCCTGAGAGCCGACGAAACCGGCGGCGACGGCGATTTGGTAGGCGGATTGGCCCGCGGGTCCTGCCGCACCGGCTGCCCCGTCGGCCCCGTGGAGCGAGTCGAGCCATGCGGCCTCGTCGCCTTCGAAGCCGTGATCGAGGGCAATCTCGTAGGCCGACCGGCCCGGGGCACCGTCTGTGCCGTCGGCTCCGTCGGCGCCGTTCGTACCCGGGGTTCCTGGTGCACCGTTCGTCCCGTTGGTGCCGTGCAGGGATGCGAGCCACGCCGCCTCGTTGCCGACGAATCCGTTCGCGACGGCGAGTGCATAGGCGGACTGCCCTGCCGGGCCAGCACTGCCTGCCGGGCCTGTGCTGCCGGTGGCGCCGTCGGCTCCGGGTGGGCCGGGGACCCCCGAACGGCGGACAGCGACGACCCGTGCGGGTGGTCGAACGATCAGGACGCGGTCAGGCACGGCCGTCCACCACCTTCTGAACCTTGATCGTGCCCTTGGCCACCGCGTCGGCGTCCTGCGTGTCGGGGTTCGTCCACAGCGCCCAACTTGCTTTGCCCAGGACGCGCGTGGTGTCCGGGGTGAGGGTCAGGTGCACGATGCCGCCCGTTGCGTCTTCGACGACGAGGGCCCCGGCCGGGTTGGTGACCCCGGCGACGATGCGGATGGTCTCGGCGCCCTCGGCGGTCGACTCGACGACGAACACCACGGTGTCGCCGGTCAGATCCTGCGGGATGTACGGCCCGGTGGGATTGTCCGGATCGGTGTAGCCGAGGTCGAGGTACAACGCGTAGCGCTCTCCGGCGTCCACGTCGTCCCACGCGAAAGGGTCCGTCGGCATCGGTCCGCCTCTCCGTGGTGACCGTCAGCCGGTCTGAATGGTGTCGGCGATCAGCGTGATCTCGGCGTGGGAGACGTCGATGTTGAGCCGCGTTCCGTAGATGTTGGTGGGGAAACCCGCCCGCTTCAGGGTGGCTCCTGCCGCGATCGTGATCGGCGTGGGCGTCACGGCGTCGCCGTCGACGGTGGCTTCCTTCAGGAAGGTGATCGTGCGGCTGGTCGCGCCCGTGTTCTTGGCTTCGATACGGACGCGGCCGTCGTTTTCGACGTAGTGGTTGTTCGTCGCATCGCCCGTGACGGCTGCGTAGGGCGTGGGGGGGACGGTGGCCTTGCGGCCGATGACGGTGACGGGTACGGCAACGCGCGGCACTGGGGCCTCCGATGTGGTGTGGGGTGGGTCAGGTGGCGTCGGCGACGGTGGCGGTCCAGGTGATCGTCAGCGTGTACGAGTTGCCGGTGACCTTGGTGAACTCGTAGTGCGCGGTGCCCGGCGCCCCGGCCTTGATGATCGTTTTCAGTGTCTTGACGAGGTCGTCGATGGTGCCCGCGCCTGCCGGGACGGTCGCGGTCAGGGGGATGTCCACGAGTGCCTCCAGGGCGGGTGTTGGTGCTGCGGGCAGGATTCGAACCTGCGACCTCCGGCCGGAATGGGTGGCCGGCGAGCTACCGCTGCTCTACCGCAGGGCGTTGCCGACTGCCGCGCCGCCGTGCAGGTGCCACCTGCCGACGCCGCGTTTGGCGAATCAAGCCCACGCCGCAAGGAGCGATCAGATCGCTCCAAGCCGTCGACGCGGCAGCCGGGCATGGCTGAGGCCCCGCGCGATCCGGGACGCGGGGCCTCAGGTACAGGGGTGCTGCAGTTCGGTCAGACGTTCCACTGTCCGGTGACGGTGGACATCATGCTGACCTGCAGCTGGATCGTGGTGATCTTCGATCCGGTGGGGACCTCGTAGGTGACGTAGCCGAGTCGGCTGCCGCCGGGCGGAATGCTCACGCTCGGCGGAAACGCCGGACCGGCGCTCGTCTCGCCGAACGTATTGCCGAACTGCTGGCCGTCGGTGTCGATCAGGTGGGAGCCGAAGTTCGGTGTGTCGGTGATCGGCGCGTCACCGTTGTTGGCGATCTTCCACTGGACGGCGACGTACCGGTTGCCCGCCTTGGGCTTGAGGAACTGGTTCGACGACGACGCCGGGTCGACGAGCTTCACCAGGGTGACGTCGACCGGGACGCCCTTGGTGTTCGTCAGGGTGAGGGTGTCGCCGACCTTCGCTGCTGCGGGTGCGGCGGGCTTGGCCGAGGTGGGCGCTGCCTGTGTGGCAGGGGCGGCTTGCGTCGGCGGGACGGTGCCGCCGGGCGGTTCGGTGATGGACGTGTCGATGATCGTCGGGCTCTTGGGCTTGGTGACGACCTTGTCGTCGCGGTCGTTGCAGCCGGCGAGTGCGAGCGTGCAGGCGACGGCCAGGGCGACGCCGATGATGCGAGTGCGCATGATCCCCCCACGGGTTCTAGTGCGGGGGACGCTACGCGTCTCGCGTCGGCCAGGTGCGGGCTTGGCCGAGTCGTGATCGAAGTGGCCGCCCGGCCTCCACATTGAGGCCCGCGTCGTCGCATTCGCCGCAGTGGCCCGAGGTGCCGTCGGTGGGCTGGCCGTGGGGGCATTCCCAGTGGTCGGGGCGGAAGTCGTCGTCGTCGCACGCGCAGGCGGTGACGGCTTCGAACTCGTGGCAGGTGCATCGGACGCGGTAGGTGTCGCGGCCTCGGCAGGGTCCGTCGTCGGGGTGGGCGTCGCGCGGGTGTTGGCAGGTACAGGGGTTCGGATTGAACATTCGAACCCTCCGGGTGATCAGGGATCGCCGCCGTTCCGGGGCCCGGCCGCCATATGCCGGGCGTGGTGATCGCGCGGAGGTCTTGCCTCAAGGTGCGCGGCTCGTGTGCCCATCCCGGAGGCCGGGCCGCGCGTGGTGTCCCTGGCCGCGGCGCCTCTGCGGGCGGGGATGGGTCCAGGGCGATCGAAGGGTCCGGCCGCCGTGCCGCTGCGCAGGCGCTACCTGCCGTCCTCCACCGCGACGCGAACGCGGCCCGGAAAACGCAACGAGCGTGATCACCTCGCTGGACGCGGGCACGGCAGCCGGACGTGCAGAGAGCCCCGGGCCGGTGCGGCTCTCGGGGCTCTCGATGTCTAGGCGCACGTGGTGCACATTAGGAAGATCATGCGCCACTAGGCCGACCTTGGCAAGCGACCCGCCGAATTGGCCTCGCGGAGCCGGAAAAGCTGGTCAATTTCCCAGAGGTCCACGCGGATTCGGCGCGGGGTGCCGTGGTTGACCATGCGGCCCTCGGCGATCCACCGCTGGATGGTGCGCGCGGGGATGGGGTACTGGAGGGCTGCATCGGAGAGGCGGACGATCACCGGTCGGCGAGGCATGATCCGATGATCGCACCGTCAGTCCGCCAACCCGGTGATGATCAGCGTCGCGGGAATCCGCCGGTCGACTTCCAGCAACGGCGGCGGGTCGACGTAGCGGTGCGGCCGAACGCCACATCCGATCTGTGCCTGCTCAACTTCCTGCTCGTGGATCTGCTGGCGCAGGCGCGCGATCTCGGTCAGCCACTCCAGCGCTGTGTGGGTGCCTGCGTGCTTGGCGACTTCGGCTTCGGCGGCGGCGTTTCGTGCTTCGACCATCGCGGTGATCGCTGCGGTGAAGTCGGGCACTCCCGTGGCTGGGTCGATGCGGGCGAACATCGGCCCAGGCGCGTTGGATTGGTCGTGATGCCAGGTGCAGACGTCGATCGGGCAGTGATGGCGGATGACGTCGAGGTCTCGGACGTACTCGCGTTCGCTCACGGCCGCCAACTCTCCTGGTAATCGGGGTGGTTCTGGTACACGGCGAACTCCCGGCCGGTCAGCGGCACCCGCCAGTAGAGGCCGACCACGAGGAGCGTGGAGTCCTCGCGGATCCACCCGAAGCGGTGGGTGCCGTGTGCCGGCTCGAAGCTGACCCTCACGTCGTCCCTCCGTAGTAGCTGTCGAGTTGCACGTCCAGTTCGGCGAGGTCCGGGTGGGCGGCAACCTCGGCGTCGTAGCTCCGCTGAATGGCGGTTGCACATTCGCGCATCGATGCTGTGGCGGAGGCGACTTCAGCGGCAAGTTCGAACTGTGCGGCGGCTACGCGGGCACGGGCGGCCAGGATGCGGAACAGAGCCGCTCTGGCCTCGTCGGGAGTCCGCTCGCTCACGACGTCTCCTCGGTGCAGTCGTGTCCGCTGAGCCAGCCCAGCGCTTCGGGGTCGATGCTGTCGCCGGTCCGGGACTGGCCGCAGCGGGTGCAGTGGACGCCGCCGGGCGAGAGCCGGACGAGGATGCTGTCGGGGTCCGGCCGGTACTCGGACACGGTGCCGCTGGCGGCTCGGCGGAGGCGCGGGATCCGGAGCTTCACGACCCCTCCGCCGGTTGCGCCGCCGCCCACGCGTCCTTGATCGCTGCGATGGCGGGCTGGAGTTCCGCCCACAGTTCGCCGACCGCCTGCTCGACCTTGGGCGAGGGCTGCCCTGCTGCGGCGCGTGCGACTTCGCGTTGGGCGCGGGCCCAACCGAGGGTCGGCGTGAGGCGGGCGACGAGGGCGTCGCGGGCGTCGGTGCTGAGCGGGACGGCGATGGTGTTTGCCATGGTTCATCCTCTCGCGGCGGGGCGACAGTTACAGGCGGTCGAGTAGTGCGGGCCCGAAGAGGATCGCCAGGACGGCCGCGGCGATCGCCCAGTACTGGATCGGCAGGTCGCCGAGGCGGGTGCGGACCTTGATCTCGCGTTCGCCGTCGGGGATGTGTCCGCCGTGTATCTGCTCGCGGTGGTCGCGGCGGATGTGGTCGAGCGCGTCGCGGGAGTGGACGCGGTGGGACGTGATGCGGCACCGCCGACACCTGTACTGGTAGCTCACGGATGCCCCCATTTCGGATCACCGCCCATCATGCTCGATTCGCCAGGCGTTGGAGCCGAGTTCGGGATCACGGACGTACCGAACGCGTCGGGAGGACCGCTCTCCGGCCCCCTCTCCGGGGCTCTCCGCTCCCGGAGAGTCCGCAGGTCGGGGGTGGTCTCCGGGGGTGGAGAGTGGCCCATGGGCGCCCGCAGGGGAGAGGGGTGGGAGTTGGCTGCGATGCACCCCCGCGAGGCCCTCCCGGCCCCCCGCGCGGAACTTCCTGGCGGGGTCGTAGCCGGCCTTGCGGAGGAGGTCGGAGAGGGCCTTGTCGGGGGCCGCGGAGAGGCCCGGGATGCGCTCCCGCATGGCCGGTCGGAGGGTGGCCAAATGCACCCCGTTGTCGTCCCCGATCAGCTCCCGGATCAGGGCCGTCAGCGGGGGCTCGGAGGGGACCTCGGGGAGGCCGGCCGCAGGTGCCGCAGGGGCAACCTTGCGGCGGCCGACGAACCGGGCGGCCAGTCCGGCGCGTTGCTTGGCCGGAGCGCTCTGCTTCGCAGGCTTGGGGAAGTCGAGTCCGGGGAGTCGGCCCAGGCCCGCGAGGAGCACGACGACCAGCAGCCCGCCGCCGGCGACCCACGGCCCGGCCGGGTGCGAGGCCGCCGTCCGCCCGATGCCGTACACGACGGCCAGGGCAATGCCGATGCGGGCGAGGGCGCTCCCCCGCCCGATCCTGCCGGACAGCCAGGCGCCCGCGAGGGCCAGCAGGGTGCGTAGCCCGCGGGCGATAACGCGCAGGAGCCGGCCGGTCCCGCCGACCAGCAGGCGGCCGGCGGTGGCCATGTGTGGCGTGAGGTCGGCGAGTTGGCGGACGTCGAGATACGGCCGCAGGTCGGGCATGGTCGCGATGCCGCGGCTGGGCTGCTCGTCGGCGGGGGGAGTGGTGGCCTGCTCCCCCGGGCCCGGCTCCTCGTCGGGGTCGGGCTCGGGGACTGCGTGCAGGTGGGCGGCGCTCATGCCGCGAGGTGCTGTGCGGCCAGGGCGATGCGGTCGGCGACGATGCTCCATGCGCCGCCGGCGCCGGATGCGACGTAGAAGAACGCGATGCCGAACACGGCCACCTGCCGGGTGGACAGCTTCTTCCACATCACCATGGCGAGCATGATCAGTGCGATGCCCGGCATCGTGAGGCCGGGCAGCATGCCACCTGCAAGGCCGATGAGGTCGTTGACGCCTGTCGAGGCGAGGTCGAACGGCGAGCCGGCTGCCCGGTAGGAGGCGCCGGCGAGCATGGCAATAACCAGGGTGGTGCCCCAGCCGAGGCCCTTCGCGTGGCCGTCGACTCTGCCGGTGCCGAACCACAGGATGGCGGTCAGAGCTGCGGCGAGGCCGACTGTCCCGAGGCTGCCGAGGATGCTGTTCATTTCGGTCCCATCGGGAGGTCGGTGGTGCCGTACAGCAGGACGCCGACGACGATGGAGATCAGGGGGATGCGGCACGGGAGCGCCAACGCCCAGTGCCACCTGCGGGTTTCGTGGTCGCACGCCCATACCAGGGCGGTGACGCAGTACCAGAAGTAGACGTGGACGTCGGTCCACGAGTCGTAGGTGGCCACGAGGTAGGCGGTCTCGGCGGTGACCCACTGTGGGAGGTGGAGGGCGAACCCGGCGCCGAGCGCGCACCCGTTGTAGAGCGCCCACCGGTTGCGTGCGGGCATGTGCCGCCACCACTCGACGGGCGTCTGCCTGGGAGTGTGTCGAGGCTGCCGGAAGGTCGGGCGTTTGTGGGCGCCGGAGCCGCGGGGGTCCCAGCGGCGTCGGGGCGTCTCGGGTTCGTCGTCGCCTTCCTCCTCGCACTCCCCCTCGACCTCCGGAACTTCGTCCTCGGGGTTGTCATCGACAGCGTGGTCGGCGAGGTGGTGCTTCGGTCCGTCGCGCCAGGGCGGGACGAGGGTACGGCGCTGCTTCGGGGCCTGCCTGGTGGGCGGGGTGTCGGGGGGTGGCGGTGCGGGTGGGCCGAATGCGAGCGGTTCGGTTTCGGGGTCGCTGACGATCTTGGGCATGGTGGTCCCGTCGTGGGGTCGGGGGCGGCGCGCGGCGCCGGCTCGCCCGGGGCGTGGTGTGGGTCAGGCTGCGGGTTCGGTGCGGGCGACGGAGGGCAGGTCCGCGAGCCCCGGTTCGACCGCCTCGATCACCGTGCGGAGGGTCCGCGCGGTGGACTCGGGCAGGTGACCGAGCCCGGCGTCCTGCACGCTGCGCTGCATCTGCTTCGTCGTCGGCCGGAACCCGGTCTCGTAGAACGCGCGGATGGCGTGGCACCTCGGGTCGTCGTAGAACGCGCGGGCCGGCGCGACGCTGGCGGGGCCGTCAAGGGCGTCAGCGGGGGGCGTCACCGCAGGTGGGACGGCCTTCGCGTCGGGTGCGCTGACGGGCGCTGGCGTGATGCTGACGGCGATCCGGGCGGGCAGTCCGGCTTCGATGATGTCGAGGCGGCGGCCGATGACGGCGCGGATCGCGCGGAACGAGCGCCTGGGAAAGAGGACCGCCCCGAGGACGCCGATGCGCGGGAGCCGCTCGGGGAGGAGTCGTTGCCGGTGCAGGGCGGTCATTCGGGCGTCGAGGACGTGGGCGACGAACAGCAGCTCCAAGAGGACCGGCGCGGCGCCGAGGACGGCTCCGCCGGCGGTGCCCCAGCCGAGGCTGACGCCGTGGCTGTAGTTGACGTAGCTGCTGGTGCAGACGCTGCCGAGCATGAACACGGCGGGCAGGAGGAAGCCGCGGCCTCGCTCGATCGCCGCGCGCGCGTATTCGCTGAAGATGAGGCCGGCGCCGTCGAAGACCAGGGCACCGCCGACGGCGATGAGCCACGGCAGGTGCAGGCGGGCATACAGGAGGTGGTAGACGCTCCAGCCGCCGATGGTGAGGGCGGCGACGAGGACGTAGTACCAGGACGCGCGGAGGGTGGTGGACATGCGGTGCTCGGCGGTGGTCGGAGGGTGGCCCGTAGGCTTGTCGGCATCCATGGAGTGCGGCTCCTTGGTAGGCCCCCGTGTCGACGCTCGCTACGTCGCCGGGGGCTGTTTGCTGTCTGTGTGCTGGGGCGCTGACGGGGTCGCTGACGCCCGTCATCACTGTAGCGTAGACGGGTTACAGCTACGGGTGATCGTGTCTACCCTCCCGCCGTGGAGGGAGCCTGATGAGAGATGAGGTGCGGCGCGTGCTGACGGCCGTCGATGACCTTGAGCGGATCCCTGACGCGGGCGAGCGGGCGAAGGCGCTCGGCGAGTTGCTCGGCGAGATCCCGGGCTTTCACAGCAAGGTGCGTGAGATGCGTCAGCAGGCCGTGCTGACGTTGCGTCAACAGGGTCTGTCGTGGCAGGAGATCGGCGACCTCATTGGCGTGCACCGGCAGCGCGCGAAGGCGATCTCGGAAGGCAGGTCATGGCGGAAGGCACCGCCCGCTGACGCCCCCGATGACGCGTCAGCGGGGTAACGCCGACGGGCCGCCCTTTTCGATGACGCCTCTGTAATTCACGCCGTCGAGCAGTTCCACTCGTTCGGCGGGCACGCACATCAGATGGACGTGGCGCTGGCGCGCGACCCAGCCGTTCCACTCGACGAGCGCCCACCTGGTCTCGTCGTCCTCGGTCAGCCACCACCAGATGCGGGCGTCGAGGACGCCGTCGTCGTCGAGGTTGATGCGCACACGTGGCAGGTGTGCGGTCGGGGTGCGCGTGTCCATGGGGTCATCGTGGCGGGCGTGGGCCCCAGATGTCGCGCTGTCCGGGGATGACGAGGCCGTCCTCGTAGATCACGTGGTCGATGCGGGTGGATACGTCGTCGGTCCATTCGACGTACAGGGCCACCGGGGCGCCCGCGCGTGCCTGGTGCCAGCCGCCGACGACGCCGTGTCGCCATGCGCCGTCGATGGCGAGGAGCGCGTAGGGCCAGGGGTGCGGGTGGGTGACGCGGATGCCGCCGGTCTGGGTGTGGCATCGGGTGAGGCTGCGTGCGGGGGCGGGGTGGTCGATGTCCACCCCGCCATTGTCTCGCACATGCGTGCGAAGCGATCAGGTGCCGTCGCGGTCGCGGATCGCTTTCAGGGCTGCCGCGATACCCGCTTCGGCCCTCTCTCGGATTCGCCTGTAGTCCGCTTCGATCTCGGCCACGGGTTTGGCGAGCATTTCGGCGGCGCCCACTTCGGTGATGCGGTGCTGGCTGGCGAGTAGGCCGGCGGCTTCTGCGGGGGTGAGTGCCCCGCTTGCGATCTTGGCGCGGTATTCGCGGAGTTGGTCGAACAGTGATGCGGCGATGGGGTGCCTCCTGGGGTTAGTGGGTGGTGTCGCAGGATCGGGCATGGTCGGCCGCCCAGGTGGAGGCGGCATCGCGGTGCACCTGGGCCGCGTCGGGTCCGCAGTGGCGCCACGTGGTCCAGGTGGGGCGTGCGCCGCATCCGGTGCAGGCGCCGTCGATGACCTGGTTGCCGTCGCGGTCGCGGAAGGCGAGGGTGACGCCGTCGGGGGTGGTCACGACACCGAGCCCAGCTCGGTCGGGTCGACGCCGTCCCGGTCGGCGAGGGATCGCAGCGCGCGAGCGGCTGCCTCGTGGTGCTCGGCGGCACTGGCGTAGTGCCGGCGGCGTGCGTCGGGGTCGGCGTCACCGGCCGCGATGTAGTCGGCGGCCTTGGCGACGTGATCGGCGGCCACCGACTTGAGGCCGCGGATCCGCGGGGTGATGTCGGCCATGATGGCTCTCCCTGCTGCTCGTATCGGGTGGATGTGGGCCCGGGGTGGCTGTCCGGCCGGCAAGTCAGCGGCCACCCCGGGGCGGGGCTATGCGGCGAGGCGGTACGCCATCTGCGCAAACTTGGCGGCGGCGGCCTTGTCCTTCGGCCGGTAGACCAGCGCGCGAGCGGTGAACGCGGCGAGGTCGTACAGCTTGACCTGGACCCGCTTGGTGGTACGCCCCTTGAGCTTGATGCGGCCGGTGGTGGTGGCGGTGGGGGTGACGCCGCGGCTGAACGCTCCGGCGAACCGCTCGGCGTCGGCCGGCGCGATGCCCGCGGCGGTGAGGTGGGCGACTGCGGTGGCGGTGCCGGTGGCGACGGCGCGGGTGGCGGTGCGCTGGGCGCGGCGGGTGCGGATGGCGGTGCGGATGTAGCTGCGGGCGGCGCGGGCGGTGGCGTTCACGGTGTCCTCCGAGATGTTCGCGGTGGATATCCACCGACACCTGAAGACTAGGCGTCGTGGATATCCACCGCAACCCCTTCCGTGGACTTTGTGGATATCCACACCTACGCTGGCCCCATGCCGAAGCAAAGCCCCGAGAACCACACCCCCCACCGCCCCATCCGCGTCGAGGACGACCTCTGGGAAGCCTTCGGGCGCCAAGTCGGCAGACGCCGCTCCCAGGTCGTCCGCGACTTCATCGCCTGGCACACCCATCAGCCCGACGCCGCGATGCCCAAGCGCCCGCCGGCGCCGCCGAAGGACGCCCCGCCCGCCTCCTGAGTCACGCCGCCGACCACCGGTCCCGCAGCTGCTGCTCGTGCTCGTCGATCAGCGGCGGCCGGGTGTCGACCCGCGGGGCGGGCGGTACGGCCATGGCTGCGGCGAGCCCCAGCCAGTCCGTCCGCCCGCGCGCCTCGTGGCAGCCGGTGCACGTGATCACGCTGTCCCCCGGCGACACCGTCAGCGGTGTTCCGCACGGGCACCGGCCGGCGGAGCGTTGGTGCGCGCCGTCGAGGGCCGCGTACAGCCCGCGGAGGACGTGCGCCGCGGTGCTCGCGACGTGGTCCAGGACGAGCGGCGGAACACCCCCTTCGACGACGCCGATGAGCCACACGCAGGCCCAGGGGGCGCCGTGCCGCCACGTGTAGTCCCACCGGTTCGGGTCGGCCCCGGTCAGCTCGGTGTACGGCCGGGAGGGGACGCCGCGGACGAGGCTGTGCCGGAGCCGGTGGACGATCCGGGAGGGTTCGGCGGCGGGCTGGACGGCGGACGCGACGTGGTCGGCGAGGGCGCACAGTTCGGCGGTGAGCCGGTGGGCGGCCATGAGCTGGGTGAGGTCGCACGGGGCTGGCGAGGCGCCCTTGCCGTGGATGCCGAGCTCGACCTCGCGGCGCTCCTCCGCCCAGGCCTGCGCGCGGGCCTCTGCCTGCTCGGGCGTGGGCTCGGCGCGCGGCGGCCGGGGCTTGCGGGTGCCGTGTTCGCCGGTCAGCTCGGGCCACAGGTCGTGGATGTCGGTCAGGGTGCGGATCGTGTCGTGCTGCATGGGTGCTCCCTGGGCGGTACGGTCCGGGGTACGAGGCAGGACCGTCGGCCCCCGAGGGATCGGGGGCCTTCGCCGTGTCAGGGGCCGGCGGTCAGGAGTGCGCGGACGGCGATGTCGGCGACGCGTGGCTTCGTGGGCGGCTCGGGTGCCGGTTCGGCGGGGTGGATGGTGCAGCGCCCGAGTGAGCAGGTGCACCTCGGCGGGTGGACCGCCCAGTGCTGGGCGCGGATCTCGTCGTAGGTGACACGGCCAGGACCGAAGTCGAAGCCGAAGCCGTACCGGCTGTAGAAGTAGTGGGCGTCCCAGTCGTAGGTCATCGGTCAGCCGTAGGTGGCGGTGAGGAGCCAATTCGGCTGCCGTCGGGTGGGCGTGAGGCCGAGCACGGTGAGCGCCGCCCGCAACTTCTCGTCCCAGCCGCCCGTTTCGGGGCGCCGGGCGAGGTCGGGCAGGTCGAGGGCCTGGACGTTGCCGGAGTCGGCTTCGAAGACCTCGGCGGTCAGCAGATACGTCGGGAACTCGTAGCAGTAGCAACTGGTGATGCGTACTCCGAGCCGGGCCATCGCGGCATTCAGGCGGTCGCGGAAGGTGCCGTAGTCCTCGTCGGGTCGGCGGTCGGCGAAGTCGATGGAGGCGAGGAGGCGCGCGGTGGCGGCTTCCTCGAAACCCTCGTTGCCGTTTTCGCCGTCGCCTTCGTAGTCGCTGAACCAGGGGAGAACGAGGCCGTTGTCGTCGTCGGCTTCGGCGACTTCCCATTTTTCGCCGCCGCCGAGGTTGTAGCCGTAGGCGAGGACGGCGTCTGCGTGACTGCCCATGTCGCTCCTGTCTCGGTCCGGTTTCATGTCGATCAAGGTCTGGATTGCTGTGCTGTTTGGGCGTACGGTCGCGGTCCGGCTCAGCACCTTCCCCCGCCGGTTTTGGGGCCCGCGCGCCACCATCCCCGTCCGGGGAGCGCGGGCCCTCGGCATGTTCAGGCGGCCCGTTCGGCGGCGACCTGGTCGAGGAAGCGCAGCCGCACGAGGTTGTGCCTCGCGTCCGCCAGGGCGTTGTGGACGCCGGCCTCCTGCTGGGGGAGGTCGTCGTCGGTGAGCCCCAAGCGGTGGGCCTCTTGCCGGATGTCGTTGGTCCACATGGGGATGCCGGGCGGGAGGTTGCTCATCGGGCCCCAGAGCCAGGCGAGGGCGACGTGGTCGAAGGCGGCGTACCAGGCCCAGAGTTCGAGGTCGGGTGTGTTGGCCAGGAAGTTGCGGACTTCGTCGGCGATGCGCTGCGAGCGCCTGCTGAGGGGGCTGGCGTAGTCGTAGAGCCACCGCTGCGGCATCGTGAGCCGGCGGTCGCCGTGCGGTTGCGGCAGGCCGGGCACCACGTTGTCCATCAGCCAGGGGTGCCGGCGGATGCGGCGGATGGGCATGTCGGCGTTGACGGCGTAGTACTCGCCGTCGTCTTCGGCGACGAGGGCGATGCTGATGAGGCCGATGGTCTGGCCGTCTTCGATGAACTCTGTGTCGTAGGTGACCCGCATGTCGCTCCTTGGTGTCGCTCTGGTCTCGAAACGATCTACGTGTGGTGTTTGTCCGGTCTCGGGCGTAGCGTCCCTGGTCCGGTCCCACCCCCCCCGGGTCCGGCGTCGGGCCCGCGCTCCCCTCGTGGTCGAGCACGGGCCCTCGGCGTGCTACTCGGGGCCGATCCCGTCGCGTTCGCGCTGGAGTTGCCGGACGTCGACGTTGTGGCCGCTGACGATCTCGGCGAGCACGGCGACGTGCCGTTTGGTCTCCTTGGCCTGGCGCTCCAGGCGTTCGACGCGGTTGAACAGGCGGATGATCGAGATCCCCGCCATGACGGTGAGGACCAGCGAGGCGATCCCGTTGACGACTTCGGTGCTCATGCCTGCTCCTGCTTGGGCTGGGTGATGTAGGTGGGCAGGTCGGGTGCCGGCCCGAACCGCATCGGGATTGCGTCGAGTCCGCGCATGTCGAGCACGATCAGCAGCGCCTGCCACTCGGGTTCGCGCAGGAGGACCTGGCGCAGGCCGTGGCGGGCGGCCTCGGCTTCGGTGACGGCGTGCGGGTAGGTGGGCTCGCTCATGCCTGCTCCTGGGGCCAGTGGGCGACGAGCCCGTTCGGGTCGGCGGGGATACCGGCCATGACGTCGGCGAGGTGGTTGCGGCCTCGGATCTCGGGCTCGGGGGTCCAGGTGTGCGGGCCGGTGATGGTGGCGTACCGGGTGCCGTGGCCGTCGCGGGGGTGGCCGCAGTGGACGCAGGCGTCGGGCGTGGGCTTCACGAGGGCTCCTGGTGGTCGGGGTCGGCGGTGGGCTCGTGGTGGATCCGGGCGCTGGCCGGCAGGTCGGTCGAGAGGGCGGCCTCCTCGAGGAACGCCTGGTTCGCGTCTCGGGCCGCCTTGGCATCTACGGAGAACGCCGGGTCGCCTCCGGCCAAGTCCGCGACGGACAGCCGCCTGATGACGGCCATTTCTTCTTCGGAGGCGGCCATGTACCGCTGGGCGTCCTCTGCGAAGGGCATCGGCTTTGGCGGGTTCGTGGTCTCGGTGTCCGCCGCCGGGACTGCCTCGTCGACGACAGTCAGGAGGCTGTCGGGGTTGATGCCGTGCATGACCGGGGCGGGGTCCGGCGTGCCGGAGCGGCCGTCGCCGGGGTAGGTGAAGATGCGGCGGGTGAGGGGCCTGGTGTCCGCCGCCGGCTCGGGCTGGGCGTCAAGCGCGGCGATGGTCGGGCAGGGCCACGTGACGCCGTAGTCGATGTGGTATGGGCTGTCGCCGCAGCCGCTGCACTCGACACCCGAGGGGTCGACGAGTTCTTCGGGCCGGTGGAGGTCCCGCACGCGCTGCACGGCGCCGGCGAGCCGGTCCCGCTCCCCGGCCAGCTCCAGGATCGGCGCGACGATGTCGGGCCAGGCGTCGCCGTGTCCGCCGTGCTCCTCGAGGGCGTCGCGCGCCTCGGTGAGGAGGGTCTCGCGCTGGCTCGCGCCGTCCTGGCTGAGGGCGAGTTGCTGCCGCAGGGCGTCGAACCCGGCGCGGATGCGGTCGACTTCGGCCGGGCCGAGGCGGCGTTTGTGGGCGTGGTCGAGCAGGTTGTCGAGCTGCTCGCGGGTGGGCTCGGTCATGTCGGGTCGCCTCCTTCGGCGCGGTGCTGGGCGACCCGCTCGGCGTGCCCGCGCACCTCGGCGGGGACTTGCGCGAGGACGTCGGCGAGGCAGCCCCATCCGTCGGCGGGGAGTCCGTGCTGGTCCTCGTAGCGGGCGACGCCGATCAGCAGGTCGAGGGCCCAGGGCGGGGCGGGGGCGTCGGTCGCGATGCGGGCCTTGGCGAGGAGGCCGTCGAGGTGGGCGCTGATCTCGGCGAGGGTGAGGGTGGGCTCGGTCATGTCGGGTCGGCCTCCTGACTGCGGGCGAGCGCGTCGGCGACGGTGCGGCCGTTGACGGTGACGTGCGGCGCCGCCCGTTCGGCGATGGCGATGGCGCGGTCGAGCGGGTAGCGGTGGTGGATGTGGCAGTCGGCGACCTGCGGGTGGCCGGTTCCGTCGGGTGCGTGGCAGGTGTCGGCGTAGGCGACGGACCAGGTGTCGGTGCGGTGGTGCCAGTGGATGTCGAGGGCGTAGTCGCGGCAGGCCGGGTGGGCGGCGGGGAGGGCGGACACCTGGTAGTGGGTGGGGCGGATGCTGGGCACGGGTGCTCCTGTGCGTCGTCGGCGGAGGTGGCGGATCCAGGCGTGGGGGCTGCGTGTGGGGGCGCGTATGCCGTCGGCGTCGTCCCAGGCGATGGACTCGCTCACCGCGGGGTGTCCTCGCCACGTCGCCGGCGCCATGCCTTCGGGTCGTGCTTCATGTCCCTGCGCGGTCTGACGATCAGGTCGCCGCCGAGGCCGTAGCCGATGACGTCGCCGGCGGCTGCGTGCGGGTTGCCGTGGGATGTGCCGCCGCAGGAGCCGCAGACGTCGTCTTCGTGGCGTCCGTGTTCGCAGCGGTCGAGGTCGGTGAGGACCTCGGCGAGTTGCGCCCGGGAGTCGAGGCCCGTGGGTGCGGCGCCGGACTCCAGGGCGTCGGCGAGGTGTTCGGCTACGGCGGCGAGGCTCGCGCGGGCGTTGATGACGGCGGTGGTCAGGGGCTGGTAGAGGACGCGTTCGCTGCAGTGGAGTGCGGCGTTGGCCTCGTTCTGTGCGGTGAGGGCGCGTTCGGTCCAGTCCAACGCGTCGCCGATCTTGGTGAGTTCGCGGATGAGGTCGTCGGGGGTCATGTCGCTCCTGGGGGTGGGTACGGTGATCGCGGGCCCGCCCCGGCTGAGTCCCGGGGCGGGCTTCTGCGTGGGTCAGGACGGGTCGCGTGGCGTGCCGGTGATCTCGTGGAACCGGTCGTCGAGGCGCTGGGCGATGCGGGCGCGGGTCTCGGGGCCGATCTGGTCGACGAGGTCGAGCAGCCGTTCGCCCTGGTCCTTGGCCCGGTTGGGGTCGGCGGCGTCGAGTGCAGCTCGGCGGTCGGCCATGAGCTGGGCGAGTTGCCGGCGGTCGATCTCGACTGCGCCGAGGCGAATGGCCTGGGCGCGCTTCGAGGGCACGACGTCGTAGTGCCAGCGGTAGTTGGTGGCGTTCTGGAACCAGGCCCGCTTGAGGCCCAATCGGGCGGCGAACTCGTGGAGTTCGGGCTCGGTGTCGGCGGTGAGGTGGGCCCAGTGGGTGTGGCGCAGGCCCTTCATCCGGGCGAGCCGGGTCCAGTCGCGGGTCTCGTCGACGTAGACGGTCATCGGTGATGTCTCCTGTCGGTCGGGTCGCTCCGGGCCTCGGATGGCCCGTGCGGATGCCTGTGCGCCCGCCTGCGGGCCTCGGCGGTCAGGTGTGGCGCCGGCCGTCCAGCCACCACGCGCAGGCCGCGACGGCGGCGATGGCGACCGGGGCGCCGATGGCCCTGTCGATGCCTGCGAGGTAGGCCACGTGGGCGAGGCCGACGGCGGCGAAGCCGAGGGCGATGACGATGGCTGTGGTGGCGAGTCGGGTGCGCACGGGTCCTCGATTGGGTCGGGTGGGCGTCAGGGCCGGTCGTCGAGCGCGAGCTGCTCGTCGGCCCGTTCGTTGCGCGCCTCCCACTGCTTGCGGTACTGCGCGACGTCGCCCGAGCAGGAGTACCGGGCGTGGAACAGGGCGCTGTTCTCGCCGAGATCGGGCCGCCACAGGTTCGGCCCGGGGAACCTGGCGGCGTTCATGCGCGGCGTGACGTACTCGCCGCACGAGAGGCAGTGGCCGCGCTGGACCGCCATCAACGCCTCGGTGCGCTCCATCTGGTCGACGACGGCGCGTTCGGTCACCTCGTGCCGGCACGGGGGGAGTTCCCGGCAGATCCGGCACACCGAGTAGTGCTCGGGCAGGACGTCCCAGGTGTGTTGGGCGGGCCCGATGAGGTGCAGGGGCTTGGCGTCGGGCCGGTCGACGGGGCGCAGGACGTACACGAGGGGCCGGCCGACCCACTCGGCGCGGGTGGTGGCGTGCCGCCACTTGGACTCTTCGGCCCACCGGGTCTCGTAGCGCTCGCCCCAGAGGTCGGCGGGTCGCTCTTTGATCTCGATGACGTGGTGGGGTTCGCGCTCCCAGACGACGATGTCGCCGGGTTCGAGTCGAGTGCCGGATTTGCCCCGGGATTCGCGGTAGTACATGCCGGGTTCCTGTCGTCGGTCGGGTCGGTGTGGGTCGGGTGGGCCCCGCGAAGGGCCCTGGGCGGGCGTCTGCGGCGTTTTCAGCCCGAGCGCGGGTCGTTGGACGGGTCGGGTGCGTCTGCGGGGCTCTCAGGGGCGCGTGAGGCATCGCGGGTCTCGACCACGTCCCGACTCGCAACGACCCGACGGGCAGCGCGGACCCGGACGACCCGCATCGGCAGCCAGCCCGACCGGCGGTCCGCCCAGCCGTTCATGACCTCCAGGGCCCGGTCGCGGTCGGGTTCGATCCAGCCGACGTCGGTCCACTCGCCGTCCTTGGTCCGCTGGACGATGTACTCGTCGCGCCAGTCGTCGGCCTCGGAGCCGTCGTCCGGCCACTCCGCCGCTTCCGCCCGCTCGTGCCGCTCCTGGGCCAGGGCGAGGTGCATCCGGTCGCGGTCGGCCCGCAGCCGGTCGATCTCGGCGGCCTGCCGGTCGCGGTCGGCGTCGGCGGCACCGAGCGCCTGGTCCTGTCCCTCGATCTGGCCGTCCAGGTCGGCGATGTGCTCGCGGGCGCGGGTGAGGTCGCGGGTGGTCTCGATCAGCGCGGTGTCGTAGTGGGCGATCGTGGCGGCCTGCTCGGCGACCAAGGTCAGCAGCGCGGGCGCCTGGCGGACGACGAGCTGCATGGCCGCGTACTGATCGCAGTCCAGGTGCTTGCTCCCCAGGTTGTGGGCGACGTCGACCAGGCCCCGGAACGCTGCGAGGTCGATCCGCACGACCGAGTCCGGCGCTTTCTCGGCCTCGTCGTCCGGCGCGCCCGGGTGCCCGGGGCAGATCCACGGGTACACGGCGACCGCGGGGTCGGTCGGGTCGCAGCGGGGGCAGTCCTCGGCGTTCTCGCCGGGCGGGATGGCGGTCATCGCGCTCCTCCGGTGAGCTGCTCGGCCTGGATCTCGACGCACGCCGGGCACAGGTGCCGGTTGGTGACCGCCCAGCCGCGCTCCCGCAGCGGCTCGTCCCAGCCCTCCGCGGCGGCCATGGACTGAAGTTGCAGCTCGTAGGTCTCGCCGCCGACCTCGAGGTGGAAGGTCTCGAAGCAGCGCGGCGCGTCGCAGGCGATGGCGAAGACGGTGCGCGGGCGAAGGCTCACGACAGGCTCCGTCGGGTGTTGACCAGCGTCTGGGTGAGGCAGTACTGGGCTTCGAGCGCCTCGGCCCCGGGGTCGGAGTGCTCGGCAACGAAGAGGGCGAGGGCACCGAGGGCTCGCGTGGCGTCGGCGTGCAGCCGGCTGAAGTCGGCGGCCTGCTCGGCGACCACGGCCTGGAGCCGGCGGATCTCGGCGGTCGCGACGGCCAGCACCTCGCCTGCGCTGGAGTTGGTGCGGCCGGAGTGCGTCTCGTCCTGGTGCCGTTGTGCGCGCTCCCGGATCACCGCCTCGTCGTCGCCGACCGCGCTGGTCGGGCACAGGTGGCAGGTCCGGCGCCAGGTGCGGCCGTCGGGGTCCGGGGTGACCTCGTAGGGGGCGGTGGTCATGTCGGTCACGGCCGGGCCTCGCCGTCGACCGGCAGCCACTGCATGACGGTGACCGGGCGCTGCTCGACTTCGGTCGCGACGACCGGGTCGGTGACCCAGGTGTCGCACTCCTGGTGCTCGGTGGCGGGTTCCTGCCAGCTGACGTGGTAGTGGCGGCCGTCGGGGTGGCGGAAGACGCCCTCGTGGATGGTGGTCCAGCGGTCGGTGTCGACGACGGCCTGCTCGACCATGTGCTCGAAGGGCACGTCGAGGTCGTCGAGTTCGTTGCGGCTGAACGTGCGGGTGATCTTGGTCATCGGGTCTCCGTCGTGTGGTGATTCGGCTGGTCGGGCCGCCGTGTGGTGGGCGCGGTGCGGTGTCCGGCGGTCCAGCACAGGGCGCAGATGTCGTGGGCGCCGTGGTGGTGCCAGCGGTCGAGGTCGCGGGCCTGCGCTCTGGCTTCGGCGGCGGTGCGCCCGGGGGCGGCGATCTGGGGGACGTGGTCGCAGCCGGGGGCCTGGATGTCGCAGCGAACGTAGACGTCGCGGTGGATGCTCACGTCTGGCTCCCGGTGGTGGGCGCGGGCGGTGTCCAGCCCTGGTCGACGGCGGTCCTGACGGCGGCAACGGCGAGCCAGAACGGCTCGCGGCTGGTGAGGTTCTCGATGGCGGCGGTGATGGCGTTGGCGAGGTCGATCTCGGCCGGGGTCGGTGGCCGGCGGTGCCTGTCGGGGGTGCGGGTCATCAGTGGCTCCTGGTGGTGGGCGCGGGGTGGTCGGCCCGTCCGGTCGCGGCGGCCCAGGCCTCGCAGGCGGCGACGACGATCGCGCTGGGGATGTCGGACGGGAACCACAGGACGGCTTCGCGGCGGCCTTGGTGGGTGGGTCCGGCGAGGATGACGTCGCCGTCGTCGAGGACGTACCAGATGGCCGAGCCCTTGCGGAGTTCGGCGAGTCCGAGCGGTCCGGGTTTCCAGCCGAGGCGGCGGAGTTCGCGGCGGATCACTTGGCGGTTGGTCACTTCGGCTCCGTGGTGGTCGCGGGCAGCAGCAGGCCTGTGTTGAAGCCGATGGCGACGGCGTGCGTGCGGCCGTTGGCGCCGATGGCGTTGAACAGGTGTTTGGCGTGGGTCTTGACGGTGTTCTCGGATAGGCCGAGTTCGCGGGCGATGCGGCGGTCGGTCCAGCCGTGGGCGATGCCGTGCAGGACGAGGAGTTGCTGGGTGGTGGGGGTGGCTTTGGGGGTGGCGTGTCCGCGGGGGCGGGTGCCGGAGCCGGGGCAGGGTTGTTTGCCTTCGCCTCGGTGTCGGCGGATGAGGCCGTCGTGGGTGACGGCGCGGGGGAAGTGGCAGATGTGGCAGCGGGCGCGGGGGCGGGTGCGGACTTGGGTGGGGCGGATGTCGTAGCCGTCGAGGGCGTTGACGACGGCGGCGGACAGGGGTCCTTCGTCGGAGGCGGCGGTCCAGGTCTGGGCGGCGGCGTCGATGGCGGCGAGGGCCGAGGTGGCAATCACGGGGTCCTCCGTTCGCGCCGTTCGGCCTCGTCGACCACGGCCCGGTAGGCGTTGTGCAGCAGGGAGTTCGGGGAGCCGTTCCACTCGGCCGGGGGCACGGATCCCGTCCACAGGCTGGGGACGCGCAGGCCGATGGGGTCCTGGCCGAGGCGGGCAACGAGGTCGGGGTGCCGCATGACGAGCCGCCGCCGGCGCTCCCGCTCGGCGAGGGCGTGGGCGCCCTGGACCATGAGCGCCTCGGTGATGGCGCGCTCCCGGCGGAGGGCTTGGACGTCGGCGTATCCGAGGGGTTCGACCTCGCGGGTGGTCATGCGGCTGCCCGCCGGCGGTCGTCGCCCTTGAGGGACACGCGGCGGCACATCTCGCGCAGCCGGGAGGCGACGCGTTCGCCGAGGCTGTCCTTGAGGGGGCCGGGTTCCAGGTTCGAGGTGACGACGGTAACGGCGCCGCGGTCGTACCGGTGGTTGATCAGCCGGTAGTTGATCTCCTCGACCCATTCGGAGTGCTTGGCGGCGCCGAGGTCGTCGACGACCAGGAGGCCGGCGTCGGCGTACCGCCGGTATTCGGTTTCGCTGTCGACGTTGTGGCGGGGGCGGAGAGAGGCGTACAGGTCGGCGGCGGAGGTGAGGATCGCCCGGGGGAACACGCCGTGGGCGGCGATCAGTCTGATGGCGCCGTGGATCTGGTGGGTCTTTCCGACGCCGGTGATGCCGAGGAGCATCAGCGAGGGGCCGAGGGACACGGATGGCATGGGGCGGTCGAGGCGGGTGGCTTCGGCGCGGGCCTGGGTGACGACTTCGCGGGTCCAGGCGATGACGTCGGGGTGGTCGGTGACGGCGTCGCGATAGCGGGCGGGGAGTTTGGCTTCGGTGACGTCGACGGCGCTGCGGACTCGGCCGAGGGGGGTGAACGCGTCGGGGTCGGTGGTGGCGAGGGTGGTGGGGTCGATGCCGGCGGTGCGGAGTACGCGGTTGATGCTGGGTTCGGTGTCGGGCATCAGAACTCCTCGTCGTACACGGACTGGTCGGTGGGGTTGCGGTAGGGGCCCTGCCAGCCGCCGGAGACGGCGCGCAGGGTGGGCCGCTGGATCTGCTGGAGGGCGACCTGGAGGGTGCCGCCGGAGATGACGCGTCCTTCGCGGGCGACGGCGTCGAGTGCGCGGGCGAGGTCGTCGCGGGGGATGCCGTTGCCGATCGCGGTGCGGACGATGCCCCGCACCGCGATGAACGACTGCGCGGAGCCGGTCTTGTGGATCTCCCAGAACGCGACGGTGAGGTCGTCGGCGAGTTGGTGCGGGTTGGGCTTCTTCGGTTTCGCCGCCGGCTTCTTCTTCGCCGCCCGGCGCGGCTTGTCCGCGTCGGCTTCTTCGACGGCGGCGATGAGGCAGGTCTGTCCGGGGATCGCGTCGTCGGCGGGCGCTTCGCATGAGGGGATAGATGAGGAGAGTGAGGAGTATGAGGAGAAGGGGGGAGCCCCGGCACCTTCTGAAGGAGCCGGGGCTCCTTCTGAACGAGCCCCTGCTCCCCCTATGGGGAGCCCCTGCTCCCCCTTGTCGTCCGAAGGGGGAGCAGGGGCTACCCCTTCGAAGTGGGGCACCTTGAATGTCATCCGGGTGCCGGGCACCGCGTACAGCACCCGACCGTCCTTGCCCTTGCCGAGCGGGATCCGGAACTCCCAGCCGGCGGCGGCGAGCCGCTTGAGGGCGTTCCGAACCACCTCGGTGCTCTTGGCTCCGGTCCACCGGGCGAGCGCCTCCAAGGTCGCGTAGCTCTCCCGCGTCTTGTCGCCGGCGTCGTCCGCGATCTCCAGCGCGACGGCGCGCTGAAGTCCGGTGATGTCCGGCCCCAGCGCTTCGCGCAGTTGGCGCCGCAGCTCGTAGCCCATGTAGTGCGGCCTCGCTCGTCTCGTGTGTCAGTACGGGGGGATTTCGGGTCAGGGGGCATTCCTGATCAAGAACCCCGATCGCATATGCAAAACGCTACCATTCGGGCCGACCGAACGCATATGCGTTGCGCATGCGAAACCGTGGCGACGTGTCGACTTGGGCGCATAGCGTCCGCTAGCCTTTTGCCATGGCACCCACCCGCGAACCCATGCCGAACCGCGTCTTCCGACTCGACACCGAGACCTGGGACGCCTACGCCGAGGTGTGCGAGGCCAAGGGCCTGTCCCGCTCCGACGACCTGCGCGTCTACATCAAGCGCGAGGTCGCCGCGCACAAGAAGCGCCTGCGCGAGCAGCAGTCCTGACACTTCGCACCTCCTCCCAGCCCGGCTTCGGTCGGGCTTTCGTCATGTCCGCCGTGCTCCCGGGGCGGGGGTGTGGACGCCCCGCCCCGGGGGTGTGGTGGGTCAGGCGGCGGTGGACTTGGCGGCGTCCCGCTCGGCCTTCGCCGCAGCCTTGCGCTCGCGGATGATCCGGCCGCGCTCCACGGCCGTGGTCCCACCGCGGTAGCCGATCTGCTCGCTGGAGCAGGTCGGGTTGAGCCGCAGCTCCTCCTCGAGGCACATCTCGCGGATGGGGCACCGCTTACAGGCCGCGACGACCCGGGGGTCCGGGAGGCCGGTGGCGCAGAACAGGTCGGGGTCCATGTCTCGGCAGGCCGCGGCGAGGATCCACTCGTGGGTGGGGGCGATCTCGAATCGCACCTCGCGCCCGCCTGCACCCTTCTTGGGCGGCTTTGGCGCGGGCTTGGGCTTTGCCGGGCCGAGGCCGTCGGTGGGCTGGCAGACTCGGCAGGAGCTGCGAAGGCCGTCGCGCCGGCTGGAGTTGCGGTTGAAGTGGTCGGGGGGCAGGGCCCGCTTGCACTTGGTGCAGGTCTTGGTGGTCATGCCGCGGCCTCCGCTCGCACGTCGGCGCGCAGGAGCCAGCGGTAGGCGGTGTACGCCTGCTGCCACATCGCGCCGTTGCCGATGATCTGGAGCTGCTGGGCGCGGGGAATGCCCAGGTCGGGGGTGGTGACGTGGCCGGGGTCGAGGCCCATCATCCATTCGGCGAACGCCGGCGCGAGGGTGGTCCCGCCGCGCTTGCCGATCATGGTCGGCTCGGGCGCGGCGTGCCCGAACGCCCGTTCCCAGCGGCGGATCGCCGGCCCGTAGTCGGTGCCGTCGGACGCCACCCAGTCCTCGTCCAGGCGCACGGCCTGACCGGGGAGGTAGTAACGGCCCGACGCGTCGCGCTGGTTGGGGCCGCCGTGCGGGCCGTCGGACGCCTTGGGCGTGGGCAGCAGCCAGGCGACGTCGGTCAGGGTCTTGCCCGAGTTGAACCGGGCGCCCTCGCTGCGGCCGGAGGTGAAGTTCCTGGTGCCCCGGGCGTCGCCGACGATCGGCGTCGGCAGCAGGTCTACGACGCCCGCGAGTTCGGGAGTTCCGTCACCGCCGTCCGCAGGTTGAGGCCGCCCCGCCGTTTGGTGGACGTGCCAGGGCCTCCCGTCCCATCCGCAGCGCTCGGGGTCGGCAGCAGCGGGGTGGGCGACGGCGAACCAGCGGTCCCTGCGGTGCGGGGCGCCGGTTTCGGGGTCACCAGCTCGTACGCATGTCCACCGGACGTCATACCCGACCTGGGCCAGGTCTTGGGCGACGACGTCGAGGCCCCGCGAGCGGATCGCCGCGACGTTCTCCAGGAAGACGTACTCGGGTCGAAGGACGCGAACAGCTTCAGCAACGCTCGACCAGAGGCTCGATCGACGGCCATGGATGATGCCCTTCCTGGAGCCCGCGTTGGAGATGTCCTGGCACGGGAAGCCGGCCACGACGATGTCGACGGGCTCGATGCCCGACCAGTCGGTGGATTTGACGTCACCGTGGTTCGGCACGTCGGGGTGGTGGGCGGCCAGGACGCGGGAGGCGTGCGGGTCGTGCTCGACGTGCCACGCGACGGTGGCGTCCAGGCCGTGGGCGACGGCGACCTCGAGGCCGCCCGCGCCGGTGCACAGGGAGCCGATGGTGAGGGTCACGCCGCACCTCCGGTGAGTCCCGCGTGCTGGTCGGCGGTGATGAGGCCCTGTGCGCGCCAGTGGTCGAGGAGGTCGGTCTGGCCGTCCAGGGGTGCGATGCACGAGGAGCACAGGCGCCCGGCCGGGGCGGTGGGCATGTCCTCGCCGGGCGGCGGGGGTTGACCCCACCGGCAGGCGCGCAGCCCTGCGGCCTCGGCCTCGGCCTCGAGGCTGCGGATCTCCGCCGCGGCCTCCGGATAGAACATCTCGATCTCGTCGAGCTCGCCGGGCTTGGCGTAGGCCCCGCACAGGCATTCGCCGGACATGCACAGGTGCTCGGTGACGGCGTTCAGAGGGAGCGCGCCGGGTGTGCACAGCCTGTGGAGGACGTGTTCATGGTCGAGCGTGCACCGGTGACGCGCGCGGTACTCGCGCATGTGCGCGTCGGTCCAGTGGACGAGGGGGCTGATCCAGACGATCGAGCCGTCCTGGTCGATCGCCTCCGCGTTGCGGAATCGGCGGTCGGTCTCGGCCCAGCGCATCCCGCCGAGGTAGGCGAGGGAGCGGCGGGCGGCGCGGGGCGAGTGGCTCTGGTCGCCGAGGGTGTCGCGGCGGAACCGCATGAGCGGCTCGTCCTTGAGGCGGCGGTACATGACGCGATGTCCGGCGGGCCCGGGGAACCCGAACCACACCTGCCGGATGCCCTTGTTGGGCCCGGCCCCGGCGATGATCTTCCCGAGGACGAGGTCCCGGTAGGAGACCTTCGGGTGCAGCTCGTGGAGGGTCTCGCCCCAGGTCGCGGCGACATCCCGAACGTGCTGGGTGGTCTCCTTGATGCCGGTGCCGGTGTTGACGTGCAGGACCGCGTCGTAGCGTCCGCGCAGAAGGTGCCCGACGATGACGGAGTCGTTGCCGCCGGAGAACAGCCAGTACGTGCCCGCGATCACGTACCTGGCGTGGGCCTCGTCGAGGATCTCGACCGACCGCTCGATCGCCTCGTCCAGGGTGCGGGCCTGCCAGTCCTCGTCGGTGGCCTTGGGCGGCTGCTTGGCGAGGACGTCGGGCATGCCGGGGAACATGTCGCCCACGTCGGCGAGTTGCTTGCGCTTGTTTCGGCTGGTCACGCCGCGGCCCTCCGTCCCGCGCGCTCGTCGGCGATCAGGGCCCACTCGTCGGCGATGACGGTGGCCTCGATGTAGGCGGCGGTGTCGGCTCCGTTGCGCAGGATCTGGGCGAACCAGGCGGTGTCGGCGGCCCGGTTGCGGGCTTGGACGGCCTGGACTCCGGCGGAGGCGCGGCGGGTCTCCCAGCGGATCTGGGTGAGGGTCCGCAACTCGGTGGTCGTGGCGGTCACAGGGTCGCCTCCGATGCGGCGGCGAGCTGCTGCTCGAGGTCGACGGCGATCGCGCGGGCCTGGTCGCGCTCGGCGGCGAGTTGCCTGGTGTGTTGCAGGAGCCCGGCGTTCGCGGCCCTCAGGTCGGCCCGCTCCCACTTGAGTTCGTCGATCTGCTTGGCGAGCCGCAGTTCGGCGTACTCGCCGCCGCTGATGGCGTGGTGGAGGCGTTGCAGGCGGCGGCGGGTGATGAGGCGGATCATCGGGTCCTCCGGTGCTGTCCGTGGGGGTGGCGGAGTGAGCGGGTGATCTCGATCCCGGCGCCGGCGAGGGAGATCCCGAGGATCACCAGGACTCCGGAGACGGAGACCACGACGGCGGGCACCCACAGGGCGATCACCGGTCCGCTCCCCACGCGTCGAGTTGGGTGCGGAGCGCGGCGACGTCCATCTCGGCGACCAGGGCGGCCCGGTAGTCCGAGTGCGCGGTCACGTAGGCGGCGAGCCATGCCGGGTCCGGGACGCGCTGGTCGGTGTCGGTCCGGCGGCGGGCGTCGCGAAGGAATGCGAGCAGGGCGAGCGCCGCGATGGTGATGGCGCCGGTCGCGATGGCGGCCAGGGTGATGAGGGTGGTCACGGCGCGTCTCCGATCAGGCGTGCGGCCCAGGAGCCGCGGTCGGTGTACAGCTCGTCGTCGGGGCCCCAGTTGGCGTCGTCGGCGACGTAGTCCAGCTCGGCCAGCACGCGCGGGTGCGGCGGCCGGGCGGTGGTGATGACGTGGGCGCCGTGGTGGGCTCGGGCCGGGGTGCGGGGGCCCCGCCCGGCCGGGATGACCCGGCCGAGCAGGGTGCGCAGGGAGGCGGCGGGGGTGATCACTTGCCACCGCGCTCGTAGTAGAGGCGGTTGCCGATGTCGACCAGGAGTTCCTTGTCACCGGTCTCGTTCACGACCAGCACGCGCAGGATCCTGAGCCGCTCCATCTCCCCGTACATCGTCTGAAGCCGGGCGGGCGTGGTCTTCGGATCGAGCATCTCGTCGCGGTAGGACTCGGCGGTTCGCGCCGGCGCTTCCCCGCGCTCGAAGTCGTCGGCGTCCGCGTCCCGGTCCTCGGTGGGGACCATCCCGCCGTTGAGCATCAGCGTCCGCAGCGCGACCGACTGGGCCTTCGGGGTGGACCGGCTACCGCTGTCGGTCGCCTCGCCCATGGTCTGGGCGTCGAAGTGGTCGCCGGCCGGCCCGTAGATGCGGAAAGTCACCGTCGCGGTGCACTCGCGCATCTTGCCGCCGCCGTTGGTCGGGATGTCCCGATACTCGGCCGTGGTGCAGATCGGCATGATCACGACACCGTGGGCCCGGCAGATCGGGCCGTAGGCGTTCAAGACCGCGTCGATGCCGCGGAACATGAACTTCGCGCCGCCCTTGAACTCCTGGTTCTTTCTGATGACGCGCACGTCGCCCATCAGCCGCAGCCAGGCGGTGATCACGTCGATCTTCTCGGGATCGGCGGCCAAGTCCAGGTGGTCGAGGTCGGGTTCGGTGTAGTCGTGTGTGTGGTCGACGTCCTCGACCGGGTCGGGTTCGCGGCCCGCGAGGGCTGCGGCGTTCTCGGCGAGACCCACGGTCACGCCTCCTTCGAGGGCTTGAGGCGATACGCCTTGTCGATGTCGATGCGCTCGCCGGGCTTGTCGGTGACGCACGCCGTGTAGGCGTCGGGCCACTCCTCGGCGAGGCGGGCGAGGTCGGCGTTCGCGCGCTTGGTCGGCTCCATCGACCACGCCCGCTCGCCGCCGAGCGCGGCGGTGCGGTGCGGGCCCAGGAGTCGCAGCAGCTCGGCCTGCGCGGCCGCCTTGCGCTTGCCGGCGGCCTTCTCCTCCAGCCGCGCGGTCTCGTAGTCGTGCAGCGCGCCGAGCGCGTCCGGGTCGCGGTCGAGGTCGACCACCCCGGCGCGGTCCGGGTGCAGCCGGCGGTACAGGTCGACGGTGCGCTCCGGGTCTCCCGAGTGCGCGGGCGCCACCCGGGCCAGCACGTGCTCCGTCCAGAACCGGTCGACCGCGGTCACGATGTCGGCGGTCACCTGTCGGTGGTCGGCGGAGCGGATCACGCCCTGCCGGTAGTCGTTGCCGCCGACCAGGACCGCGTAGTGCATGTGGTCGTAGCCGGTGACGTGCATCTGCCACAGGACCTGGGCGAGGACGTCGTCCGGCGGACCGTCGTGCCACCGCGCGGACTTGAACGCCGAGCGGCACTTGATCTCCAGCGCGCACACCTGCCAACGCGTCTCCGGCAGCGGGCACTCGGTGATGCGACGGTCCAGGGTGGCCCGGTGGTGGGGGTGGCCCTCGTGCGCGACGATGCCGATGGGCTCGACGACGGACCGGCAACGCCGTGCCCACTCCTGCGCGATCGTCTGCTCGAGGAGCAGGCCCCACATGGCGGCGTCGCCGGCGTTGTCGGCGACCTCGCCAACCTTGTCGTGGTAGACGTGCAGCGGTGTGGTGAAGTCGGAGACCCCGAGGATTCCGGGGACATCGGACGATCCGACGCCCTCGCGCCGGGCGGCGAGCCAGACGTCTCGGTCGGCCCACGGCGGCAGAAGCAGGCGCCCGGTCGGGGTGACCATGTCGGTCGAGGTACTCACTCGTCGTCTCCCTCGTCGGGGTAGCGGGGCCCGGGGCATGCCGGGCAGTCCAGAGCCGGGTCGGCGAGGTACACGCCGGTGTCACGACACGTGCCGCACGAGGCCGCGGGGGCCGCCGCCGCCCTGGGGGGCAGGGCAGCGGCGGCAGTCGAGGCGGTCACGCGGGAGGCTCCGGCCGGTTCGCGGCGTCGTCCGGGTCGCAGGCGTCGCACACCTGCATGCCGGGCACGTGCGGGTGCAGGGCGGCGGCCCGGCCGCAGTTCTCGCAGATCGCCGACTCGCCGAAGACGATCAGCGCCTCCGCCGCGGCCTTCGCGTCCGCCAGCGCGTCGCCGACCCACAGCGGCGGCGTATTGCCCTGCAACACGTGCCAACCGTCACGGCCCGACAGCGTGAAGTGCTCACCGGCCGAGTAGAGGTCCAGCGCCCACCACGTGCCCGTCCCGTACCGGATGTGGCAGCCGTTGTTCAGGTCCTCCCACTCGCGGATCGAGCCCCTCATCGCCCACCACCCCGGGTCGCGACGGTCGGACGCAGGTGCCGGAGAGGCTCGCGGTACAGCCCGATCAGCGACGCCATCGAGTCGACCGCCGCCGCCGGATCCGCCTGGTCCTGCACCGACGGATCCGTCAGGCACACCACCCGCGGCGAACCGTCCTCGTCCCACGACCCCAGCCACCGCCAGTGATCACCGGACGGGTCACGCAGGTCACGGGTCAGGTCGTACAGGACGCCCCGGTGGCGCCATGCGGGAGTGAGGTGCTCGGCCGGCGCCTCGACCGCCGGGATCGCGCGGTGCAGGTCGTACCGGCGGATACCGTCCACGATCGAGTGGCAGGCCCACAGGAACCACGGGTCAAAGTCGCGGAACGACCACTCCCACACGTCCGAGAACTCGAAGCCCCGGAACTCGAAGTCCCGCAGCAGGCGGCGGGCTTCGTCCTCACTGCTGAGGTCCCAGTCCAGGACGTCCGCGCGAAGCGCCTTGCCCAGGCCGCGCGGGGCGTCGCCGAAGCGGACCGACTCGACGAAGTGCTCGGTCACGACCTGCCGGAAGGTGGCCTCGTCGTACACCTCGCACGAGAGCCGGCCGCCCTCCGTCTTCTTCGACCAGTAGCACGGGTTGATCCGGCCGCCGTCGGAGCGGAAGAACTTGAACATGTCCGGCAGCCGCGTGAAGATCCACTCGCCGCCCATGTCGCCCCGCACCGCGAGGGACCCCGGCCAGGTGACCAGGTCCCACCAGTACTCGCTGTTGCCCGGCTGCGCGAAGTGCAGGTGGCGGTACAACCCGTCGTCCTTGAGGACGGTCAACTCATGCGTGGCCGTGTCCCGCTTGAAGCGGGCGGCGATGTCGTCTTTCATCACGCGACACCCCCGACCGTCGCCGGGGTCGCGAACTGCTGGTCGTACCGGCGGATGCCGTCCACCGCCGCGTGACACGACCACATGTACCGCCAGTCGTGAGCCCGCAAGTCCCAGTCCCCGGTGCCCCGGAACCGGAACGCGTCAGCCTCCGCCGTGCCCTCCGGCCGGTACCTGAACTGGTGCAGGGCGTGCCGCGCGCCGTCCTCGGTGCTGGTGTCGTAGTGCGTCCAGAAGCCGTTGACCTCGGACTCCCACACCGCCGTCACGCCCGGCCAGTACGGCTCGGCCGTCGCGAGGTACTCGGCGACGCGCTTCTCGAACAGCTCCCAGGAGAACCCCACGACCGGCTCGCCGGCCGCGATGATCTTCTCCGCCCAGTAGTCGAAGTTCGGGCCGGAACCGGAGGACTCGCGGACCAGCGCGAACATGTCCACGGTCGGCGAGACCGAGAACACGTAGGTCCCGACCGAGCCGTTGATGGTGAGCTTGTGCGGCCAGGTCGTCAGCGACCACCAGTCATGGCTGCCGTCCGGGTCCGCGAAACGGAGGTGCCGGTACAGGCCGTCGTCGTGCAGGACGGTCATCTCGTGCAAGGCCGTCTCGCGCTTGAAGCGCTCGGCGATGTCCTCGGTCATCGGGTCGTCTCCCCGGTCGTCGTGTCGGTGGTGGCCGTCTCGGTCCGCTTCGCCAGCCAGGCGGCGTACTCGGCCACGTGCTCGAACTCCGCGTACTCCTCGGCGGACCAGCCCCGGACGACCTGGTGGTCGCCGAACTCCCGCACGTCCGTGGCCGCGTCGCCGTGCAGCGCAAGCCACTGCGCGGGCGTCACCGGGCACCACCGATCTCGGTGCGCGACGCCTCGACCAGCGGGTAGCGGACGGCCGGGAACTCGTCGATCGACAGCGACGCGAACCCCTCGGCGGGGCCTGTCGATGTCACGTCGGGCAGGTAGACCATCCAGTCGATGGCGTGCTCGGCGGCAATCAGCGGGCGCGTCAGCGCCGTCAGCCGCTCCTGGAGGTGCGTGGCGATCAAGCCCGGATTGGTGATGCCGACCGGCGCCTCGATGACCAGGTCGCCGAACTCGCCGCCGCCCTTGACCGTGAACAGCGAGGTCGGCGGCGCGTCCTCCACCACCGGCTCCAGCCCGGCCAGCGCGTTCGCCACCGCGCCCGCGACCCGCGTCTCCGCGCGCAGCTCGATCGTGCCCGTACCGTTCGGCAGCGCCAGCGTCACCGTCTGGTAGCCGATCCCCTTGTCCGGGTCCCACTCCGAGGCGGTGCCGACCACGACCGACCCGGCACGCAGGACCACGTACCTCGCCGCCGGCCGGAACCCACCGCCGCTCACCGGGACACCTGCGATCCGACGCCCAGCGCCAACAGGTCGGCCTTGACCTCGCGGACGTAGGCGGGGATGTCCGTGTACGCCTCCGCTTCCACCGCCTCCTGCACGCGCTCGGCCAGCGACACCAGGGCCGCCTCGACCAGCTCGTCCCGCGTCGGCGTGGGCGAAGCACCGCCCAACTCCAGCCGGGTCGCCACCTCGAGGGCCTCCTGCAGGGGAGCCCAGACGTGCACCCGGACCGTCAGCCCGGCTGGCGGCTGCTCGTCCAGGTCGCCGAAGCCGAACCGCACGGTGGTGACCACCGCGTACCGGCGGGCGGGCGGCATCGCCGGGCACTCGACCACCGCGATCTGCTCACCCCGGAACGGGCGCCGGCTCACGGTCGCCGCGGTGAACCCGATCCGCGGCTCGACGCTGCGGAGCGCGCCGATGATTGCCTGCTGGGCGCGGGCATCCCGGGCCTGGACGGCGCGGTCGACCTCCCCGCAAGTCCGATGAGTTGTCGTAGCCTGTGTCACGTCCTGCCACCTCTCTCTGTGTCTTCAGGGATCTCTGGGTCGTGGTGGGGCAGCGGGTCGTCTCGTGGCGCGAGGCGGCCCGCACCTGCGTTTAAGGGGCGTTGACAACTCGTTCGAGCGCGGCTTCCACGACGGAGCGAGCCAGAGTCAGAGCCGTCTGCGCGTCGGACAGGGCCACGACGGTGTTGGCGCGCTCCAGGCGCCCGGGAACCTCTTCGGCGTAGCCGAGGGCAACCGCCAAACTGGACCCCATAGCGGCGGCAATGTCGGCGGCCTCGGCGAGGCTTACCTTCCGGTCGCCGCGCTCGATCTTCGCGATCTGCGTCTGGTGAAACAGCCGCCCGTGAGCCGTCGTCGCATCGGCAATGCGTTGCTGCGACCAGCCGATCCGCTTGCGGTCGGCGCGCATCCACGCGGCGAATACCTCGTCCATGTCCGGGGTCGTCACGCGGCACCCGCCTCGTTGAGGCTCAGCGCAGTCTGCGTCGGACCCTCGATCGCCGGCGGCCCGCACTGGTTGTTGTTCGCCGGGAGCCCCTGCGCGATCAGCAGCGCCTTCAGCTCCAGCTCGACCTGGCCGGGCCGCACGCGCGCCGTCTCCCGGCGCTTGCCGCCGAAGACCTTGCCGCCGTGCAAGTAGAAGAAGTGCTTCCCCTTGTACGAGGGGTGCCGGTGCTGCGAACCGTCGCGGTGCGTGCCGTCCTCGCGCTCCGAACCCTTGCCACGCTGGTTCAGCAGCAGGTGGTGCGAGTACAGGTGCTCGAAGAACGCCCGCTCGGACACGTCGGAGAAGTACTTCTTGTGGAACGAGCGGATCGTCAGCCCGTCGCCGCCCTCCAGCGCCGACACCGTCTCCTCGGCACGCTCGGCACGAGCCTCGGCCGCACGCTTCTCCCGGATGAGCTGCACCTGGCGCTCGGCCAGCTCCAACTCGTCCATCGGGCGAACGCCGGCAAGCTCGGCGGCGCGGGTCTGAATGGCGAAGTAGGTCTGCGCGGCGGCAACTTCTGGCTTGTTGGGGTCACCGTTCATGGCGACCAGGTAGGCGGCGAAGCGGGTGAGTCGGTAGTCCAGAGGAGCGGGCCCGCTGTGACCTGCAACTTCCTGCGATCCCAGGAAGTTCGAGTCGACGTCCATGCCCTGGTTGCGGGCGGCGGCTCGGGCCCGATTGAGCGCTGGGGTCAGGTTCTCCCAGCGTCGGTACCCCATGAGCGGCTGAAGCTTGCGCGCCGACCAGTACACATTGCCCTGCTGGTCGGTCTGGCGGATTGCGTCGAACGGCGACTCGCCGTCCGTCTGGGGGATGATGGTGCTCAAGACCGCTCCTAGGTAGAGGGGTTGGTCCAGGCCGGTCCTTCGGGGCCGGCCGGTTTGCGTCAGGCGGCCTTGCTGGCCTGGCGCGGGAGACCCGTCTTCGGGTCGATCCGGTGCATCGCGATCAGCTCGCGGATGTCGTCGGCCGAAAAGCGCAGGTACTTGCCCAGGTAGCTGCACGGAATGCGCTTTTCTCCGGCCCTGCGGGTCAGCCAGGTGCGAGGCAGCTTCGTCATGCGAACCACCTCGTCCACCTCGTAGAGGTGCAGGTCGTTCAAGTCGTTCAGGTCGGTCTCGTCGAGCACTGCGCTCGAAGCGGCGGTGCCGGGCACGGGGCCTCCTTTGATCAGGTCTTCCGGAGCGACTCCGAGCTGGGCGGCCAGGCGGAGGAGAGTCGCGGGGGATGCGCCAGCCTTCCCGCGCTCGACTCGGGACAGGTGTCCCTCACTGATCCCAACTGCCTGAGAAAGCATCGCAATACTCAGTCCAGCTAGGCGTCGTGCGTTGCGAATCGCGGTGCCGTTAGCTCTCACGTGACAAAGCTAGTCCCTGCTGCTGCCTGACGCAAGGTGTTGCTAGGTGTTTCTAGTTGCTGTAGCCCGTGTATCGAGGTGTTGCACCCCGGCGTACGCTGGTGATCAAAAGCAGCGCACAGCAGCGCATGGCCAACACCAGAAACGCTCATCCGCTGGTCAAATGGCGCAAAGCCATGCTGTGGGTTGCCTGCTTCTGCGACAGGATGAGGGCATGGAGAAGGACTGGAAGAGGCTGGGGAACTTCGTGCGCGCGGCTCGCAGTGCGCGAGGGCTCAACCAGGACGAGCTTGCCGAGTTGGCAGGCGTGTCCCGCGCGACCCTCCAGGTGATCGAGCGCGGGGTCGGCTTCACTCGAATCCCAGCGAGCGTGTTCCGGCTGGAGAACACGTTCGACTGGGGGCCCGGGGTGGTTCAGGACATCCTGGCCGGCGGCGACCCGCCGACAGGGGAGCGTTCATCGTCGGCTTCCCAACCCCCCATGCGGGAGCGGGCGTTCGCGGATGGGATGCCGCTTCGCATTGCTCAGGAGTTGACGGAGGGTGAGGTTGTTGACACCGCCGTGCTCGATCTCTCGCGCGAGGGGAGTGGTTCGAGCCTCGTGATGATCTTGAAGCGGGACGACGCCGAGAACATTGACCCTGAGCAATTGCGTCGTGACCTGGAGGTATGGAAGCGCGCCAAGCGCGCCCTCCACGGGATCACGACGGAAAGTGATGATCAATAAGCAAGAAGTAGTATTTTGATCTTGTGCTGTGTTTCGGTCACATACCGTGCGGTATCGGCCTAGGCTCTATGCCCCGACGTCGGCGCCACCGATCGGCAATGGGCGGCAGCATGATCCACGTGCGGCGCGAAGCGTTCATCCCCGGAAACGGGCGGATTCTGTTTGATCGAGAGGGGGAGTCGATCGTCTGGTGGATTCGTAAGGACCTCATCACCGACGATGGAGCGAAGCTGCTCGAGGCAGCGCTCAACATCGTGGCGATCCAGTACACGCGACTGCCCGTCCTGGCAGGCTGAACAGTCCGACCCCGACGCTGGTAGGGATGCCGCCGCCGACGCGCCCCCGTTCGCGGCGGCCCTACCGGCCGACCGAACTGTTGAGGCGCCCATGGGATTTGGGGAAAAGATCGGCAAGGGGCGCTACCGCGCCCGGTACAAGAAGCTCGACGGAACCCACGGCACCCTCCCCGAGAAGTTCGGTACGAAGCGCCTGGCGAAGCAGGCCGCCGACGAGGAAGAAGCCAAAGTCCGCAAGTCCGGACTCGCCCACGTCGATCCCCGCCGCGGCCTCATGCCGTTCGGCGAGTGGGCCGCCGAGTGGATGAAGACCCAGGGCAAACGGCCGGCCACGCGAAGCCGCCGCCGTTACCTCCTGCGGACCTACCTCCTGCCCGAGTGGCAGCACCACCAGATCGGCGCGTTCACCTGGCCGCTCGTCGAGAAGTGGGCCCTGACCACCGACCCCGTCTCCGAGGTCAGCGTGCGCCAGGCGGTCTCCCTGCTCTCGTCGATCCTCACCGCCGCGGTCGATGAGGGGAAGCTCGACTCGAACCCGATCTACCGCCGCCGCTGGAGCGGCCACGCCGAGCCCGCAGACAGCACGGGAACCATTTGGGCCCACCCCGACGCGGTGATCCGCATCGCCGAGCGCATGTCCACCGAGGCCGAGCAACTGATGGTCCTGGTCTCCCAGTTCGCCGGACCGCGGTACGGCGAGCTGTGCGCACTCCACCGTGACAACTGCCTCGTCGAACGGACCTGGCGCCTCAACGGCCGCGACCACACCTACAAGGTGCTGGTCATCGACCCCAAGGTGGGGGCCTGGCACGAGGACACCGAAGCACGGCCCGACGGCTCGGAGAAGGTGATCACCTACCTCGGGCCGCCGAAGAACAGGCACTCCGCGCGCGACGTCTACCTGCCGCCGTTCCTCGTCGACCGGATCGCGCGGCACCTGCAAACGTGGCCCCACGAGTACCCGTTCAGCACGCCGAGCGGCACGAAGTGGCTGCGCACGAACTGGAACGGGCGAGTCCTGGGCCCTGCGGCAGACGGCCGCCAGGGTCAGCCGGCCCGCGAACTCCCGCACACCAAGTGGCAGTCGATCGCCTCCGACATCCTGGCCGCGGTGCGCGCCGGGAACCTCGGGCCCGGCGCCACCCTGCCGACGCTCGTGGAGCAGGCGCAGACGCACCGGGCCGGACGGGCGACTGTGCAGAAGGCGATCACGTGGCTGGTCGAGCAGGGCGTCCTGGACAACTCCGGGTACCGGACGGTCGTGGCGGCCGAACCACCGGATCCCGGGGAACCCACAACGGTGATCCCTGCCGTGGAGTCGTGGGAGCCCATCGTCCCGGGCTGGCGACTGCACGGCGGGCGGCACTGGTGCAAGTCCGCGATGGAGGACGGCGACGAGTTCGGCGAGTTGCCGAAGGTGTTCCAACGCCGGCAGCTCGGGCACGAGTACAGGGGGATCGACGGTCGATACACTCACATCATGGTGCGGTCGATCGAGCGCTTCACGGCGCTGATGCAGAGGCACTGGGAGGAAGCGATTTCTCCCGACGGAGCGACCGACCAAGATCGTCTCCTGAATTTCTCCCGTAGGGTGGAAATCGCGGGAGAGAAGCGGCGGCACATCGCCAAGCCGCGCAGGTCAGAGCCCATGAGGGCGCATAGCTCAGTTGGTTAGAGCACTGCTCTTACAAAGCAGGGGTCGACAGTTCGAGTCTGTCTGTGCCCACCCGAAGCGGAGCCCAGGTCAGCGTGCTGACCTGGGCTCTGTTGCTTTCCGTGGCGGTTTGGGCGCCTGGCTGAAGGCGGTCCGGGGCCTTGTGTGTGCGATGTCCCGATGCGGGCTTCCTCGCGACGTGGCCTTCGTCTACCTGCGTCTACCTACAGTTCTCGTCGATCTTGTATTGCATCGCCCTCGGGTAGTCGCGCCGGTCGAGCAGCACGCGGACCAGGATCGGTCCCCGGTTGATCTGGTCGTTGCGGTCGGTGACCCTGGTCAGGAGGGTTTCGAGGTCGGTGTGGGTGCGTACGCTCACGCCGGTCATCGGGTGCTTGTCGGTACCGAAGACGTCGGCGAGTCGCTCGTATTGCCACACGTGCAGGTTGTTGTAGAACTCGGCGCCTTCGGACGGGTTTTCCGCGTAGTAGCAGGGGTGTACGAGCATCTGCTCGATGCCGTAGAACCCCTCGTTGTCCAGGACGAACACGACGGGACGCAGCCCGTGCCGGACCTGGGTGGACAGTTCCTGGCAGGTCTCCTGGAAGGAGCCGTCGCCGACGAACACCAAGGGCCGCTTCTCGGGCTCCTGCCTGGCCAGGGCCACTCCGGAGGCGGCCCCGACCGAGTAGCCGATGGACAGCCGGCTGTTCTGGGCCACGTAGGAGGCGCGCTCGACCATGCGCAGGTTCATCGTGCCGATCAGCGCGAACGCGGCGTCCGAGACCACGGTGAACGGGTTGACGCGTGCTCCGGGCGGGCCGCTGTCCTGGTCCTGGAGGAAGGCGTTGACGTGCCGGAAGAGGCTGTCGTACGTCAGGTCCGTCGGGTAGTCGCCGCCCACCAGGCCCGCCAGGAAGGCGACGGTGCTGTCGGGGACGTCCAGCCCCGCCGCGTGTGCCTGGGTGAAGTAGTCGGCGGCGAAGGCACCGGCCCCGAACTCCGCGGTGAGTGCCTCGCGCAGGGCCGGGATGAACCGTTCGAGTTGCATGTCGGGGAAGTAGGAGGCGCCGACGTTGACCCCCTCGTGGGCGGAGACCACGACCCTGCCGGCGGCTCCGCAGGGGTACGCGTGGGTGGGGTCCGGAGCGTCGGCAGGGCTCGGGGGCCGGTCGCGGTTTCGTTCACTCGCGGTGCGGACCTCGAGCCGCGATCAGGTTCGGGTCGGTCGGCCGCCGCTCCGCCCTTCCCTGATCCTGCGGGGCGGCACGGGGCGCAGGAGGTGTCCTTCCGGTCCACGGACACGAGGAAGCCCCCGGCATCGTCACCGTCCGCTCCGTGTTGATCTACGCCGAGCCATCCCTGTTGTGGCATAGTCGGGCGGCGCGGGGTGAGGTGGTGGACGACATCGAAGGGCAGGCAGCATGAGCGGCGACCGGATGGCGACCACGCGTGAGCGTGCCGACCTGCTGGAATCTCTCGCGAGGCATCGAGGGTTCCTACGCCAAACGGTCCACGGACTCACCGACGAACAGGCGGCGACGCGTACCACCGCGAGTGAGCTCTGCCTCGGCGGCCTGATCAAGCACGTGGCCGGCACCGAGGCGTCCTGGATGCGATTCGCGGTCGGCGGCGCGGAGGCCATGATGAGCGAACCGACCGACTGGGAAGGCCAGTTCCGCATGGCCGAGGGCGAAACGCTCGGCGGACTGCTCGACGCGTACGAAAACGTGGCACGTGCGACCGACGACCTGGTGGCCACGCTGCCCGATCTGGACGCGTCCCACCCTCTTCCCGAGGCCCCGTGGTTCGAGCCGGGCGCCCGGTGGTCCGTGCGCCGCGTCATCCTCCATGTCATCGCCGAGACTTCGCAGCACGCCGGACACGCGGACATCCTCCGTGAATCACTGGACGGCGCCAAGACGATGGGCTGACCGGCCGCGGCGGCCTACGTATCGTCGATTCGGGCGATCGGGGCGCCGCTCGCCGAGAGGGCGCGGACATGGAAACCTCCGACCAGCGCCCGCATTCGCGCGCGCGCCGCGTGCGCGGGTAATGCGGGCGTTCCGGCACCCGCCGACATTCGGCAGTACGGGCACCCGATTTCGGGGTGTCCGGCGGATGCGCAACGGCACGCGGGTACGGGCCCCGTCACGCACGCGGTGGGGCCCGTACCCGAGGTCTTCATTGGTCTTGGGGGTGTGGGTCAGCCGCCTTGGCCGGCGCTGCCGATGGGGCCGACGTCGACCGGGGAGCCGGTGCCGTCGGTGACGGGCAGGGAGCCGGTGCCGGGCCAGCGCAGGGTGACGGAATTGGTCTCTCCGGGCGGGGTCACCTGGAGGCCGGTGATGCGGACGCCGGAGCCACCGCTGTCGTTGGCCGGGTAGGTGATGCCGAAGGACACGGACTTGTCGCTCTTGAGGGTGAACGGGACCGCGGGTGCGCCGGTGCGCTTCGCGGACAGCGGTCC
Source organism: Embleya sp. NPDC050154 (assembly GCF_044460165.1). Taxonomy (NCBI): domain Bacteria; kingdom Bacillati; phylum Actinomycetota; class Actinomycetes; order Kitasatosporales; family Streptomycetaceae; genus Embleya; species Embleya sp. NPDC050154. The sequence continues at coordinate 77,980 of NZ_JBITJP010000040.1, forward strand.
CGCGCTGGTCTGCAGGTCGACGCCGGCGAATCCGGACATGGTGCAGTTGTGGCCGATGTTCTTGAACGTCACGGCGACGGTGTGGTTGGTGTCGCCGCCGATGGTGGCGTCGATCGCGGTGACCTGCAGGTCGTCGGTGCGGCACTTGCCGATCGAACCGTCGTTGCCGGCCCCGCCGGTGGTGCCCTGGCCGGCGGAGGTCTTTCCGGCGGGGGTCGTTCCGCCGCTCTGGCCGCCGCTCTGGTTGCCGCCGGTGGTGGTGGAGGCGGCGGGTTGGGTGGGGGCGTTGCCGGCCTGGCCGGCGGGTGCGGAGGCGGGGGGCGGTGCGGCGCCGGTGTTCTTGTCCGAGTCCGTGTCCTGGCACGCCGTCATCAGCATGGCGCCGGTGGCGAGGGCTGCGGAGACGAGAATGGCCTTGCGACGTTGGCCGAACATGAAGAGAACCCCTTGGTGTCCAGTGGTCGGGCCGAAACTCGTTCGGCTCCCGGCTGCTTGCGAGATCCACTATGAAACGGCCGCGGACGCCGGCGATACGGGAGTCGACGGTCCACGACGCCGCTGTCGCAGACCGGTGACATGGTCACGAGAGGGAACAGCGGACATCCCGGCACGCCCCGGACGCCCGCAACGGCCCACACGCCGGGCGGGTTCCGCCGGGGCGCACCGGACATCCCGGCAACAGGTTGGGCGCGCGAGCGGCGCGGAAACACGCAGGCTCTGTAACAACGCGCCCGTAGCGGGTTGACGTGAGAACGGCCGAGGCTCGGAGCTTGGCCGGCTTCCGGAACGGCGATGAACTGCGTTCCATCGCGGCGGAGTTGGGCCGCAGCCGGTGCGGACCCCGGTCATTGCCCTGCCCGTTCGGTCGCGACAAGCTCCCATTCCTCCGCATCGAAGCGCAGCAGCCTTGCGCCGTCCGGGCCTTGACGGTGCATCAGTGGAGCGGTGGACGATCGGCGCCGGCCTCCTCGGCCTGGTCCGGGAACGCAGGACCGGTTCGTCGATCAGGACGCGACCGGAGTCGTGTCATGACGGCGGCGACCGTCTCGGCGCGGGCAGCCGGGGCTGCCCGCGCCGCGAGGGCCCGGCGGCTCCGGGTCAGGCGGTGGCCGGGGCCGGGGTGCGATCGCTCGGTGCGGTGCGCAGCCGTTCGCCGATGGACCGGGCGTGTTCGGTCGCTGCTGTTTGGGCCTCGGTGAGGAGGCGGTGGGCGAGCGGCCTGAGTTCCGTCATGGCCGGGTTGACGTCCGCGGCGGTGAGTTCGGCGCGGGCGGTGACCACGTCGAGGCCCCAGACATCGGTGAGCATGCGGAGGACGTACGGAGTGGCGTGGTCCCAGCCGGCGCGCGGAGTGCCGGGGGCGTAGCCGCCGCCTCGGGCCTCGACCAGTACGGCGGGGCGGCCCGGGAGCAGCGGCCGGGTGACGTCGGCGGCCCGTTGGTCGGTGATGACCAGGTCGAACCACGCCTTGACCTGCTGCGGGACGCCGAAGTTGTACATCGGTACGGCCAGCAGGAAGGCGTCGCAGGCGAGGAGCTCGTCGGTGAGTTCGGCGGCGAGCGCGGTGGCGGCGCGCTGTTCGTCGGTGCGGGCGGCCTCCTCGGTGGTACGGCTCGCCTCGGCGACGGGCCAGACCTGCGGCAGCGGGCGACGGCCCAGGTCACGACGGACGAACTCGGCGACCGGGTAGGCGCGGGTCCACTCCGCCTCGACGAGATCGGCGAGGGTTCGGGTGACCGAGTCCTCGGTGCGGATGCTGGAGTCGAGTCGGAAGAACTTCATCGGGCTTCTCCTTGGTGCGGTTCGAGCGTGTGCGGTTCGAGCTTGTGCGGATCGGGCGGGTGCCGATCGGGTGAGTGGGGACCGGGCGGCGCCGGGGCGCGGATCGGGCAGCACGGGGTGCCGCGCGAACCGGTTCGATCCGGCCCGGCGGGTATGGGGTGAGCCGGGTGTACGGCCGCGTGGATGGGGGTGCGGCGACGGTAAACTCGCCTGTTGTCTCCTTGCCGTCGGCGTTGTGCGAAGTGGTCCGTCTCCCCTTTGACTGATGCGTGACGGGAAAGGTGACCATGAACGGACACGAGGGCCTGGCGGTGCGCTTCGAGGCGCATCGCGACCATCTGCGCGGTGTCGCCTACCGGATGCTCGGCTCGCTGGACGACGCCGACGACGCCGTACAGGCCGCCTGGCTGCGGGTCGACCGGGCGGGCGTGGACGGCGTCGAGAACCTCGCCGGGTGGCTGACCACCGTGGTCGCCCGGGTGTGTCTGGACATGTTGCGGATTCGGCGGACCCGAGGCGAGGAACCGCTGGCCTCGATGCCCGAGGCGGTGTCGGAGCGGCCGGGCGGGGTCGAGCCCGAACACGAGGCGGTGCTGGCCGAGTCGGTGGGTCAGGCGCTGCTGGTGGTGTTGGACCGGCTCACGCCCGCCGAGCGGGTCGCCTTCGTGATGCACGACCTGTTCGCCGTACCGTTCGCCGAGATCGCGCCGGTCGTGGGGCGGTCGTCGGTGGCGAGCAAGAAATTGGCCAGTCGGGCGCGGGAGCGGGTGCGCGGTGTGGCGACGGTCGACGAAGTCGATCTGGCTCGGGACTACGGCGTGGTCGACGCGTTCCTGGCCGCCGCGCGTGGTGGCGATCTGGACACGCTGGTCGAGTTGCTGGCGCCGGACGTGGTACGCCGCGCCGACCGGCTCGCCGTACCGGACGAGGTGGCCACCGATGTCCGGGGCGCGCGGGCGGTGGCCGAGGAGACCAGGGTCTTCGCGCACCGTGCCCGGGTGGGCGACGTGGCGCTCGTGGACGGCAGGCCGGGGATCGTCATCGCCCCGAACGGGAGGCTCTTCCTGGTGCTGCGGCTGACCATCGTGGACGGGCGGATCACCGAGATCGACGTGATCGCCGACCCGGCTCGGCTGAGCCACCTTCCGCTCGCCGTCCGGCTCGGCTGAAACCGGATTTCGGAACGGAGGAGGTACGACCGGACCGGCCGGCGCGGATCCCGGGAGCGGGATCGGCAACGGGATCGGGCCGGCCGGTCGTACCGCCGGGGTGCGCCTCGCGAGACGCCCGGACGGCCTGTGAGGGTGCCCGGGCGGCCCCACGAGGTGCCCCGGGCGGCTCCCCGAGATGCCGGCCGGGCCGTCCCGCCCGGCCTGAAATTGGCCCGACCGGGGTGACTACGGAACGTGATGGTGCTGCCGAGCGCGCACGGCAGCCTGGGCCGTCCGGTCGACCCGGGGTCGGTACCGGAGGTGGTCGGGCACACCTCGGCCGTCGTCACCCGCGAGGACGCGATCCGCGGGCCGGCGATCGTGCCCTCCGTACCCCGGGTGAGGGCGCGATCTGCGGCCCGCCGGTACCGCCCCGCGCGTACCCCGTGTGTCGTGGCGGGCACCGTTTGTAGCCCGTTCGGGGGCTTGTGCGGCGTGTCATCCGTCCGGGGGAGCCCCGGGGGCGGGGTGGATGGGGTGGGATTACGGTGTGGTGTGGGTCACAGGAGTGAGGTGTGGTGCGTAAGTCGGGTTCTGGGCTGACGGGTCGTCAAGAAGCTTGCCTGTAGGGGATGGTGGCATCTGACGAGACGTCAAATCATATATGACGATGCGTCAGATGCCTTTGTTTTAACGGTAGTTGATCGCATCTCGGGTCGTCGAACCGCGTCGAACGGAGCTACTGTCGGTCGGGTTGCCACGCTCGAGAAGCGACCCGGCCGGCCAGGGACCGGGGACGCGACATCTCCCCGGGCGCCTGCCAATGGGCCGTAGCGGGGACCAGGGATGATGAGGAATTCATGGCCATCGCGCTACCAGTACGAGCGGACGATCCGTCCGGCACCGCACCGACGCCGACCCCGGCCGTCTACCCTGGGCGCCCCGCCCCCGCGCCCCGCACCCTCGTGGACATCCTGGACGCCACCGTCCGGGACCACCCGAACGAGCCCGCCCTCGACGACGGCCGGCGGACGCTGACGTACCGCGCCCTGGCCGCCGAGGTGGAGGCGCTGCGCCGCAGGCTCGCCGAGGCCGGCGTCGGCGTCGGGGACCGGGTCGGCGTTCGGGTGCCCTCCGGCAGCAACGACCTGTACGTCGCCATCCTCGCCGTGCTGGCCGCCGGCGCCGCCTACGTCCCGGTGGACGCCGAGGACCCGGACGAGCGGGCCGACCTGGTGTTCGGCGAGGCCGGCGTACGCGCCGTGCTCGGTGCCGACCGCGAGCTGCGGGTCACCCGGGAGGCCGACCCCGCGCCGTCCGCCCGTCCCGGCCCCGGCGACGACGCCTGGATCATCTTCACCTCCGGCTCCACCGGCAAGCCCAAGGGCGTCGCGGTCACCCACCGCAACGCCGCGGCTTTCGTGGACGCCGAGGCCGGCCTGTTCCTCCAGGAGGAGCCGATCGGCCCCGGCGACCGGGTGATGGCGGGCCTGTCGGTCGCCTTCGACGCGTCCTGCGAGGAGATGTGGCTGGCCTGGCGGTACGGCGCGTGCCTGGTCACCGTGCCGCGCTCGCGGGTGCGCTCCGGCGCCGACCTGGGGCCCTGGCTGGCCGAGCAGGAGATCACCGTGGTGTCCACGGTGCCCACGCTCGCCGCGCTGTGGCCGACCGAGGCGCTGCTGGACGTACGGCTGCTGATCTTCGGCGGTGAGGCGTGCCCGCCCGAGCTGGTGGAGCGCGTGGTCGCCGAGGGCCGCGAGGTGTGGAACACGTACGGCCCGACCGAGGCGACCGTGGTCGCCTGTGGATCGCTGCTCACCGGCGAGGGTCCCGTCCGGATCGGCCTGCCGCTGGACGGCTGGGAACTGGCCGTGGTCGACGCCGGCGGCCGGCCCGTCGCGATGGGCGAGACCGGCGAGCTGGTGATCGGCGGCGTCGGCCTGGCCCGCTACCTGGACCCGGCCAAGGACGCGGAGAAGTATGCCCCGCTGGAGTCGATGGGCTGGGACCGCGCCTACCGCAGCGGTGACGTGGTGCGCGCCGACGCCGAGGGCCTGGTCTTCGTCGGTCGAGGCGACGAGCAGATCAAACTCGGCGGCCGGCGGATCGAACTCGGCGAGATCGACGCGGCCCTGCAGGCGCTGCCCGGCGTGGTGGGCGCGGCGGCGGCGGTACGCACCGTCAAGGGTGGCAACCAGCTCCTGGTCGGCTATCTGGTGACCGGCGAGGGTTGGGACCGCGAGGAGGCGGTACGCCGGCTGCGGGCCGAGCTGCCCGCCGCCCTGGTGCCCCGGCTCGCCCCGGTGGCCGACCTGCCCACCCGTACCTCCGGCAAGGTCGACCGGGACGCGCTGCCGTGGCCGCTCGCGGACGCGGAGGACGCCGGACCCACCGAACAGCTCTACGGCACCGAGGCCTGGCTCGCCGAGCAGTGGACCGACGTGCTGGGCATCGCCCCGGACAGCGCACAGGACGACTTCTTCGCGATCGGCGGCAACAGCCTGGCCGCCGCCCGGCTGACCACCCTGCTGCGTGAGCGATATCCGGCGGCCGCCGTCGCGGATATCTACCAGCAGCCCACACTGCGCAAGCTGGCCCGCCGACTGGAACGCTCGGCACAGGACGCGGGCGCGGCGCGCAAGGTGGCGCCGACACCGACCCGGGCCCGGATCGCGCAGCTCCTCATGCTGATCCCGCTGTTCACCCTGGTCGGGCTGCGCTGGACGGTCGGCCTGCTCGCGCTCGGCAATGTCGCGGCCTGGTTCGGCAGCCACCCGTGGGCGCCCACCGCGTCCTGGTGGTGGGTCGCGGCCGGCTGGGCGGCGCTGTTCAGCCCGCCCGGCCGGGTGGCCATCGCCGCCGGCGGCGCCCGACTGCTGCTGCGCGGGCTGCGCCCGGGCAGCTATCCGCGCGGCGGCGGTGTGCACCTGCGGCTGTGGGCGGCCGAACAATTGGCCGACGTCAGCGGTGCGACCGCGCTCTCCGGGGCCTGGCTGCTGCGCTATGCCCGGGCGCTGGGCGCCAAGGTCGGCCAGGACGTCGACCTGCACACCCTGCCGCCGGTCACCGGCCTGCTCAAGCTCGGCCGGGGCTGCGCGGTGGAGGCCGAGGTGGACCTGTCCGGCCACTGGCTGGACGGCGACCGACTGGAGATCGGCGCGATAAAGGTCGGCGCCGGCGCGATCGTGGGCACCCGCAGCACGCTCTTCCCGGGCGCCCGGATCGGCCGCTCGGCCGAGGTGGCGGCGGGCTCCGCGGTCACCGGCAACGTGCCGCCGAGCCGCCGCTGGGGCGGGGTGCCGGCGATACGACTGGGCAAGGTGGACCGAAGCCGGCTGGGCGAACGTCCGCCGCGCAAGACGAGCTGGGTGGTGCTGTACGGCGCGAGCGGGCTGCTGCCGAGCCTCCTGCCGATCGTGGCCGCGCTGCCCGTACTGCCGATCCTGGGCGCGTTCGTGCGTCCCGGTGCCGGTCTCGGCGCCGCGCTCACCGGAGCGCTGCTCGCGCTGGTGCCCGCCGTGGCCGCGTTCGCGCTGGTGTACGCGCTGTCCATCGTGCTCCTGGTCCGGCTGCTCAGCCTGGGTCTGCGGCCCGGCTACCACCCGCTGCACGGCCGGATCGGCTGGCAGGCGTGGACCGTCACCCAGCTGATGGACCTGGCTCGGGACAAGCTGTTCCCGCTGTACGCGAGCCTGTTCACGCCGGTGTGGCTGCGCGCGCTCGGGATGAAGGTGGGCAAGGGGGTCGAGGCCTCCACGGTGCTCGCGCTGCCCAGCCTGACCACGGTCGGCGACGGGGCCTTCCTGGCCGACGACACGCTGATCGCCTCCTATGAACTCGGCGGCGGGTGGATCCGGATCGGCGCGGCGGAGATCGGCGAGCGGGCCTTCCTGGGCAACTCCGGGATGACCGCGCCGGGCCGCTCGGTGCCCGCGCGCGGCCTGGTCGGCGTGTTGTCGGCGACACCGAAGAAGACCAAGAAGGGCGGCTCGTACCTGGGCATGCCGCCGATGCGCCTGCCGCGTTCGGCGGACGTCGCCGACCAGGGCCTGACCTACGACCCGCCCGCCCGGCTGCGCTGGGCGCGCGGCCTGGTCGAGCTGTGCCGCGCGGTACCGGTGTTGTGCTCCGCCGCGCTGGCCGTGCTCACCCTGGCCGCGCTGGCCTGGCTGGGCAGCCATTCGCTGATCCTGGCCGCGCTGCTGTCCGGCGTGGTCCTGCTCGGGTGCGGCGTGCTCGCGTGTGTCGTGTCGATCGCGGCCAAGTGGCTCCTGGTCGGTCGTTTCCGGCCGGTGGAGCACCCGCTGTGGAGCGGCTTCGTGTGGCGCAACGAACTCGCCGACACCTTCGTCGAGGTACTGGCCGTGCCGTGGTTGATCGGCCGGGTGCCCGGCACGTCGGTGATGAACGCGTGGCTGCGCGGACTCGGGGCATCCATCGGGCGCGGTGTGTGGTGCGAGAGCTACTGGCTGCCGGAGGCGGACCTGGTGACGCTGGAGGACGCGGTGAGCGTGGGGCACGGCTGTGTGCTCCAGACGCATCTCTTCCACGACCGGATCATGCGGATGGATACTGTGATCCTTCGCGAGGGCGCCACGCTGGGTCCGCGCGGGATCGTGCTGCCGGGCAGCACGATCGGGGCGCGCAGCACGCTGGGTCCCGCCTCGCTGGTGATGCGCGGCGAGACGGTTCCCGAGGACACCGGCTGGCTGGGCAATCCGATCGAGGCGTGGCGACGGTAATGCGTTTCGAGGCGGCGTCGCGGGAAACGGCCCGTCCCGCGACGGCGGGCGCGACGGGGACGGAGCACGAATCGGTGATCGACCAGGGGCCGCGCTCAGGTGCCGGGGAGGCGTACTTCGCCACACACGGCGACCCGCGCTATCGCGTGCACCGCTACGAACTGACCCTGGACTACCGACCCGGGCCCAACCGACTGGCCGGCACCGCCCGGATCGGCGCGCTGGCCGGTGATCGGCCGCTGAACGAATTCGCGCTGGACCTGGCGGAGTTCCGGATCGGGCGGGTGCTGGTGGACGGCCGCCGGGCGCACTACACGCACCGTGCGGGCAAGTTGCGGGTGCGGCCGGGTACGACGATCCGCGCGCGGGCCGCGTTCACCGTCGAGGTGCACTACACGGGCAATCCGAAGCCGGTGCGCAGTCCGTGGGGCGGGGTCGGCTGGGAGGAACTGACCGACGGCTCGCTGGTGGCCGGCCAGCCGATCGGCGCGCCGTCCTGGTATCCGTGCAACGACCGGCCCGACGACAAGGCCGCGTACCAGATCTCGGTCACCGCACCGTCGGTGTACACCGTCGTGGTCAGCGGCCGACTGCTGACCCGCAGTACCCGGGCGAGCAACACCACGTGGGTCTACGAGCAGTCCGCGCCCACCGCGAGTTACCTGGTCAGCGTCTCGATCGGCCGCTACGACACGATCGGGCCGCTGGAACCGCACGTGGGGGTATCGCAGCTCGCGCACGTGCCGGCTCGGCTGGTGCCGCGCTTTCTGGTCGACTTCGCGCGGCAGCCGGAGATGATGACGCTGTTCGAGGAGTTGTTCGGGCCGTACCCGTTCGGCGAGTACACCGTGGTGGTCACCGACGACGCATTGGACATCCCGATCGAGGCGCAGGGACTGGCCACCTTCGGCGCGAACCACGTCGACGGCTCGCGCGGCTCCGAGCGTTTCGTCGCCCACGAGTTGGCGCACCAGTGGTTCGGGAACAGCGTGGGGTTGGCGAGCTGGCGGCACATCTGGCTCAACGAGGGCTTCGCGCGCTATGCGGAGTGGTTGTGGGCGGAGCGGTCGGGCGGGCGGAAGGCCGCCGTGCAGGCCGCCGTCGAGCACGGGCAACTGGGCAGTCTGCCGCAGGATTTGCTGCTCGGGGCGCCGCGTCCGAAGCTGATCTTCGACGACCGGATCTACGCCCGGGGGGCGTTGACCGTACACGCGGTGCGGTGTGCGCTCGGCGACGCGTCGTTCTTCGCCATGTTGCGGGACTGGGCGACGTCGCATCGGCACGGGGTGGTCACGACGGAGGACTTCGTCGCGCATGTGGCGCGGTATGCCTCGCGGCCGTTGGACGAGTTGTTCGAGGCGTGGCTGTTTCGGGAGGGGCTGCCGCCGTTGCCGGGGGTGTCGTCGGGGTGGCCTGGGGGGCCGGAGACGCCCGAGCCGCACGCGTTGCCTCCGCGGCGGGGTCGGCTGGGGTGGCCCTGGACGTCGGGGCACGGCGGATCCTCCTCGGGGTGAGGCGGGGTCGGCGATGCGGGGGCCGGTGAAGTGGGGGCCTGCGAAGTGGGGGCCTGCGAAGTGGGGGGCGGCGATGCGGGGTCGCGTCGATCCGGCATACGGTGCGGGAAGACCGGCAAGGTGGTCGCGGGAACCGCACGGGTGGTTCGCCGGTGGCCGCCACGCATGAGAGGAACCGCGCGATGACCCAGGGCGAGACCGCGAACCCCACGACGCCGTACCGAGGCTGTGCGGTGGTCACCGGCGCCAGCAGCGGGATCGGGGCCGCGACCGCCGTGCATCTGGCGGGTCTGGGCTACGACGTCGTGCTCGGCGCGCGCCGCAAGGACCGGCTGGACGAGGTGGTCGAGCGCTGCGCGGGCCGAGGTCGCGCGCTGCCGTTGGACGTGTCCGATCCGGCCTCGATCGCCGCGTTCGCCGCCGCGGTGGACCGCTGTGACGTGCTGGTCAACAACGCGGGCATCGCGCGCGGCACCGAGTCGGTCGCGGAGGCCGACGAGGCGGCGTGGACCGCGATGTACGAAACGAATGTGCTCGGCACCCTGCGGGTGACCAAGGCGTTCCTGCCGCTGCTGATCGCGTCCGGGGACGGCCAGGTGATCACCATCGGGTCGGTGGCCGGGCGAGAGCCGTACGAGGGCGGCGCGGGGTACAACGCGGCCAAGCACGCGGTGACCGCGATGACGCGGGTGCTGCGGCTGGAGTTGCGTGGGCAACCGGTGCGGGTGTGCCAGATCGACCCGGGCATGGTCGAGACCGAGTTCACGCTCAACCGGCTCGGTGGTGACGCGGAGGGCGCGTCGGCGGTGTACGCGGGGATGACGCCGCTGGTGGGCCAGGACATCGCGGAGTGTGTGGGGTGGGTGGCGACGCGGCCGCCGCACGTGAACATCGACTCGATGCTGGTGCTGGCGCGGGATCAGACGTCGGCTCGGGTCGTGCATCGTCGTCCTGCGGACGGGGTGGACGGGGCCTGATTGTCCTCACGCGCCGGACGGGCTGGATAGGGCTGCCTGAGTCGGGCTCGTCGGGGTGTGCTCGTCCTCAAGCGCCGGACGGGCTGGGGGTTTGCTCGAGTCGGATGGTCCGGTGCGCTCTCGGGTGTCCTCAAACGCCGGACGGGCTGGGTGGGTTGGCTTGGGTCGGGTGGGTTGGTGGGCTTTCGGGTGTCCTCAAACGCCGGACGGGCTGAATGAGGGCTTTGCCCGGGCGGGTGCGTTGGTGTGGGCTCGGGTTGTCCTCATGCGCCGGACGGGCTGGGCTTTCGGGTGTCCTCAAACGCCGGACGGGCTGAATAGGGGCTTTGCCCGGGCGGGTGTGTTGGTGTGGGCTCGGGTTGTCCTCGAACGCCGGACGGGCTGATGGGGGTTGGCCCGGTTGGGTGGGTTGGGGTGGGGTTGGGTTGTTCTCGCGTGCTGGACGGGGTTGGGCGTGGGGGTGCGGGTTCGGTTGTCTTCAAGGGTGGTCGAGGGCGGTGGGTTAGCCCAGGCCGCCGTTGGTGTGGATGTTTTGGGCGGTGATCCAGCGGGCGTCGGGGCCGGCGAGGAAGGCGATGGTGTCGGCGATGTCGGTGGGGTGGCCGAGGCGGCGGAGGGGGGTCAGGGCGGGGACGGTGGCCAGGACCTCGGCGGGGTTGGCGGAGCGGAGGAGGTCGGTGTCGGTGGCGCCGGGGGAGACCGTGTTGACGGTGATGGCGCGCGGGCCGAGTTCGTGGGCGGCGATGGTGGTCAATTGCTCCAGGGCGCCCTTGCTCGCCGCGTAGGCCGCGATGCCGGGGGCGGGCCGGATCGTGTTGAGGGTCGAGACGTTGACGATCCGTCCGCCGTCGCGCATGTGCCGGGCCGCGTATCGGATGGTCAGGAACGCGGCCTTGGCGTTGACCGTCATCACCCGGTCGAACTCCGCCTCGGCCAAGTCCGCGATCGGTGTCGAGACGGCCCCGACACCGGCGTTGTTCACCAGGATGTCCAGTCCGCCCAGATGCTCGTCGGCGGACGCCATGAACGCCTCGGCGGCGCCCGGCTCGCTCAGCTCCGCCCGGACCGCCCGGGCCCGGCCGCCGGCCGCCGCGACCGCCCGGACCACCTCCTCGGCGGCCCGCTCGTCCCGGGCGAAACCGAAGACCACCTGCGCGCCGTCCCGCGTGAGGCGTTCCACGACGGCCCGACCGATCCCGCGTGAACCACCGGTGACCACTGCGGCCTTGCCCTCGAGCACCGACACGTCGGACCTCCGATTCGTGGACGACGGCGAAGACCGACCGCTTCGCCTCGGTCGAAGCCTTCGCCGGCCACGAGGCCCGGAAACTCAGCCGCGCAGGACGGCCGGGGACAACGCGTGCGGGATCAGCAGGGTCGGCCGCCCCGTCCCGTCGGCGCGCGCGGTCCACACGTCGCCGCGCAGATCCCCCGGCAGGCTGTAGACGACGTTGCCGTCGTCGAGCCATTCCGCCTGGTCGTCCAGGGTCCGGGTCTCGGCGAGCGCGATCTCCACACCGGTGGCCAGGGTCAGCACGAACAGGTGCCAGGGCCGGTCGGCGTCCGCCCCCGGAACCCGCTTCTTGTACGCGACGCGGGTGCCGTCGGGGGACAACGACGGGCACTCGGCGTTCTCACGCACCGTGCGCAACGTGCGCGCGGCCAGATCGCCCCGGGCCAGCCAGGTGCGCCCGCCGGTCGCCACCGTCGCGTAGAAGGTGTTGTCGTCGGCCGCGAAGGTCACGCCCCAGACGTTGACGTCGGGCGCGTGGATCGACTCGGCGCCGCGATACAGCGCGTACGACTCCAGGTTGTCGTCGAGGCGGCCGGTCCGGGTGTCCAGGATCGCGGTCCGGGTGGAGAAGTTCAGGCCCGCGTACGACTCGCCGTTGACGAACGACGTCCACGCGACCAGTCGTCCGCTGGGTGCGACCCGGGCCCGTGAGGGTGTCCCGGCCAGCGCGTGGCGGCCCTTCTCGCGCAGGTTCGCGTCCAACAGCACGGCGTCGTAGGTACCGAGCGCGAGCCTGGCCGGTTGCAGGCACACGCCGGTGCCGTGCGCGGCGTGGAAGACCAGGCAGCGGCGCGAGGCGACGTCGCGCCGTGCCGGACGGGCCGCGTCGACCGCCGCGACGTGGTCTCGGCCGGCGTCGGCGGCGGTGCTGCGGAACACGATCCGGCCCGGTCGGTCCAGGCTCAGCGCCGTGTAGTCGCCGTCCCGGCCGGCCCGCGCGTCGCCCGCCGCGCGCAGCGTATAGACCACCGCGAGGCCGACGAGCAGCGCGGTGACCAGGGCCAGAACGGTCAGGCGCGTGGTGCGGGTCATCGCGATGCCCTTCTCGACGCGGCCGGGCGAGGGCCGCCCGGCGTGAGGGTGCCGCCGGCCAGCAGTGCGGTCGCGCCGGTGAGGGCGAGGGCCAGCGCGACGGCGGCCAGGACGCCGGCGGTGTGCGGGCCGTACAGCGTCCAGGCGGCGCCGAATCCGGCCGCGCCCAGTGCCCGGCCGGCGGCCTGTCCGGTCTGGACGAGGGCGAGCGCGCCGCCGCGCAGTCGGGCCGGCGCGGCCGGCGCGGCCAGCGCCATCAGGACGCCGTCGGTGCCCGCGTAGAACAGGCCGAGCAACCCCGGGATCACCAGGATCAGCGCGAGGTCGGGCAACGGGGTGAGCAGCGCGAGGTAGCCGCAGAGCAGCGCGAGGTGGCCGACCAGGAAGACCCGGCCGCGTCCGTACCGGTCCCCGGCGGTGCCGGCCGGGACGGCGAACAGCAGGAAGACCAGCGCGGTGCCCAGCGGCAACAGCGGGAACAGGTGCGGCGACAGGTCGGTGTGCCGTTGCAGCACCAGGTAGAGCATCGCGTCGCCGATGGTGACCGTGCCGAGCAGCAGCGCGGCCAGACACACCCGGGCGAAGCCCGGCACCCGCAACATCGCCGCCGCGTCGCGCAGTCGTACCGGAGTGCGCGGTGCCCGCCGGCCCGCCTCGCCGGCCGCGTCCGGCGTCGGATCGCGGACGAACAGCAGCAGGACGAGCAGACCGAACGCGGCCAGGCAGAAGCTCACCACGAACACCGCGTCGTACGCGTCGGCCGTCACCCACAACACCGCGAGCGCGACCGGCGGCCCGAACAGCGCGCCGGCGGTGTCCATCGCCCGATGCACACCGAAGGCCCGACCCTGGTCCGCCGGTGTCGCGGCCATCGAGATCAACGCGTCGCGCGGCGCGGTACGCAGGCCCTTACCCGCGCGATCGGCCGCGAGCACCCCGCCGATCGCGGACACCCCGCCTGCGGCGGGCAGCAGCAGCTTGCAGCCGGCCGAGATGCCGTAGCCCACCGCGGCGACCGTCCGGTGCCGGCGGAATCGGTCCGCGACATGGCCACCGAGCAGCCGGGACGCGGCGGTCGCGCCGTTGTACAGCCCGTCCAGCATGCCGAACGCCATGGGGGAGAGCCCGAGTCCGAGCACGAGGTAGACCGGGAGCACCGCGGTGACCATCTCGGCCGAGATGTCGGTCACCAGCGAGACCACGCCCAGGGTGAGCACCACGGGCGCGACCCGACGGGCGCCACGTCCGGACGGCGGCGGCGACGCACCCTGCGCGGGCGGCGCCTTCGCGCGGGCGGCGCGCGTCCCGGAGGCGAGATCGGCGGAACGGCTGGACGACAGGTACATCCGGGGCCTCCGGCTGCGGCTCGGCGCGGGGTACGGGCAAGTCCTGGGTGCCGAGCGCCGGTTCGGGCGCTCGGCACACTCGAAGTGGGTCACCTGGGCAGGGATCGGCGGTCGGAGCCAGGTGACCTGCCGGCGGTCAGAACCAGGTGACATTCCAGGGGAACGCTGCGGTGGCTTTCGCGCCGGCCGCATCGGTCGCGGTCACCTCGACCGCGAACGACCCCACACCCC
>NZ_JBITJP010000041.1:0-80228 GCF_044460165.1 Embleya sp. NPDC050154
ACGCCCGGTCTCATTCCGAACCCGGAAGCTAAGCTCTCCAGCGCCGATGGTACTGCACTCGAAGGGGTGTGGGAGAGTAGGACGCCGCCGGAATCAACGTGAGTAAGGGGCCCCACCCCGGTGGGGCCCCTTATTTTTTTGTCCAGTTCTATTTACCGTGGCGACTCCTGTCCACAGGGGCTCAGGGCCACCATCGGGTGCGCCGACTTCGTTCGTCATACGGGACAATGGTGGTCGCGCCACAGGCGACTGCGTACCCGTACGACGATCACGAGGAGCAAATCCCATGTCCAATCCCCCCTCCGAGGGACGGCCGAGTCGCCGTCCCAGTGGATCGCAGTACTCGGGGGGCGGTGGCGGCGGTGATCGCCGGCCGTTCAACCGTGATGATCGCGGTGGCCGTCCGGCTTCCGGTGGTCGTGACCAGGGTGGCCGTGACGACCGTGGCGGTTCGCATCCTCCGTTCAATCGTGACGACCGTGGTGGCAACCGTGGCGCGGGCGCCGGTCGGCCGCAGTCCGGTGGGCGTCCCCAGTCCGGCGGTCGGGACGACCGCGGTGGTGCTTCGCGTCCCCCGTTCAATCGCGATGATCGTTCCGGTGGCGGTTCGCGTCCGCCGTACCGGTCGGACCGGCCCGAGCGTTCCGACCGGCCTGCCCGCGACGACCGCGGTGGATCGCGTCCTTCGTTCGGCAACCGGGACGACCGTGGTGGCAGTCGCCCGTCGTACGGCAACCGTGACGACCGGGGTGGCTCGCGTCCCCCGTTCAACCGTGATGACCGTGGTGCGGGTCGGCCGCAGTCCGGTGGACGCGATGACCGTGGGGGTTCCTCGCGGCCTTCGTTCAATCGTGACGATCGTGCGGGTGGGGGGTCGCGTCCGCCGTACCGGTCGGACCGGCCCGCTCGTGACGATCGCCCTGGCCGCGACGACCGTGGTGGCTCCCGTCCGCCCTTCCGGGCAGACGCTCCCGAGCGTGACCGCGGTCAGTCGCGTACGTCCTACGGGGCTCGCGGCGACCACGCGATCGCGCGGCCGGACCGCGACGGTGATTCGCGTCCGCCCTACAACCGTGACGACCGTGGTGGCAGTCGCCCGTCGTACGGCAACCGTGACGACCGGGGTGGCTCGCGTCCCCCGTTCAACCGTGACGACCGTCGGCCTCCGGCCGGTCGCGACGATCGGCCCGGGTTCCGTGAGGAGCGCGGCGGGGATCGCCGTCCCTCGTTCAATCGTGACGATCGTTCCGGTGGCGGTTCGCGTCCGCCGTACCGGTCGGACCGGCCCGAGCGTTCGGACCGGCCTGCTCGGGACGACCGCGGTGCTTCGTCGCGTCCCTCGTTCAACCGTGATGATCGTGGCGACCGGGGTGGCGCCGGTGGGCGTTTGCCGTTCCGGTCGGATCGGCCGGAGCGTTCGGACCGGCCCGCTCGGGACGACCGCGGTGGTTCGTCACGTCCCTCGTTCAACCGTGACGACCGGGGTGGCTCGCGTCCCCCGTTCAACCGGGACGAGCGTGGTGGGGACCGTCGTCCGTCGTTCAACCGGGACGACCGCAGCGGTGCGGGCGGTTCGCGTCCGCCGTTCCGGTCGGACCGTCCGGAGCGTTCGGACCGGTCCGCTCGTGACGAGCGGGAGTTCGGGGACCGCGACTACAAGGACGGCGCCAGCAGCCGGCCGACCTACAACGGTCAGCCCGGTGCGCGGCAGCCGTTCCACGAGCGTCGTCCGGCGCCGCGGCGGGACGACCGGGGTTCGGGTCGTCCGGCGAGTGGTGGTCGGGACGAGCGTGGTGGGGACCGTCGCCCGTCGTTCAACCGGGACGACCGTGGTGGCTCGGCGCGTCCCTCGTTCAATCGTGACGCTCGTTCCGGTGGCGGTTCGCGTCCGCCGTACCGGTCGGACCGTCCGGAGCGTTCGGACCGGCCTGCTCGGGACGACCGCGGTGCTTCGTCGCGTCCGCCGTTCCGGTCGGATCGGCCGGAGCGTTCGGACCGGCCCGCTCGGGACGACCGCGGCTCGCGGCCGTCGTATGGCGACCGCGGGGATCGTGGTGGGTCGCGCTCCTCGTTCAGCCGGGACGACCGTGGTGGCCGACCCTCCCATGGGGACCGGGATCGCGGGAACAGCCGTCCGTTGTATGGGAATCGGGACGATCGTGGTGGGTCGCGGCCGTCGTTCGACCGTCGGGACGAGCCCGGTTACGTGCCGGTCGAGCGGATGTACATCCCGGAGGACGTGCAGGCCGAGGAGCTCGGTGCGGAGGCGCGGCAGGAGCTGCGCGGGCTGCCCAAGACCCTCGCCGACGAGGTCGCGCGCAACCTGGTGATGATCGGCCGTACGGTCGACGAGGACCCGGAGCTGGCCTACAAGTACGCCAAGGTCGCGCTGCGGCTCGCGTCGCGTGTTGCCGCAGTGCGGGAGGCGGCGGGGATCGCCGCGTACATGGCGGGTGCGTACGCGGAGGCGCTGTCCGAGCTGCGTGCGGCGCGGCGGATGACCGGTTCGAGCGAGCACTGGGCCGTGATGGCCGACTGCGAGCGTGGGCTGGGTCGTCCGGAGCGGGCGTTGCAGATGGCCGGCGCGGACGAGGTCAAGGAACTGGACAAGGCCGCGCAGATCGAGCTGCGGATCGTTGCCGCCGGCGCGCGTCGCGACCTGGACCAGCTCGACGCGGCCGTGGTCACGCTGCAGGTGCCGGAGCTGAACTCGGCGTCGACGAATCCGTGGGTGGCGCGACTGCGATTCGCGTACGCCGACGCGTTGGCGGCCGTGGGCCGGGACGATGAGGCGCGTGACTGGTTCGGCCGGGCAGCCGAGGCGGACACGACGGGCGAGACGGGTGCGGCCGAGCGGGTCGCCGAACTCGACGGCCTCGACTTCACCGACGCGCTCGACCCGGACGCGGAGGATGACGCGGACGCGGAATCCGACGACGTCGACGTCGATGGCTCCGCCGACTCCGACGAGGAGGCCGGGGACGAGGTTGCCGACGTCGAGGCCGAGGTTGCGGCCGAGGACGAGGTTGCCGGTGCGGCGAACTCGGACGTGGTTGCGGATGACGAGTCGGCGGCCGAGAAGGACTGACTTGGCGGTGGGAGGTGAGAAGGGCCTGGCACGTATGTGTGTCGGGCCCTTCTTGCGTTTCGGGCGTGGCCACCGTTGCGCGTTGGTTGGGTTGGGTTGTGTACCTACCCGCTCCACCCGTTGCCTTTGGCGCGGAGGTTGGGGTTTCAGGGGCGCCGGGGTGGCCTGGTCCGGCCCCGCGACCCGGTCCCGCCTGCGAGCCGGCTCGAACCGCGACCCGGCGCCGACCGTGACCCGGTCCCGCTTGTGATCCGGCTCCGCCTGCGACCCAGCGGCGCTCGCAGCCTGGCCCGAGCCGGCTCCGCCTGCGACCCGCCCCGACTGGACTCGCCCCGGCCCGGCCCCGGCCCAGTCCCCCCGCGACCGCGACGCGGCGCCGCCTACGACCCGGCGCCGCCTACGACTTGGCGCCGACTACGAGGCGGGGTCGGTTGTGGGGTGGGGATGGTTGGGGCTACTCGTCCAGGTCCAAGGTTCGTAGCACCAAGCCGGTGGCTGGTTTCGGGCCGAATGATGTTGATTTGCGCGGCATGCGCACGTCTTGTTCTGCCAGCGTTCTCACCACCCGCTCGTCGGTGGGACGGAGCAGGATTGCCGTGCCGCCCGTGTGGTTGGCCTGGCGTACGGCGGCGGTGGCGTCGTGGACGTAGGTGATGTTGTCCCAGTTGTCGGGGACGTGCCAGACGTGATCGAGCAGGGCCGCGTGCAGGACGGTGGCGTCCAGGCAGCGCCACATGTGCGGGCGGTCGGCGCGGATCGCGAGGTCGAGCAGGTCCGGGTCGGGGCCGGTGAGCAGGTGGAAGCGGCGGTCGCCGGCGAGCAGGAAGGCCGGTCCGGTGGCCTGGTCCAGTGCCCACAGGGCGGCCGGCAAAGTGCCGTCGAGGGGGCGGGCCAGGAACGCGCCGGCGCCCGCGTCGCCGTAGGTGGCCAGGGCGTTCAGCGCGTCGGCCGGGCGCAGCTTGGGCAGGACGCGGTGGATCGCGCCGACCCTCAGCGGGTGTCGGACGGTGTCCACGAGCAGCACCAGGCCGCGATCCCAGGGGCCGTTGCCACGGCCGTCCGCGTGCGCGCGGTCGCGCATCCTGGCGTAGGCCGCCCAGCGGTGGTGGCCGTCGGCGATCAGCGCCTTGCGATGCGCGAGGTCCTCGCGGATCGCGGCGAGCGCGTGCCGATCGGTCACCCCCCACAGCCGGTGACGTATGCCGTCCGGCGTGCGCAGACCGACCAGCGGCGACTGGTGGGTGGTCTGTTCCACGATGTCCGAGGCGCGCCCGCCGCCGGTGTACACCAGCAGGATCGGCTCGGGGTTGGCCGACAACTCGGTCATCAGCGCGGCGCGGTTCGCGACCGGGCCGGCCATCACGTCCTCGTGCGGCAGGACCGCGGAGTCGAGCGAGAGGGCGCCGATCAGACCGCGTTGGATGGAGTTGTGGTCGCGCTGTTCGTATACGTACAGCGTGGGCAGCGGGTCGGGGCGCAAGACGCCCTCGGCCAGCCAGGTGCGCAACGTGGTGCCCGCCTGTTCCGCGCTGCGCGGGAGGACCAGGCGCACGATGTTGTGCGGATCGGCGTCCTCCAGCGCGGGTACGCCGCCGGGCTCGACCACGTCGTACGGCGGCGAGGTCACCGAGGCGACGTCCCCCACGTGTTCCGGGTCGTAGCGAAGCCCGCGGAAGGGGGCCAGATCGAGCCCGTTCGGCACTGCGTCGTCCATGGCCGAATGTTACGGGCCCGAGCCCGGGCAAGATCAGGACATCCGATGTCGCCGGCCGCCGGATTTCGCCGGCCGGCGGATGGTCGAGTTGCGGGAGGGCATCATGGCGATGGCTCAGGGAGCCGGCGGGGTGAACGGTGCGCCCACGGGAGACGTGTACGACTGGTATCGGCGTGGCATGCAGTTGCTCTCGTCGGGTAATCCGGCCGCCGCCGCGCAGTTGCTGGCGCGGGCGGCGGACGCGGCGCCGGAGTCGCGCAGTGTGCGGGAGGCGCTGGCGCGGGCCTGGTTCGACTCGGGCAGACACGACGAGGCGCTGCGGCATTTTCGGGCGGTGGCCGAGTCGGATCCGGCGGACGACTACGCGCAGTTCGGGTGGGGACTGTCCGCGTCGCGGCTCGGCGATTTCGAGACCGCCGTGGAGCACTTGGCGCTCGCGGTGGCGATGCGGCCGGAGACCGAGCACTACCGGACGGCGCTGGTCCAGGCGCGGGCCACGTTGCGCGCGAGGGCCGGCGCGTACGGGACGATCGGCAAGGACGGTGGGGACATGGACGACAGGAGCGACGACGCGTGAGCAAGCAGACCTCGGCAGGGACCTCGGCAACGACTTCGACCTCGGCAACGACTTCGGCATCGGGGGTGGACGCTCCGGACGTGGCTGCGGCGGCGGGGGAGTTGGCACGGGAGTACGACGTCGCGCTGCTCGACCTGGACGGTGTCGTGTACACCGGCGCGCGGGCCGTTCCGCACGCGGTGGAGGTGCTGGCCGAGGCTCGGCGGCGGGGGATGGGGCTGGCGTTCGTCACGAACAACGCGTCCCGGCCGCCCAAGACGGTGGCCGAACATCTGGTCGAGCTGGGCATCCCGGCTCAGCCCGAGGACGTGGTGACCTCGGCGCAGGCCGCCGCGCGGGTGGTCGCGGAGCGGGTGCCCGAGGGCGCGGCGGTGCTCGTGGTCGGCGGCGCGGGGCTGGAGGTGGCGTTGCGCGAGCACGGGCTGCGGCCGGTGCGGTCGGCGGACGAGGAGCCCGCGGCGGTGGTTCAGGGGTTCGCGTCCGACGTGGGGTGGCAGGCGCTCACCGAGGCGTCGTACGCGGTGGCGCGCGGGGTGTTCTGGGTGGCCTCGAACGCGGACCTGACCATTCCCACCGAGCGCGGGATCGCGCCGGGCAACGGCGCGTTGGTGGGCGTGGTGCGAGCGGCGACGGGGGTCGAGCCGGTGGTCGCGGGCAAGCCCGAGTTGCCGCTGCATCGGGAGACGATCCTGCGTACCGGCGCGCGTCGGCCGTTGGTGGTGGGCGACCGGCTGGATACCGACATCGAGGGCGCGTGCAAGGGGGGCGTGGACAGCCTGTTGGTGCTCACCGGGGTCACCACGCCGGATGGGCTGCTGGCGGCGGGCGAGGGCCGGCGGCCGACGTTCGTGGCCGAGGACCTGCGGGCGTTGTTGGCCGCGCCGGTGACGGCCCGGCCGGAGGGCGGGGCGTGGGTGTGCGGTGGTTGGTCGGCGCGGGTGGTCGACGGCGCGTTGGCGGTCGAGGGCAAGGGCGAGCGGATCGACGGGCTGCGGGCGGCGTGCGCCGCGGCCTGGGCGGCGCACGCGCCGGTGGACACGGCCGGGGTCGTGTCGCGTCTGGGCTGGTAGCGGGCGCGACCCGAGGTGGGGCGGGCCGGGTCAGAGCAGTTTGCGCAGGACCAGCAGGTCCTTGAACGAGGCGTCCAGCTTGACCCGGCCCTTGGCCCACGCGGCACCGAAGTTGAGTTCGCCGGCGACCAGCGCGATCAGGTCGTCGCCGGTCAGGCTCAGCCGGATCTGTGCCTTGTCGGTGCGCGGCTCGGTGTCGATGTCGTGCAGCGCGCCGTCGCGCAGTCGGCCGGAGAAGGTGACGTCGAGGTCGGTGACGCGGCAACTGAGGCTGCGGTCGAGCTGGGTGGCCTTGCGGGTTTCGCCCTCCGCTCGGCCCATCTTGGCGGACAGTTCCTCGAGGGCCTTGCGGCACTCTTCGACGGTGGCCATGCGAAGGCGTTCCTTCCGTGGGATCCGGTTGGCGACCGTACCCCACCAGGGGTCCGCCGATGCCGGGCCGGGTCGCCGGGTGCGGTCGGCTCGCCTTCCGCCGCCTCCTCCTCGGTCGTCGTCGACGGCCGTGGTCGGCGGCCGTCCTCGGGCCGGCGCCATGTCGTTCTCCGTCCTTCTTCCCCTCTCTCGGCCCCTCTCCGCCCTTCTCCGTCGTTCTCGGCGCGGCCCGCATGTCGTTGCTTCCGGCCCCGCGCCGGTCGAGAGGGTAGCGTCGGAGCAGACCGATCATCGCCGTTCGTATCGCCGCGCAGGCACGCATACGGCGGCCGGAGCAGGAAGGCAGGCGCCGCTTATGCGAGATGTCGTTCGCAGTTACCTTCAGATCGCCAGTGGCTTGACCGAGATGACCCGGCAGCGTGTCACCGAGGTGGCCAAGGCCCTCGTCGAGCGCAGCGGCCTGGACCTGGAGCAGGTGCCCGACCAGGCCCAGGCGTTGCCGCAGTACGTGCAGCAGGTCGCCGAGGAGCTGTACGAGACGGGCAAGGCGAACCGGGACCTGCTCGTGGGCGTCGTGCGCGGCGAGGTGGACAAGGCGTTGTCCCGGTCGAAGCCGTGGACCAAGGATCTGATCAAGGCGGAGGAGGAGATCGCTCGGCTCAAGAGCCGGGTGACCGACCTGGAGCATCGCCTGGCGCGCGCGTCCACGCCGCGGACGGCCCGTCCGGCGACGGGTACGGGCTCGCCGGCCGCGACCCGTGCCGCCGCTTCGCCGGTCGCCGAGCCCGCCGCCCCGAAGCCCGCAGCCGCCCCGAAGCCCGCTGCGGCGAAGAAGGCCGCGGCGCGCAAGACGGCCGCGAACGCGCCCGCGTCGGCTCCGGTGGCCGGCCCGCGCAAGCCCGCGCGCAAGACGAACGGCACCGCCGCGACGAAGAAGGCGACGCCGGCCAAGAAGGCCATCCGCAAGCCCGCCGAGCCGGCCGCCGGCGCGGACGAGCAGTCGTGAGCGAGGGCGCGGACGTGGGCGTGGCGGGCGGCGACGGGTCCGGCGCGGTCGGGCTCGTCGCGCCCTCGGGGCCGACCGCGATCGGGCCGCTCGACGTCGAGCCGCCCGCGCCCACCGGTGATCCGCACGTGGACGCCGTACTCGCCACCCTGAGCCGTGTGGGTGACCTGCCCACCGAGGCGCACGGGTCGGTGTACGAGGATGTGCACCGAGGGCTGCGGGACACCCTGGCGGACCTGGACCGGTAGGTCCGAATCCCGACTCGGGCGAGGGACCCACGCGTGTCGGGCGCGGGAACGGCGGTCCTCGTCGACGACTTCGGCACAACCAAGGAACGGCAGGCACGACCGGTGGCACGACGCAGGCTCGACGCCGAGCTGGTGCGCAGGGGACTCGCTCGCTCCCGGGACCACGCGAGCGAACTGATCGCGGCCGGGCGGGTGACGGTGGGCGGTCAGGCCGCGACCAAGGCGGCCACCCAGGTCGATGCGGGGGCGGCCGTGGTGGTCGCCGCCGACGAGGGCGATCCGGACTACGTCTCGCGCGGTGGACACAAACTCGCGGGCGCGCTGGCCGCGTTCACCCCGCTGGGCCTCACCGTCGAGGGGCGGCGCTGCATCGACGCGGGCGCCTCCACCGGCGGCTTCACCGACGTGTTGCTGCGCGCGGGCGCGGCGCACGTGGTCGCGGTGGACGTCGGGTACGGGCAACTGGCCTGGGCGCTGCGCAGCGACGATCGGGTGACGGTACGAGACCGGACCAACGTGCGTGAGCTGACGCCGGATCAGGTGGGGCCGGCGGTCGATCTGGTGGTGGGCGACCTGTCCTTCATCTCGCTCGGGCTGGTGCTGCCCGCGCTGGTGCGCTGTTCCGCGCCGGACGCGGATCTGGTGATGATGGTCAAGCCGCAGTTCGAGGTCGGGCGCGAGCGGCTCGGCGCGGGCGGGGTGGTGCGTGATCCGGCCTTGCGGGCCGAGGCGGTGCGTACGGTCGCGGAACAGGCCGCGAAGACGGGGCTGGGTGTGCTCGGGGTGACCGCGTCGCCGCTGCCGGGGCCTTCGGGCAACGTCGAGTACTTCCTGTGGATGCGGGCCGGTGCGCCGGAGTTGGACCCGGCGGACGTCGATCGGGCGGTCGCCGAGGGGCCTCGGTGAGCGGCGCGCACGGTAGCGTCACGGCGTACGGGTACGGCTGCGGTCGGTTCGATGCGGACGAGGGGATACGGGCATGAACGATCGCACGGTACTGGTGGTGACGCACACCGGCCGACCTGCGGCATTGCGCAGCGCACGGCTGGTGGTGGAGCGGTTGATCGCGGCGGGCCTGGGCGTACGGGTGCTCGAGAACGAGGCGGACGACCTGGCCCTGCCGGGCGCGGTCGTGGTGTCGGTGGAGCCGGACGCGGCCAAGGGCTGCGAGCTGGCCATCGTGCTCGGCGGCGACGGCACGCTGCTGCGCGGCGCGGAGCTGGTACGCGAGGCGGCGGTGCCGATGCTCGGGGTCAACCTGGGCCGGGTCGGCTTCCTGGCGGAGGCCGAGCGCGAGGACCTCAACGACGTGGTGGAGCGGGTCGTGGCGCGCGACTACGACGTCGAGGAGCGCATGACGCTCGACGTGCTGGTGCGGGTCAACGGCGAGATCGTGCACACCAACTGGGCGCTGAACGAGGCCGCGATCGAGAAGGCCTCGCGTGAGCGCATGCTGGAACTGGTCGCCGAGGTGGACGGCCGGCCGCTGTCCCGGTGGGGCTGCGACGGGGTGGTGTGCGCGACGCCGACCGGGTCGACCGCGTACGCCTTCTCCGGCGGCGGGCCGATCGTGTGGCCCGAGGTGGAGGCGCTGATCATGGTGCCGATCAGCGCGCACGCGTTGTTCGCGCGCCCGGTGGTGGTCTCGCCGAACTCGGTGCTGGCGCTCGAGCTCGCGCCGGAGACGCCGCCCGGCGCGCTGTGGTGTGACGGCCGGCGCACCGTGCAGTTGCCTGCCGGGGCGCGTGTGGAGGTGCGTCGCGGGACCCAGCCGGTGCGGTTGGCGCGGTTGCATCGGGCACCGTTCACGGATCGACTGGTGGCCAAGTTCGCGCTGCCGGTCAAGGGCTGGCGCGGGCGAAAGTGAGTCGCCTTTCCGGGCCGGATCGTCGATACGGTCGTCTGTTCGTGTGTTGAACACACGCCGTTGAACTGCGTTCTTCGCGTGGAGTCCCCACGACCTCGTAGTGTCGTCCCGTGCTCGAAGAGATGCGGATACAGGGTCTGGGTGTCATCGAAGACGCCGTAGTCGAGCTCGCGCCGGGCTTCACCGTGGTCACGGGCGAGACCGGCGCCGGCAAGACGATGGTGGTGACCGGGCTCGGCTTGCTGTTCGGTGGGCGGGCCGATGCCGGGCTGGTGCGCAACGGGACGGGGAAGGCCCTGGTGGAGGGTCGGCTCAGCGTGCCGGCGGACTCGCCGGCGGGGCGTCGGGCGATCGAGGCGGGCGCCGAGCTGGACGACGACGAGCTGCTGCTGGCGCGGACGGTCTCGGCCGAGGGTCGCTCGCGTGCGCACGTGGGCGGGCGGTCCGCGCCGGTCGGGTTGTTGACCGACCTGGCCGACGACCTGATCGCGGTGCACGGCCAGACCGATCAGCAGCGGCTGCTGCGCCCGGCCCGGCAGCGCGGCGCGCTCGACCGGTACGCCGGGGAGGCCGTGTCGGTGCCGTTGAAGGCGTACGGCGGGGTCTATCGGCGGCTGCGCGAGGTGAGCGCGGAACTCGCCGAGATCACCACCCGGGCGCGCGAACGCGCGCAGGAGGCCGATCTGTTGCGGTTCGGCCTGACCGAGATCGAACAGGTCGTGCCGCAGCCGGGCGAGGACGCGGAACTGGCCGCGGAGACCTTGCGGCTGGGCCACGCGGACGCGCTGCGCACCGCGGCGACCACGGCGCACGAGGCGCTGTTGGGCGATCCGGAGACCGGTACGGACGCGGTGGACGCCTCGACCCTGCTGGGCGCCGCGCAGCGGGCGGTGGAGGCGGTACGCGCGCACGACCCGGCGTTGGCGGCGTTGGCGGATCGGCTCGGCGAGGTCGGCTACCTGGTGTCCGACGTGGCCACCGAGCTCGCCTCCTACGCGGCCGGCGTGGACGCGGACCCGGTTCGGCTCGCGGCGGCGGAAGAGCGGCGGGCGGCGCTGTCGGCGCTGACCCGCAAGTACGGAGAGTCGATCGACGAGGTGCTGGCCTGGGCCGAGCGCTCGGCCACGCGGTTGGCCGAGTTGGACGGCGACGACGACCGCACCGAGGAACTGACCGCCGAACGGGACGCGCTGCGGGTCGAGTTGGCGGCGCTCGCGAGCGAGGTGTCGGCGGCCCGGCACGCCGCGGCGGAACGCTTCGCGGCGGCGGTGACCGGCGAGTTGGCGGCGCTGGCGATGCCGTACGCGCGGGTCGGCGTGGCCATCTCCGGGGTGGACGACCCGGACGGGCTGCCGGTCGGCGATCGGGTCCTGGCGTACGGCCAGGCGGGCGTGGACGAGGTCGAACTGCAACTGTCCCCGCACCCGGGAGCGCCACCGCGACCGCTGGCCAAGGGTGCCTCCGGCGGTGAGCTCTCCCGGGTGATGCTCGCCGTCGAGGTGGTCTTCGCCGGCGCCGACCCGGTCCCCACGTTCGTCTTCGACGAGGTCGACCAGGGCGTCGGCGGCAAGGCCGCGGTCGAGGTGGGCCGCCGCCTGGCCCGCCTGGCGCGGGTCGCCCAGGTGATCGTGGTGACCCACCTCCCCCAGGTGGCGGCCTTCGCCGACCGCCACCTGGTGGTGGAAAAGTCCAGCGACGGTACGGTCACCCGCTCCGGAGTGGTCACCCTCGACGACCCGGCCCGAGTCCGAGAACTCTCCCGCATGTTGGCCGGCCTGGAAGACTCCGAACTCGGCCGGGCCCACGCGGAAGAACTCCTGGCCACGGCCGCCGGGGCCAAGCTCGAGGTCACATGACCCTGATGGGCGAAGCGGTTTGGGCGGGTTCGCTGCGGTAGCGGGTGGGTCGCGTGGGCGATCGGCGTGCGTTGTGCGCGTTGCTGCGGATGCGTCTTTGGTTGCTTTGGGTTGTGTACCCACCCGCTCCACCCGTTGCGGAGGTTGGGGTTTCAGGGGCGGCGTGGGGGCCTGATCCGGCCTCGCAGCCCCGGTGTGGTTTGCCGGATGGGTGGGGTTGGCTGCTGCGGTGAGAGGTCGGCCCGCCCGCGACCGGGCCGGCGGATCCGGCTGCGGTTTGGCGCGTCAGCGCCCCCGACCCGCGCCCACCCCAGTGATCGACGCGCGAAGCGCGGAGAGCGGCGGAGCCGCAGGTGTGGGCTTCGTGGCCCGGAGCGAAGCGGAGGGACACGAAGCCCCGAGCGAGGCGCCGCTTTTTCTTGGAGGAGCGAAGCGGGGGAAAGAAAAAGCGGCGCCTCGCGAGCCGGCGACGAAGTCGCCCAACAAACAGCAACGCCGCGGGACACGACTCCGGCCTACCCCGCCCCGCTTCGGTCCCGACCCGGTCCCGCCCCGACCCGCTCCAGCTCCGACCCAGTCCCACCCGACCGCCCCGACGCCCCGCTCGCTCTTCGGCCGTGTGTGGAGTCGGCCCCGCTTGCGCCCCAGGTGCAAGCGGGGGTCTCAGGTGAGGCGGCCGGTAGGCAGGTCGGTCAGGGACGGTGTGGATGTGTGCAGGATTTCGTAGCGTTCGGTGGTGTCCTTGTGGTGGGGCGTCGGGATGGGGCCCTGCCACAGGACGAAGCGCATCAGGTGCCAGTGGTCCGGGTCGAGGGCGAGGGCAGCGGTGTGGACGCCGTCGGTGCGGGCGAGCGCGTGTAGGGCTTCGATTTCGGCGTCGATGTGTGCGGCCAGGCCGAGACCCGTGGGGTCGGGGTCGGCCGGCAGCGGAAGCAGGCGGCGGGAGGCGGCCTTGGGCGCGTGCTCCCGAGCGGGGCCGGGCAGATGGGCCAGGCCGGTCCAGTGCCGGACCCGGGGGCGACCGAAGTCGCGGATGATGCCTTGGAAGCCGCCACCGCCGACCAGGAAGTGGGCCATCGCGCCGATGTCCCGCCACAGGTAGAACGGCGCGTACTCGTTGACCGGCGAGCCGTCGACGCCGCGTTCGCGGATCGTGTACGCCTTCAGGCCCAGGCCCGCCCGGTCGTCGAGGCCGTGCCCGAAGTCGGCGACGCGCTTGCGGATGATGCCCATGTCGTAGTCGGCGGGCAAGGTGATCTCGTACTGATGGGCGTACATGTCCGAAGGTCCCGTCCTCGTGGTCGTTGCGGTTCGGTGTCGGCTGCATCGGCTATCCGACGGGTTGGTACTCCGTGTCGGTGACCGGGTCGCCTCGTTCGGCCTCGGTGCCGTCGGGGGCCACCTCCTGGATGGCCAGGTGAGTCATGAACGTGGTGGGGCCGGCGCCGTGCCAGTGCCATTCGTCGGGCGCGATGCGTACGGTGTCGCCGGGACGCACGGTTTCCACGGGACCACCGCGGTGCTGGACCAGGCCGGTGCCCTCGGTGATGTGGAGCACCTGGCCGAGCGGGTGGCGGTGCCACACGGTGCGGGAGCCGGGTGCGAAGTGCACACTGTCGACGCGCACCCGCGAGGGCTCGACCGGCGCGGCGATCTCGTCGAGCCAGGCCGGGCCGGTCAGCCACTCGGGCGGTGCCGCGGCGGTGGCGGCCTGGGTACGGATGACCTGCATGTAGGGGGCTCCTCGGAACTCGGACCCTGTTTCGCTCGGACTCTGTCTCGCTCGGACTCGATGTCGCCTGGACTCTGTTTCGCAAGCCCGGACTCGGTTTCGGACCCGGCTTCAGCCCCGGCCGGTGGGCGGCGGTGCGCTCAGCAGGCCGAGTACGCCGGTCACGGCCTGGTCGAAGGGCTCGGTCGAGTCGGCGGCGCGGGCCAGTACGTAACCGCCCTGGAGCACCGCGACGATGGTGGCGGCGGTGCTGTCGGGGTCGAGCGCGGCCACACCCGATTCACCCCGCGCGCGGCCCTCGGCCAGGACCCGGGCCAGCCTGCCGCGCAGCCAGACGAAGGTCTCGTCGACGGGTCCGCGCAGCGCCGGGTCGCTCATGACGTCCGGATCCTGGGTCAGCCGGCCGATCGGGCAGCCCTTGAGCACGTCGCGCTCGCGTCGCAGGTAGGCGGTGATCCGCTCGACGGCGGTTCCCGGCGCGGCGAACTGCCGTTCGGCGGCGGCCCGCATCTCCTTGGCGGTCCGGTCGATCGCGGCCAGCGCGAGATCCGACTTGCCGGTGAAGTGGTGGTACATGCTGCCCTGGCCCACTCCGGCCCGCTGCTGAATCGCCTTGGGGCTGGTGCCGATATAGCCGCGCTCCCAGAGGAGGTCACGCGTGGTCTCGATCAGCAGGTCGGCGGTATTCGAACTCATGCTGCGAGTGTACATACCAGTAGGTACAGAATCCGTAATTCACCCGACACCTCATAGGACCGGCGCCACCGCACAACGCGCACCGCGCACCGCGCAACGCACACGCGCACCCCCCACCACCACGCACCCCTACCACGCACCCACACCACGCACCCCGTACCGCGCACCGCGCCACCGCCGGTCGCCGGATCCCGCCATTTGCCAGATCGAGACATTCCCGTCGGCCGGCTTGTCGGGGTGGGGCGGGGGTTGGTCTACTGGGCGCGCGTGACGGGTGTGGTCGCACCCGGTGTACTTCTGCTCCTCCGCACGGTTCGGGTCCAGCCCAGAAACCCAGGAGACAGGTATGTCCAAGCGCGCAAAGATCGCCGCGCTCGCCACCGCCGGCGCATTCGCCGCCGTGACCACGTTCGCCGGTACCGCCTCTGCGGGCGGGCCCTCGACATCCCCCTACAACTGCGTGGACACCAGGGGCCGAACGTTCACCACGAAGGTGACGTACAGCACCGGCGGTGGCCTGCTCAAGGTGAACATCGCCACGGCGGTCCCGGTGAGCTTCCCCGCGAACTCGATCAACACCACCGTGCTCTTCAACGGACCCAGTGGCGGCGTGGTCTACGACGGCACGATCAATCCGCCCTACACGGCCGGTGCGCCCGTGCTCAACCTGGGTGCGATTCCGAAGGTCAGCGGCACCATCTCGCCCGGGCAGCCATTGAACGCCGTGCTCACCGGTTCGCCGCCCTCACCGAGCAACTGGAGCCTGCGGGTGCTGTTCCCGACGTCGTCGTCGTGGCCCAGTTGGTACTGCGTCACCCGCACCCCGCTCAGCCCGCCCCTGACCTACAACTGATCCGCCACCAGACCGGGGCGGCGGCACCGAGTCCGCCGCCGCCCCGCTCCACCCCGACGAGGCCGCCCGCCGCGTCGCCGCGCCGCCTTCGCGTCCCGTCCGTCCCGTCCGGCACGTCCGTCCCGTCCGGCACGTCCGCCACGCCCGGCGCGTCCGCCACGCCAGCCACGCCCGGTCCAGCGTGCCGGTCAGCCCGTACCGGCCGTGTGTCCGGCGGATCCGTCGGCCCGGATCAACACGGTGCGTCCGGTGTGTCCGTGAGCCCGTAGTAGATCCGAGGCGCGCCATCCAGGCGAAGCTCCACGCGCCCGCGCACCGGAGTCAGCAGCCGCTCCCGCCCGATGCAGTCCAGCTCGCGGACCGTCGCCGCGGTGTTGCGCCCGCCGCCGCGATGCCCACGACCGCGTCGCCCGGCCTCTGCCGGTGAAGCTCCCGGGGCCGCCGCCACCATCAGCGTCGTCTTCGTCCGCCACCCGTCCACCCACGGCTCGGGCGCGGCGAACCATCCCGAGTCCGTCGGGTGGTCGGGGTTGAGTACGTACCCGTCCTTGCGGCTCCACAGGATCGAGATCGGGCCGTCGGGCGAGGCGAACAGCAGCCCCTTGAGATCCGGGTCGGCCAGGTTCAACCGGCGGACGAACGTGGCCCGATCCAGCACCCGGGCCGCCGTGGCGTAGGCCAGTGCCGACGGCTTGGCGCCGAGGTCGCGGTGCATCAGCCCGTAGTGGTATTCGGAGTTCACCGGGTCGGCCAGTTGCGGCTTGCCCAGCACGCTGTCGTGCAACTGGTACCAGTTCACGCAGCGCACCCCCTCGGCCTTGGCCAGCGCCAGGGTCAACAGCACGTTCTCCGCCGCGTGCCGATAGGTGTCGTGCCACCAACTGTTCGGCTTGGTGCACGCGTACGCCTCGGTCAGCCACAGCTCCTTCTCGCCGTACTCGGCGATCACCTCGCGGGCCTTGCGCAGGCCGCCGAGGAAGTTCCAGTACGTGCCGTGGTCGCCCATGGTCCAGTCGGCCGGCGCCGGCGCGTAGTCGGGGGTGAAGTTGCCGCGGCCGGGGTGGAAGGCGAAGCCGTCGATCAGGTCCCAGCCGCCCGCGTCGCGGAAGTTCTTGGTCCAGACGTAGTCCATCCCGGCCAGGCCCGCGTTCATCACCTTGGTCCGGGCCCCGGCCGCGGTCAGCCGATCCCGTACGGGGTGCAGTCCGTCGCGGACGTAGGCGGACGCGGTCTGGCCGCTCATCCACGGCTTGTTGATCTCGTTGGCCACCTCGAACCAGTCGGCGTTCGCGCCGATCGCCTTGGCGGTGTTGGTGTCCGCCCACGCGGCGATCTGGGCGGTGGTGCCGCCGAGCGGGATGCCGGCCAGTTCGATGTTGTGCGCGAAGCCGGCCGCGTCGAGCGTGGCCGGTGGCAGGCCGGGGCCGCCGTCGTAGGAGATCCGCACCCGCTTGATGCCGAGTCGCCGCATCAGGCCCAGCACGGCCGGGGCGTCCGGCTCGAGCAGCCACGGGTAGTTGGCGATGCCGAACATGCTGTCGGGGCCCGCTTGGTAGGCGAACGAGGGCAGCACCGAGAGGTTGGTCCGGGCGAACGCCTCGTCCGTTCCGGAGGTCGCGCTCACCTCGGTGAACACGATGCCGTGCGGCGGCGAGGTGACGGTGAACGTCTGCGCCCAGGTGGCGCCCGCCGCGACGGTGTCGGTGACCGTGCCGCTGCCCAGGATCCGGCCGTCGAAGTCGCGCGCCCACCAGGACAGTCGCACCGCCTTGTCGGTGGCGCCGCCGTTGGCGACCTCCGCGTGCAGTGGCATCGGTACCCCGCCCCGGTCCCACAGCGAGAACGGCTGGTCGGTCCACACCTCGACACCGAGCGGCCGGGCCGATCCGGTGGTGCCGGCCGCCGCGGGCCGCATCGTGCCGAGTACCAGGTCGGCCTCGGTCACCGCGCCGTCGGTGGTCGCGGTGCCGGGCGCGTGGATCCAGGTGGCGTTGGTCCAGGCCGGAGTGGTGCCGGCGAGCCGGAAATACGCCTTCGTGTCGGCCCAGGTCTCCTGGTAGACCACGCCGGCGTTGGTCTCGTACGGGATGCCGCCGCCCGCGTCCCGGTTCCACGTGGTCAGCGCGGCGAAGGTTTCCGGCGCGGTGGGCGCGAGTACGGTGCGCCCGAACATGAAGCCGGCCGGGATCAGTGTGGTCGAGCCGCCCACCTCCCAGCGCAGATGCGCCCGGTGCGCGGTGACGTCGAAGACGCCCCGGACGGTGATCCCGTTCGCGGCGGCGGGCAGCGTGTACTCGACCCGGATCGCGGGTCTGCCGTCGGCGAGCGTGATCAACGACGGTGTGCCGCCGGTGCTCTGCTGGATGCCGGCGACGGTGTCCTTGGCCATGAATCTGGTCAGGCGCACCCGCTCGATCCCGCCGCCGTCGCGGATCGAGACGTAGCCGTCGGCGCCGGCGGTGAGGCTGATGCCCGGCGCGGACACGGTCACCGGGGCCGCCTGTTCGGCCGCGAACGCGGTTCCCGGCAGCACCGTGCCGGCCACACCGACGGCGACCGCCCCGGCGAGGAAGCCGCGTCGGCGCAGGTCGCCGTCGCCGCTGTGGTGGTCGTCGGGTGCGTGGTGGGTGGACATGAGGATCCCTTTCCCGAGCGACAGGGCTGACCTAATGCGGATTAGAGCGAATGTGTACTCCGATCGTCGACACGAGTCAAGGTCGCCGTATGTCTGATTCGCCGGGCCGCGCAACTTGTCGGCAACCCTCTTGACACACTCTCCTAATGCGAATTAGATACGACCTCATCGCAGCCCGACGCATCCGCGTCCGGAGCGGCATCCCTCCGGAGCAACGTCCGGCCCGCAGCACCAGGATCCAGGGAGGTACCCGTGGCCGAGTCAGTCCCGGTCAGCACGCACCGGCGCCGGCGCCGTCGGGCGGTGGCGGGGGCCGGGGCGCTCGCGCTCGCCCTCGTCGCAGGCACCGCCGGTTGTTCGTCCGGCACGTCCGACGGCGCCGGCTCCTCCGGCAAGACCACGATCACCGTCGCGGGCATGCCCGCGACCACGGCCCCGAAGACGCGGCAACAATTCCTGGACGCGGTCGCCGCGTTCGAGAAGGCCAACCCGAACATCAAGCTCAAGCCGACCGACACCCAGTGGGACGCGCGCACGTTCGCGGCCCGCCTGGCGGGCGGCAGCGCCGAGACGGTGCTGACCGTGCCGCTGACCGAACCGCCCGGCCTGATCGCGCGCAAGCAGATCGCCGACCTGAGCACCGAGGTCAAGAGCCTGCCGCACTCGGGCGACCTGGACCCGCGCGCGCTGGCCCCGGCCACCGCCGCGGACGGCAAGATCCACGGGCTGCCGGTCACCGAGTACGCGCTCGGCCTGGTCTACAACCGCGACCTGTTCACCAAGGCCGGTCTGGACCCGGACAAGCCGCCCGCGACCTGGGACGAGGTGCGTAGCGCCGCCAAGAAGATCTCCGACACCGGCGCCACCGGCTACACCCAGATGACCGTCAAGAACACCGGCGGTTGGATCCTCACCGCGATGACCTACGCCTACGGCGGCTCGATGGAGAAGAAGGTCGGCGACAAGTACGTGCCGTCCCTGCTCGACGGCCCGGCCGAGAACGCGCTCAAGCAACTGTCCGCGATGCGCTGGCAGGACGACTCGATGGGCAACAACCATCTGCGCACCCAGCAGGACGCCGAACGCGACTTCGCCGCGGGCAAGATCGGCATGATGATCAGCACGGTCAACAGCTACCAGCGCTACATCACCCAGTACTCCGGCAAGCCCGCCGACTTCGGCATGGCCGCGCTTCCGCAACAGAACGGCGGCAAGGCCACCCTGCTCGGCGGCCTGATGGCCGTGGTCAGCGCCAAGGCCACACCGGCGCAGCGGGCCGCGGCGGTGAAGTGGATCGACTACTTCTACCTCAAGCCGACGTACGACCCGGCCGCGGCCGAGGAACTCGCGCTCGCCCAGGCCGCGGACAAGCTCGCGGTCGGTCTGCCCACGCTGCCGTTCTACTCGGCCGCCGTGGCCGACCCGGTCAACGCCGCGATCAACAAGCACACCAACATCCCGACCGCGAACTTCGCGCCCTACGTCACCGGTGTGGGCAAGCTGGACTACCAGGTGGAGCCGCCGGTCGCCGCGCAGGATCTGTACGGGGCGTTGGACACCGTGGTGCAGGCCGTGTTGACCCGCAAGGACGCGGATCCGCGCGAGGAGTTGGCGAAGGCCGGCGACCGGCTCGGGCCGGCCTTCGAGAAGGCGCAGGCGCAGTGACCGGGGGCGAGACCCGGGCACGCCGAGGGGGTGCGTCGGGTCGACCCGGAATCATGCGGACGCCTGCTGCCGGCGGGGGGTCGGTCGGTGCCGGGATGTGCCGGGATCGCGATGGGGGTGCCGGGCCGTACCGGGATCACCACGGGGGCGTCGGGCGGTACCCGGATCGCGACGGGGGCTCGCGGTGAGTACGCCGACCATTTCCCGGGAGAGCCTGCCGGTCGTCGCGCAGGTGCCCTCGCGCAAGGGCCTGCCCAAGGCGACCCGGTGGCGCGGCGGATCCCGGCACGTCGCGGCGGCGTTGTTCCTGCTGCCGACCGTGCTGGTGTTCGGCCTGTTCTCGTGGTGGCCGATCATCCGCAGCCTGGTGCTCAGCTTCCAGCAGACCAACCTGGTCGAACCGGCGAGTTGGGTCGGCCTACAGAACTACCAGACCCTGCTGGACGATCCGCTGCTCGGCAAGGCGGTGTGGAACACCCTGGTGTTCACCGGCCTGGCGCTGCTGATCGGCTTCCCGTTGCCGCTGTTCCTGGCCGTGCTGATGTCCGAACTGCGGCGCGGCGCCGGGCTGATGCGTGTGCTGGTCTACCTGCCGGTCGCGGTCCCGCCGGTGGTGGCGGTGCTGATGTGGAAGTGGTTCTACGACCCGGACTCGGGGCTGTTCAACGAGGTGCTCGGCAAGGTCGGCCTGGGCCCGTACCCGTGGTTGCAATCCGCCGACACCGCGATGACGAGCCTGGTGGTGGAGGCGACCTGGGCGGGCGCGGGCGGCGCGGTACTGATCTATCTGGCCGCGCTCGCGAGTGTGCCGACCGAGTTGTACGAGGCCGCGGAACTGGACGGGGCCTCGGTCCGGCGCCGGTTGTGGCACGTCACGCTGCCGCACATGCGCTCGGTCCTGTTGATCATGATGCTGCTCCAAGTGATCAACACCTTCCAGGTGTTCACCGAGCCGTTCGTACTCACCGACGGCGGCCCGGAGGACTCCACGGTCACCGTGCTGCTGCTCATCTACCGGTACGCGTTCGTCAGTGGCGACTACGGCAGCGCCGCCGCGCTGAGCGTGAGCCTGGCCGCGGTGCTCGCGATCCTGTCGGCGATCTATCTGCGGCTCACCCGCGCGTGGGGGACGAAATGAGTACCGGTACCAGGGGCGTGATGTCCGAGACGGAACGTCGCCGTCCCCTCACCCGGTTCGGCCTGGGCACCACCCAACTGCTGCTGATCGCCGCGCTGGTGATCGAGGGCGCGGGCCCCATCTACTGGGTGTTCAAAGGCTCGATCTCCTCCACCCAGGAGTCGTTGCGGCACCCGCTGGCGCTGTGGCCCGAGGAGGCGCACTGGTCGAACATCTCGACCGCGTGGACGAGCTTGGACCTGGGCCGCTATCTGACGAACACCGTTGTACTGGTGGGTGGTTCCTGGTTCGTGCAGTTGTTCGTCGCGGTCACCGGGGCCTATGCGCTGTCCATTCTGCGGCCGTTCTACGGCAAGTACGTCTACGCCGCGGTGCTGGCCACGCTGTTCCTGCCGGGCACGGTGTCGATGGTTTCGCTCTACCTGACCATCCAGGACCTGCCGCTGACCGGCGGGTCGATCGCCAACACGCCGATGGCGGTGTGGCTGCCGGCCGGCGCGCACGCGTTCAACGTGCTGCTGATGAAACAGTTCTTCGACGGCATTCCCCGGGAACTTCTCGAGGCGGCCCGCCTGGACGGTGCCGGTCCGTGGCGGGTTCTCACCCGTATCGTGCTGCCCATGTCCCGGCCGATCCTGGCCGTGGTGTCGCTGCTCGCGGTGATGAACGCCTGGAAGGACTTCCTCTGGCCGATGATCGCCATCACCGACACGGACAAGCAGCCGCTGGCGGTGGCGCTCCCGCGACTCGCGGACACCTCGGACCAGAGTCTGCTGATCGCGGGAATGCTGATCACGATCATCCCGCCGGTTGTGGTCTTCCTGGTCTTCCAGCGGCAGATCGTGCGCGGCATCGCGTTCACGGGGCTCAAGTGAGCGGGGGGCGCGGAACGCGCGGGCGCGGAAGGCACGAGCCAGTGGCGCACGGAAGCGGTGTGCGGGGAAGCGGCGTGGGTGGGTCCGCGACGCGTGGGTCGGAGGTGCCCGAGCCCGAGGTGTGGATGGCGCGGGTTCTCGTTACCGGTGCCGCGGGACGGCTGGGGACCGCCGTGTTGGCGGAGTTGGCCGGTCGAGGGGTGCCGGTGACCGCGTTGGTCGCCGAGGACGTCGGGGATGCCGGGGAGTTGCGCGCCGACCGGGTGGTGGTCGGTGACGCCCGGGATCCGGTGGCCGTGGCGGATGCGCTCGACGGGGTCGACGCGGTGATCCACCTGGCCGCGCTCGCCTCGCCCGAAGTAGCCGCGCCCGAGGTGGTGTTCGGTACGAATACGCAGGCCACCTTCGTGGTGCTGAACGAGGCCGGGCGGGCAGGGGTCCGCCGCGCGGTGTTGGCGAGCAGCCTGTCCGTCACCGGCCTGCCGTTCGCCCGTTCCACGCCTCGGCCGCAGCCGGCGTACCTGCCCCTCGACACGGAGTTGCCGCTTTGCATCGAGGACCCGTACGCGCTGTCCAAGCAGGTCGACGAGGCCACCGCCGCGATGATGCACCGGCGACACGGAATGACGGCAGTGGCGTTGCGCCTGCCGTTCCTCGGTGATCCCGACCGACTCGGCGGGCACGCCGCTCGGTTGGCCGGCGACCCGGCCGGCGGTGCGGCGGAGGTGTGGAGTTATCTCGACCTGCGGGACGCCGCCCGAGCGTGCGTACTCGGCCTGACCGCGTCGGGTGTGACGGGCGCACCGGTGCTGTTCGTGGCGGCGCCGGACACGCTTTCGGCGACGCCCACTCGCGAACTCGTCGCCACCCACCTGCCGGATGTGCCCTGCCGGGCGACGTTTCCCGAGCGGTCGGTCCCGATCGACCTGGCGCCCGCCCGGCGGCTTCTCGGCTTCAGCGCCCGATACCCGTATCCGGTCGCGGGCGGGCTGATCTCCGGCGATACCCGGGACGATTCGTCTGCGAAACAGCCGGAGTCGGGTAGCGCTCGGCACGCTGATCGGACCTCGTACCCACAGGAGCGAACCTCATGAGCAAGTCGGAGTCGGAGCCCGAGTCGGAGTCCGAGACGGAGTCCGAGACGGGGACGCGATCCACCGATTGGGTGGATCCGGCGGCGACGCCCGGCGTTCGCATGGCCGAGGCGCACGTGGCCGAGGCTCACGTGCCCGGCGTGCTCGTGCCCGGGGCTTACGTGACCGAGGCCCAAGTGCCCGGTGTTCACGTGCCCGACACGGCGACTCTCGCGGTCATGGCCGAGACGCAGGCGCCGTGGGCCGCTCGGGACGCGTTGCGGATCACGTCGGTGCGGGCGATCGTGACCGCGCCCGGTGGGGTGCCGCTCGTCGTGGTGCGGGTCGACACGTCCGAGCCGGGGCTGTACGGCCTCGGCTGCGCCACCTTCACCCAGCGCTTCCACGCGGTGGTCGCGGCCGTCGAGGAACACCTCGCGCCGATGGTGATCGGTCGGCACCCGGCCGACATCGAGGACATCTTCCGGCTGTTGCACTACTCCTCCTATTGGCGTGGCGGCCCGGTGCACAACAACGCGCTGTCCGGGATCGACCAGGCGCTGTGGGACATCGCCGGCAAACGACTGGGCGTGCCGGTGTACGAACTGCTCGGCGGCCGGGTGCGCGGTGGTGCCGCGGTGTACACAGGGGCTCGCGGCGGCAGCATCGAGGAGTCGATCGAGCGGGTGGCCGCATTGGCCGAACAGGGCTACCGCTACGTGCGGTTGCAGACCGGCGGCCCGGGTCTGGGTACCTACGGCGCCGACGGCACGCCGGGCGGCTACCCGGGCGCGCCCTATCCGGACGGCTGGGACGTCGGCCACTACCTGCGTACCGCGCCGCGCCTGTTCGAGCGGGCCCGGGAGGTGCTCGGCGACGAACTCGGGCTGCTGCACGACGCACACAACCGGCTCACCCCGAAGGAGGCGGTGGGACTGGCCCGTTCGCTGGAGCCGTACCGGCTGTTCTTCCTCGAGGACCCGCTGGCGCCGGAGCACTTCGATCGGCTGCCCGAGGTGCGCGCCGCCGCGCCGATGCCGATCGCCTCCGGCGAGTTGCTCACCTCGACGACCGACGCGACGCGCCTGATCACCTCCGGCGGCGTCGACTACCTGCGGGTGCACGTGTCGGCGGTGGGCGGGCTGACCCCGGCCCGCAAGCTGGCCACACTGTGCGAGCTGACCGGGGTGCGGACCGCGTGGCACGGGCCGCCGGACGTCTCGCCGATCGGCGCGGCGGTCAACGTCACGCTCGATGTGACCAGTCCCGCCTTCGGCATCCAGGAGCAACACGTCTACCCCGAGCGGGTGCACGAGGTGTTCCCCGGCACGCTGCGCACCGTGGACGGCTACCTCACGCCCTCGGATCGGCCCGGATGGGGCATCGACCTGGACGAGGCGGCGGCGGCGAAGTACCCGCCGCGGACCCACCTGCACGAGCGGTGGGCGGCCCGGGTGCGCCGCCCCGACGGCGGCCTGGAAGCACCGTGAATCACGCACCGTGACTGGATATACTGGATCGATTGATCTGATGCGCATTAGGAACCCGTTGTCAGGCATTTGGAGGAGTACATGAAGCCGATCGGCGGGCCCGGACGGCCGGCTGGTTCACGCGCGAACCGGCCCCGTCAGGCGGATATCGCCCGCTTGGCCGGCGTCTCACAGCCGACGGTGTCCCTGATCCTCAGCGGCGGTTCGGCAGCGGTCGGGATCGCCGACGAGACCCGGCGCAAGGTGATGGCCGCCGCCGAGCAACTCGGCTACGTGCCGGACCCGATAGCGAAGCGGCTGGCGGCCGGCCAGAACAACCTGCTCGGCCTGTACACGTTCACCGCGACCTTCCCCACCGAGATGTCGCACGCGTACCACCCGTTCCTGGTCGGCATCGAGCAGGAGTCCGCCGCCCAGGGCTACGACCTGCTGATGTTCATCGCCTCCAGCGTCACCGGCGAGCGGCCACACGCCGAGGTGCTCAACCGGGTCCGGCTGGCCGACGGTTGCCTGTTCATGGGCCGACACCTGCCGATCCGGGAGATGGACCGGCTCCTGGCCACCGACCTGCCGGTGGTCTACCTGGGCCGGCACGACGACTTCGGCGACCGACTGCCGTACGTCGGTGCGGACTACGTGACGGCGACGGCGGAGGTCGTACGTCACCTGGCCGAGCTGGGGCACCACAAGATCCTGTACGTCCGCGAACTCGACGACGCGATCAGCGCGGTGGACCGCGAGGCCGGGTTCCGTCGCGGCATGGCCGAATGCGGACTCCCGGTCGAGCGCGCCGGCGTGGTGCGCACCGACGGTTCGGACCTGACCACCGACCGGTTGCGGGGCTGGTACGAGCAGGGCGTCACCGCGATCGTCACCGAGGCGACCGACACCGACGCCGCGCATCGCGCGGTGCTGGAGGCGGCCTCCGCCGCCGGCTACCGCTTTCCCGAGGACCTGTCGCTGGCGACCCTGGGTGCGCCCGAACACGCGGTCCCCGGGCCGGCGTTCCTGTCCGGGTTCTCGGTACCCAGACGGGAGATGGGCGCGGCCGCGGTCCGCCTGCTCACCGGCCTGATCGCGGGGGATCCGAGCCTGGCCAGACACCAGTTGATGAACTGTGAGGCGGTGCCGGGGCAGACGGCGGGGCCGGCGCGCTGAGTTCGGGCTGAGGGGCGAGTCGGCGGGCCCGGCAGATCGGTGGGCCGGCGGACTGGTGGGCAGGCGCGCCGGTCGGCCCGTCGGCCTAGTCGTCCTGAGTCCTCCTGGGTCGTCCCGCGGCGAACGGCCATGCGGGCATGCCGTTCTACGCCCTGGCGATCTTGCGTGTTGCCCGGCTTCGCCTCGTTTCGCTGATTTCTTCCTTCGTCTTCACAACCTCGTTCCCTCGCGATTCCGCAGCGCGTTCCATTCGCACCGTTCACGGAAGGCTTCACCATGTCCGAAATCAGCACCGAGATTCTCATCGTCGGCGGTGGGCTCGGCGGAGTTGCCGCCGCGCTGGCCGCGTGCCGCGCGGGCCGGACGGTCGTACTCACGGAGGAGACCGACTGGATCGGCGGACAGCTCACCGCGCAGGCCGTGCCGCCGGACGAGCATCCCTGGATCGAGAGCTACGGCGCACCCGCGAGCTACCGCGAATTGCGCACCGCGATCCGCGACCACTACCGCACCTGGTACCCGCTGACCGGAGCGGCTCGGCAGCGTCGCGAGCTCAACCCCGGCGCCGGTTACGTGAGCAAGCTGTGCCACGAACCGCGCGCCGCGCTGGCCGTGTTGCAGGCGCTGCTCGCGCCGCACCTGGCGTCCGGGCGGCTGCGCATACTCCTGGAGCACGTGCCCGCCGAGGTGTTCGCGGACGGCGACCGGGTTCGCGCGGTCACCCTGTGGGGCGTACGTACCGAGGAGTCGCACACGATCAGCGCGACGTACGTCCTGGACGCGACCGAAACCGGTGAGCTGCTTCCGCTGGCCAAGGCGGAGTACGTCACCGGCGCCGAGTCCCGGGACGAGCATGACGAGCCGAACGCGCCCGAGCGGTACGAGCCGTTGAACATGCAGGGCATCACCTACTGCTTCGCGGTGTCGCACCACGAGGGCGAGAACCACGTGATCGACAAGCCCGCCGACTACGAGTTCTGGCGCTCGTACCGGCCGGACTTCTGGCCCGGGCCCCTGCTCGGCTTCCTCGCGCCGGACCCGCGCACGCTCGAACCCGAGGTGCGGACCTTCGACCCGCGCCCGACCGGGGACCCGCTCGCGGTGCATGCCGACCAGAGCGCCAACGCCGGTGGCGACGACCTGTGGTTGTTCCGGCGGATCCTGGCCAAGGGCCTGTTCGAGCCCGGCGCGGTCGACTCGGACATCACGCTGGTGAACTGGCCGCTGAACGACTACTGGCTGCGGCCGATCATCGAGGTCGGCGCGGACGAGGCCGCCGCCGCGCACCGGGAGGCCAAGCAACTGTCCCTGTCGGTGCTGTACTGGCTCCAGACCGAGGCGCCCCGGCCGGACGGAGGCACCGGGTATCCCGGACTGCGGCTGCGGCACGATGTGGTCGGCACGGCCGACGGGCTGGCCAAGTCCGCCTACGTGCGCGAGTCGCGGCGCATCCGCGCGGTCACCACGGTGACCGAACACCACGTTTCGCGGGACATCCTGGGCACGCACGGCATCCACCACTTCCCGGACTCGGTGGGCGTGGGCGCCTACCGGATCGACCTGCATCCCTCGACCGGCGGCGACAACTACATCGACGTGGCCAGCGTGCCGTTCGAGATCCCGCTCGGCGCACTGCTGCCGATCCGGATGCGCAACCTGCTCCCGGCGGCCAAGAACATCGGCACCACGCACATCTCCAACGGCTGCTACCGGCTGCACCCGGTGGAGTGGAACGTGGGCGAGGTGGTCGGCCGACTCGCCTCCTATTGCCTGGAGCGGGGCGTCGAACCACACGCGGTACGCGAAGACCCGGCGCTGTTCGCCGAGTTCGCGGACGTACTGGACGCGATCGGGGTGGAGCGCCACTGGCCGGCCCCGGCCGGGTACTGAACAGCCCCAGCCCGAGGGCCGCTTCGCCGCAGGCGTGTCGGCGGGGCGGCCTTCGGAGGGTGCCGGGCCGATTGGTCGCAATCGGGTCTGATCGCGTGGTCGGGGCCCGGACCTGATCGATGGGTCGGGCTCGTAACCCATCGAGGTTCAGGGTTGGCGGACGGCATCCGCCGAGACGGCCCAGAAGCGCAGGGACAGCGCGATCAGGGCGAAGAGCAGCAGCCACGTCAGCGACCAGCCGAAGTCCGCGCCGGTACCGGTGGACAGCGCCACGCTCAGCACACCGACGCTGGTGACGGCCATGATGCCGAGTGCCGCGAGGAAGCTCGCGCGGATGAACTTGGCGGCTGTGTAACGGAACGGATAGAGCAGCAATAGCCGGGTGGGGGACAACCGACGTGGTGGGTCGACGGTGCCGGGTCCGGCGGCGACCACGAGCGCGCCCGCCTGATCGAGCCAGCGTTGGGCGACGCGACTCGCGTTGGCCAACTCCTCCTGGTTGCCGGGAAGGCGTTGACGCGCGTCCCACCACAGGACCGCGAAGTCGACCTGTCGGGTCGCGTCCTCGAACGCCCGTTGCCGACGGCCGGTTTGCGACCGGCTCGCCTGGCGATCCTGCCAGGCGACCGCGAAGACCGCGACGGTTGCGGTCAGTACGGGCACCACCACCGCGACCACGACCGCGGCCACGTCCTCCGCACGCATCGACGCTCCTGTCGTTCGAGCCGGAACAATCAGCATGACAGGGACAATTGCGTGCCGTCGGGAAAGCGTTTCGACGATCGAACGCGGGTGCGAGGATTGCGGCCCGGGTCAGCCGAGGTAGCCGAGGGCGCTGACGGCGCCCAGGCCGCCCGCGCCCATGAACAGTGGCATCAGGACCTTGACCTCGACCTTGGCGCCCGCGCGGAAGCGCATGGACTTCGGCGGGCCCAGGGGGTACCAGCGTTTGCGGCCGATCGGTATCGGCCACAGGATCGGGCAGCCGGAGACGGTGAGCGCGTCGCCGACGCAGTGGGTGAGGGCGCCGAGAGCGATCGGTAGGCCGATCCACCAGTACTCCTGGCCGGGCTCGGTGAAGAACCAATTCGCGCCGTTGCCTGGACGGTTCAGGACCTCGACGAGCATCCAGGTGCTGGTGGCGCCGAGGAGCCAGACCAGGATGTCGCTGTGCAGCCGGGCCTGGCGCCACAACAGACCCTCGATGGCGAGCACCATGTGCACGAACAGAACGCCCAGTACGCCCCAGCGGCCGCCGTACGCGCAGATCGCCGAGGCGCCGGTGCCGACCAGCAGGGCCCAGACCCAGGTGTGGGTGAGGGTGCGGTGGCCACCGTTGCGGCGGGGGTCGCCCTTCTTGCGGGTGGCCTTGTAGGTGGCGGACGCGAGGGCGTCGACCAGGCCGCACAGGATCAGGGATATCGGCCCGAACGAGCGGGAGACGGTGGCGGCTTTGTGGTCGAGGTCCGGCCCGAGGGCGGCGCCGGCGCAGATCAGGCCGCCGACCACCAGGACGGGCCAGGGCATCGGGCGGCCGTAGGCATCGGCGGCGGCACCCGCGGCCATCCACGCGCATGCTCCGGACAGTGAATGGGCCGGCCCCATCATGCGGTCGTGCTCCTCTGGTGAACCCGGGCGAACCCCGAGCCCGCACAGTGACCGCAGCTTAGCGGTGCCGATCTTGGGGGCTGTGAACCCCCGTGGAGAGGGCAGTCGTTCGGCTGGTGGCCCGGCAGTCCGCACCGGCGGGCCGTCGGTTCGCGCACGGTCAGCAGTGGTCTTCGATGTAGAGCATGCGGCGTCGCGGGTCGGCACGGAACTCGTGTGCCAGGTAACGGCCGGTCGAGCATGCTCCGCCGGGGCCCAGGTACTCGTCTTTGATCCGACCCCAGAGCTCGGGTCGTTCGGTCTCCGGGACGGGTCGAGGGCAGATGCCTCCCATGTCGCCCCATATGACCGATGTGGCGTTGTCCTTGACGAGCCGCCGCACGACGCGCAGGTCCACGCGCCTGCGATGGAGCACCCAGCGGGTCCCTTCGTCGTCGAGGAGAGTGACCGGGTCTTTCAGGCCGCCGGGGTTCGCCGGGAATCGCAGCATGAGTCGAGTCTCCCGGCGATCGTCAGGCCGGCACACCCGATTTCCGGGCGGTTCGAACCCCGCGCGGCCGAACGTCCGGCGCGTCGCTTCGCTCGGCGGGCTGGGGCGGGGTCGACCGGGCGCCGCCTCCGGGGTGGTCGGGCGGCGGGGGGCGGTAGGTGGCCGAGGTGTTTGGTGACGCGTTCGCGCAGGAGCAGGTACTCCTCGCGGCGTCGGGGTGGCAGGCCCGGTGGGCGTGGGACGACGCGGGCTTCGGTGACGGCCTGGCCCTGCCGGAACTGTTCGTGAGTCAGGTCGAGTTCGATGCCGCTGGGCAGGCGGTTCCACCAGTGGAAGCCATGTTGGTCCCCGTCGAGGTGGACCTCGCC
Organism: Embleya sp. NPDC050154; assembly: GCF_044460165.1. Lineage (NCBI taxonomy): Bacteria > Bacillati > Actinomycetota > Actinomycetes > Kitasatosporales > Streptomycetaceae > Embleya > Embleya sp. NPDC050154. The sequence goes on from NZ_JBITJP010000041.1 coordinate 29,470, forward strand.
GAGCAGGAGGTCGCCGCCGAGGATGTCCTGGACGATCAAGGCCGTGATGTCGCAGTGGCCCCAGGCAGGGTTGTCGGGAAGCCAGTCGGCCTGGTTGTCGGGAGAGCAGGTGTCGGCGGCCCAACCGGCGCGCAGGGCCTTGTCGAGGACGAGCAGGTTCCAAGGGGGCACGTCGGAAGCATCGCAGCCGCCGCCGACAGCGCGTCACACGATCGCCGCGGGCATGCGGTGCGGTCCATCTGCTCGATCGTCGCGTGGAGTCGTCGTCGCCGTACGACGGCTTCTGCGGACAGCAGTCGCCGCGCGGATGCGTATGTGTACGTGGATGTGCGCGCTTTCGTGTCCGTGTACACGCCGGGTCCGTGTCGGGGTCGGAGCTCCTGTCGGGACCTGTAACGCTCTCGGTGCCACCCGCCACAAGAGAGGTGACAGGCGACAACATCGGCGCGGTGCGAGGAGCCCATTTTGGACGGACCGGATGTGCAAGCGGTCAAAGGGATCGCCGGGGACCCGGCGCTCCTGGAGGCGTTCTATCGCAGACATATAGACGCGGTGGGGCGTTTCGTGGCCCGACGGGTGGACGACCCACAGTCGGCCGCCGATCTGACCGTCGAGGTCTTCATCGCCGCGATGGGCTCTGCGGGGGGCTATCGGGGCGGTCCGGGCGGCGAATTGGCATGGCTGTACGGGGTTGCCCGCAACGTGGTCGCGAGCGAACGTCGTCGCTCGGCGCGTGAGGCCGACGCGTCGCGGCGGATGGCGGGCCGTCGGTGGCTGGACGAGGACGACATCCTGCGACTGGAGGAGCGACTCGACGCGGCATCGGCGGCCCGGCACATCTACCGGGCGATCGAGCGGTTGTCCGAGGACGACCGCTCGGTGGTCGAACTGGTCAGCGTCGACGGCATGACGGTCGTCGAGGCCGCTCGGGTGCTGGGCATCGGGCCGGTCGCGGCGCGGGTGCGGTTGCACCGGGCGCGGCGACGACTCGCGAAGGAACTGGGCTCGCCGTCGGCGGAGCCCCACCGAGAGACCCGGAGCGCACACGTACAGGCGGAGGCGAAGGCATGATCAATTTCGAGGAACGCGCGCTGGAGGAGCTCAAGACGCTCGCCGCCGAGGGAGGTGTGCCGGCGGCCGATCCGCCACCGGTGCGCCCCGCGACCTCTCGCCGGCGCAGGCGGGCGGTCTACGGCTTGGCCGCCTCGGCGGTGCTCGCGACCGGGATCGGGGTCGGTGTGCCGATGCTCAGCGGTGGTTCGGCCGAGGCCCAGCCCTTCGAGGTGGTGAAGCGGCCCGATGGCGGGATCCTGTTCAAGGTCGACGAGTTCCGGAACCCCAAGGGCCTCGAACAGCGCTTCCGGGACCTGGGATTGCGGGCAGTCGTCGACTACGTGCCCTACGGCAAGAAGTGCGCTGCCGGCCGCTTCACCGAACGCCCCATCTCGAACGACGACCTGAACGCGATCTATCACTGGCTCCCATCGCCCGAGGGCCGGCTGATGACAGACGCGGAACTGGAGTTCTACAGCCACCGTTGGACCGAGGTACGCCCGGAGCTCATCCCCCCGGACGCCACGTTGGTGCTCACCGCCACTCTCTTCAAGGTCAACGCGAAGGACCTCCCCGACCCGGGCTTTCGCGACGGCCGACGCGTACACAACTCGGACAGCGCCGGAAGCACCACCCTCTACCAGCTCGCCGATGGCCCGGTGGGTCCCTGTGTCCTGGTCGACGACCCGAGTCAGACGGGCCCGACCTTCGACGACGGCCCGACCCCGCCACCCGCTCCGGCCGGGTCGGCAACTCCCGCTGGTCCCTTGCCCGGCCGATAGTTCGGCCCGCGGTTCGCCCGGCTCGCCCGGCTTGCCTGCGGGGCGGCGTCGGCAGCGCGGCTTCGGGCCCGACGCGGCTCGGCCGACGCCGTGAGGTGCAGTGTCGGCGTGGGACGTGACCGCTACGCCGGTCCGGTGTGTGGCGTGGTGTCGTGTCCGGGGTCGGGGTCGGGGTGGGCACAGCCGGTCAGGTTGGTCGCGGTTCGGGTGAGGTGCTTGAGCAGCACCGCAGCTGCGGTGTCGGCGTCACGGGCCGGCGCCGCTTCCTCGATTCGGCGGTGTTCGTCGATGCCGTCCCGGTCGGGGGAGCGGTGGGCCGACCAGCGGCGGGCCAGTTCGCTCGCGGTCCACATGCGGTCGAAGGTCTCCAGGAGTACGGGGTTGCCGCAACCCTCCAGCAGGGTGCGGTGGAAGAGAGGACGTGGGGCCTGGGGCCGGCCGCGCCTGTCAGGGGCCGGGTGGGCGCCGTTGGCGCGGTGTTGCTGTCGGGGGCGCGTGTGTGGTGCGTTTGGCGTATTGCTCGTCGGGTTCGGCGTACGCGCTCCGGCCGTTGGTCTGTCGTACTCGATCCGCAGCGGCGCCACGGCGGCCGCCTGCGGTGGTGGCCGGGCGCCGTGCCGGGCTTGACCTCAAGAGCGGTTGAAGTTGCACCGTGGGGTGGGTTCTGCCGTCGAGGTCGAGTCGAGGAGTCTCCGTGACCGCTACACCGCACCATGCGCTGCCCCGGGTTCGCCGGGCCGACGTGGGTACGATCCTGGTCAGCCCCTGGATCGTGCACACGCCGGAGCGCCAACGCGCCGCCGTGGACGCGACGATCGCCGAGTGGGAGGGCGTTCCGTGGCCCGCCGGTTTCCTCACCCTGAACTGCTTCGTGAGTACCGACGGCGAGCGCGTCCTCAACTACGCCCAGTGGACCGGCGACGACGAGCACCGGGCCTTCATGCGCACCACGCGGCCGAAGCTCGTCCGAGGCATCGATGAGGTCATACCCGGCATCGAACGCCCCGGCGTGATCCGCTATCGCCTGACCGGCAGCGCGATCCACCCCGAATACCCGGCCACCCCGACCCTGATCGTGATCGACGACATCGAGGCCGACACCGCACCGGCCGCCCGCCGCTGGGCCGAACTGACCCTGGCGACGGCGGTACGCGACCACGCCCCGGGCCGGATCGCCACCCACGTGCACATCAACCTCGACGGCACCCGGGGCATGGCCTACACGGAGTGGGCCGACGCGGAGTCCTACGCCGCGTCCCGAGCCGCCACCGGTCCGTCCGACCCACCCGACCCGGTTCTCCCGGGGGTGCGTTCCCTCGACACCCGGGCCTACCACCTGCGCAAGAGCCTGCACCGCCCCACAGCCTGAGCCGGCAAGGGACCCGCTCCCGGAGTCGCCACAAAGGGACCTACTCCCAGCCCCCGCGCCCCGTCGTGGCGAATCCGCTCTCATACGCGGCGATCACCGCCTGGGTGCGGTCTCGGACGCCGAGCTTGCCGAGTACACGGGCCACGTGCGTCTTGACCGTCTCCGACCCCAGCGCGGTCCGTTCGGCGATCTCGGTGTTCGACAGGCCGGCCGTGATCAACCGCAGCACCTCCTGCTCGCGCGCGGTCAGCCGGTCGATCCGCGTACGCAGTTCCCGGCTCCGCTCCCGGGCCGATGCCCGGCTCAACGCCAAGTCGCGGATCGCGGTCGGGAACAACAACGAATCGCCTCGGGCCACGGTCCGAATCGCGTGCACCATCTCCTCCGCGCGCGCCCGCTTGAGCAGGAAGCCGTGCGCTCCGGCCCGCAACGCGTCGTAGACGTACTCGTCGTTCTCGAACGTCGTCACCACCAGAACTTTCGGCGACCCCGACGGTTCGCGCAGCAACTGCGCGGTCGCCTCGATCCCGTTCAGGCCCGGCATCCGAACGTCCATCAACACCAGATCCGGCCGCAACTCCCGCGCCCTCGCCACCGCCTCCACACCCGTGGCGGCCTCCCCGACGACAGCCAGGTCGGGCTCGGCGGCCACGATCGCGTGGAGTCCCGCACGAACCAGGCTCTCGTCATCGGCGATCAACACGCGCACGGGCTCGTTCACGGACATACCTCCAAGCGGTCGCGACGCACACCCGCTTCCCCGCCGCCGCCATTCGGCGCGGGCCGGGCGCCGGTGACCATGGCGCGCGGGCCGGCATGGCGGGAATTCCGCCGTCGTCGGCGGCGATCGGGCCGGGTTCGGGCCGGGTCACGACCGCGTCTCCGAGAGTCCGCGGCTCACGGCAGCAGCCTCCACGGCGACGTGCGCCCGATCGATCACGGTGGGGCCGGCCGTCGCGACGGTGTGGACCGCGCTGTTTGTCGGTGTCGGCTCGGGGTCGCTCACAGGGACGCCCTCGAGGAGATGCGGTACGCGTCCCGTCTTCGTGCGGCCGGGGAGTCGCCCGATGGGGGCGGTGCGGGGCCGGTTGCGGCGGCGGGCGTGGTGTGTGGGGTGGCGTGGTCGGGTGTCGCCGGCGTCGGTGCGGGCCGGCGGTGAGGGTGCGCGGGCGGCGGCCTGTGGCGGCGGCACTTCGGCGGTGGTCGGCACGCGTGTGGGTCTTGGTCACGAGTGGCCTTCCAGGGGGATGCGGGCGGTCAGGTGCCAGTGGCCGTCGTGGGGGGCGGCGGTGAAGGTGCCGCGCAGTACGGCGATTCGCTCGGCTGCGCCGCGCAGGCCGCGTCCGCCGCCGTGTCGGGTGGCCCGGGCCGAGCCGAGCGGATTGCTCAGGTCGATGGCCAACTCGCCCCTGGCGACCGCTATGCGGAGTCGGACCGGGACTTCGCCCGCGTGCCGCAAGACGTTGCCGAATCCCTCCTGGATGATTCGGTACGCCTCGCGCGAGACCAGGCGCGGCAGGCCCTCCAAGCCCCCCGTCGGTTCGAGGTCGCGGCCGAGTTCGGGTTCGAGGTCGAGTTCGAGGTCTACGTCGGCGCCCGCCGCGCGGGTGCGGGCGATCAGGTCGGCCAGGTTGGTGAGCGACGGTACGGGCGCGGCGGACGGGTCCGATTCCTCGCGCAACAGGCCCAGAACATGGTCGAGTTCGGCCACCGCCTCGCGTGCGGTGTCCTCGATCGCGGCCAGCGCCCGGGCGGCGAAGGCCGGATCGCGCTCCAGCAGCCGGCCGGCCGCAGCGGCCTGGATGCCGACGGCGCTCAGCGCGTGGCCGACCGAGTCGTGCAGGTCGCGGGCGATTCGGGCGCGTTCGGCGAGGCGTTCGGCGCGTTGCTCGGCGAGGGCGAGGCGGTCGGCGGGGGTCGGGCCGAGCAGGGTGGGGGCGAGGCGGGCCAGCCAGGCGCCGGCGGCGGCGGATACGAACAGGGGGAGGACGAGCAGGGCCAGGCCGACCGGCACCCACGCGATCGGCAGCGCGTGCGCGGGTTCGGCCCAGGGGAAGACGTCGGCGACGGCCGGGGCCAGGGGCAGTACGAGCAACACCACACCCCCGGGCGGCGCGGCGAGCGAGGTGCCCGCGACGACACCGCCCACGAGCGCATGCAGCGTGAACCACGCGGACGCCCGCCGCCGCGCCGCCGCACTGGTCGCCGGGACACTCAGCACCTCACCCTCCGGCGCGCACAACACCCGTGCGGCGCTGCCCTCCAGGGTGCGTACCAGCGGAACCAGCCCGGCCGTCGCCACGAACGGCAGCGCCAAGACCAGCGCGACGAACTGCGACGTGAGCGCCTCCGCCGGTGTGCCGCGCAACAGCCCGGTGGCCGCGAGCACGGTGAGCGCGGCGAAATGGAAGGGCATCAACAGGGCGCCCCCCAACACGAGATGCACCCACCGCAACCGTGCCCGCCGCCCGACCAGCCCTCGAACGACCCGAACCATCATCCGCCGACCCACCCATCCGACCACGCCCCGCACCCCCGCCCCCAGCCCCCACCACGCCCACCCCGCCACACCATCGCCGCCCGAGGCGCCGGCGGCACGCCGACCCCGTCCACCCACGGCCGACGTGCCGTCACGGACCACTCCGACACCGGCACACGCGACGCCCCCGGCACACGGGATCCGAGTCGGCTCGGGTGTGTCGTCGTGGGCCGGGCCGGGGGCACCGTGCGCGGTGGCGCTCGGTGCGCGGTCGGCGTTGCGCGTGGTGGGTGGGGCGGCGTGGATGCGACCGGTGGTCACGGGTGGGCTTTCGTCGAGTGCGCGTGGGGCTCGCCGTCGGCGCTCGGGGCGTCGGGGGTGGTGCTCGGGTGTGCCGTGTGCGTGATGTGGCGGGTGTGGCCGGCGTACTCGGTCAGGAAGAACCAGCCGATGGTCAGAGCCAGGACGCCGCTGATCATTTCGGCAGTGTAGACAAAGTGCAGCAGTCTGGAGGTGCGCTCCGCCAGGGTGCTGTCGGCTGCGGCTCCGGCGCTGATCAAGCCCATCCAGGCGCCCCATCCGAAAGCGCTGCCCGCCCCGAACCAGGCCATTGCCAGGGGACCCCGGACACGCGTGCCGCCGAGCCGGTGGACGAGCAGGATCAGGCCCGTCGCGCCGATCAGGGCGAGCCCGCCCTGTACGCCGTCCATCCAGCGCCCGGTCGCGTTCCGGTCGGCGATCCACCGGCCGGTCATGCCGAAGTGGGCGCCCGCTGCCCACGCCATCCGGAGTACACCCGCGAAGCCGAGGAGGAGCGCGGCAACCGTACCGAGGAACCGCTGCGCGTCACCGGTGCCGGCCGGATCCGGCAGAGCCCGAACGCGGACCCGCAAGAGCGCGCCCCAGCGTTCGTGGGCATACAGCCCGAAGGCCACCGACAACACCGCGCCTTCGACAATGAAGCCGCCGTAGACGACCGCGTACACCCACGGCCGCAGGAAGTCGTCGTCCGCGAACGGGTTGCCGTCACCGACCGCGGCACCCATCAGGCTGAGCGGTACGGCCGTCATGATCACCACGAGCAGCCCCGACGCCACCCACAAAGGCAACGCGATCAACCAGGCGCGGACCCGGACCTCGCGCGTCCGAGTGAGGGCGTACGCGATCAGCGCCGCGATCGCGTCCATTCCGAACGTGAGCGCGTTCGCGGCAATCCACTGCGCGCGGTGCAGCTCGTCGGGATGCACCACGCCCACGTCTATCCCGACCACCCAGAGCAGCTTCAACAGCAAGTAGGGCGAACACGCGAGCACCGCGAACCAGGCGAGCCGCCGCCGAAGCACGCCCCGGGCATCGGCGCCGGCCGGACGCGGACCGGCGGGGTCGGCGTCGCGCGGGACGTCGAGGGTGGGGCCCGCCCCGGGGGCCACGACCGGGCGGGGTCCGCCGCGCGGGTCCGCCTCGGCGGGATGCCGGGCATCGGTGTCCGCGCATGTCGGATCGGGTGCCGTCGGGTGCGGGTCGGCGGTGTGGGTCGGCTCCGTGGTCTCCATGCGGACCAGCCTTGTGGCGACCCACACCCGAGCGCGTCGCCACACATGCCGATCCCGATCCCCCGGATGGGGGACCGCCCCTCGTCGGCATTCCCACCGATCCCGGAACGGGCCGCGTACCCGAGCCGGCCGGGCACGGGTGCGGCCGCGTCTCGGTGGGCCGGGTGGGACATGTCCCACCCGGCCCACCGTTGCGGGGGAGTGTGGGGTTTCACGGGCGCCGACGTGGCCTGCCGTGGCCCCGCGGCCCCATGTCGTGTGCGCTGCTCCACCGGCGTCGTGTAACAGCCGCGCTTCGGTTTCACCCCTCCTCGCGCCCCTCATCCGCCCCCACTTCGGCCCCGCCCCCACGACCCGGCCGCGCCCCCACCCCCGGGCTGCTGCGAATTCGGGCGCCTCTCGGCGCGTCGGCGCCCACGACTGCATCGTCGACCGGTGATCGACGAGCGAGCGAGGAGAGAGCGGCCGGCGGCCACCGCCAAATACTGTGCATGGCAGGATTGCGCCGGTGAGGATTCCCGCGCTTCGTCGTCGACGGCAAACCGAGGACACCGGCTCGTTCGCCCGGGTCGATCGGCGTACCAAGGACCTCACCAAGCGCCTGCGGCCCGGAGACGTCGCGATCATCAATCACGGCGACCTCGACCGCGTCGCCGCCGAGGCGCTGGTCAAGTGCCGGCCGGCCGCCGTGGTCAACGCCGCCGAAAGCATCAGCGGGCGCTACCCCAACATCGGGCCGCAACTGCTCGTCGAGGCCGGCGTACCGCTCCTCGACGCCGTCGGCGGGAGCGTGCTCGACCGGATCCGCGAGGGTGAGCTGGTCCGGGTCGAGGACAACGTCCTCTACCGCGGCGACGACCCGATCGCCGTCGGCACCCTGCTCGACGCGGAATCGGTCGCGGCCGCGATGGAGGAGGCCCGCGCCGGGCTGTCCGAGCAGATTGAGGCGTTCGCCGAGAACACCCTCAAGTACATCCGCGAGGAGCGCGAACTGCTCCTCGACGGCGTCGGCGTCCCCGAGATCCGGACCCGGATCGACGGCCGTCAGGTGCTCATCGTGGTCCGCGGCTATCACTACCGCGAGGACATCGCCGCGCTGCGGCCCTACATCCGGGAGTACCGCCCGGTGATGATCGGCGTCGACGGCGGTGCGGACGCGCTGCTCCAGGCCGGCTACAAGCCGGACATGATCGTCGGCGACATGGACTCCGTGTCCGACCAGGCGCTGCGCTGCGGCGCGGAGATCATCGTGCACGCGTACCGCGACGGGCGCGCCCCCGGGATGGAACGCCTCGACGAGCTCGGTGTGGACGGGATCGCCTTCCCCGCCACCGGGACCAGCGAGGACATCGCGATGCTGCTCGCCGACGACGGCGGCGCGAGCCTGATCGTCGCGGTCGGTACGCACCTCACGCTCGTCGAGTTCCTGGACAAGGGCCGGGCCGGCATGGCGAGCACCTTCCTCACGCGGCTGCGGGTCGGCGGCAAGCTCGTGGACGCCAAGGGCGTCAGCCGTCTGTACCGCAGCCGCATCTCCACGACATCGCTGCTCATGCTGTGCCTCGCCGCGCTGGTCACCATCGCGGTCACCGTGCGGGTCACCCCGCTCGGTCGCGCGTACTTCCACGTGTTCGGGGCGCAGTGGGACGCCTTCGTCTACTGGCTCCAGGGACTGTTCAGTTGATCGACTTCAGATACCACGTCGTCTCCATCATCGCGGTCTTCCTGGCCCTGTCGGTCGGGCTGGTGCTCGGCGCGTCCTTCCTCAAGGAGGCGGCCGTCTCCGGGCTCGACACGCAGGTCCAGGACCTGGCCCGGAACAACGAAGGCTTGCGTCGTGAACTCGATCGGGCGAACGCCGGTACGAGGTACCTGAACGGCATCATGAACACCGTCGGGCCCGAGCTGACCAAGGGCCGGCTCGCCGGGCACAAGGCGGTCGTGGTCGCGCTGCCCGGCGCGGACACCAAGCTGACCGACAGCACGGTCAAGCTGCTCGACGGCGCCTCCGCGACGGTCACCGGCCAGGTGGCGGTCAAGGGCGCTTGGACCGACCCCAAGCGCGAGAGCGACCTGGTCACCGCCCTGGGCGCCAACGCGGCGGCCTTCCCGACCGGGTCGGCGACCGATCGGGCCGCGCGCGTGCTCGCGGGCGCGATCACCGAGAAGTTGCCGCCGGTGCAGACCGGTACGCCCGGTTCGCCGCCGGCGTCGACCCAGCCGCCCGCGAGCGGCTCGACGCCGGGCGCGCCCGAGTCGGGCGCGCCGACGACCGGAGCCGGGACCACCTCCGCGCCGCCGAGCGGCCAGACCCCGGGCCAGGGCACCACCAACCAGAACAACGGCACCACCACCCCCGCCACGCACAACACGCAGGCCGCGACCGAGACGCTGACCAAGCTCAAGGACGCCGGCTTCGTGGACATCAAGGACAACCCCGCCACCGGCGCCGACCTGGTCGTGATCGTCGCGCCTTCGGGCGCCACCGGCGGGGACGATCCGGGCCGGATCAACAACATTCATCTTTCGCTCGCTCGCGCCCTGGACAGCGGCGACGGCGGTACGGTCATGGCCGGCACCGCGTCCGCCGCGCAGGAGAACGGCGTGATCTGGGCGCTGCGCCGTAACGATCAAACCGCCAAGGCCGTTTCCACCGTGGACACCGCCGACACGCCCGTGGGTCAGGTCGCGGTCGTGTGGTCCCTGGTGGTCGAGGACAAGCAGGGCAGTTCGGGTCAATACGGGACGACGGGCACCACCGACGGTCCGTTGCCGGAGCTGCCGAAGAAGGAGACGCCGTGACGAAGGCCGCCGCCGCCCCGGCTGGTGCCACCGCTCGTGTAGCCGGCCGTGCCGCGGCCCCCGGCGACACCCACCGGGGTCGGCCGGGTCGGCTGGTGACGGCGCTGGCCGCGACCGGTGCGGCCCGGGCCGCGTACGCCGCGCTGACCCGCCGCCCGCCGGGCGAGGCCGCGCTGTGGGAGCGGCGCAACCACCGGGGCGAGGTACTGACCCTGCTCGAAGGGCCCGCGACGGCGGTCGGCACGGCCGTCGCCGCCGCGTGCGCCCCGGGGGTGCCCGGTCGGTGGCGCGCGGCCGGCGTGCTGGCGGCGGTCGCGGGTGCCGGGTTCGGGACCTACGACGACATGGCCGGGTCGAGCGATCGGCGCGGGTTCAAGGGCCACCTCGGCGCGCTCGCCAAGGGCGAGGTGACCAGCGGGGGCCTCAAGATCGTCGGACTCGGCGCGGCCGGTCTCGCGGCCGGCGCGCTCGTGCAGCGGCGGCCGGTGGACAAGCTGCTCGCGGGCGTGGTGGTCGCCGGTACGGCCAACCTGATCAACCTGTTCGACCTGCGGCCGGGCCGCGCGGCCAAGGCGGTCCTGATCTCGGGCACTCCGCGGCTGCTCCGCGGCGGCCCCGCGGCAGCCCTCGCGGCGGCGCCGCTGGGCGCGGCGGCGGCGCTGCTGCCCGAGGACCTCGGCGAGAAGTCGATGCTCGGCGACGCGGGCGCGAACGCGCTGGGCGCGGCTCTGGGTGTGGCCTTTGCCGCCGGTTCCTCGCGCAAGGGCCTGCTGGCCAAGGCGCTCGTGCTCACCGCGCTCACCGCGGCCAGCGAGAAGGTCAGCTTCACCAAGGTCATCGCCGGCAACCGGCCGCTGAACACCATCGATATGCTCGGCCGTCGCCCGGCCGCCGCTCCGGCGCCCCGACAGCCGGCCGCCGAGGGAGCCACCGCACCGGCATGACCGGCAACGATCGATGGCCTGCGGGCACGCGAGGGGGCGTGTCCGAGAGCGGCACGGAAACGGTCGGCAGGTGAGCGACACCCGAGGCGCCTCCCCGCCGTCGGATGGCCGCGGAGCCGACGGCTCGCCCCCCGGGAGCGAAGCCGGCGCCATCCCCCCCGACGCCGGCACCGACGCGATCCCCCCGGACGCCGAACTCGCCCCCACCCCAGCCGGTGCCACCCGCTCGCGCGCCGTCGTGCGTGGTCTCGCCGGGGCTGCCGCGTTGATGGCCGTGGTCACCGTTTTCGCCCGACTGGCCGGGTTCGGGCGGCAGTTGGTGTTCTCCGGGACGGTCGGTGACACCGTCCTGGGCACCGTGTACAGCACGGTCAACTCGGTGCCCAACATCGTCTTCGAGATCGTGGCCGGCGGGGCGCTGGCGAGTGTCGTCGTGCCGGTGCTGGCCGGACCGGTGGCCAAGGGCGCGCGCGAGGACGCCGGGCGGATCGCGTCCGCGCTGCTGACCTGGGTCGTCCTGGTGCTGACCCCGATCGTGCTGCTGGGCGCGCTGCTCGCCCGCCCGATCGCCGAACTGCTGTTGGCCGGGAAGGCGGACGGGCCGGGCGTCGCGGACGTCGCCTCCCGGATGTTGCTGGTGTTCCTGCCGCAGGTGCCGCTGTACGGGATCGCCGTGGTCGCCGGCGGCATCCTCCAGGCGCACCACCGATTCCTGGCCGGCACGCTCGCGCCGCTGGTGTCCAGCCTGGTGGTGGCCGGCAGCTATCTGCTCTTCGCGAGCCGCTACGACGTCGACCTCGACAACCTCGCCGACCTGCCGCGCGGCGCCGAACTGACGCTGTCGCTGGGCACCACCGCGGGCGTCCTCGCGCTCGCGCTGGTCACCGTCGTACCGCTGCGCTCGACCGGCCTGCGACTGCGTCCCACGCTGCGCTTCCCGGACGGCGTGGCCCGCCGGGTGCGCACCCTCGCGCTGGCCGGCGTCGCGACGCTGATCGCCCAGCAGGCCGCGACGATCGCGGTGATCCTGCTCGCCAACGGGCGCGGTACGCACGGATCCCTGGTCGTCTACCAGACCACGTGGATGGTCTACCTGCTCCCGTACGCGGTACTCGCGGTGCCGATCGCCACCGCCGCCTTCCCGCGGCTGAGCGCCCACGCGCACGACGGCGACCGGGACGCGTTCGCGGACGCCGTCGCCGCGACCACCCGCACCGTGCTCCTGGTCGGCGCGCTCGGCACCGCGCTGCTGCTGGCCGCCGCCGCGCCGCTGGGTCGATTCTTCGCGCTGTTCATGGCCGGCTCCACCGAGCCCGAGCAGATGGCCTGGGCGCTGGCCGCGTTCGCGCCCGGCCTGCTCGGGTACGCGCTGATCGCGCACTTGGGCCGCGCGCTGAACGCCTCCGGCCACGGTCGCGCCGCCGCGGGTTGTGTGGTGGCCGGCTGGTGCGTGGTGGTACTCGCCGACGTCGCCCTCGCCTTCGCGCTGCCCGCGCGCTGGACGGTGGCCGCGCTCGGCCTGGGCAACTCGATCGGGATGAGCGCGGCCGGCGTGTTGCTGGCCTACGCCGTGGCCCGCACGGCCGGCCCCCGGGCGTTGGCGGGCACGTCGATGGCCGGGACGGCGGCCGGCACGGTGGTGGCCGCGGTCGCCGCCGGCGCGGCCGGATTCGGCGTGTCGCGCCTATTCGGGACGGGCGGCATCGTCTTCACGTTGATCATCGCGGCGGTTGCCGCCATCGTGGGCACCCTGGTGTTCGCGGGAGTCGTTTCCGTGACCGTCGGCGAGGCTGTCAAAGCCGCGTTGTGCGGGCGGCGGACGGCCGAATCGGAAGGGGAGCAGCGACGTGGACACGACGACTGAGTCGCGAGAGCGCACCGAACCGGCCCGGTTGCGGGCCGTCCTGGTCCTGGCCACGTCCACCGGCGGCATCGGCGCGCACGTGCGCTCGCTGGCCGCCGGCCTGGTCGGGCGCGGGGTCGCGGTGACCGTGTGCGGCCCGGCCGCGACCGACGAGCACTTCGACTTCACGGGCGCCGGCGCGCGATTTCGCCCGGTCGAGATCGGGTCCGGGCCCCGGCCCACCGATCGGGCGGCGCTGCGGGAACTGCGCGCGGCCTGCGCCCCGGCGCATGTGGTGCACGCGCACGGGCTGCGCGCGGGGCTGGCGGCGGGCAACGCGCTCGGCCGACATCGGGTACGACGCAGGCCGCTGGTGCTGACCCTGCACAACGCGGTCCTGGTCGGCGGCGCGAAGGGCGCGCTGACCCGGGTGCTGGAGGGGCGGGCGGTACGGGCGGCCGACGTCGTACTGGGCGCCTCGACCGACCTGGTCGACCGGGCCAGGCAACTCGGCGCGCGGGATGCCCGGCTGGGACCCGTGTCGGCGCCGCCGCTGCCGCCGGCCGAACGGGATCGGGCGGCGGTCCGGGCCGAATTCGCGGCCGGGGACCGGCCGCTGCTGGTCGCGGTGGGCAGGTTGGCCCCGCAGAAGGACTACCCGGTGCTTCTGGACGCCGCGCGGCAGTGGCTGGATGACGAGCCGACCCCGCTGCTGGTGATCGCCGGAGACGGTCCGCTGCGGGAATCGCTCCAGGACCGGATCGACGCCGAGTCGCTGCCGGTCCGCCTGCTCGGCCACCGCGCCGATGTGGCCGACCTGCTCGGCGCGGCCGACCTCGCGGTCCTGCCCAGCCACTGGGAGGCCCGCGCGCTGGTCGCCCAGGAGGCCCTGCGCACCGGCGTCGCACTGGTCGCCACGCAGGTCGGCGGCATCCCCGAACTCGTCGGCGACGCGGCGGTGTTGGTGCCGGCCGGAGAGCCGGACGAGCTCGCCGCCGCGGTCCGCGGCCTGCTCGCCGACCCGACCCGGCGCGCCGAACTCGTCGAGGCGGGCCGAGCCCAGGCCGCGACCTGGCCCGACGAACGCGAGACCATCGCCCAGGTGCTGAGCATCTACGAGGAACTGGGCCCGGTGTAGCCCGCGGCCACCTCGCCGTCCCGCGACCATCACACCGGAGCCGCGGCCCGCACCGATCGCCGCGCCGGCGCGCGGCGCACCGGGACGGGTCGCGGTCACGGCACCGGTGCCGTGACCGGGGGGCCGGCCCGCCCGGCCGCCGCGCACCCTCCGTCGGTCCGCCCGCCCGCTCAGCCGATCCCTTGTCGATCCGGCTCCCACGCGAAGCGGCGACCGGCCGCGTCGGGGTAGGTGCGCTCGACCGCGTCGCGCAGCAGGGATCGTTGCCGGACCCACTCCGGGCAGCGGGCGGGGTGATCGCCGGCAGGTCGCCGGGCGCCGGGGGTGAGCGCGCGCCGCCGCCGGCCCCGGGGCAGGAACGGCAACGACAAGACGGGCGACGAGCCGGTCGGCTCGTCGCCCGTCGCTGCGGTCCTGGAGCGTGCGCGGGTCATGGCGTCCGAAGGAACCACCCGGAAACCGATGCGCACACCTGCACGCAGTGCCCACCGGACCCGCCCGGGCCGCTCGCTCCCGGCTTCGTGCCGTGCCTCTCCCGCGCCCGCGTGCTCAGTCCTGGTCGGTCGCCGTCTCGGCGCGCATCGTCGCGGTCAGCCGCAGGGCCGTGTCGATCAGTGGCACGTGACTGAATGCCTGGGGGAAGTTGCCCACCTGGCGTTGGAGTCGGGGGTCCCATTCCTCGGCGAGCAGGCCCAGGTCGTTGCGCAGCGCGAGCAGGCGCTCGAACAACTCGCGCGCCTCCTCGACCCGGCCGATCATCGCCAGGTCGTCGGCCAGCCAGAACGAGCAGGCCAGGAACGCCCCTTCGTCGCCGGGCAGACCGTCCAGGCCGACGCTGGTGCCGTTGGTCGGGTAGCGGCGCACGAAGCCGTCCTCGGTCAGCTCGCGCTGGATCGCCTCGATCGTGCCGATCACCCGCTTGTCCTCCGGCGGCAGGAAGCCCACCTGCGGGATCAGCAGGAGCGACGCGTCCAGCTCGGTCGAGCCGTAGTACTGGGTGAAGGTGTTGCGGTCCACGTCGTACCCGTAGGCGCACACCTCGCGGTGGATCTCCTCGCGCACGCCCCGCAGGTGTTCGAGCATCTTCTCGGTGTCCGAGGCCATCGGCTCGTCCACGAGCATCCGGATCGTGCGGTCCACCGCGACCCAGGCCATCACCTTGGAGTGCACGAAGTGCCGGCGCGGCCCGCGCACCTCCCAGATGCCCTCGTCCGGGTCGCGCCAGTGCTGCTCCATGTAGTCCATCAGCTTGAGCTGGAGCGCGTGCGCGTGGTCGTTGCCCTCCATGCCGGAGACCCGGCCCAGGTGCAGCGCGTCGACCACTTCGCCGTAGACGTCGAGCTGGAACTGCTCGGCGGCGGCGTTGCCGATCCGGACCGGGTGCGAGCCCTCGTAGCCCGGCAGCCAGGTCGCCTCGTACTCGGTCAGCCGGCGCTCGCCGCCCACGCCGTACATGATCTGCAGGTTCTCCGGGTCGCCCGCGACCGCCCGCAGCAGCCACTCGCGCCACGCCTTGGCCTCGTCCACGAAACCGGTCTTCAGCAGCGCGCCCAGCGTCATCGCCGCGTCCCGCAGCCACGTGTAGCGGTAGTCCCAGTTGCGCACCCCGCCCACGTCCTCGGGCAGCGACGTGGTCGGCGCCGCGACGATCCCGCCGGTCGGCGCGTACGTGAGCGCCTTGAGCGTGATCAGCGAGCGCACCACCGGCTCGCGCCACGGCCCCTTGTAGGTGCAGCGGGTCATCCAGTCGGTCCAGAACCTCTCGGTGTCCGCCAGCGCCGCGAGCGCGTCGGTGGGCAGCGGACCCTCGACGTGCGAGGGATGCCACGTGAGGGTGAAGGTGACCCGGTCGCCCTCGCCGAGGGTGACGTCCGAATAGGTGGTCAGACCCCGCCCGTAGGTCTCGGTGTCACTGGCGAACCACACCGCGTCGGGGCCGGCCACCGCGACGGTGCGCCCGTCCGCCTCGCGCCGCACCCAGGGCACGACCTTGCCGTAGTGGAACCGCATGCGCAGCTCCGAGCGGACCGGCACGCGGCCCGACACCCCCTCCACGATCCGTACCACCACGGGCGCGCCGACCAGCGCGTCCGCCGGAGGCATGAAATCGATCACCCGAATGGTCCCCCGCGGGGTCTCCCATTCCGATTCGAGGATCAGCGAGTCGCCGCGATACCGCCGGCGTGTCGCGGGCCCGCCGGAGAGCGGGGCGACCCGCCACGAACCGTGTTCCTCGGTGCCGAGCAGGCCGGCGAACACGGCGGGCGAATCGAAGCGGGGGAGGCAGAGCCAATCCATGGAACCGTCGCGGCCCACGAGAGCGGCGGTCTGCATGTCCCCGATGAGGGCGTAGTCCTCGATGCGGCTGGTCACGGGCAACGCTTTCCGTTCCTGGTCGTCCTGTTGATGCCGGTCGTCCTGGTTGTGCGTATTGCGAGTCGGTCGGCGCGTGCTGCGTCCCGGCTCGTACTGCGCGCGGCGGGGGTCCGGCGGAATGTGGTGCGGAGAACCGCGTTGTGCTGCGTTCGGTGATGTGGAGAACCGTGTTGTGCTGCGCTTGTGCTTACCGCGTCGCCGACCGGCATGTTCTGATCAGCGGTTGATCGATTCATTCCAGAGTGCACCACGCGCGCGTGATCGACCGCCGAAACGGTGGTCGGATCGACCGGTACTCCCGAAATGTCGTCCCGTCGGGATCCGGGGGACGTCACCCGTCGCGCGCGTGAGGTTCCGCTGCGCGCGGGCGACGGCGAGCGGAGAAACGCTCGCGCGCCGTCTGCGTAGCATAGTGCGCCGTCGGCGCTGAAACGTGCCCGCGAGCGCCGACCCGATCGTTGACTCTGTGTCGAATCCGACTCGGCCGATCCGTCGGTATGTGCCCGGATTCTCCCGTGCGTTGTCACTCTGGGCAATCGCCGTATGGTGTCGCAGTTGTTCCGCACCGGGTGCGGGACCTCGAGGCCCGACGCTGTTAGGCTGGTATCCCGTGGACTTGGTGGGACTGTTCCGGGCCCGCATCGGCCCAGCAGCGTCCCCTTCGAAATCCCCTCGATCGCAACCACGGGAGCCCCTCCTTGGCAGTGCCTCAGACGCCCAGTCGCACCCGGCAGGCGAAGCACCTTTTCGTCACCGGAGGCGTCGCCTCCTCGCTCGGCAAGGGGCTCACCGCGTCGAGCCTCGGAGCGCTCCTCAAGGCGCGCGGCCTGCGGGTCACGATGCAAAAGCTCGACCCCTACCTGAACGTCGACCCCGGGACGATGAACCCGTTCCAGCACGGCGAGGTGTTCGTCACCAACGACGGCGCCGAGACCGACCTGGACGTCGGCCACTACGAGCGCTTCCTCGACGTCGACCTGCACGGCTCGGCCAATGTGACGACCGGTCAGGTCTACTCGACGGTCATCGCCAAGGAGCGCCGCGGCGAGTACCTCGGTGACACCGTGCAGGTCATCCCGCACATCACCAACGAGATCAAGTCGCGGATCCGGGCCATGGCCGCGGACGACGTGGACATCGTGATCACCGAGGTCGGCGGCACCGTCGGCGACATCGAGTCGCTGCCCTTCCTCGAGTCGATCCGCCAGGTCCGGCACGAGGTCGGCCGGGACAACGTGTTCTTCCTGCACGTCTCGCTGCTGCCCTACATCGGCCCGTCGGGCGAGTTGAAGACCAAGCCGACCCAGCACTCGGTCGCCGCGCTGCGCAGTATCGGCATCCAGCCGGACGCGATCGTGCTGCGCGCGGACCGGGCCGTACCGCAGGACATCAAGCGCAAGATCTCGCTGATGTGCGACGTGGACGAGGAGGCCGTGGTCGCGGCCATCGACGCCCCCTCGATCTACGACATCCCCAAGGTGCTGCACTCCGAGGGCCTGGACGCGTACGTGGTGCGCCGGCTCGGGCTCAACTTCCGGGACGTGGACTGGACCCAGTGGGACGACCTGCTGCGCCGGGTGCACCAGCCCGAGCGCGAGGTCACCGTCGCGCTGGTGGGCAAGTACATCGACCTGCCGGACGCCTACCTCTCGGTCACCGAGGCGATCCGCGCGGGCGGCTTCGCGAACAACGTGCGCGCCAAGATCAAGTGGGTGACGTCGGACAACACCGCGACGCCCGAAGGCGCCGCGCGTGAACTCGGCGACTGCGACGCGGTGCTGGTCCCCGGCGGGTTCGGCGACCGGGGTGTCGAGGGCAAGGTGCAGGCGATCGCGTACGCGCGCGAGCACCGGATCCCGACCCTGGGCATCTGTCTGGGCCTTCAGTGCATGGTGATCGAGGCCGCGCGCAACCTGGCCGGCCTGGACGGCGCGAACTCGCTCGAGTTCGACCCCGAGGCAGCGCACCCGGTGGTGGCGACCATGGCCGACCAGCTCGACATCGTCGCGGGCCAGGGCGACCTGGGCGGCACGATGCGACTGGGCCTGTACACCGCGGACCTGGCCGAGGGCTCGATCGCCCGCGAGGTTTACGGCGCGCCCCAGTCCGAGGAGCGCCACCGGCACCGCTACGAGGTCAACAACGCCTACCGCGCCAGGTTGGAGGAGACCGGCCTGACCTTCTCCGGCCTCTCGCCCGACGGCCGGCTGGTGGAGTACGTGGAACTGCCGCGCGAGCAGCACCCGTACTTCATCGCCACCCAGGCCCACCCCGAGCTCAAGTCCCGCCCGACCCGCCCGCACCCGCTCTTCGCGGGCCTGGTCGCGGCGGCGGTACGGCGGATCAAGGGCGAGGACCGGGTCGCGGAGACCACCTCCTGAACACCGGGCGGCGCCGTGACCGGGAACCGGTACGCGCCGCCGGTCGCGGCAGCGGCGCCTGACCGGCGATCCGGCCCGATCGACAACCCCGAGAAGCCACCCGCCCCGATACCCGGGGCGGGTGGCTTCTCCGCCGGTGGCCTCCGACGCCGGGCCGGCGGTGGACCGGCGCGACAAACCGCGGGCCGGGGCGCTCGGTGTGGCCGGGAGCGGCACTAGGCTGGCCGATCGGGACGGCGGTATTCGGCCGGCGGCAGCTTGAAGGGGAGCGCATCGTGAACGACCCGGGCACTCGGGCGAGGATCGTCGATACCGCCGAGGCGTGGCCCGTCGCGGAGAGCGAGACACCGTTCAAGGGGCGGGTCTGGTCGATGCGCAGCGATGTGGTCGAGATGCCGGACGGGAGCAGCGCGCGACGCGACTACCTGGACCATCCCGGGGCGGTGGGCGTGGTGGCGCTGGACGAGCAGGGGCGGCTGCTGGTGCTGCGCCAGTACCGGCACCCGGTGCGGCACAAATTGTGGGAGATTCCGGCGGGGCTGCTGGACGTGCCGGGGGAGAACCCGCTGCACGCGGCCGAGCGCGAGCTGTTCGAGGAGGCCCATCACGAGGCCGCCACGTGGAACGTGCTGGTGGACGTCTTCACCACACCCGGCTCCTCGGATGAGGCGATCCGGGTGTTCCTCGCGCGCGGGTTGTCCGAGTCGCGGGCCGAGCGGTTCGCGGCCGAGCACGAGGAGGCCGGGATGGAACTCTCCTGGCTTCCGCTGGACGAGGCGATCGCCGGGATTCTGGCGGGCGAACTGCACAACCCGATGCTGGTTTCCGGAGCGCTGGCGCTCTCGGCGGCGTTGGCCGGCGACGGGCTGGACGCGCTTCGGGCGGCGGACGCGCCCTGGCCCGCTCGGCCCTTTTGACGGGCCGCGGTCGCCGCCGGGTGGGCTCGGGATTTCCCGCCCACCGGCACACCCGTCGCGTCTGGGTCGAAAGGCCGCGGAATCAGCGCTACGGAATTAGCGCCGCGGGGTTGGCGAGTCGGGCCCTGTGGACCGGTGCGTGGTCGTAATCTGCGGGCTGGGTGTGGGTGAGACAGGGGGCGTCTGCGGTGGCTGTGACCGGGGAGTCCGGGGTCGGGTGCGCGACGGCCGAGGCGCTGGTTCCCGGAATGCGCGCGCCGGTTGAGGCGTTGCCCGCGATCGTGGACCAACTGCCCCCCGGAGGCCCCGACTTCGTCGGCCGCACCGACGAACTCGACACTCTCTACGGCTGGGTCACCGGTCCCGGCGCGGCGATCCCGGCCCAGTTGGCGCCGACCGACCCCGAGCACCCGGGCACCACCCGCACGGTCTGGCTGCCCCGGGACCGGGTGGTCGCGATCACCGGACCGGTCGGCGTGGGCCGGACCGAGTTCGCGGTACGACTGGCCCACCGGCTCGCGCCGCACTTCCCCGACGGTCGGCTCTACGCCCGCCTCACCGGGCCGCGCGGTGAGTTGATCCCGCCCGGCGACGTGCTCGAATCACTGCTGTACGCGCTCGGCACGGTCGGCATCCCCTCCGCGCACGAGGAGCGGATCCGGCTCTTTCGCGAGCACCTGGACGGCAAGCGTTTCCTGATCCTGCTCGAGGACGTGACCGGGACGGCGCAACTGCGCCCGCTGCTCCCGGAGAGTCCCACCGCGCTCGTGGTGCTCACCTCGGTGTCCCCGCTCACCGGGCTCGGCCGAGCCGCCGCGGTGCGCACGTGCGCGCTGGACATGCTGGACACCCGCGCCTCGGCCGAACTGCTCGGCAACCTGGCCGGGCACACCCGGGTCGCGTGCGATCCGCGCGCCGCGGACGAGTTGGCCGCGCTGTGCGACTTCCACCCGGCCGCGCTGCGGATGGCGGGTGCCTGGTTGCGGGCCCGGCCGCGGTACGCGATGGCCGACGTCGGGCGCCGGCTGCGGGCCGAGCGGTTGCGGTTGCACGAGCAGGCCGGCGACGACCTCGCGGTGCGCGCGTGCTTCTCGCTGATCCACCGCGAACTGGTGCCTTCCGCCGCGCGGCTGTTGCGGCTGCTCGCGTTGGTGCCCGGGCGCGAGTTCGGCGCGGACGCCGCCGCCGCGCTCGCCGACTGCGGTCCCGACGCGGCGACCCGCTCGCTGATCGAGTTGCGCGAGCTGCATCTGCTGGAGCAGGGCTCGGTGCCGGGACGGTTCCGCTTTCACGACCTGGTGCGCGGTTACGTACAGGAGCGCCTGGACGCGGAGGAGCGGCCCGGCGAGCGGCGCAACGCGCGGGTGCGCCTGCTCGACCGGTATGTACGGCTCGCCCGCTCGGCCGAGCGGGTCATCGTCGGCGTGGACGGCCCCGACCCGGGCGCCGACGTGCGCTTCGAGTCCGCCGACGAGGCGCGTGCCTGGCTGCGCGACGAGCGGCCGGAGCTGCTGGCCGCCGCCCGGGTCGCCGCGGCGGCCGGCCTGGACGCGGCCACCCGCCGACTGGTCTCGGTGCTCACCCGCCTGCTCGACCGGCGCGCGCACTGGAGCGACGTGCGCGAACTGCACGAACTCGCGCTGACCACCGCACGGCGGGCCGGCTCCGGTCGGCAGGAGGCGGTCGCGCTGCTCAATCTGGGCAACCTGCACGTCGCGCGCCAGGAACTGGAGGAGGCGCTGTCCTGCTACCGGGCGGCCCTGGAGGTGTCCCGCGGACTGGGCGACCCGGCCGGCGAGGGCCGCGCGATGGTCAACCTCGGCAACGCCTACGCCGACCTGGGCGATCTGCAACGCGCCGCGGACTGGTACGACCGCTCGTTGTTGCTGCGCCGCACCATCGGCGACGCGGCCGGCCAGGCCAGGGTGTTGTCCCACCTGGGCCGGCTGCACGCGCGGATGGGCCGGTTCGAACAGTCCGTCCGCGATCACCGGGCGGCCCTCGGAGTGCGCCGCCGGATCGGTGACCCCGCCGACATCGGCCGGGTGCTCACCGACATCGCGGCGGTGCTCGGCGAGGCGGGCCGGGTGCCGGAGGGGCTCGCGGTCTACCGGGACGCGATGGAGGCGTTCCGGGCGGCGGGCGACGAGCGCCTGGAGGCCCTCGCCCTGTTGCAAAGCGCCGAACTGGCGCTCGAGGCCGGCGACGTCCGGGACGCCCGATCGCGCCGCCGGCAGGCATTGGCCCTGCTCGTGGACGCGGGCGCGCCCGAGGCCGACGAGGTTCGTCGCCATCTGGGTGACGAATAGCCGCCTCGCGGGTACTCGCTCCGACCCATCCACTCGGGCGCAACCTACGAAATAGACAAGCGGTCGACCCCTCACTGCCACTTTGTAAGGTTGGCGGGGCGTTCCAACCGCACTAAGCTAGGGACACCACGAGGTAAGGCGTGCATTCGCATGCCCGGGCTCGCTGGTGCCCAACCCTCTGTCGACAGGACTTGATAGCCGTGAAGGTCGGTATCCCCCGCGAGGTCAAGAACCACGAGTACCGCGTGGCGATCACGCCCGCCGGCGTGCACGAGCTCGTGCGCAACGGTCACGAGGTCTACATCGAGCACGATGCGGGCGTCGGCTCGTCCATCCCGAACGAGGAGTACGTGGCCGCGGGGGCGACCATCCTCGCGACCGCGGACGACGTCTGGGCGACCGGTGACCTCATTCTGAAGGTCAAGGAGCCGATCGCCTCGGAGTTCGGTCGGCTGCGCAAGGACCAGACGCTGTTCACCTACCTGCACCTCGCCGCGGGTAAGGAGTGCACCGAGGCCCTGCTCAACGCCGGCACCACGTCCATCGCGTACGAGACGGTGCAGTTGCCGAACGGCGCGCTGCCGCTGCTCGCCCCGATGTCCGAGGTGGCCGGTCGACTCGCGCCGCAGGTCGGCTCGTACCACCTGATGGCGCAGGGCGGCGGTCGCGGCACCCTGATGGGTGGCGTCTCCGGTGTCTACGCCGCGAAGGTCGTCGTGATCGGCGCCGGCGTCTCGGGCATGAACGCGGCGGCGATCGCGCTCGGCATGCAGGCCGAGGTGCTTTTGCTGGACCGGAACATCCAGGCGCTGCGCGACGCGGACCGGATCTACCAGGGCCACCTGCAGACCGTCGCGTCCAACACGTACGAGATCGAGAAGGCCGTGCTGGACGCGGACCTGGTCATCGGCGCGGTGCTGATCCCGGGCGCGAAGGCCCCGAAGCTGATCACCAACGAGCTGGTGTCGCGGATGAAGCCGGGCTCGGTGCTCGTGGACATCGCGATCGACCAGGGTGGTTGCTTCGAGGACTCGCACGCCACGACGCACGACGACCCGGTGTACAAGGTGCACAACTCGATCTTCTACTGCGTCGCGAACATGCCGGGTGCGGTGCCGCACACCTCGACCTACGCGCTGACGAACGCGACGCTGCCGTACATCGTGCAGCTCGCGAACCGCGGGTGGCGGGATGCGGCGAAGGCGGATCGGGCGCTGGCGCTTGGCCTGTCGACGCACGAGGGTCTGCTTACGAACGCTGCGGTCGGCGAGGCGCTCGGCCTGCCGGCTGTGTCGTTGGATGACGTGCTGGGCTGACGCCTGGCTTTTGGCCTCAGGCGCCGGCCGGGCTGGGATTGGCCTCATGCGCCGGCCGGGCTGAGGTTGGCCTGGGCTACTTGTCCTCAAGCGCCGGACGGGCTGGAGTCGGCTTGCCCGGTGTTGGGGGCGGCGGTCTCGTTAGTCCTCAAGCGCCGGACGGGCTGGAGTCGGCTTGCCCGGTGTTTGAGGGTGGCGGTCTCGTTAGTCCTCAGACACCGGGCGAGCTGGGTTGGCTTGTTTGGTGTTTGAGGTTTTTGTAGGCATTGCGTGCCGTGTACCCCCAAAGATGTGGGTGCGCGGCATGTGGTGTTTTGGGGGTCAGAATGGGGGCGTGGATGTGGTGGTCGGGGCCTATTTGGCCCATGTGACGGGTGAGTGTGGGGCGGCGCGGAACACGCTGCTCGCCTACCGGCGGGATTTGCGGCGTTACCTCTCCCATCTGGACGGGCGCGGGGTGGGTGCGCTCGCGCAGGTGCGGGCCGCGGACGTGACCGCGTTCGTCGCGGCGTTGCGTACCGCGGGGTCGGCCGAGGCGTCGGTGGTCCGGGCCGTGGTCGCGGTGCGCGGGTTGCACCGGTTCGCGCTGCGCGAGGGGTTGGTCCCGGTCGACGTGGCGCACGACGTGCGTCCGGGCGCGCCCCCGCCGCGGCGCACCGGAGCGCTGTCGGTCGAGCAGGTCGAGGCGCTGCTCGCCGCCGCCTCGACGGGTGCCGCGCCGTACGGGCACCGCGACCGCGCCCTGCTCGAACTCCTGTACGGCACCGGTGCGCGCGTCTCGGAGGCGGTCGGCGCGGATCTGCACGATCTGGACCTGGCCGCGCGGACCATCACCCTGGCCGGTCCCGGCGGCCGGCGTCGTGTCGTGCCGCTCGGCGCGCCGGCCCTGGAGGCGCTCGACACGTACCTGGTGCGCGCGCGTCCCGAACTCGCCGCCGCCGGGTGCGGCGTCACCGCCGTCTTTCTCAACGCGCGAGGCGGCGGATTGTCACGGCAGAGCGGCTGGGCCGTGCTCCGGGCCGCCGGCGCGCGGGCGGCGTTGACCGACCCCATCTCCCCGCACACGCTGCGGCGTTCGTTCGCCACACATTTGCTCGACGGTGGGGCCGATGTCCGGGTCGTCCAGGAACTCCTGGGTCATTCCTCGGTGTCCACGACCCGGGTCTACGGGCGCGAAACCCCCGACGGACGTCGTCATGTGTACGCAGGATCCCACCCCCGGGCGCTTGACTAGATCGCCTCACATGTTGCATGCGTCGGGCGGTTCGCCTTGCTGCGACCGTCCGCAACGCCATAGAGTCGCGATCCGTCGGCAAGGATTCAGGCTGACGAAGCAAGAAATGACCTGGTCGGCAAGGAGGTAAGACGACTTGTGAACGAGTCGACATTTGCTCCCGGGGGTGCCCAGCCAGGGGCGGCGCCGGGCCGTGCAGCGCCGACTACCTCTTCCTACGGGCCCGCCGACGGCCTGCAGGACCAGCAGGGGACGCGCACGGACAGCGCCGCCCAGGCGGGCCAGACCGCCCCGGCCGGCCAGGCCGGGCAAGACGGGCTCGATGGTCCGGACGCGCACGAGTACGCCTACGATATGTACTACTACGACGACGAGTTGCGCTACGCCGAGGAACTGCGTGGCGGACCGTTCGACCCCGACGCGGACTACGAACCGGATCCGGAGTACGCCGCGACACTCGCCCCCGACGCCGCCACGCAGCGGCGCGAGCGGGTCGGCCCGACCGGCCGCGCCCTTCCGTACTTCCCGATCCCGGCGCCCGTGAGCGAACACGGTCCCGCGAAGATCATCGCGATGTGCAACCAGAAGGGCGGCGTCGGCAAGACCACGTCGACCATCAACCTGGGTGCCGCGCTGGCCGAATACGGTCGTCGGGTCCTGCTCGTGGACTTCGACCCCCAGGGCGCGCTGTCGGTGGGCCTGGGCGTCAACCCCATGGAGCTCGAACTCACGGTCTACAACCTGCTGATGGAAAGTCACCTCAGCGCGGACGACGTCCTGCTGAAGACCATCATCCCGGGCATGGACCTGCTGCCCAGCAACATCGACTTGTCGGCGGCAGAGGTCCAGCTGGTCACCGAGGTGGCCCGTGAGACCACGCTCTCGCGCGCGATCCGGCCGCTGGTCAACGACTACGACTACATCATCATCGACTGCCAGCCCTCGCTCGGGCTGCTCACGGTCAACGCCCTCACCGCGGCGAACAGCGTCATCGTGCCGCTGGAATGCGAGTTCTTCGCACTGCGCGGGGTGGCGCTGCTGACCGAGACGATCGAGAAGGTGCACGAGCGGCTCAACCCCGACCTCGTGCTCGACGGCATCCTGGCGACGATGTACGACGTGCGCACCGTGCACGGCCGCGAGGTATTGGCCCGGGTCACCGAGGCGTTCGGCGACCAGGTCTTCCACACGGTGATCGGACGGACCGTCAGGTTCCCCGAGACCACCGTCGCGGGCGAACCGATCACCACCTACGCCTCCAACTCGGTGGGCGCGGCCGCCTATCGCCAACTGGCCAGGGAGGTGCTCGCCCGGTGTCGCGCCGAGTGAGTCTCCCGGGTGCCGACGAGCTGTTCCGGACCACCGGCGGCGCCATGCTGCGGCAACAACAGCAGCAGAGCGCCGGCGGGGAATCGGGAGAGCCGCGCGGCACCGTACCCGCGCAGGTTCCGCCGGTCGGGGCCAGTCCCGACAGCGCCGAGCGACACGAGTCGTCCGGTGCGGACGGCGGCTCCGGCGAGGTCGAACAGCACGCCGTGCAACACCCCGTGCCCGGCCGCCGTGAGGCGCCCACACCGTCGGGGGCGTCCTCGATGTCCGCCGCCGCGGGTGTCGACCCCAACGCGCGCCCGGCACACCGACGCACCCGTGCGCAGCGCCGACCGAGCGGGCGCGAGCGACACGACGAGAAGATCACGGTCTACGTGTCCGCCGAGGAACTGATGGACCTCGAGCACGCGCGCCTCAGCCTGCGCGGCGACTACGGCCTGGCCGTGGACCGCGGTCGGATAGTGCGTGAGGCCGTCGCGGTGGTCCTGGCCGACCTGGAGGCGCGCGGCGAGGCGAGCATTCTCGTCCGTCGGCTGCGTGGCTCTTAAGCGACATTCGAGCGAACCCCGCTTCGCGAAGTCTCGACGGACCCGCCGGTCCCCTGAGTGGCCCAATTCGGACCACCACCCGGCGGGTCCGTGCCGTTTCCCGCAGTCGCGGCCCGCACCATTGAGCGCACCATGTCCAACAGCAACGGTCCCGCCCCCACCCGACGCACGCTCGGGCGCGGCCCGGACCGGCCCGCCGTACCGGCCGAACGGGCCGTGCGGGCCGAGCCCGCCGCCGAGGCCGCACGCGCCGGCCGGGCCGGGCCCGGCGCGCCCGTCGGGTCGGGGTCCGCGTCGCGGCCCGAACCGCAGGCCCTCCCCGAGCCCGCCGCACCGCCGCCCGCGGCGGACGACGACACCGGATTCCGGGTCAACCTGGCCAACTTCGAGGGTCCGTTCGACCTGCTCCTGGGGTTGATCGCCAAGCACAAGCTGGACGTCACCGAGGTCGCGTTGTCCCGGGTCACCGACGAGTTCATCGCGCACATCCGGGCCCAGGGCCCGGACTGGGACCTGGGCCAGGCCACCGAGTTCCTGCTGATCGCGGCGACCCTGCTGGACCTGAAGGCGGCCCGGCTGTTGCCGGTCGCCGAGGTCGAGGACGAGGAGGACCTGGCCCTGCTGGAGGCCCGGGACATACTGTTCGCGCGGCTGCTCCAATACCGGGCGTACAAGCAGATCGCGGGCATCCTGGAGCACCGCTGGGCCGAGGAGTCGCGCCGTCATCCGCGCGACGTGCCGCTGGAGCCGCGGTATCAGGGGTTGCTGCCCGAGGTGGTGATCACCACCTCGCTCGAGCGGTTCGCCCGGCTGGCGGCGAAGGCGATGACGCCCAAGGCGCCCAGGATCGTGTCGATCGAACACATCCACGTCCAGCGGGTGAGCGTGCGCGAGCAGGCGGCGATAGTGGTCGAGCGGCTGCGCCGGACCGGCAGCGCGACGTTCGCCGAACTGACCGCGGACGCGCCGGACACGCTGCACGTGGTCGCCCGGTTCCTGGTCCTGCTCGAACTCTTTCGCGAACTGGCGGTCGGGTTCGACCAGGTCGAGGCGCTGGGCGAGCTGACCGTGCGGTGGACGGCGGGCACGGACGAGGCGGTGGTGGTCGGGGACGGGTTCGACGAGTTCGACACGGTGTTGCGCGAGGGCGAGGAGGAGGACGCGTGAGCGGCGACCAGGGATATTGGATCGAGCCCGAGGACGAGGCCCCGGAGGCCGCCGTACCCGCCCCGCGGGCCGCGCGCGGCAAGACCCCGCCGCCCGCCCTCCCGGTGTCGGACAGCCCGCTTCCGGCGGCGCTGGAGGCCATCCTGATGGTGGTCCAGGAGCCGGTCTCCGAACATCTGCTCGCCGAGGTGCTCGATCGCCCGGTCGTCGAGGTGCTCGCCACACTGCGCACGTTGTCCCTGGAGTACACCGCCCAGGGCCGCGGCTTCGACCTGCGCGAGGTGGCCGGCGGCTGGCGGTTCTACAGCCGCCCCGAGCACGCCGCCGCCGTCGAGCGCTTCGTCCTGGACGGGCAGCAGTCCAGGCTGACCCAGGCCGCCCTGGAGACGCTCGCCGTGGTCGCCTACCGCCAGCCGGTCAGCCGCGGCCGGATCTCCTCGGTGCGCGGCGTCAACTGCGACGGCGTGATGCGCACGCTGCTCGCGCGCGGCCTGGTGGAGGAGTACGGCGTCGAATACGAGACCCAGGCCACGCTGTACCGCACGACCGAGTTCTTCCTGGAGCGGATGGGTCTGCGCTCGCTCGACGAGTTGCCGGAATTGGCCCCTTTCCTCCCCGAGATCGAGGCCCTGGAGGCGGAGGGCGAGGGGGTCCTGGACGGCTTCCCGGTACGCGCGGCGTCCCCGCTTGCGCGGAGCGGGGATACTGGGAGGGATACCGGGGCGGTGCACACCGAACCCGACGACGGCGAGACGACAACGGAAGTTTGATGGCACCCACCAACAGGCAAGGCTCCGGCGGCAACGACCGAGGCAACGAACGCTCGGTGAACAAGCGCGGGGGCACCGGGCGCGGCAGCAACACTCCGCAGCCCCGCCGGGTCGCCGACGACAATCGTCGAGGCGGCGCGGGTGGGCAGCCGAAGTCCGGCGCGGCGGGTGGCAAGGACCGCCGCCCGTCGGCGAGCACCGGTCGCCCGGACCGCCGTCCCACCACGATGCGCTCCAGTGAGCGCAACGAGCGCGAGAAGCAGGAGGGCGTCCGCCTCCAGAAGGTGATGGCGGACGCGGGCATCGGCAGCCGCCGGCACTGCGAGAACCTGATCGAGGCCGGCCGGGTCCAGGTCAACGACGAGCGGGTCACCGAGCAGGGCAAGCGGGTGGACCCGGACACGGTGGAGATCAAGGTCGACGGGATGCGCATCCCGACCCGCCCGGCGGAGACCTACATCGCGTTCAACAAGCCGACCGGCGTGGTGTCCACGATGTTCGACCCGGACGGCCGGTTCACCATCGCCGACTACATCACCGAGTTCGAGCAGCGCCTGTTCCACGTCGGCCGGTTGGACACCGAGACCGAGGGACTGATCCTGCTCACCAACCACGGTGAGCTGTCCAACCGCCTGACCCACCCCCGGTACGAGGTGCGCAAGACCTACCTCGCCTCGATCCAGGGCCCGATCCCGCGCGACCTGGGCAAGAAGCTCAAGGCCGGGGTCGAGTTGGAGGACGGCGTCGCGCGCGCCGACAGCTTCCGGATCGTGGACAGCGTCGGGAACAACTTCCTGGTCGAGGTGGTACTGCACGAGGGCCGCAAGCACATCGTCCGGCGCATGCTGGCCGAACTGGGCTTCCCGGTCGAGCGTCTGGTGCGCACGCAGTTCGGCCCGATCCAGTTGGGCGACCAGAAGCCGGGCCGCACCCGCCGGTTGTCCAACGACGAGATCGGCCTGCTCTTCCGCCAGGTCGACCTGTAGTCGAGGGCCCGCCGCATTCCGATGTCGGCGGCCAACTGCCTTGACGGCCGCGGTGGTTCCACTTTCGAGTGGAACCACCGCGGCCGTTGTTCGTATCTGCTCGATTCGGTTCCGCCGGCCTGCTCGATGGTGCATCGTGGAAGCCCGCACGGGGGTGTACGGGTGTTGGCCGAATAACGGTTCGGAACCGAGCGTGTCCCAGTGATCGCGATCGGTGCCCGTTACCCCTCGCGTTGCTGCTAGAACGTTGCCGAACACCCGAGGTGTGCCTCGCGCCCGCGGGGCCGACAGCAGGGGGGACGCCACATTGGTGCTGCCTGTCCGCCGGGGAGCGCCACGGCCGGCGCCCTCCACACGGCGTCCACGACGGTTGGCCTGCGCGGTTCTGCTCGGCGCGCTCGCCCTGGCCCTGATACCCGGCCCGGCCGCCCGGGCGGCCGACCCCGCGGTGGGTGACCCCGGCCTCAAGGTCGCGCCCATCTCGTACGTGGTCCTGGCCGACGAGTCCGGCAGCCTCAAGGGCCCCGACCTGGACCGGGAGAAGGACGCCGCCGCGCTCGCCGCGCTCGGCGAGCTCTCGCCCGAATCGCGCGTGGGGGTGGTCGGCTTCGGCAGCGGCAGCGGCGTCAAGCCGCCGGTGGACGTGGTCTGTCCGATGACCGCGGTTTCCGATCCGGCGGTGGCCACGTGCGCGGACAAGCTGCACGCGCGCACCGATCAGGAGGGCAACAACACCGACATCCCGGCCGCGATCAGGCAGGGCGTGAGCATGCTGCGCTCGGCCCCCGCCGGCCAACCCAAGGTCCTGTTCGTGCTGACCGACGGCGCGATGGCGGTCGCGCCCGGCGAGGGCTACGGCACCGACGCCGCGCGGATCCCGGGCGAACTCGACAAGGCCCTGACCACCGCGCTGACCGAGGCGAAGGCCGCGGGCATACAGATCTGGCCACTGGGCTTCGGCAGCGGGATCGACGCCGCCCAACTGAACCGGATCGCGGACGGCGGCGCACCCTCGATCTGCTCGAATCGCCCCGAGGACAAGCCCAAGGCGATCACGGTCAAGGACTCCGGCGAGGTCGTGCAAACCCTGCGCAAGGCCTTCGGGACCGCGCGCTGCGCCGGGGTCACCCAGACCGACTCGACCGACGTCAACGGCGAGGCCGACCTGAACGTGACGATCCCGGCTATCGCCACCGACGTGGTCATCCAGGTGCAGAAGGCCAACGAGCACATCGAGACCACGTTCTTCGACCCGGACGGCAAGCAGGTCGACAACGCGCCCGGCACCGAACACCGCGGGCAGGGCTCGCGGACCGAGACGCTGCGGGTCACCGACCCCGTCGCGGGCAAGTGGCGGATCCACCTCAAGGCGCCCGCCGGGGCGTCCGGGCCGGTCAGCGCGGCCGCGCTGTGGCAGGGCGTGGTCAAGTCCTACGTGCAACTCAACCCGCCCCAGCCGACCGCGGGCGAGCCGGTGAAGTTCAGCGTCTTCCTGCAGACCCGGGAGAAGAACCTGACCGATCCGGCCGCACTCAAGGGCGTCGTGGTGTCCGGGCACATCGAGGGTCCCGGGCTCAAGGCCGACATCCCGCTCCGGGCCGGCGACAAGGGCGAGTTCTTCAGCGACTACCGGATTCCGGCCGGGACCACCGGTCAGGTCAGCTTCACCGGCACCATCACCGCGCCGGGCGTCTCCGGCACCCGCGAGGTCAAGGCGGTCACCCTCGGCGGCGGGCCGGCCTCGGCCCTGGCCGAGATCCGCTGGGGCGACACCACGATCGAACCCGGCGGCAGCGTCGCGGGCACGGTGTCCTGGAAGGTGAACGACACCAGGCCGCACACGCTGCGCGTGGTCGCCGACTTCCCGGCCGACACCGGAGTGCGGATCACCGGGGCCGAGCAGAAGGTGACGGCCGGCTCCGACGAGTTCGGCTTCAAGCTCGCCTTCGGCAAGAACATCGCCAAGGGCGACCACACCGGCCGGGTCCGGGTGCTGGACACCACCGACGGCGACAAGGTGCTCTTCGAGACCACCCGCACCGTCACCGTCGAACCGCCGCCCGGCTTCTGGGATCGATACCTGTGGATGGTGATCGGGGCCGTCGTGCTGATCGCACTGCTGCTCGGCCTGCTCGGCTACCTCGCCAGGCGACGTGGACGCGCGCGGCGGATCGGACCGATCGCGCTGCGCCTGTACCGCGACGGGCAGCCGATCGGCGTGGAGACCCGGCCGCTGGACGAGCGGGCCGAGGCGATGTGGTTCCGGCTGGACACCACCGGCTTCCCGCCCCAACTGATCCCGCTGTATCAGCACGAACCCGGAACCTCGTGGATCGTGCGGCGGACCGCGGCGACGGGCACCCTGGACGTGGAGACCCCGTTGGGCGCGCATCTGCACCTGGACATGGGCCGGTCCACCGAGATCGAACCCGGGCTGGCGCTGGGCTGCACGGACGACCGCGTCCAGGGCGGGTCGCCGACCGAGGGCTCCGCCTCCGGTGATCCCTACAACCCCTACGGCTCCGCCGCGCCCACGGCCGCGTCCCCGCGCCCCTACGGCGAGGGCGCCTACGGATCCGACCAGCCGTACAACCCGTACGGCCCGTACGGTTCGGGACCCGCCTCGGATCCCGGGCCCGGTGCGGGCCCCGACGACACCACGTTCGGCTACGGACCACCGCGCTAGTGCCCGGTCCGGGAACGCTCACCGCTTCCCGGCCGCGGCACCGGTCCCCGACGCGGGATCCGAGTCACCCGAGCTCGCACGTCACGCACTTTTCGAGGAGGGCCCGTGGCAGCGCAAGGCCGCAGGGGCATGTCCATCCACCAGTCCATGCTGTTCGTGGGCCTGGGCGGCACCGGATGTCTGATCGGAGCCGAACTCGAGCGACGGCTGCGCGAGGAACTGTGCGGCGCCGACGGCACCGGCCTGATGCAGCGGCTCGGGGGCCAACTGGCCCCCTACCAACTGCCCAACTGCATCCAGTTCGTCTATGCCGACCTCAACGAGAACGAGTTGCAGCGCCAGCGCTTGCGGGCCGCACCGCCCGCGCATCGGGCCGCCGCGGATCGCAACGCGCATCTGACCACCCAACTGGTGCCGCCGCTGAACACCTATCCGGAGGTGGCCCGTTCGCTGCGGATCAACGCGGCGGAGGAGACCATCCCGTGGCTGCCCGCCCGCGAGGGCGAGCCACGCGTGACGCCGCTGCGGCGCGGTGCGGGGCAGTTGCCCACCGTCGGGCGCGCCGCGCTGTTCGAGACCTTCCGGCACGGACTCGCGCCCGCGATGGACCCGTTGCGTCGCGCGGTCGGCCTGATCAGCAACGGCAACGACCACCTGATGGCGCTCAGCGGCAGCCAGAACAACCGCAACACGTGCGACGTGTTCGTCGCGTTCTCGATCGCCGGCGGCACCGGTTGCGGGATCTTCTACGACTACCTGCACCTGATCGGCGAGGCGTTCTCGCAGGGTTACGACGGGATCAAGATCTATCCTCTGGTGCTGATGCCGTCCGCGTTCGACGAGGAACGCGGCGGCGGCCGGCCCGCGGTGCTCAACGCCGGTCGGGCGCTGTTGGACCTGTTCCAATTGGTCGACGACCAGAACGGGCAGTACGCGCAGGAGGAACTCGACACCGGACTCGGCGCGCCGGCGGGCAACCTGGCCGTGCGCTACCCCGGTCTGGAGTCCACCCGGCTCAAGGCGGGCACCGTCCAGACCGGCTTCCTGTTCAGCCGCACCAGCGGGATCGAGCGCGAGGACCTGCACCGCTCGGTGGTCTCCCTGGTGATGTCGCTGATCGGCACCGGCCTCAACCCGGGCGGGGCCGAGTTGGAGAACGCGGTCATCCAGGGCGACCTGTACCAGTCCTTCGCGGACAGCTTCATCAACGAGGGCGTGCGCCGCGAGGTGCCCGCGCCCAGCGGGATCGGCGCCTGCGGGGTGTCCACGAGCCTGGTCGCGTCGATGACCGTGCCGGTGGACGAACTCGCCGACATCGTCGCCGGCCGGCTGCTGGCCCAGGCAGTGCGCGATCTGACCTCGGACGTGCGGGTGTCCTCCGAGGCCAACCTGGAGCAGATCAAGTCGTTCATGTCGGTGGCCGGTCTGAGCGAACTGTGGTTGTGCGCGCCGCCGCACGTGGCCGACCCGTCGCCGGCCAAGGGCGCGGCGGGCATCATGCAGGCGCTCAACGCGCGTACCCGGGCGATGGAACAGGCGCTGCGCCAGCAGGAGGCCCAGTTGCGGGCGCACACCGCGCAATTGGCCGAGGACTTCAACCACGCCCGCGGCATCCGCCAACTGCTCGCCGACGGAGACCTGTTCCGGGCCCGTCGGGTGCTCTTCGGCGACCGCAGGCTGTACAGCGACGCGGACCGGCCGGGAGTGGCCGGCCTGCTCGCGCACTGCAGCACCGAACCCACGCCGCCGCCCGGGATCACCGTGAACGCGCCGCACATCCCGGCGATCAAGGACCGCGCGGGCGGGGTGGTCAAGGCCAAGTGGGGCGACCCCGAGGTGCAGCGCGCGCTGAACGCGCAGCAGCAGTGGTTCGAATGGCGCTCACGCCGCAACTGGCACGCCCAGTGGGGCGGTCAGGCCGAGGTGTGGGACCGCAAGATGGTCTATCTGCGGCACGTCGTGGACGGCCTGGCGCAGTCCTTCAACGACCACCGCGACCAGGAGGAGGCGAACTTCGGCCGGGCCACCCGGGAGTTGTACCGTCAGCGCTCCGGGGTCTCCTACCTGCTGCCGCCGCAGGGCAATCTGGAGTCGTTCTACCGCCAGGTGCTGCGCCGCTTCGTGGACCGCGAGCGGTTGCCCGAGACGGCCGGCGCCGCGCAGATCGTCGGCAAGCTGCTCGGCACGAGCATCTGGCAGCGCGCCTACGAGATGGGCGAGGAGCGCGAGGGCGGCCCGGCCGCCGTCACCTATGTGCGCGACCAGATCAAGCAGCACGTCAAGACCCTGTTCGTGCAGGCGGGCGAGCTCAACGCGCAGCCGCTGCTGCCGCCGGTGCGCGACCTGCTCACGCGCGCGGCGACCCGGCGCGGGGTCGCGGTGGGCGAGGAGGACCTCGAACAGTTCGTGCAAAAGCTCGCGGGCATGTTGCCCAACGGCTTCTCGCCCGAGGGCAGCGGCGAACTCAAGGTGCTGATCGCCCATCCGGGCACCTCGCACGACTCGGACGTGCGGCAGTACCTGGAACGCATGCTGAACATCCCCAACGAGCCGTCCCGCAAGATCGAGTTCCGCGCGGTCGAGCAGGAATCGATCGTGGTGGTGCTCTTCCGCAGCGCGATGAGCCTGACCGAGGTGCCCGAGGTGCGCCAGGTGCTCGCCCAGTGGTCGCGCTCGCTGGACCGGCAGGACCCGGTCGACTTCCTCAAGTGGCGCCAGCGGCTGGGCTTCACCTACGACTGGCTGGCCACCACCGAGGGACACCGGGTGTACATCCTGCACCGGCTGCTGTGCGCGATGTGGAACGGGCAGGTCGAGGTGGGGCGCGGGGACCGGTCCTCGCCCGAGGTGATCGACATTCGGCTGCCGCACGGGCCGACCGTGATGCGGCTGCCGCTGCGCCCGTTCGATCGGGCCTCCTCGTGGGGCAGCCTGCTGCGCGCCTACGAGGAGTGGACGCTGACCGACGACGCCTCGGTACGCCGGGAGTTCGCCAAACAGTTGATGCTCACCTACCCGGAGGGGCTGGGCGCGCGCGTGGGCGAACCCTCGGCGCTGTATCGGCACTTCGTGCACGAGGTGGCGCCGCGGCAGGTCAAGGTGCTCAAGGAGCTGCGCGATCGGCTGCCGGAGCGCAGCCGGGGCTGGGCGGAGGAGCTGCTGCGGTTGTGGGAGATCACCCTGCCCGCCGCGCTCGACCTGCCCTTCCCGCACCAGGCCACCACCCGCAACTCGCTGCGCGAGTTGGAGTACGACGACTCGGGGCCGGTCGACGAGTACGGGTACGACGGGGGCCGCGCCGAGCGCGACCGGGCACCGGACGAGTGGGGCCGCGCGCGGGACGAGCGCGGCTTCGAGCGGGATCGGCGGGCGGGCGACCGCAGGCGCGACGAGCGCGACGAGCGGGACGAACGGGACGAGCGCGCCGAGCGCGCCGAGCGCGAGTGGCGTGAGGGGCAGCGGCCGCAGAGTCGGGACGGCCGGGAGTGGGAACGGCGGGACGGGCGTGACCCGGGCGAACCGGCGTTCGACCGGGGCGAACCGGATCGGCGCGACGGGCGCGCGCCCAGGGGCCCCGAGCGGTGGCACGACGCGAGCGAGTCGCCCGAGTTGCCCGACACCCGCGACCTGGGGCGGCCGAGCCTGGACAAGCCGGAGCCGCGCGACCGGGGTCGACAGGACCGGGGCGACCGGGACCGGCACGAGGCCCCGGAGCGGCCGCCGGGTCCGCAACGGCGCGGCCGGCACGAGCCGTACGACCCCTACGATCCGTACGACCCGGGCGAGCCGCGCGAGGCCCGCGGGCCGCTGGACCCCCGGCACGCCGGCGACGCGCACGACCCGTATCGCGACCGTGACCCGCGCGATCCGTTCGACCCGCGCGAGCGAACCGGGCGCGACGACGCGGATCCCGACGATCGCACGGTGCGCCTGGACGGCCTGGACGGGACCCTGCGGTTGCCCGACGAGCACGACGACCGCGAGCTGCCCGGGGGTGGCTGGTGACCGACTCCGTCGACCCGGGCGTGCCGCGCCCGTTGGTGATCGTCGTCGACCTGCGCACCGAGTACGACACGGTGCTGGCGGCCAGGCGGTTCGCCGACGTGCAGACCGCGTACGCCCGCACCCGGGTGCCCGCGGGCACCCGCAACGTGGACGCGGACCGCGTGCTCGTGCTCGACTCGGTCGAGGAACTGGTCGCCCACCGGCAGGCGTACGAGCGGATCTTCGCCGGCATGTACAGCAAGGTCGTGTGCGTCGCGGTCGGCGCGCCCGTGGACGGCTCGATCGTGCTGCGCCGCCCCGGCCAACTCGCGGGCAGCGACGCGGCCACGCTGTGGGTCGGCGACGTCCGGGGAACGGACTGGGCACCGGGCCGCGCGCCCGGTGTGACGCTCAGCCCCGACGACGCGGACGCCCTCGCGCCGCTGGTGGACGTGCTCACCCAGCCCGAGGTGTTCGACCACGTGCTCGCCGGCGTGACCGAGATGCCCCGCTCGATCGCCGCGCCCGGGATGACCGCGTTCGTCCAGCGCATCCGCGACGACGCGGTACAGCGGGCCCGGATCCGCGCGGTACAGCGACTGTCCGGCGCCGAGGGCGGCGTGGACGAGCCGTGGCCCGAACCGCTCGCCGCGCTCGCCGACGACCAGGGCCCGGGCCCGGTCGCCGCCGGCGGCATCCGCGAATGTGTGCGTGCGGACAGCCCGCTCGGCGGCCGGTGGGCACACGCCGACCAGGGCCTGGGGCACGCGCAACGACGCCTGTCGCTGCTTGCCGGCCCGCTCGCGCTGTACGGCTCGGCGGGTCACGACGGGCGCCCGATCCACGAACAGGTCGCCGACGCCGCGACCGCGCTGCTCGAGTACCGCGACCTGGTCCGGCAGACCGTGGGCCGCGGCGCGGCCGGCCTGGACGCGGACGGGCGGGCCTGGTTGGACCAGGTCGGCGTGCTGATCCCGGAGCCGCCCGGCGTGGGCGCGACCTCGGTGGCCGGCGCGCTGTACGAGCGCACCGCCGCCGCCTTCGACCGGCCCGAGGGCCTGCGCGGACTGGCCGAGCGGCTGCGCGAGCTGGCCGACCGGATCGCCCCGGGCGCGGGTGCCTCGCGAGCCCACGAGGTGGACCGGACCTGCTCGGACGCCTTCCTCGGGCACTACCTGCGCCCGGCCGCGTTCCCGCTCGGCCCCGGGCACGTCGGGGTGGTCGGCGCCGCGCTGGTCGGCTCGTTCCTGACCGCGCTGTGGCCCGCCTTCGGGGTGGTCGGCGCGGGCCTGGCGGTGCTGCTCGCGGTGCTCGGGTCGACCCTGATCACCGTGCGCCGCCCCGACCGCGCGGGCCGCCCGACGCTGCCCGGCGAGGCGCTGCCGATGATCGTCGTGGCCGGCCTGGTCGCCCTGGTCGGCGCGGTCTGCGGACTGCTCGCCGGACGGGCGTGGGATCCACCGACCGGCGTGGGTCCGCTCGCGCTGGTGCTCGGCCTGGCCGTACTCGTGGTGCTGCCCGGCGTGGACTGGACGGTGCGGGTCCGGCGCTGGGAGCGCGCGTTGGCGCTCGGCGCGGCCACCCGGGCGTTGCACGCGCTGCACGCGCTGCTGGTGCGCACGGTGTGGAACGACTGGGCGCTGGCCGGTCCCCGGCGCGAGGCGGTGGACCGGGCGACCGTGCTGGCCGCGCTGCTGGAGGAGAGCGCCAAGACGCTCGCCGAGGACGCGGCGGTGATCGAGCGGCAACTGACGGGCGAACCGGTGGGGCCCGACCCGGGCGCGCCCGCGTTCGGCACCGCCGGCTACCCGACCCCCGGCCGCCCCGCGCCGCCCTCGGCCCCGCCGCCGAGCGCGGGCGCGAGCCTGTACGACACCGTGCTCGCCGACCTGGTGGACGGGCTGCACGCCGCGTTCGAACCGCTGTGGCCGCTGCTCGAACGCGACCCGGCGGAGGCCTCGCGGCGCGGCGCGCGACCCGAACTGCGACCGGTGCTGCGTGCCTACGCCGACCACCTCGCGCACAACGGCGTCCAAGCCGCGCCGCCGTTCGCGCGCCGGGCCCAGGACCGCCCGCACGTGGGCGACACGGCCGGCGGCGACGCCGAACGCATCGCCGAACTGCTCGGCCAACCCGCGGACCGATCCATGCTGCAACTGTGCGCGGCCGACCAGCTGGTGCTGCTCGACCACGCCCCATCGCACACCCGCAGCGTGCGTTTCGCACCGCGCGGGGTGCGTCCGGCCGTCCGCGAGGCACTGCGCGACCGCGGCTCCGGGCACCTGATCGAGCACGAACTGGTGTGGACCGGCGGTGGCCGGATGGCCGGTGTCCTGCGCCTGATGCCGCTGCTGCCGGGCTCGGTGGACGACGCGCGGATGTGGGAGGAGAGCGCGGACGGCGCGCCGACCCAAGACCTCGGCGAGCCGGGCGCACGCCGCGACGACGGGTGGGCGTCGTGAGCGGGCCGGGCGCGCCCGGGCGCGCGGGCGAGGCCCGGGAGGAGAAGCTCGGGTACACCGACCCGGAGGGCCGCTCGGTGGAACGCCGCGTCGAGTTCGGCCCGGACCGGCCGACCCGGCCCGGCGAGCCCTTCCGGGTCCGCGACGTGCGCGACGTGGAGGACGGCAGCACGTTCGTACAAAAGCGCCTGGGCCCGCTGGACGCGCGCCGCCGGGTCGGCGCCGAGGCCGCCCTGGAGACCGAGATCCGGGTGCTGCTCCGGCTCGTGCGCACCTTCGGACCGGCCGGCTACCCGCGCGAACTCGCCCTGGTGGCCGGGCACGACTTCGACGGCGTCGAGCCGTTCGTGCTGCTGGAGGCGGCGCCCTGCCCACCCGCCGAGGACGTGGTCGGCAAACTGCTGACCGAGGAACAGGAGGCGTTTCGCCGCGCGCTCTTTCGCACCGTGCGCCACCTGGAGACGGCCGGCGTCGTGCACGGCGATCTGACCCCCGCCAGTGTGCGCTGGCAGCGCGAGCAACGCCGTTTGTACGTCGCCGACTTCGGCCACGCCGCGCTCGCCGGGGAACCGCGCAGCAGCCTGGGCACCGCTCTGTGGGCCGCGCCGGGCCCGCTGCGCGGTCCCGGACCCGCCGACCCGCGCGACGACCTGTGGTCGGCCGCCCAGGTCGCCTACCACGTCACCACCGGCCGCCCGGTCCGCCAAGGTCTGATCCCGGTCGGCGTGGAGAGCCAAGGCGTGTTGTACGACCTGCTCCAAGGCGTGTTCGAGCAGGACCCGCTGCGCCGGCCGGGCGCGGCGGAACTGCTGCGCCGGCTGGCCGAGCCGGACCCCTACGTGCGCGGCTACGCCCAGTACGACCCGCTCGCCGAGGGCCGACGCGGCTACGAGGCGGCCCTGGAACGCAAGCGCACACGGATGCCGTTGGCCGGCCAACCGCCGCCGCGACACGACCCGCCCGACGCCGGCGGACCCAGGTCGCCGTCGGTCCCGCCCAAGCCCGCGAACCCGCCGGCCGCCGAGCCCAGGCCGAGCCGGTTCCGGCTCTTCGGAAAGAACCAACCCGGTTGAACGCGACGGCAGGTGAGGTCGGCTGATGTTGCATCAGATCGTGTACCGCTGGGACCCCGACGGACTGCTCGGGCGTCGCGGCGTGGTCCCGGTCGCCACGTCGCTGGGGCGCGACGAGGTCTTCGGCTGGCATACCCGGACCCGGCTGGCCGAGGCGGTCACGGTGGACTACGGCGATCCCGCCTGCCCGGCCTCCAGCGTGTGTCTGCTCGACACCCCGCTGGGCGTCGCGCTGATCCGGCGCGAGTTCGCCCCGGACGCGCACCAGCGGCTGAACAACTCCGCACACGTCCTGGTCGGCCCCCGGGACAGCATCGCGCCGTTCGACGCCATCGCGTGGGGCTCGCTGGCGACCCGCGCACCCGGCGCGCTCGACCTGGACCGGATCCCGCCCGGCTACGGCCTCAAGCCGCTCGCCGACGAGCGGCTGGCCGAGGCCTTCGAGATCGCCGCCGGGGACCTGCACGAGCGGGCCCGCCGGCTCGGCGACCCACTGGAGGTGCTCACCGCGGCGGTGCTGCGCCGGCCCCGGGCCCGGATGGCCCTGCTGCCGGCCACCGCCGAAGACGCCACCGTGCTGCTGTGGGGACTGCAACACCTGCTCACCGCGCTGCTCCCGGGGCCGTGGACGTTCTCCACGTTCGAGGTCGACGACACCGCCTCCGATCCCAAGGGCGCGCCGCGCTTCGTCACGCTGCCCCGCGTGCCCGGGACCGCGCCGGGGACCCGGGTACGGGTCGACCTGACCGGGAACGGCGAGCCGTTCGACGCGCACCGCGAACTCGCCCGGCGGATGGTGAAGCACTACGTGGGAGAGGGGTGGGCGGGCTTCCACCGACTCCTGAACACGCCCACCGAGGTGCACACGCTGCCCGAGGCGACCCGCGTGGAGGCGATCCGCAGCCGCCTCGACGGGCTCGCCCCCCGCCCGGAACCGCGCGCCCGACCGCGCCGAACCTCGCCGGATTCGCCCGGCTCACCCGGGGAACCGGTCGAGCCGCCGCACGAGGGCACCCGCGAGATGCCCCGTACACCGCCCACGCCGACCGCGTCCGCGACCTCCTCCACGGCCGCTCCGACCGCCGGCCCCGTCGACTCGAATCGAGCCGTGGTGCGCTGCCCCTACTGCCTGGACCTGGTCCGCTGGGACGAGAACGACCTCTACGAACGCGACGACCGACTGCGCTACGAACGGGTGGACCTGAGCACGGTCACCGACCCGGTCAAGCGGCACGACCGGATGCGCGCGACCTTCATGCGCTGCCCCAACCCCACCGGGGACGAGGAGCGTGAACACTTCCTGCCGACCAACTACCTGATCCACGAGCCGCCGTTGGTGGTCGGCCTGATCGGGGACGGCCTCTCCGGCAAGACCCACCTGCTCGCCGCGATGATCGCCGAGATCGACGCGGGCGGGCTGCGCCCGTACGGGGTCACCCATCAGCCGGTGGACCCCGCCCAGCATCAGGACTACCTGCACAACCGGGTCGACCCGCTCCAGCGCGGCCACATGCTCGCGACCACGGTCAACCACCAGGGCAACCTGGTCCAGTTCGCCGACGCGCTGCTGCTGCGCTCGGGCGGTCGGAGCCGACCGATCGCGTTCTTCGACG
This sequence comes from Embleya sp. NPDC050154, assembly GCF_044460165.1. Taxonomy (NCBI): domain Bacteria; kingdom Bacillati; phylum Actinomycetota; class Actinomycetes; order Kitasatosporales; family Streptomycetaceae; genus Embleya; species Embleya sp. NPDC050154. The sequence continues at coordinate 70,584 of NZ_JBITJP010000041.1, forward strand.
TCAGCGGCGAGGACCTGGCCAGGGGCGGCCGGGAGATGCAATTCCTGGCCGCCGCCGACGCGTTCGTGTTCGTGGTGGACCCGGTGGTCGCGGTCGACCTGCCGGAGCTGCGCCGACTGACCGGCGAGACCGAGGACATGCCGGGGACCCGGCGCGGCGACCGGACCTTCGCGGCGGTGATGGACCGGTTGCCGCGTCGGGCGGAACTGCTCGACCAGCCGGTCACGGTCGCGGTGACCAAGTCCGACCTGATCCGCTTCGAGCCGCCCGTGGACGCGTGGCTGGGCTCGCACGCGCCGCGCGCAGGTGTGGTGGACCCGGCCAGGGTGGCCGCCGAGAGCCGGGACGTGTACTCGTTCCTGTACGCCCACGACGCGGCGGCCTGGCTCAGCCCGTTCGAGGAATTCCGGCGCTGCACGATGCACTTCGTGTCGGCCACCGGCGCGCGCGACCGGGACGGCCGGTTCCCCGGCGGCATCCGGCCGCGCCGGGTTCTCGAACCCGTCGTGTCGATCCTCGCGATGTGCGACATGCTCGATCAGGCCGGCAGCGAGCGGGTGGGGGTGTGAGATGGCATCGGACACCGGAGCGGACGAGGCGGATCGGCTGGATCAGATCGTCTATCGCTGGAGCTACGGGAACCTGCTCGGCCACAAGGGCATGGGTCCGGTCGCCACCTCGCTGACCTTCGACCGCCTGCGGGACTGGCACGGGGGTCTGGACAGCCATGTCTCGATGGACCGTTCGCTGCCGGAGACGCCCGAGTGGAGCGTGTGCCGGGTGCGGCTGGAGGAGCGGCACGCGCTGATCCTGCGCGAGGCCGCGATCCACGGCACCAACCGGCCCGGCAACAACGCCCACGTGCTGCTCGACCCCGGTCTGCGGGTGCAGGCGCACACGATGCTGGCGATCGCGTGGCTGCACGGCCGGCACGGCGGTGGACTGACCGGATCGCACGTCCGGCTCGCCGACGTGCCGGACACCGTGCCGATGCGCGGCGCCTCGATCCGCCCGGACGCGTTCGACCCCGACGTGCACGAGGACATCCGCCGGCACGCGCGCGACCACGCGGAACTGGTCGAGATCGTGCTCGCGGCGGTACTGCGCGACCACCGGCGGCACTTCACCCTGCACCTGGACGACGTCGGCCCGGACATCGTGCCGCTGCTGTGGGGCGTGTTCGACCTGGCGCAGTGGGTGGCGCCCGGGCGATGGACCTTCTCCACCTACGAGACCAGCGACGCGATGGTCAAGCCGCGCTTCGTGCTGGTCCCGCGCTGGCCCAACACCCCCGAGCCGGCCAACCGGCTGCGGATCGACCCGCGCGCCGAACCGCAGCCGGGGCGGGACGTGTTCCGCGACGCCGCCGGGATCCTGGTCCAGCAGTACTGCACCCGTCCGTGGGAGGAGGTGCAGCGCACGCTGGTCAAGATCGACGCGGCGGCCCGGCCCGGCGCGTCGTTCCTGGACCGCGCCAACCTGGTGCGCGACCTCGAACCGGACGCGACGCGCCTGGTGCGCGCGGTCGACCCGGCGCCCCGCGAGGATCCGGCGGCCGGGACGGGCGGGTCCGGCGACCCGGGCCGGGGGTGGTCGGCGGCCGGGTACTCCGACGATCCGGGGGTGACCGGCTACACGGACACCTGGGCCACCGACGACGAGTCGGACGGGTTCGACGACGCGTACGAGTCGGACGAGTCGGACCGGTCGTACGAGAGCGATGAACCGGACGGGCGGGACGAGCGGGACGCGCGCAACGGGCGGCACCCGGACAGCGGGTACGTCCCGCTCGACGAGCCCGACGCGTGGGGCGCTCGGCGTAATGGGTGGGACACGTTCCGGGGCGACGGGGGGCACATACCCAGGGTCGGTGAGCGGGACCGGCGGGACGGGCGCGAGTCGGATCGGTCGATCCCGCCGCCGGGCGGCCCGCCCGTACCCGTACCGCCCCGCCCGGACCGACTCGTGCCCGCCCGGCCCGAGTCGGGCGGATCCGAGAGTCGCCCGGCGCTGCCGACGGCCGACTCCGGGCGGACCGGGCGCGGCACGATGGACTGGCCGACCTGGGAGGCGTTGCACGCGACCCGGTCCGGCTTCGAGGCGCTGGGACTGGCCGCCGGCGAGATCTTTCGGTCCAACGGCCACGAGACGCGGGAGTTCCGCGAGGCGCTGGAGCGGGTCGACCCGGACACGCTCGCGGTCGCGCTGCTGCTCGCCGGGCCGCCGCTGCTGACCCCGGTGGTCTACCGCCTGGCCCAACTCGTGCACCGCACGCACGAGGAGCGGCGCCGGCTGGACAAGCACACCCAGGCCGCCTTCGCGACGGTGCTCGCTCGGCTGCACGAGGACATCAAGACCCTCGACGGCTGCGGCGTGCCGCGCGAGTCGCTGAGCCTGTTGTTGTGGGAGATGACCGAGCGCGTCGTCGCACACGGCAGACTCGGCACTTTCGGTACCGACGTCGCGGGCACGGTCTGGCGGCTTCGTACGTCGTTTCGGGTGTGGGAGGACTATCGGCGGGCCCTGTGGAGCGCGCTGCGATCCACCCGCTATCGCGAGTCGTTCCTGCTCGAATACGGTCGGCTCGCCCTGGAGGACCTCGACAGCACGCCGGACAGGACGGAAGCGCAGCCATGACGGTACGGACGGCGCAGCCGCGCGGGAAGGACACACCGACCGACGCCGACGCGGGCGGGTTTCGGCAGATCGTCTACCGACGCCAAGAGGACAGCCTGCTCGGCGGGCGCGGCCTGGGGCCGATCGCGGCCTCCGTGTCCCGGGACGAACTCCCGGGCTGGCACGACGAGGTGCGCGAGCACGTCGCGGTCGACGCGGACGATCGCGGCGCGCCGGTGACCAGCGTCGCGCTGGTGCACACCGGTCGGGGCGCCGCGGTGATCCGGCGCGAGTACGTGGTCGACGGGAACAACGCGCGGGTCCTGCTCGACCCGGGCCGCGACCTGGGCCCGCACGCCGCGCTGGTGCTCACCCAGGACGCGGTGTGGGCGGGCGAACCCGCCCTGGAGGACATCCCGCGCGGTTACGGACTGGCCCCGCTCGCACCGGACTTCGTGGCACGCGCGCTGGACGCGCACGCCGAACGGCTGCGCGGGCGGGCCCGCGAGCAGGCCTATCTGCTGGAGGTCGCGGTCGCCGCCGTGCTGCGCCACCCGGGCCGGTTCTTCTCGTTTCAACAGCGGGACGTCGGGATCGACCCGGTGCCGATGTTGTGGGGGCTCTCCGACCTGCTGCTGTGGCTGGTGCCGGTGTCCTTCACGTTCTCCACGTTCGAGACGCTGGACCACTCGGCCAAGCCGAGGTTCGTGGTGTTGCCGCGCCGGCCCCGGGACGCGCAGCCGTGGGCGGGTCGCTATCGACTGGTGGTCCGGGAAGAGCCCAAGGCGGGTTCGGATGTGCACGCGCACGCGGCGGCGCTGCTGGTGAGCCGGTACACCGACACCGACTGGCCGGGAATCCACCGGCTCCTGGAGGGCATGCGCGACCTGCGCCGGTTCCCGCACGAGCGGGCCGAGGAGCGCTCCCGGGAGATCTGCACCCGGCTGGGCCGGTGGAGTGCGGCCCCTCGAACGCCGGTCGCGGAGGTCGTGGCGCAGGCCGAGGAGGTCGCCGAGGCCGCGTCGGAGCCGGTTCCCGAGCCCGCCCTGGTGGCCGCGGTGGTCCCGGCACGGGGCGAGCGGGTCGAACGGGTCGCGTCGGCCGAGCGGGTCGAGCGCGAGCCGCGGGTGGTCACCGTGTCGGCGGCCGAGGAGGAGCCGGCCTTCCCGTACGCGGCGGAGCCGGTCCGGACGTCGGTGTCGGCGCGAGCCGAGGCGCCGGCTCCCTCGTCCGCGGCCTCGTCCCCGTCCTCGCCGTCTTCGGCGACGGCGCGTGCGGGGGAACCGGCGGAGGCCGCCGAGGCCGCGGACGTGACCTGGTACGCCGACGACGGCGCGGTGTTCGAGGAGATCGAGGACGCCTTCACCGGGCCCTGGCCGGGTTTCGAGGAGGAGCGCGGCGAGCTGCCGATACCCGCCCTGCCGTTCGCCGAGGACGACCCGGACACCGACGCGGATGCCGGGGCCGGGGCCGATCCCGAGTCCGGCGGCGCGGGCAGTCCGCCCGCACCGGGCGCGCTGCCCGCGAGCGCCGGCAACGCGCCGTGGAGCATGTGGGCCGGGTACGGCATCCCGGACACCGAGGTGGACAAGATACGACGCGCGGTCAAGCGCCTTCCGGACAAGCCCACGCTGCGCGAGCGCGCGCTCGGCGGCGGCGCGGCCAAGACCGAGGTCGCCGGCATCGACAACATCGTCACGCTCGCGGTCGCGCTGCGCCTCGCCGATCTACGGGTGTTGCCGGTGCTCGCGGACCGGCTGACCACTCGGCTGGAACAGCGCCGACGGCAGCTCGCGCCGGAGGCCTGGAACCCGGACGACCTGCTGGCGATGCGCGAGACGCTGCTGGACGCCGAGCAGTTCGGCGACCGCCTCGACGCGTCCGGCGCGGGCGAAAAACGCACCCGCAAGCTGTTCGAGCAACTCCTCGTGGTGGTGCTCGCGCCCAAGACCGACACCAAGGGCGTGCTGCGCCAGATCGCGATCTGCGTGCTCTCCGACCGCCGGGACCGCTCACCGAACCCGCTGATCGAGGAAATCCTGCTCAACTCCCAGTGGGGCGAGGAGTTCCGCACCGAACTGGGCCGGCGCTGGGCGGAGCAGAACCCGCCGCGCTGACCGCCGGCCGCGCGATGGGGTGACCGCGCGGCCGGTGACCGCGCGGTTTCGTCGTCGCGCCGACCGGTCGGGCGAACCGGCACGGGTGCGCGCGGACCGGGCCGATCGGCGGCCCGGTCGCGCGTGCCACCGGCTCAGCGCTGTACGGTCCAGCCGCCGCCGCGCAGCGCCGTCGTGAGCGCCTCGACCCGCTGCGGATCCACCTGGAGCTCGACCAGACCGGTCGGGCGGCCCTGCGCGTGGTCGATCCGGATGTCCTCGATGTTGACCTCGGCCCGGCCCACGTCGGCGAACAGCCGGGCCAGCTCGCCCGGCCGGTCCGGGACGACCACCGGGACGGCCTCATACCGCGCGGCGGGCTCACCGTGCTTGCCCGGGATTCGCGCGTGCCCGGCGTTGCCGCGCCGCAGCAGCGCCGCGACGCCGCGCGAACCCAGCTCGCGCTTGGCCTCGTCGTCCGCGGCGAGCGCGCGCAGCGAGCCGACCACGGTGTCCAGGTCGCTCGCCAACCCGGCGAGCACATCCGCGACCGCGTTCGCGTTGGCGCCCAGGATGTCGACCCACAGGCTCGGGTCCGAACCCGCGATCCGGGTCACGTCCCGGACGCCCTGGCCCGCGAGCCGGGTGTCGGTGTCCCGGGCGTCCTCCAGGCGCGCGGCCATCAGCGCGGACACCAGGTGCGGCGCGTGCGAGACCAGCGCGACCGCGTGGTCGTGATCGCGCGGCGCCATCACCACCGGCACCGCCCGGCACAGCGACACCAGTTCCAGCGCCCGATTCAGCGTCTCGGTGTCGGTCTCGCGCGAGGGGGTGAGCACCCACGGCCGGCCCTCGAACAGGTCGGCCCGCGCGGCCAGCGGCCCCGAGCGCTCGCGCCCGGCCAGCGGATGCCCGCCGATGTACCGGGTGAGGTCGCAGCTCAGATCCGCTATTTCGCGCAGCGGCTGCTCCTTGACGCTGGCCACGTCGGTGTACCCGAGCGCGAGCCCTTCCGACTGCACCTGGCGCAGCGTCTCGGCGATCCGCGCCGGCGGCACCGCGAGCACGGCCAGGTCCACCGGCTCCGGCGGTGTCGCCTCCTGGCCCGCGCCCATCGCCGCCGCCGTGCGCACCGCGGTGCTGTCCCGATCCCGGAGATACACGGTGACCCCCCGCGAGGCCAGCGCGAGTGCGACGGATGTGCCGATCAGTCCGGTGCCGACCACGGCGGCGGTACGCACGACGGGAACTCCAAGGGGCGGGTGACGGAATAATGGGGCAACCGATCAAGGCTATCCGTGACGGTACCCTCGGGCGGTGTCCTATCGCCCCGCGGCATCGACTGCGCCGCCCGGTTCGGCAATACCCGTGACGGCCCCCGTGCCGGCAACAAGTGAAAGGTCGGCGACCGTGGAAGCCCGTACACCGCTCGCGACCGCGGTGGTCGCCATCGACGGTCCGTCAGGGTCCGGCAAGTCCAGCGTCTCGCGCGCGGTCGCCGCCCGGCTGGGCCTGCGCTACCTGGACACGGGTGCGATGTACCGGGCGATGACGTGGTGGATGCTCCTCAACGGCGTCGACGTGCACGACCCCGACGCGGTGGCCGCCGCCGCGGACAAGCCGCAGATCGTCTCCGGGACCGCCCCCGACGCGCCGACCATCACGGTGGACGGCAAGGACGCGGCCGGCCCGATCCGTACCGACGAGGTGACCAAGGCGGTCAGCGCGGTCAGCGCGGTGCCGCAGGTGCGTACCCGCCTGGTCGAGCTCCAGCGGGCCACGATCGGCGCGGGCGGCATCGTGGTCGAGGGCCGCGACATCGCGAGCGTGGTGGCGCCCGACGCGGCGGTCAAGGTCTACCTGACCGCGTCCGAGGCGGCCCGCGCCGCTCGCCGCAACGCCGAACTGACCGGCACACAGGCCACCAGCGTCGAGGCGACCCGGGCCGATCTGGCCCGTCGCGACGCGCTGGACTCGGGTCGCGCGGTCGCCCCCGCGGGGATGGCCGAGGGCGCGATCCTGGTGGACACCACCGAACTCGGCCGCGAAGAGGTGGTCGACCACCTGCTCGCCCTGGTCGCGGAACACGTGCGGTGACCGCGGCTCTCGGGACCACCTCGAAGCCCCCGCTCGCCGGAGCCGCGCACTTCATCGGCGAGCCGCTGCTGCGCAGTTTCTGGCGGGTGCGCGCGCTCGGCGCGTGGCACGTGCCGATGGCCGGACCGGTGATCCTGGCGGGCAACCACGCCAACTTCGTCGACGGCCCGATGCTCTTCGCGTTCGCGCCCCGGCCCACCCAGGTGCTGGTCAAGCGCGAGATGTTCACCGGCGCGCTCGGCCCGATACTGCGCGGGATCGGCCACATCCCGGTCCAGCGCGGCGTCGCGGACCGCCGGATGATCACCGATTCGCTCGACGTACTGGCCGGTGGCGGCGCGCTCGGCGTGTTCCCGGAGGGCACGCGGGGACAGGCCGACTTCTCGGCAGTGCACAATGGACTTGCATATCTGGCATTGCGCTCCGGGGCACCCATCGTCCCGGTGGCCTGCCTCGGCACCGGTGCGCGGGGATCCTCGATCGGTGCATTGCCGGGTCTGCGCTCCCGGATCGACGTGGTCTACGGCAAGCCCTTCGAGGCGGTCGAGAACGCCGACCGCCGGGCCACCCGCAAGGCCGTCCAGGCCGCGTCCGACCGCATCGTCGAACGGCTCACCGCGCACCTGCGCGAGGCCGAGCGGATGACCGGCCGCGCCGGCTGACCACGATCTTCACCCGTACCGCTACCCGAACGAGGAACACCCCCATGGAGCAGCACGCCGACGCCACGACCGAGGGCGCCTTCGACCCGGAGGCGTGGGAGGCGGGCTACGACCCCGACGAGTGGGTCGACCTGGAAGGGGACGGCCCCGACCGAGGCGAGCACGCCGAGGACTCCGGCGGCCCCCTGCCGGTGCTCGCGGTCGTCGGCCGACCCAACGTGGGCAAGTCCACGCTGGTCAACCGGATCATCGGGCGCCGCGAGGCGGTCGTGGAGGACACCCCCGGGGTGACCCGCGACCGCGTGTACTACGAGGCCACCTGGAACGGCCGACGCTTCACCGTGGTCGACACCGGAGGCTGGGAGCGCGACGTGGTCGGGATCGACCTGTCGGTCGCGGTCCAGGCCGAGTACGCGATCGACTCGGCGGACGCGGTGATGTTCGTGGTCGACGCGATCGTCGGCCCCACCGACAGCGACGAGGCCGTCGTCAGGGTGCTGCGCAAGTCCGGCAAGCCGGTCGTACTGGCCGCCAACAAGGTCGACAACATGGCGCAGGAGGCGGACGCCGCCGCGCTGTGGTCGCTCGGCCTGGGCCAGCCCTGGCCGGTCTCGGCCGTGCACGGCCGAGGCAGCGGCGACCTGCTCGACGCCGCGCTGGCGATCCTGCCGGAGGCCCCCGCGCAGCGCTTCGGCGTGATGGAGGGCGGCCCGCGCCGGGTCGCGCTGCTCGGCCGCCCGAACGTGGGCAAGTCGAGCATGCTGAACAAGGTCGCCGGCGAGAACCGGGTGGTCGTGGACAAGGTCGCGGGCACCACCCGCGACCCGGTCGACGAACTGATCCAGCTCGGCGGCAAGACCTGGAAGTTCATCGACACCGCGGGCATCCGTCGCCGTGTGCACCTGACCCAGGGCGCCGACTTCTACGCGTCGCTGCGCACCACGGCCGCGCTGGAGAAGGCCGAGGTCGGGGTGATCCTGATCGACGCCAGCGAGCGGCTGACCGAGCAGGACACCCGGATCATCTCGCTCGCGGTCGAGGCCGGTCGGGCGATCGTGATCGCGTACAACAAGTGGGACCTCATGGACGAGGAGCGCCGCTACTACCTCGAACGCGAGATCGAGCAGGACCTGGTCCAGGTCACCTGGGCGCCTCGGGTGAACGTGTCGGCGCTGACCGGCCGGCACATGGAGAAGCTGGTCCCGGCCATCGAGACCGCGTTGGCGAGCTGGGAGAAGCGCATTCCCACGGGCCAGCTCAACGCGTTCCTGGGCACCCTGGTGGCCTCCCACCCGCACCCGATCCGGGGCGGCAAGCAGCCGCGCATCCTGTTCGGCACCCAGGCGGGCACCAAGCCGCCGCGCTTCGTGCTGTTCACCAGCGGCTTCCTGGAGGCGGGCTACCGCAGGTTCATCGAACGCCGGCTGCGCGAGGAGTTCGGCTTCCCGGGCACGCCGATCGAGATTCGGATGAAGGTCAGGGAGAAGCGCGGTCGGAACAAGACCGGCCGCTGATCTCGGACGGCACGGCGGACATCACGAGGGCCCGGACGCGATATCGCGTCCGGGCCCTCGTCGTCTCCCACCGGCTCTGCCCGGTCGGGCACATCAGAGCGGCAGATGGCCGTGCGGGGCGGGGACGCGCGGAGGTTGGGCGGGTACCAGGGAAGCGCCGCGGTGTCGGCCGTACGTGGTGTAGCCGCCCTGGGTGGGCAGGGCGAAGTTGCCCTCGGCGGGCAGCGAGAAGTTCGGGAACGGCGGGTCCTGCGCGTACGAGTGGCTGATCGCGGCGGGCGCGGCGGGCGCGCCGTAGGACGGGCGGCTCGCCGCGTAGTCCTCGTTCGAGCGCTCGTGCGGGACGGCGCGGAACATGCGCCGCCACTCGGTCTCCAGCGCGTTGTAGATCGGCGTCAGGACGTCGTGGCTGGGGGCCGTGGGGGCGCCCACGGCGACTACGGGGTGGCCGAGGGACCGGCTGCTGATGGAGTCGTCGAAGCTGAACACACCGGGTCCAACGAGACGGGGGGCCTGGGGTTGCTGTTTATTTGGGCGACTTCGTCGCCGGCTCGCGAGGCGCCGCCTTTTTTCTCTCCCCCGCTTCGCTCCTCCGAGAAAAAAGGCGGCGCCTCGCTCGGGGCTTCGTGTCCCTCCGCTTCGCTCCGGGCCACGAAGCCC
>NZ_JBITJP010000042.1:0-72491 GCF_044460165.1 Embleya sp. NPDC050154
GGAACAACCACATCCACATCGCCGCCCACAACGGACCCAACAACACCGTCGTCTCCGGCGACGCCACCGCACTCGACGAACTCCAACACCACACCGAGACCCACAACATCCACGCCCGACGCATCGCCGTCGACTACGCCTCACACTCCCACCACGTCCAACCCCTCCGCGACCGACTCCTCACCGAACTCGCACCCATCAAACCCCGCCCCGCCCACACCCCCTTCCACTCCACCGTCACCACCACCCACATCCAAGACACCACCACCCTCAACGCCCACTACTGGTACGACAACCTCCGCAACCCCGTCCTCCTCCAACCCACCATCGAACAACTCACCCACAACAACCACCACATCTACATCGAAACCAGCCCCCACCCCGTCCTCACCCACCCCATCACCGACACCACCGAGGGCCACAACGTCCACGTCATCGAAACCCTCCGCCGCGACCAAGGCACCCACCACCGCTTCACCACCAGCCTGGCAACCCTGCACACCCACGGCATCGCCCCGTCCTGGCACGCCCACATCCCCACGCATCGCACCACAGCCGACGATCCCCAACTGCCCACCTACGCTTTCCAACACCAGTCCTACTGGCTCGAGTCACTGCCCTCGGACCGAAACGCGACCGGTCTGGGACTGCACCCGGTCGAGCACCCGCTGCTGACCGCGGCCGTCGAACTCGCGGACGCCGGAACGCACTTGTTCACCGGGCGGATCTCGGTCCGCACCCATCCGTGGCTCGCGGACCATGCCGTCCTGGACACCATCCTGTTGCCGGGTACCGCGTTCCTGGATCTCGCACTGCACGCGGTGGAGGCGACCGACACCGTCGCCCTGGAGGAACTCACGCTGGAGAGCCCCCTCGTCATTCCCGCCGTGGGCGCCGTTCAGCTTCAGGTCGCGCTCACCGCCCCGGACGACACCGGCCGACGCACCATCACCATCCACTCCCGCACCGACGACCCGAACACCGACCAACCCTGGACCCGACACGCTGTAGGCGCCCTCACCGCCGACGAATTCGTCTCTGCGACGCCCGCGTTCGATGCGACGAGCTGGCCTCCGCCCGGGGCGGTCGAGCTGGATGTGTCGGACCACTACGACCGGTTGGCCCTGCACGGCCTCGGCTACGGACCGGTCTTCCAGGGTCTCCGGGTCGCCTGGCAGCTCGGCGACGAGCTGTACGCCGAGGTCGACCTGCCCCCGGACACCGATGTCTCCCGCTTCGGCCTGCACCCCGCACTTCTCGACGCCGCGCTGCATCCGATGGGGCTGGCCCCGGCGCCGGAGCCGGTGGCGGATTCGAGCGCGTCGGAGGTGCCTCGCCCGGTGGTGCTCCCGTTCTCCTGGAACGGGGTACGGCTGCACCGCACCGAGTCGACCTCGGTCCGGGTGCGGCTCACTCCCGTCGGCGAACACGCGGTGGCGCTGGAGGTCGCCGACCGCACCGGTGCCCCGGTGGTCACCGTCGAATCCCTCACCGTACGTCCGCTCTCACCCGAGCAGCTCGCCTCGGCGCGCGGCGGCGGTGCGACGGACTCGCTGTTCCGGTTGGGTTGGCAGCCGGTACCGGCCGGCCCGGTCGAGGCGGGTGCCTGGGCCACCCTGAGTGCGGACGGCCGGTTCCACCACGCCGACGCCGAAGGTGTCTCGTACGCCGATCTCGCAGCGCTGCGCGCGGCGTTGCACGAGTCTCCGGGCTCGCCGCCGGGCATCGTCCTCGCGCCGGTCGGGTCCGCACTCGACGGGGACGCCGCCCCGAAGGCGGTACGTACGGCCGTCGGCGAGGCACTGGCCCTGCTCCAGGAGTGGCTGGCGGACGCGCGGCTCGTCGACAGCCGGCTCGTGGTGGTCACCACCGGCGCCGTCGCCACCCGGTCCGGCGAGGACACGTCCGATCTGGCGGGCGCGGCCCTCTGGGGCCTGTTCCGGTCCGCGCAGAGCGAGCACCCCGAGCGGTTCACCCTGGTCGACACCGACGGCAGCGCCGGGTCGCGCCGGGCCCTGGCGTACGCCGTCGCGGGTAGCGAACCGCAACTGGCCCTGCGGGAGGGAAAGATCCTGGTCCCGCGCCTGGCTCGGGCCGGCTCGGCGGGCGCCGGGGACGATCCGGCGCCGCGCGTCCTCGATCCGGAGGCCACGGTCCTGATCACCGGCGGCACCGGAACGCTCGGCCGGCTGGCCGCGCGGCAGCTGGTCACCGAACACGGGGCCAGGCACCTGCTGTTGGCCAGCCGACGCGGACCGACGGCCGAGGGTGCCGGCGATCTCGCCGACGAACTCATCGGTCTGGGCGCCACCGTGACCATCACCGCGTGCGACACCGCCGACCGCGCAGCGCTCGCCGAACTGCTCGACGCGATCCCCGCCGAGCACCCGCTCGGCGCGGTCATCCACACCGCCGGCACGCTGCGAGACTCCGTCGTCACCGGCCTGACGGGTGAACATCTCGACGCGGTCCTGCGGCCCAAGGTCGACGCGGCCTGGCATCTGCACGAACTCACCCGCGACCACGACCTCAGCCACTTCGTCCTCTACTCCTCGGCGGCGGGTTGCTTCGGCAATCCCGGGCAGGCCAACTACGCCGCCGCGAACACGTTCCTGGACGCGCTAGCCCACCATCGTCGGGCCCGGGGGCTCGCCGGCACGTCGCTCGCGTGGGGCCTGTGGGCCGAGACGAGTGCGCTGACCGGCGGCTTGGACCCGACCGACCGGGCCAGGGTGACCCGTGGCGGACTACTGCCGCTCGACACGCGGGAAGGACTCGAACTGCTCGACGCGGCGCTCGGGCTCGGCGCGCCGGCGCTGCTGCCGGCTCGGCTCGACCCGGCCGCGTTGCGCGCGCAGGCGGCCGACGGCACGCTGCCGGCGATCCTGCGCGAGCTGATCCGGCTGCCCGGTCGACGCACGTCGGCCGTCGCTGTGGAGCCGCTCGCGGACCGGTTGAGCGGGTTGTCCGATGTCGAGCAGTCCGCGCTGCTGCTCGACCTGGTGCGCGGCCAGGTGGCGGCGGTACTCGGGCACGCGAGTCCCGATGCGGTGGTCGGCGATCAGGGCTTCAACGATCTCGGCTTCGATTCGCTCACCGCCGTCGAGTTGCGCAACCGACTCAACGGCGCGACCGGCCTGCGGCTGCCCGCGACGCTGGTCTTCGACTACCCGACCCCGGTCGCGCTGGCGGGCTACCTCCGGGACGGCCTCGCGCCACGCACCTCGCCGTCCGCGCCGGCGCTGGCCGACCTGGACCGCCTCGAAGCGAGCCTGGCACGCCTGGAAGCCACCGAGGACGAGGCCACACGCGGTCGCATCACCCAACGCCTCCAGGCGGTGCTCTCCCGCTGGACGGCTCCCACGACCACCGCCGACGCGGACGTCACCGACCGCATCGACACCGCCTCCACAGACGACATCTTCGACTTCATCGACAACGAACTCGGCCGCTCCCTCCAATAGCCCTTCCCCAAACACCCCGTCCACCCGGTCCACCCGCGCGCGCCCCGTCGAGGAGAAGTTCCGATGGCAACGAATGAAGAGAAGCTCGTCGACTACCTCAAGTGGGTGACCAACGACCTGCACCAGACCCGCCGTCGGCTCCAGGAGGTCGAGGCCAAGGAGGCCGGTCGCGGCCGCGAGCCGATCGCGATCGTCGCGATGAGCTGCCGCTATCCGGGCGGCGTCCGCACGCCCGACGACCTGTGGCGACTCGTCGCCGAGGGCACCGACGCGGTGGGCGGCTTCCCGACCGACCGTGGTTGGGGCGTCGAGGAGCTCTACCACCCCGATCCCGATCGGCTCGGCACCTCTTACACCCGCGACGGCGGCTTCCTGCACGACGCGCACCACTTCGATGCGGAGTTCTTCGGGATCAGTCCGCGCGAGGCGATCGCCACCGACCCGCAGCACCGGTTGCTCCTGGAGACGGCCTGGGAGGCGTTCGAGCGCGCGGGGATCGAACCGACCTCGCTGCGCGGCAGCCGTACCGGCGTGTTCGCCGGCGTGATGTACAGCGACTACGGGTCACGGCTCCAGACCCACGCGGCCGAGGAGTTCGAGGGATACATCGGCAACGGCAGCGCGAGCAGCATCGCGTCGGGACGCCTGTCGTACACGTTCGGTCTCGAAGGACCCGCGCTGACCATCGACACGGCGTGCTCCTCGTCCCTGGTCGCCATTCACCTGGCCGCCCACGCGCTGCGTCAGGGCGAGTGCACCCTCGCCCTGGCCGGTGGCGTCACCGTGATGGCCTCTCCGGGCCTGTTCGTGGAGTTCAGCCGCCAACGCGGACTCGCGCCCGACGGCCGGTGCAAGTCGTTCGCCGCGGCGGCGGACGGCGCCGGCTTCGCCGAGGGTGCGGGCTTGTTGCTGCTGGAGCGGCTCTCCGACGCCGAACGCAACGGACACCCCATCCTCGCCGTCCTGCGCGGCTCCGCCGTCAACCAGGACGGCGCCAGCAACGGACTCACCGCACCCAACGGCCCCTCCCAACAACGGGTGATCCAACAGGCCCTCACCGGAGCCGGACTGACGGCCGATCAGGTGGACGCCGTCGAAGCGCACGGCACCGGCACCACCCTCGGCGACCCGATCGAGGCACAGGCCCTGCTCGCCACCTACGGCCAGGACCGACCCGCCGAACACCCCCTCTATCTGGGCTCGTTGAAGTCCAACATCGGCCACACCCAAGCCGCCGCCGGTGTCGCCGGCGTGATCAAGATGGTGCTGGCCATGCGGCACGGCATACTGCCCAAGACACTGCACATCGACGAACCGTCACCACACGTCGACTGGACCGCCGGCGCCGTCACCCTGCTCACCGAGGCCGAACCCTGGCCCGAGACCGACCACCCGCGCCGCGCCGGCATCTCCTCCTTCGGCATCAGCGGCACCAACGCCCACCTCATCATCGAGCAGGCACCCACCGTCGAACCCGACGCGGTGTCGGCGGCCGATCCGACCACCGGGACCGGCGACGCCCGCCCCGTCCCATGGCTTCTCTCCGCCCGTAACCCGCAAGCGCTCCGGGACCAGGCGCAGCGCCTGCACGCGCACATCGACGCACATCCCGAGCTCGATCCGATCGCCGTCGCGCACACACTCGCCACCCGGCGGACCACGTTCGACCACCGCGCGGCCGTCGTCGCCGACAAGCGCGAGGACTTCCTGCTCGGCCTCACCGCGCTGGCCCAGGGCCAGGTGAGCACCACGACGCTCCGCCACCACCACACACCCGCGGCCGGTCGCGTCGCGTTCATGTACACCGGGCAGGGCAGCCAACGACCCGGCATGGGTGGGCAACTGCGATTGGCCCACCCGGTGTTCGCCGATGCCTTCGAGAACGCCTGCGCCCACCTCGACCCGCACCTGGACACGCCACTGCGCGACGTGATCGACCACCACCCCGAACTCCTCGACCAGACCCGCTACACCCAACCCGCACTCTTCGCCCTGCACATCGCCCTCCATCACCTCCTCACCCACCACGGCATCACCCCCGACTACCTCATCGGCCACTCCATCGGCGAACTCACCGCCGCCCACCTCGCCGGAGTCCTCACCCTCCCCGACGCCGCCACCCTCGTCACCACACGCGCCCGCCTCATGCAAACCGCACCCACCGGCGGCACCATGATCGCCATCAACACCGCCCCCACCGAACTGGCCGAACTCCTCGACGGACACCAAAACCTCGTCTCCATCGCCGCCCACAACGCACCCCACGCCACCGTCATCTCCGGCGACCGGCAACTCTGCCTCCACATCGCCGAACAAGCCCGCACGGCCGGCCACAAAACCAAGGAACTCAAGGTCAGCCACGCATTCCACTCACCCCACATGGACCCCATCCTCGACGAGTTCCACACAATCGCGAGCACCCTTACCTACCACCCCCCACACACCCCACTGATCTCCAACACCACCGGCACCATCGCCACCACCGAACAACTCACCGACCCCACCTACTGGACCAACCACATCCGCCACGCCGTCCACTTCCACGACGGCATCACCACCCTCCACCACCAAAACGTCACCACCTACCTGGAGTTGGGACCCGACACCACCCTCACCACCCTCACGCAGGAGACCGTGCACGCGCTCCGCCGGGACGAGTCCGGTGCCCGGGGCGAATCGGCGTTCGTCCCGCTCCTGCGCGGGCACCGGCCGCAGGCTCGGAGCGTGGCAACCGCCCTGGCCACCGCCCACCTGCACGGGGTGTCCGTCGACTGGCCGTCGGTACTCACCGGACCCGCCGGTCCGCCGCCGCCCGTCGACCTGCCGACGTACGCCTACCAGCGGCAGCGCCTGTGGCTGGACGTACCGGAATCCCCGGGCGCCGAGGCCGGGTTCGACGGTGTGGCGGAGGCGCCGGCCGACGCGCGCTTCTGGGCGGCGGTGGAGAACGACGATCCGGATGCGCTGGCGGACGCGTTGCACGTGGATGCCGACGGACAGGCCGCCCTGCGTGCGTTGTTGCCCGCGCTGACCGCGTGGCGGCGGCAGCGCCGGTGGTGGCACCGGGTGGTCTGGCAGCCGGTACCGGAGCCGTCGAGTGCGGTGTTGTCGGGCACGTGGCTGCTGCTCGCGCCGGCGGATCATCCGGCCGCCGACGACGTGTTCGCCGCGCTCGGCCGGCATGGCGCGCGGCCGATCCGGATCGAGGTCCCGGTCGCCGCGGACGGCGCGCCGGACGTGCACGCGTTGTCCGCCGCTTTGGCGCGGCATTGCGATCCGGACGGAGTGCTGGCCCTGGCACCGCTCGACCCGGATCCGGACCCGGACCCGGCCGGTCGGCTGGTGCGGGTGCTGACGGAGAGCGGGATCAAGGCGCCGCTGTGGTTGCTCACCCACGACGCGGTCGCGCTCCGCGGCGACGCCGCGCCGGCGCGGCCGGACCGGGCGCTCGCGTGGGGCTTGGCCCGGGCGGTGGGCACGGGCGCACCGGACGCTCCGGGTACGGTCCGCCTGGTGGATCTGCCCGAGCGGCCGGACGGGTGGGCGACGGCGCGGCTGGCAGGCGTACTGGCGGGTGCCGACATCGAGGACCAGGTGGCGATTCGGGCCACCGGGGTGTTCGTCCGCCGACTGGTGCGGGCCGCGCCCGGTGCCCGGGCGGCCGACGGCGGCGACTGGAAGCCGCGTGGCACCACGCTGATCACCGGGGGCACCACATCCCTCGGTGCCCAGGTCGCCCGCCGGCTGGCCCGACGCGGCGCCGATCATCTCCTGCTCACCCGGGCCGTCCCGGGTGACACATCGGCGCTGGAGGAGGAACTGGCCGGCCTGGGCACGCGGGTGACGGTCGCCGTCTGCGACCCGGCGGATCCGGCCGAGACGGCGCGGTTGCTCGCGCTGGTCCCGGCCGAGCACCCGCTGTCCGCGGTGCTGCACACGACACCCGCCCCGATCGCCGAAACCGAAACCGTGGCAACCACGCTTGAGGACAAGGCCGTTCACCGGTCGGCGGCGGCGAACCTGGATCGGGCCACCGAGCACCTGGACCTGTCCGTGTTCGTGCTCTTCTCCTCGCTGGCCGGCCTGCTCGGCACCTCGCCGGATCCGGCCGACGCCGGTACACACGCGTATCTGGAGGCGCTCGCCCACGCACGCCGGCAGCGGGGGTTGCCGGCCGGTGTGGTGGCATGGGGTCCGTGGGACTCGACCGGCGCGGGGGCGGTCGAGGTGGACGGGCTGCGGCCGGTGGCCCCGCAGCCGGCGATCGAGGCGCTGTTCGAGGCGCTGGCTCAGGCGCCGGATCGGGACGTGCCGAGCCTGGTCGTCGCGGACGCCGCGTGGGATCGCCTGCCTGCCCGCTCCGCGGGGGTGGGCGCGGCCGCGCTGGTGCGCGATCTCGCGGCGACGGGCGCCTCGTCGGGCCCGGCGGACGCCGGCGCGGCGGCCGACGCGGGTGATCGGTCCGTCGAGGTTCGGCGGCGGGTGCTGGCGGCCCCGGACGACGCGGCGGGCGAGCGTGTCCTGCTCGACATCGTGCTCGGGCACGTGGCGGCGCTGCTCGGGCACGGGTCGGGCGCGGCGATCGACGCCGACGAGGACTTCGTCGCGTTGGGTTTCTCCTCGTTCACCGCACTGGAGTTGCGCAATCTGCTGAGTGCCGCGATCGGGGTCGAGTTGGCCACGGTGGCGGTGTTCGACAATCCGACGCCTGCCGCGCTGGCCCGGTTCCTGCGGCTGGAGATCGAGGCGAGCGAGCCGGTCCCGGCCGCGGTTTGAGCGAACTCCCGGTACACGTACGGCGTCCCGCGACCGATTCGGTCGCGGGACGCCGTGCGTGGGTGTGGGCAATCGGTGCCGTGACCGGGAAACACACACGAGCACTCGGTGCCGTGGCCGGGAACGTACACGAGCGCTCGCTCCCGTGGTCGAATCACGAGTGCTCGCTCCCGTGATCGGAAACTTGCCCGGGTGCACGGTGCTCTGGCCTCGGACGGTACACCGGAGCTCGCTCCGTGACCGGAAACATGCCCGGGTGCTCGGTCCGCGCCGGGCGCCGGTCGGTCAGCCCGCGCGCGCCGGTGTGGCCTCGGCCGTGCGCAGGCCGCCCATGGTGAGTTCGAGGAGCCGGTCGGTCTGACCCGCGTCGCTTGGGGCCTGTTCGATGGCCCAGGCGATGCCGTTGGCGATCTTGAGCAGATCGGAGATGTCGGTGTCCTTGCGCACGGTGCCGGCCTGCTGGGCGCGCAGGAGCAACGCGGCGCCGGCCGAGCGCATCCGGGTGTGGCACGAGGACGCGGTCGTTTCCTGTTCGAGCATGGTGGCCATCAGCGACGCGGCGAGCCCGCGGTAGGTCGTCGCGTAGGCGATCACCGAGCGCAGCCAGGTGGCCAGCGCCTCCTCGGGCACAGGTGCGTCCAGCAGGGCCTGTGCCTCGCTGCACAGCCCCTCGACGCCGTCGTGGAACACCGCTTCGAGCAGTGCGTGTCGGGTCGGGAAGTTGCGGTACAGCGTGCCGGGGCTGACCCCGGCGCGGCGCACGATGTCGTCCAGTGGCGCGTCCGGCCCGTGCTCGGAGAATGCCTCGCCGGCCGCGACGATCAGCCGTTCGTAGTTGCGCCGGGCGTCCGCGCGCATCGCACGTGCCGGGGGCTGCTCAGTCGTCATCGCCGATCCCCTGGTTGCACTGTTGCCGAAATCCTGGAAACGGGGCGTCCAGGATACGTCGGGGGCCGAACGGCCTTTGTACACGGTACCCGGCAGGCCAGGCGTCCGGTGCCGCACCGGGCCTGCCGGGGACCGCCTTTCGGTCGATTGCCGAGTCCCAAAGGCGGGATTAGCGCGAGCAAAGAACGGCTTAAGCCCGCGACCGCACCCTCGAACCGACCGCCGCGTGATACCGGCTCGCCCCGGAGCGCTCGGCGCGGTCGATCGGCTCCCCGCCCGTACCGCCCGCCGTTGCCGGGCCGCCGACAGGAATGGCGATCCATGACCGGAATCGATTCCGCAAAGAAACAGAGCACGCTGCCCTCTCTCACCGGCATGCGGTTCTTCGCCGCACTGATGGTGTTCCTCGCGCACGCCTCGGATCAGCGGTTCTTCCGGGACGCCGGTTTCAGCGCCGACTTCAATGATGTGGTGCGCGGTTCCGGATATGTGGGGGTCGCCTTCTTCTTCGTGCTCAGCGGCTTCGTGTTGACCTGGTCCGCTCGGGCCGGCGACACTGCCCGGGCCTTCTGGCGCCGGCGCGCGGCGAAGGTGTATCCGAACACGGTGGTCGCGGTCGTACTCGCCGCGATCTTGTTGAGCACCACCGATCGGGTGCTCGAGGCGAGGGTCCTGATCCCGAACCTGCTGCTGATCCAGTCCTGGATTCCCGACCTGGAGATTTTCCTCGGGGTGAACCCGCCCACGTGGTCGCTGGCCTGCGAGTTGTTCTTCTATCTCTCGTTCCCGCTGCTGCTGGTGGGCATCAAGCGCATCCCGGGCCGCTACCTGTGGCCGGTGGCGGCGGGCGTGGCGGCGGTGGTGGCGGTGATGCCGCTGGTGGCCGAACTCATCCAGGGCGGCGTGATGTTCCCCCCGCCGGTGTCGGTGTCCTTCCCCAGGTTCTGGTTCGTGTACGCGTTCCCGCCGGTGCGGATGCTGGAGTTCGTGCTGGGCATGCTGATGGCCCGGATCGTGCTGACCGGTCGGTGGATTCCGCTCGGTCGGTTGCCCGCGCTGGCGCTGGCGATCGGCGCGTTCGTGGGGCTCAAGCACGCGTCGACGCTGTTCTCCATCGTCGCGGTGATGGTGGTGCCGATCGCGCTGTTGATCTCCTCGGTGGCCGCCGCCGACGTGCGCGGCGCGCGGTCGTGGCTCGGCAGCCGGTTCGTGGTCCGGCTCGGCGAGATCTCGTTCGCGTTCTACCTGTTGCACCAACTCGTGCTGTCCTACGGGCATCGCTGGTTGGGCCTGCACCGGACCTGGAGCACCCCGGGCGCGTTCGGTGTGCTGGCGGCGCTGCTCGTGGTGGCGCTGGCGTTGAGCGCGGTGCTGCACGCCGTGGTGGAGCAGCCCGCGATGGCACGATTCGCCCGGCCGAGGCGTCGGCCCGCCCCGATCGAGCCGGCCGCCGAGTCCGCTTCCCGAGGCGGACCGGGCGCCGGGTCCGATTCCGCCGGCGGTACGGGTTCCGCGTCCGATCCCCGCGGCGGTCCGGACGCCGGGTCGTCCGAACAGCGTCCGACGCTGCCGGCGGCGAACGCGTCGTCCGCTCGCGGCGAGCCGTCCACCGTGGACTGACGGCCCGTCACCTCAGGCCCCCGGTGCCACCGGCGCGGACGTCCGCGTCGCACCTTTCGCCCTCCTCGTTCGTTCGTCGCCCATCGGGCCACGGACCCACGGGGAGGGCGTCCTGTGTTTCCGTTCGGTTTCCCCAGCGTGTCCGCCCGTTGGACGCTCGGTCACGCCCAGCACGGATTTTCAGACAAGATCTGCACTCGGTGACCGGCCACCGCCTGTTGCGTGACGACTCGTGTGATCACCGGGTCTTTCGCCGTCCGGCCGTCGCGGACCAGGGCGAATCCGGTGTCCGCGAGTACTCGGATCGAAGAGACGTTCGGTTGGCGGGTGACCGAAAACCGCGTGCGGGCCGGATCGAACGGCTAAACGGAGAGAGTGTCGGGTTAGCCTGATCCCGCACTGAACCCTGCGGGCCCGACCGACCCGGGGCCTACAGCCGAGGACGTTGACAGCACTCGAGGGGTCATCGTGATGTGCTTCATTCGACACCGCTCCACCTCAGCGATCCAAGTGGGCACCACCTCCGACCGCTGCTGTCCGGGGCGCTGTCCGCGCCCGTAGGGTCACTCGTCTCGCGTCCGAATCAGCCGGAGTCGCCCCATCCGCCCGCCCCGGCGGGGCGTGATCCTCCCCAAGGCATCGGATCGCGACATTCGACGTCGCATTCGTCCGCGCCCGGTTCCGGGTGCGGTCGAACCTGCCGTCCGTCGCCACGTCGGCGAGGTCGGCGAATCCTTCCCGGAGCCATGTGCCCGGGGTGAATTTGGTGTGCGCGGGGGAATGGAGTTGTGCCGTTATGCACGGGGATACGGTCGGATTGGTGGAACGCGGACGCGAGTTGGCGATATTCGGGGAGCTGCTGACCGGCTGCCGGGACCGGCGGGGCCGATTGTTGTTGGTGGAGGGCGCGGCCGGGGCCGGAAAGTCGTCGCTGCTCCTGGGCTTGCGCGAAGAGGCGTCGACGGGCGGATTCCGGATTCTCCAGGCCCGGGGTTCGCGGTTCGAGGAGAGTTTTCCGTTCGGGATCGTGCGTCAATTGTTCGAGCCTTTGCTGGCCTGTGCGCCGCCGGAGCTGCGGGCGGCCATGTGGTCCGGCGCGGCGGAATTGTCGGCTCCGCTGTTCGAATACGCCGGTGGTCTGCTTCCGCTCGGTGACGACGACGCGCGGGGCAGCGCGGCCGAACGGCAGGCATTGTTTCACGGTCTGTATTGGCTGTGCGTGAATGTCGCCGACCGCGAGCCGCTGGTGCTGGTCGTCGACGACGTGCAATGGGCCGACGAGTCGTCCCTGCGTTTCCTGCATTATCTGGCCACCCGGCTGGACGAGTTGCCCGTGGTCGTGGCGGTGGCCACCGAGTCGATGCGCTGGGGGCCGCAGGCGGACGTGGTGCGCGCCATGGTGTCTTCGCCGCTGGCCCGGGTCGTGCGCGCCGAGCCGTTGACCGAGACGGGCGTGCGCGAGTTGGTGATCCGCGTGGTCGGCGCGGATCAGGGCACCGGATTCGCCCGGTTGTGCCACGAGGCCACCGGTGGCAACCCGTTCTTCCTTCGCGAGTTGCTGGGCGAACTCCAGGCGGACGGCGTGGTTCCGGTCGATGGGCCGGGCTCGCCCGCCGTGGTCGTTCCCGAACCGGCCTGCCCCGACGGCGAGGGGGTGCGGGTGTTGTCCCGGGCGGGCGACGGCCGCAGTGTGTCCGTCCCGGTGGGCCCGTGGGCCGGGTCGGCACCCGGCGGCGACACCGTGGCGATGGCCTTCGGGAAGGCCGTCGACCGGAGCGTACGGACCGGCGAGGCGGTCCTGGGCGCCGAGGACCGCGCGCGGGGCGCCCTGGTCGAGGTGGCATCCGGTGCGCGCGCCGACGGGCCGGCCCCCGCCACCGGGCGGGCCGGGTTCACCTCCCGGGCGGGCGGCACGTTCCCGGTGACCTGGCGCAACGAGCCCGCCTCGGCGTTCGAGGGTGTGGGCTCCGGTGTGCCCGGGCCGGCTCCCGGGGGCGGCGCCGAGCGCGGCGACGCCCGGCGCGCGGTGTCCGTCCGTACGGTCTCCGCCGAGGACGGGATCGACGCCCCCACCGAGGACGGTCGTTGCGGGGACGTGGTGGCCCGGGTCTCCCGGCTCGCGCCGGGCAGCGTCTCGCGCAGCGTGGTGCGCCGCCTGCGGCTGTCGCCCGGCCCGGTCGCGGTGTTCGCCGAGGCGATGGCGGTCGTGGGGTTGACCGCGGATCCGGTACTGGTGGGCCAGATCGCCGGGTTGAGCCGGGCCGAGGCCACCGAGGCGGTGGGCGTCCTGGTCGAACTGGGCATGGTGCACGCCGGTTCGCCGTTGCGCTTCGTGCACCCGATCGTGCGCGAGACGTTGTACCGGGATCTACCGCTGCGCCTGCGCCACCGCGCGCATGTGCGGGCCGCGCGGGCGCTGACCGGCGCGGGCACGTTGCGGGGCGAGGCGGCGGGCGAGGCCGCGGACCATCTGATGGAGGTGCCGCCGGCCGCGGATCCCTGGGTCGCGGACGTCCTGGCGGTGGCCGGGCGCGGCGCCCTGGCCCACGGCGACCCCGGGGCGGCGGTGCGCTATCTGCGCCGAGCCCTGCACGAACCGGCGCCGCCCGCGACTGTGCCGGCGTTGTGCGCGACGCTGGGCCGGGCCGAGTTGCGCGCGCGTGGCGGGCACGCCTGCCGCCGACTGGCCCAGGCCCTGGACGCCGCGCCCGATCCCGAGGCCCGGGCCCGGGTCGGTGTGGATCTGGCCTCGGCGCTGGTGGCCGCGTGCCGGCACGACGAGGCGATCACGCTGCTCCAGGGGTTACGCGAGGAACTGGCCGCCGTCCTGCCGACGGACGGCTCCGATCCCGACGGCGAGGGTTTCCTGCGGGTGTGCATGGCGCTGACCGTGGTCGCCCAACTGATGCCCGCCACCCGGCATGTCGCCGCCCGCGAGCTGGCCGGCCTGGGCGAGTGGGCCGGCGAGCACCAGTGCGACGACCCGGCCACCAACCCGGTGCCCACCACACGATGGGGGCCCGACTGCGTGTGCGCCGACATCCGCCGGGTGCTCATCGCCGCCGACACCGTGCAGGCGCTGAGCGAGGGCAGGCCCGCCCAGCAGATCGTCGAACGCGTGCAACACGCGCTCACTCAGGGCTGCTTCGCCTACGGGCGGCTGGTCACCGGGCCGGACGGGGAACTGCATCCCATCCTGCTGCTGGCCGGGGCGCTCGCGCACTGCAACCGGCTGACCGAGTCGGACACGCTGCTCACCCGCATCCTCTCCGACGCGCGCGATCAGAACCTGACCCTGGCCGCGGACGCCGCGCGGGCCTCCCGGGCCTGGGTTCGGTGGCAGCGCGGCATGCTCGCGGAGGCCGAGACCGACGCGCGCACGGCCCTGCGGGCGATCCATCCGGACGTCGCCGCCGACGCCCCGCCACCGCCGGGGAGCGTGTTGTGCCTGGCCACCGCGGCGCTGGCGTCGACCCTTGCCGTCCGGGGCGACCTCACCGGCGCGGCCCGGCTGTTGGAGGACGCGCCGGACCTGGACACGCCACAGACCCTGACCCTGCTGCCGCTGCTGGTCGCCCGGGGGCGGGTACGGCTGGCCCAGGGGCACTCGGAGAACGCGCTCGACGACATCCTGCACGCCAGGGCGCTCTTCCATCGCTGGACCGCGCCGACCCCGGTCGCGTTCCTGCCCACCATCGACGCGGTCACCGCGCTGGTCCGGCTCGGCCGCACCGACGAGGCCCGGGCGCTGGCCGAGGCCCAGGTGCCCGCCGGGCGCGCGTTCGGGGCGCCGCGCACCATCGCCGGCGCGTTGCGGGCCACCGCGCAGACCGCGCGCGGTACCGACCGGGTACGGATCCTGGAGGAGGCCCTCCAGCACATCCGCACCACCCCGGCGGTGCCCGACCACACTCTGACCCTGCTCGAACTGGGCATCGCGCATCGACACAACGACCAGCACATGCAGGCCCGTTGCCGGTTGCGCGAGGCGGCCGACCTGGCCGAGAGTTGCGGCGCGACCGCGCTGGTCACCCGCGCCCGGGAGGAGCTCGACGCGATCACCTCGCGCACCCGGGGCCGGCAGCCGCGCCGGACCGGTCAGACCGGTCTGACGCCCCAGGAGCGCCGGGTCGCGGACCTGGCCGCGGCCGGATACCGCAATCAGGAGATCGCCCACACGCTGTTCGTGACGGTCAAGACCGTCGAGTGGCATCTCAGTCAGGTCTACCGCAAGCTCGGCATCAACTCCCGCGCCGAGTTGGGCGACACCCTGGAGACGGACGGCACCGAGAGCGCCTGACCGACCGACGAAACCGGGACCGGCCGCACGCGGGCCGGTCCCGCGTCGTTGCCTCTGCGGCCCGGGCCGGTCCGCGTCCTTGCCCTCGGCGGCCCGAGCCACACCCGCGTTCCGTGCCCCGGCAGCCCGGGCCGACTCCCGCGTCCCTGCCCCGGCCGCCTCGCGTCCGGGGTCCGCCGGACCTCGGCCCCGGGGCGCCGTCGGTGGTCGGACCCGTCCCGCCGGTGGTTTCCCGTACCGGTTTCGCTACCACCCCTGGGCGGATGGCTGGGGGCATGCTGGGGTGCCCGGGGGGCGTGACCGGGGTCCGGGCGAGACACAATCGTGGTGAGGCTCCGTATACGGCCGCCGGCGTCCGAGTCCGGCCGGCGCCGAGGTCTCGACGGGACGTCGCCCGACGGCGCGCGATACCCCGACCATCCGTCATCGCGTCGAGAGCGGTAGGCCCGGGCCGGCCACACCGGCCGGTCCGTCCGCCTCGACCGAAACCCATGGGGGAAGTCATGCGATATTCGATCCTGGGCCCACTGCACGTCATCGACGAGGCGGGCAACGGCGCCCCGATCAGCGCGCCCAAACTGCGCACACTGCTGGCGGCACTGGTCATCCGAGGCAATCAGGTCGTCTCGATAGATCAACTGATAGACGAGATATGGGGCGAGAATCCGCCCCGTCGGGTGACAGCGGCACTGCATGTGTACGTGTCCCAGCTCAGGCGATTGATCGGCAGGCCGGACGATCCCGAAGGCCCGATCGTCACCGGGGCGCCGGGATATCTGCTGCGGATGGCGCCGGAGGACCTCGACCTGTGGACCTTCCAGCGCCATGTGCAACAGGGGCGCGCGCATCTGCGGGTCGGCGCGTACCGCCAGGCGTCCGAGTCGCTGCGGGCCGCCCGGGACCTGTGGCGCGGGCCGGCGCTCGGGGAACCGTACGGCCAGGGGCCGCTGATCCGCGGGTTCATGACCTGGCTGGAGGAAGCCCGTTTGGAATGCACCGAGTTGCTGGTGGAGGCCGACCTGGAATTGGGCCTGCACCGGGAGTTGGTCGGCCCGCTGTACGCGCTGACCACCGAGCACCCGCTGCGTGAGGTGTTCCATCGGCAGTTGATGCTGGCGCTGTACCGGTCGGAGCGGCAGGCGGACGCGCTGCGGGTGTACCAGCAGGCCCGGGAGACGCTCAACGGCGAACTGGGCCTGGAGCCGGGACGGGCGTTGCGGGACCTGCAATTGGCGATCCTGACCGCCGACGAGCAACTCGACACCAGGCTCGCGAGTTGACGTCGGCCCGTCGGCGGCCCGAATGGGTCGCCGACGGACCGCGGCTCACGCGGTCGGCTCCTCCGCGATCGTGATGGCCTTCTCCGGACAGGCCCGGGCGCCGCGCAGGGCGGCGGCCCGTCGAGCCGGGTCGACCTCGAAGTCGCCCATCTCGTTGAAACCCTCGTCGGTGACCTCGTAGACCTCCGAGGCCAGCGCACTGCACATGGAATGCCCCATGCAGGCATCGGAGTTCACCCGGACGCGCATGCCCGCTACCCCCGTGCCCGGCCGAGCACGAGGTCGAGGTTGTGCAACCCCCGGCCGGGCGAGTAGTGATGCAGCGGCACGGTGCCCTCGGCGACGTGGTAGTTCGGCACGCGCTTGTGCCACTCCTCGATCGCGATGCCGATGATCCGGCGCGCGAGGTGCATCCCCAGGCACCGGTGCGGTCCGGTGCCGAAGGCGAGTTGACGGGTGGCGTTGCGGTCGAAGTCCACCTCGTCGGGGTTCTCGAAGGCGTCCGGGTCCAGGCCCGACATGCCCCAGGACAACAACACCCGATCGCCCTTGCGCATGGTCACGCCGTGCCGCTCGACGTCGCGGGTGACCAGGCGCCCGGTCGAGGAGACCGGTTCGTGTCGGATGAGTTCCTCCACCACGGCGGGGATCCGGTCGGGATTCGCGTTGATCAGGTCCTGGACCTCGGGGTGGCGGGCCAGGTACAGGAAGATCAGACCGAGCTGCGCGGTGGTGCTGTCCAGGCTGGCGAGCATGGTCACGAACGCGGCGTTGATCATCTCGTCGCGGGTGAGTTCACGGCCGTCGAAGCGCCCCTCGACGAGTTGGCTGATCACGTCCCGGCGGCCCTGGGTTCCCTCGGCGCGGCGCTGGTCGATCGCCTCGCCGAAGAAGTCCCACAGCGGCTTGTTCGCCACCCGCAGGTCCTCGTCGGTACGGGCGTTGGGGATGCCCTCGCGCCGCAGCCAGGTCTTGTGGTCGAGCAGCGTGCGCAGGTGCTCCCGGCCGATCCCGAAGCTGATCAGGAAGGTCTCGGCGGGCAGTTGGATGCCGAAGTCGGTGAGGAACTCGCAGCGCCCGGCGGCCACGATCGGCTCGATCGCGTCCACGGCGGCCTCCCGGATCCGGGGCGCGAAGTGGTTGACCACCCCGGGGTTGAACAGACTCGCCAGCGTCAGGCGCCACTTGCGGTGTTCCTCGCCGTCCAGCTGGATCGGGATCTGCTTGGTCGGGAAGATCTGCCGGTGCGGGATGACCAGTTCGGCGTTGGAGAACAACTCGGGGCTGCGCGCCGCCCATTCGATGTCCTCATAGCGGGTGAGGATCCAAAAGCCGCCCGCCTCCTCGGAGCGCACGATCGGCGCGCTCGCGCGCATCTGCTTCCAATACGGGATCGGGTCCTGCTGGAGCCAGGGCTGGTACAGGCTCCACTGCCGCGAGCGCTCGTCGACGGTGGCCGGCGCCTCGGGCACGGATGCCGGTGCCGGGGTCGGGGTCGGGGTCTGGGTCCGGGTGGTGTCGGTCATGCTCCTGCTCCTTCATGTCCTGGATCGGCCCGAAGGACGACGCCGGTGGGTGGATCCACACGTGCGGTGGCCCGTCGTCGATCGCTCGCCGGGTGGGCGCGCCGCCGCGGTCCGGGTCAGGCGGATGGGGCCGCCGGCGCGGCGGACGCCGCCTCGTCGGGTTCGCCGAACCACGTGGTCAAGGCCGCGCCCAGACCCTTGGCCCGGGCTCCGGTCGCGTCGTCGGCCCACGCGACGAACCCGTCCGGGCGGACCAGGACGAGCGTCGCGTCCAGGGCCGGCTCGGCGGAGCCCGCGGTGACGATGTCGACGCGGTCGGCCCACGCGATCGCCTCGGCCGGGTCGGCCCCGCCGCCCGCGCCGCCGGTCAGGTCCACGAGCAGGCCGCGTCCGGTGCTCAGGAGTTCGAGCAGCTTCGTGTCGCCGGCGCCGGTGTTCAGCGTGACCCCCGGGACCCGCCGGCCGACCAGCGCGTGCGTTTCGGCACCCGGATCGGCGTCGGCCGGCGCCGGGTAGCCGACCGCCGTGGTCATCTCCAGCAGGTGCCGGTTGACGCTCTCGATCGCGGTGAGTTCGGCGACCATGTCACGCAGCGGGGTGATCTCGGCCAGCGGGTGCATCAGCGCCATCTGGGCCCGCGAGTGCAGCGCGACCCGCTCACCGACCGGGCGACGCTCGCTCTCGTAGCTGTCGAGCAGGCCGGGCGAGGCGTGCCCGGCCAGCGTCGCGGCCAGCTTCCAGCCCAGGTTGAGCGCGTCGTGCAGGCCGGTGTTGACGCCTTGCGTGCCGGAGATGAACAGCACGTGCGCGGCGTCGCCGGCCAGGAACACCCGCCCGTCCCGGTAGCGTTCGGCCAGCCGGGTGGGGCCGCCGTAGCGGGCGAGGTAGTGCGTGCGGGCCACCCGGGGCGCCTTGCCCAGCACCCGCCGTACGCTGTCGAGCAGTTCCTCGGTGCTCACCGGGACATCGGCGGCCGGCGGCGTGGCGCCGAACTCGATCGTCATCAGCCGCAACCGGCCCGGCTGGAGCGGCAGCGCGCCGAACACCCCGGCCGGGTACAGGCCGCCGTCGAAGGTGTCGTGCTCGCTCTCCTCGAGCTCCACGTCGCCGAGCACCCCGGCGTACTCCTTGCCGGACGCGACGAACCCGATGCCGGCCAACCGCCGTACGGTGCTGTCCGCGCCGTCCGCGCCGACCAGATAGGCGGCGCGCAAGGTCTCCTCGGTGCCGTCCTCGGCGCGCGTGTGGACCGTGACGCCGTCCGCGTCCTGCGTGTAGTCGCTCACCCGCACGCCTCGGCGCAGTTCCACGCCCAGTTCGCCGGCCCGCGCGCGCAGCAGCCGCTCCAGGCGCCACTGCGGGTAGGCGTAGGTGTATTCGGTCGGGCCGACCGAGGTCAGGTCGAGCCAGTGGAAGGCGAACGGGGTGCGCGGCCAGGCGAACATCTCGTGTTCCCCGATGCGGTCCGCGAGTCCGCGCTGTTCCAGGATCTCCAGGGTGCGGCCGTGCACGGCCATGCCCGGGGAGAACTCGGGATCGTCGGTGCGCGGCTCCACCACCACGGGTTCGGCGCCGGCCAGGGCGAGTTCGCACGCGAGCAGGAGGCCGGTGGGGCCTCCCCCGGCGATCACGACGGTGCGGCTCATGCTCTTCTCCTCCGCGCTGGGCGTTGGGGGTCGGCCCAGAGCTTGAGCGCAGCGGCTAAGGCTGGGCTTAAGGGCGCCGGGCGGCCGGGCTCGCGGGGGCGTGCCGAAGCGCCCTTCACCCGGGCTCGGAAGCGCCGCCCCGGCGCCCCGGCGGGCAATGCGGTGAGCCGCCGGCACCGGCCGCGTGAGCGGTCGTAAGAGTCGCTTTAGAACCGGCTGTGACAGTGGGCGCGAACGACCGGGGGCACCCGCCGGCGAGGCAGTGGGAGGGCCTGCCGCGGGCGTGGTCCCGCCCGGCGGTTGCGGTCTCACGGTGCCGAGGAGAAGCAGTCCATGACAGCACGGATCATCGCCGCCGACCGGGTGCTGCCCGGCGCGGGGGCCCCGGAGGTGCCCGACGGGGCGGTCCTGGTGGCGGACGGACTGGTCCGGGACGTGGGCCCGCGTGCCGAGGTCCTCGCCCGGGCGCCGGTCGGCACACCGGTGGCCGATCATCCGGGCGCGAGCGTCCTGCCGGGGTTGATCGACAGCCACGTCCATCTCGTGTTCGACGCGAGCGCGGATCCGGTGGCCGCGTTGGCCGGGGTCGACGACCTGGACCTGTTTCCGGCGATGGCGAGCCGGGCTCGGCAGTTGCTGGACAGCGGCGTGACCACGGTGCGCGATCTCGGCGATCGGGGCGGCCTGGCCCGGCGGTTGCGGGACGCGATCGCCGCCGGGTTGCTGCCGGGGCCGCGGGTGCTCGCCGCGAACACGCCGCTGACCGTGCCCGGCGGGCACTGTTGGTTCCTCGGTGGCGAGGTGGCCGACCACGACGAGTTGCTCGCGGCGACCCGCGCGCACATCGCCTCCGGCGCGGACGTGCTCAAGGTGATGGCCACCGGCGGGAACCTGACCCCCGGCGGCCCCCAGGCGTGGCAGCGCCAGTTCGGCGCGGACGCGATCGCGCTGGTCGTGCGCGAGGCGCACGCCGCTGGGCTGCGGGTGGCCGCGCACGCGCACGGCGCGGTCGGCGTCGAGGCCGCGCTGGCGGCGGGCGCGGACACCTTGGAGCACTGCACGTTCATCCCGGAGGCGGGCCCGGCGGCGGGCCCGGACGTACGGCTCGATCTGGTCCGCGAGATCGCCGACCGCGGGGTGTTCGTGTGTCCCACCTTCAGTCGCGCGTTCGATCTGACCCGGGAGCGGATCGGCCACGAGGCCATGGGCCCGTGGCTGGACGTGGCCCGGGTGTTGCACGAGAACGGCGTGCGCCTGATGGCCGGTACCGACGCCGGCATCGCGGGGGCGAGCTTCGACGCCTACGTGACCGGCCTGGAGTGGTTGGCACGATCCGGCCTGGCCAACACCGACGTGTTGGAGATGGCCACCACGAACGCGGCGGACGGGCTCGGGCTGGGTGATCGCACCGGGCGGCTGGCCCCGGGCTTCGCCGCCGACCTCGTGGTCGTCTCCGGCGATCCGCGCGCCGATCTCGCGGCGCTGCGCGCGGTCCGGCTGGTGCTGGCCGACGGCCGCGCGCATCTGCCGCCGGCCGAGGTCGAGGCCCGGCTTCGCGCCCACCGCTGAGCGCCGGGCGGACCCGCGCGGGACCGCCCGCTCGCCCCCGAGGCGCCCGGGGCCGTACCCGCCTGTCGGCGGACCCCCTCGTCACACATCGCACATCGCACGTCGGACATCGGACATCGCCGAGGAGTCGAGATGGAACGCAACGAGCACAGCGATCGCACGGTAGTCGTCGCGGGGGCCGGGCCCAGCGGCCTGATGTTGGCCTGTGAGCTGGCGCTGGCCGGCGTGCGCACGATCGTGCTGGAGCGGTTGGTGGAGCCGCCGGGGTGGTCCCGGGCGCTCGGGCTGCAGTACGGCTCGATCCGGGCGTTGGAGCAACGCGACCTGGCCGCACCGGTGTTCGAGTACGCGCCGATCAAGCACTTCGGTTTCGGGATGTTGCGGTTCACCGGGCTGGAGGAACACCTGGTGCCGCGCCGGGTGCCGCAGCGCCGGATCGAGCAGCATCTGGAGGAGCGCGCGGTGGAGTTGGGGGTGGACGTGCGCCGGGGGCACGAGGTCGCCGACTTCACCCAGGACGAGTCCGGGGTCACCGTCACGGTGCGTACGGCGGACGGCGAGTACCGGGTGGCCGGCGCGTACCTGGCCGGGGCCGACGGCGGCGCCAGTGTGGTGCGCAAGCGGGCGGGCATCGACT
Source organism: Embleya sp. NPDC050154 (assembly GCF_044460165.1). Lineage (NCBI taxonomy): Bacteria > Bacillati > Actinomycetota > Actinomycetes > Kitasatosporales > Streptomycetaceae > Embleya > Embleya sp. NPDC050154. Next base: position 21,707 of record NZ_JBITJP010000042.1, read on the forward strand.
TTCCCGGCACGCCGTCGGTGGCCGACGGCATCACCGGCGACCTGCGGATCCCGGTGGAGCGGCAGATCCGGATCGACCCGTCACTGCATCCGAACGGGATGTTCGCGCTGATCCCGTTGGAGGGCGAACTGGTCCGGGTCACCGTCGCGGAGTTCGGCGCGCCCCGGACCGGGCGCGAGGTCCCGGTCACCGAGGAGGAGTTGCACCGGCAGATCCGACACGTGGTGGGACGGGAGTTCGACCTGGGCACACCACAACTGTTGTCCCGGTTCGGCTCGTCCGCGCGGCAGGCCGAGCGCTATCGGCAGGGGCGGGTGATCCTGCTGGGCGACGCCGCCCATGTGCACTTCCCGATCGGCGGCCAAGGCTTGAACACCGGCTTGCAGGATGCGGTGAACCTGGGCTGGAAGCTGGCCGCGACGATCCAGGGATGGGCTCCGGAAGGGTTGTTGGACACCTACGCCGTCGAACGGCACCCGGTGGCCGCACGGGTGTTGATGAACACGCGGGCCCAGTTGTCGCTGATGTTCCCGCTCTCCGAGGCCGAGCCGCTGCGCGAGGTGCTGGGCGAGTTGCTCGCGCACGAGGAGGTCAGCCGGCATCTGGTGCACATGATCGCGGGAGTGGACATCCGCTACCCGGTCGCGGAGCGGTCCGGGATCGGCGCGGACGGAGGCGCCGCCGCCGAGGTGGGCGGGCACGCCCTGCTGGGCGAGCGCTTCCCGGACGCGACGCTGCTCACCGAGGCGGGCGAGACGAGCGTGGACCGGGTGTTGCGTACCGGCCGTGCGGTGCTCCTGGATCTGTCGGCGGGCGACGCCGAGCCGTTCGACATCACCGGCTGGAAGGACCGCGTGGATGTGGTGCAGGCCGCCCCGATCCCGGAATCGGCCGCCTCGGCCGTGCTGCTGCGGCCCGACGGGTACGCCGCCTGGATCCGCCCGGAAGGCGTGAGCGGGGACGGGGGCCTGCGACGCGCCCTGACCGGCTGGCTCGGCGCGCCCGCGTAACCACCGCCTGATCGCCCGGTCGGCGCGCCCGCGCAGCGATCCGCTCGTTCACCCGGTCGGACGCACGGTGTTCTCGGTCCGAATTGCCTTGCCGGACACGTGTGTTGCCGATGCGATTGAAAAGTCGAGAGTTCCTCCGTATCGTAAGTCGAGAGATCCTCCGGTTTGCTTTCGGCCCGGAAGGGGTGCCGTCGCGTGCCTCGCCCCGGCCGGCCACACCCGACCGGCACAACGGTCATCGCTGCGGGCGCGCGAGCCCGCGCACGCTCACCGTTCCCCCTTCTTGGCCCCTTGTGGAGGCACCATGTCGACCCCGCCGGCAGTTGGCACACCGGCCGATCCGGTCTCGGCCGTCGAACGACGCGAGCGCCGCCCCGGCCTCGCGCTGGCCGTGATCCTGGCCTGCCAGCTGATGGTCATTCTGGACGCGACCATCGTCAACATCGCGCTGCCGGACATGCAGGAGGCCCTGGACTTCTCACCCACCGGCCTGACCTGGATCATCAACTCGTACACGCTCGCCTTCGGCGGCCTGCTCCTGCTCGGCGGGCGTGCCGGCGACATCCTCGGGCGCCGCAAGGTCTTCATCGCCGGCATCGCGCTGTTCACGCTCGCGTCGCTGGTCGGCGGCTTCGCCAACTCCGAGGCGATGTTGCTGACCGCCCGGGCCTTCCAGGGCGTGGGCGCCGCGTTCGCCGCGCCCAGCACCCTCGCGCTGTTGAACACCAACTTCGAGGGTCCCGCCCGCGCCAAGGCGCTCGCCGTCTATTCGGCGGTGTCCGGCGCGGGCATGGCCTTCGGCCTGGTCTTCGGCGGCCTGCTCACCGACGCCACCTCCTGGCGCGCGGTGTTGTTCATCAACGTGCCCATCGGCATCGGCATCCTCGCCCTGGCACCGCTGTACATCCGCCAGCCCGAGCGCCACCCCGGCCGCTTCGACATCCTGGGCGCGGTCACCTCGACCGCGGGCATGGTCGCCCTGGTCTACGGCTGCATCCGGGCCGCATCCGACGGTTGGAGCGACGGTCTGACCATCGGCGCGCTCGTCCTGGCCGGGGTGTTGCTCACCGCGTTCATCGCGATCGAGTCCAAGGCCGCGCAGCCGATCACCCCGCTGCGCCTGCTCGCGCACCGCAACCGGGCCGGCGCGTACCTGAACATGCTGCTGCTGCCGGCCACCATGTTCGCGATCTTCTTCTTCCTCACCCAGTTCCTGCAGACCGTGATGGGCTACAGCCCGCTCAAGGCGGGCTGCGCGTTCCTGCCGATGGCGCTGTGCCAGTTCGCCTTCGCCCGGGCAACGCCCAAGCTGCTGCCCAAGTTCGGCCCCAAGCCGATCCTGGTCTTCGGCGGCGTCCTGGTCGCGCTGGGCATCCTGTGGCTGACGCAGATCGACGACTCCAGCAGCTATGCCGGCGGCGTGGTCGGACCGATGCTGCTGTTCGGCATCGGCTCGGGACTGAGCTTCATGCCACTGAACATGATCATCCTGTCCGAGGTCCCGCCCAAGGACGCGGGCGCCGCCTCCGGCCTGCTCCAGGCCCTCCAGCAGGTCGGCGCGAGCCTGGGTCTGGCCATCCTGGCCACCATCTCCGGCACCGCGAGCAAGAACGCCGCCAAGCACCCGCCGGCCGGCCTCGATCCCGAACAGACCGCACACCACGTGCTCACCGAAGGCATCTCCACCGCGGCCATCGGCGCGTCGGTCTTCGCCGTCGGCGCACTCGTCGTGTCGATCTTCGTGATCCGCCCCAAACCCCCCGCCCCCAAGCCCGCCGCCTGACCGCGTCCCGTGCCGCGTCCGGCGCCGACCGGCCCTTCGGAAGGAACTTCCCGCATGACGGACACAAGCAGTCGACTTCCCCTGTCGGTGCTGGACTTCGCACCCGTGGCCAGCGGTGCCTCGGCCGCCCAGGCTCTGCGCGACACCGTTCGGATCGCGCAGAGCGTGGACCGACTCGGGTACCTGCGCTACTGGATGGCCGAACACCACAACGCGCCCAACATCGCGAGTTGCTCGCCGCCGTTGATGATCGGTCGGATCGCCGCCGCCACCTCGCGGTTGCGGGTGGGTTCGGGCGGGGTGATGTTGCCCAACCACGCTCCGCTGGTGGTCGCCGAGCAGTTCGGCACCCTGGAGGCGCTGCACCCCGACCGGATCGACCTGGGCATCGGCCGGGCCTCGGGCACCGATCCGATCACCGCCCGGGCGCTGCGCCGCAGTTCCGACCCCGGTGACGACTTCCCGCAGCGCTTCGCCGAACTCCTGGACTACTTCGAGTCGCCCGCACACGGCGGCCCGATCTCCCCGGTCAGCGCGATCCCGGCGGAGGGCAACCGGCCGCCGATCTGGATGCTCGGCTCGAGCCCCTCCAGTGCCCGGATGGCCGGCATGCTCGGCCTGCCGTTCGCGTTCGCGCACCACTTCAGCGCGGAGAACACCATTCCGGCGTTGGCCACCTACCGGGAGAACTTCCGTCCGTCGGCCGACCTGGACCACCCCTACGCCATCGTCGCGGCCATCGTGATCGTCGCCGAGACGCAGGAGCGGGCGGAGTGGCTGGCCGGACCGATGGGGCTGTCGTCGCTGCTCCAGCGCACCAGCGGAATCACCGGGCCCTACCCCAGCCCGGAGTATGCCGAGGCCTTCGAATACAGCCGGGAGGAACGGGAGTTCGTCCGCCAGCGGATAGCGGCGCACCTGGTCGGCGGACGGCACGACATCGCGGCCAAGATCGACGCGTTCGTCGACCGCACCGGCGCCGACGAGCTCATGGCGCTGACCCTGGTGCACGGCGTCGACGACCGCATCCGCTCGTTCGAGATCCTCGCCGAGGCGACCGGCCTGGTGCCCTCGGCGCACTCGGCCGACTCGCTGACCCGCTGACGCGCCGACCCGCAGACCGCCGATTCGCCGGTCGCCGATTCGCCGGTCGTGCCGACGAATCGGCCCGCGAACCCGGTTGCCTCGCCGGTGGCGGGGCAGCTATACCACCAGACCGCTCGACGGCCCGACCCCGGCCGTCGGGCGCACCGTGCCCGCCCGCCTTCATCCCCGTGAGCGGGCGGGCACCAGCCCCGGTCCGGCGCGCGTGCGGGTCTCAGGCCGCCGGACCGGGGGCCATCTGCTTGTCGAACCAGCCCGGCAACCGGGCGCAGTGGTCGATCAAGGCCGAGAAGGCGCGCACCCCGTGGCCCTCCCGGGGACACATCACGAGCGTCGACTCCGCGCCCGCCTCCACCAGCGCGCGAAGGAGCTCCCGGGCCTGCCCGGCGGGCGTGCAGCGGTCCAGCGCGCCCGCCGTCACCAGGGTGGGCGTGCGCACGTCCGCGCCCGGATGGCTCAGTGACGTGATCGTGCGCACCGATTGCTCTGTCACGACCGCCGGTTCCGGACAGCGGTCGTAGCCGTGCCGCACTCCGGCGTGCCCGTGCGCGGAGAAGGAGAGTTCGGGATGGCGGCCACCGAAGGTCTCGGTGCCGCGCCGGAGTTCGGGGACCTTGCCAAAAGTGCGGTCGTACTCGCCGACCACCGTGTCCGGCCCGGCTATGCCGGCCCACCCGAGCCAGTCCTCGTCGAGCCGGCCGGTCGAGGTGACGTCCACGCCGTTCGTGTCGATCCGCGCCGCCTCCGTCCCGGTGCCGTCCACCACAAGCAGCACAAAGTCCCCGGCAACCACCTTGCGATCGGAGCAGAACGCCTCCACCACGGCCACCGCGCGGCCCTACGGCGACCCGGACGGCACCCCGAACTGCCGGTCACCGGTCCGCAATACGGTCCGCCTCCCGTCGGCCCGGGCGATCCACCGCAGGTCGGCGGTGTACCGAGCCTCCTCGCCCGCCCGTGGGCTCGTCACGCAGACCAGCGCGTCGGGGCCCGCCCGGCACGCCTCCCACACGTTCGTCCCGGCCCCGCTCACCTGCGGAACGCAATCGGAAAGCGATGAGGAGCGCGGATCGGAAGGCGATCAGGAGTGCGCTGCGAAGGCGATGCGGAAGGCGGATCGGCGTGCCGGTTACCGGGGGCGCGGCGGCATCAGCCGAACACCGTCCCGGAGTTGGCCGTGTTGATGCTGCGCCGGCGGGAGAACGCGCCCAGGTCGATCGGCTCGCCGGTGTGTACGCCGACGAACCGCACCGGTTTCGTGTCGTGATCGATCCCGCTCTCCACCCCCTCGATCAGGGCTGCCATCAACTGCCCCACCAGCGGCGCGTTCTTGAACTGGTTGCCGCTGGTGCCCATCGCCACATAGAAGCCGTCCATGGCGGTGCGGTCGTAGATCGGCGTCCAGTCGTCGGCGACGTCGTACACCCCGGCGATGCCGCGCGGCCGGTTGGGCACGGTCAGCCCGGTCAGGCGCCGGGCCGCGCGGGTCACCTGCGCCTCGAAGACGTCCGGCGTCGGGTTCGGGTTGGCGGCGTCGGGGTCGTCGAGCCACTGGAGCGGGTCGCACTCCGGCTCGGTCCCGCCCACGAGCAGTCCGCCGTCGACCTCGCCGCGCAGGTACACGCCCAGATCCAGATCCGCCACGGTGACCCCGGCCGCCCCGTCCGGGTTGTAGCCGGCGGGCGCCCGCAGGTATCCGACCTCCTGCCGCATCGGCCGCACGCCGATGGTGAAGTCGGCTCCCACCCCGGCCAGTTCGTTGACCCGACCGGACCACGGCCCGGCCGCGTTGACCACGGTCGGGCAGGCCACCGCCGTGCCGTCGTCCAAGGTCACGCCGACCACCCGGCCGCCGGTCGACCGCACCGCGACGACGGTCCGCCGGAACCGGAACTCGGCGCCGAAGCGCGTCGCCGCCGCGGCCAGGTTCTGCGCGGCCAGTTGCGGATCGCTGATGCAGCCCGCGTCGGGCGTGAAGACCGCACCGAGCGTGCCGGTCGGCTCCGCCCAGAAGTCCTCGTCGTCCAGGCGCTTGGGCGGCCCGTACCGCCCGGTGTCCAGACCCGGGATCCTGGTCGCCAGGGTGTCGGCGTCCCACTCCTCGTAGGGGACCCCGACCGCGTCGAACAGCGGCAGGTAGGCACCGCGCGGCGCGGCGTCCACGTCGAGCAGGGCCAGGCCGCTGCGTTCGAAGCGGACCGGGTCGTCGACGTCGCAACCCAGGTGCTCGCGCCAGGCGCGCCAGCAGAACTGCGCCTCCCACGACGCGGCCACCCCGGCGTGCGTGGAGAAGTTGAACCGGATGACGGCGCTGGAGGCGCTGGTGGAGCCCAGGCCGACCCCGCCGGCCTTGTCCACCACGAGCACCCGCCGTCCGGCTCTGGCCAGTTCGAGCGCGATCGACGCGCCGATCACCCCTGCTCCGACCACCACGACGTCCGTGTTCATCCGGGTTTCCTCCCTGCCGATGCGGCGGCACACGGACGGGTGCCCGGTGGGTCGTCCCGGTCCGTGTCACCAGTCCAGTCTGACCGTCGCCCAGCGCTCGCGGGCCTGGATCCTGCTGGTGCCGCCGGCCGCCGCGGCGGCGGAGCTGCCGGGACGTGCTCGGTGCGCGGATCACCGCCAGGTTCCGGGGCCTGACCCACGGCGCCGGGCGGGTGGTGGTCGGGGTCGGCGCGCCGGTGGATCGCCTCGACCTGGTGCCGGACTCGTACCGGCAGGCGCGCCGTGCGCGCGACGCTGCTGGTGCCCGGCTTGGGCGACATCGCCCGTAGTGGTGCGCCGGACCCTACGACCTGCTTCTGCGGCTGCCCGCGGCGGAGCTGGGCGCGGCGGCTCGGGTGCCGGCCCTGGTCGTGCTGGAGCGGGCGGACGGTCACGGAGTGCTGCTGCCGACGCCGGCCGCGTTCCTCGACCACGCCGGCGACGTGCGGCGCACCGCCGCGTTGTTGTGTGTGCACCTGGCGACGTTGTACCGACGGCTGCGTCGGATCGAGGCGCCCACCGGCTGCCGGCTGGACCACGGCGACGACCGGCTGACCTGCACCTGGGCCTCAAACTCCGCGCCTTGGCCGGTCCGGACCGACCCGACACCGTGTGACCCCGTGGCTGCCGGGACGGGCGGGGGGCGGGACGCGAAGGGTTCCGCCGCAAGATATCTTGATGTCGAGCAATGTTGCGGACATGGAGCGGAGCATCCTGTGACTGACCCGACCATCATCTATACGCACACCGACGAGGCCCCGGCCCTGGCGACGTATTCGTTCCTGCCCGTGGTCCAGGCGTACGCGGCGACGGCCGGGGTCAAGGTGGAGACCCGTGACATCTCCCTGGCCGGGCGGATCATCGCCCAGTTCCCCGACCACCTGAAGGCGGACCAGCGGCTCGAGGACGCGCTCGCCGAGCTCGGTGACCTGGCCAAGACGCCCGAGGCCAACATCATCAAGCTGCCGAACGTCTCGGCCTCGATCCCGCAGCTCAAGGCGGCCATCGCCGAGCTTCGCGAGCAGGGCTACGCGCTTCCGGACTACCCGGACGACCCGAAGACCGACGAGGAGAAGGACGTCCGGGCGCGCTACGGCAAGACCCTGGGCAGCGCGGTCAACCCGGTCCTTCGCGAGGGCAACTCGGACCGCCGCGCCCCCGCGTCGGTCAAGAACTACGTCCGGGCGCACCCGCACCGCATGGGCGTGTGGACGGCCGACTCGAAGACCAACGTCGCGCACATGGTCGCCGACGACTTCCGCTCCACCGAGAAGTCCGCCGTGATCGCCGAGCCGGGCTCGCTGCGCATCGAGCTGGTGGCCGAGGACGGCACCACCACCGTGCTGCGCGAGTCGGTACCGGTGCTCGCGGGCGAGGTCGTGGACGCCTCGGTGATGCGCGCGGCGGCGCTGCGCGAGTTCCTCGCCGCGCAGGTGGCCCGGGCCAAGGCCGAGGGTGTGCTGCTGTCGGTGCACCTGAAGGCCACCATGATGAAGGTCTCCGACCCGATCATCTTCGGCCACGCGGTCCGCGCCTACTTCCCGCAGACCTTCGCCGAGCACGGCGACGCGCTCGCGGCGGCCGGTCTGAGCCCCAACGACGGTCTCGGCGCGATCCTCAAGGGTCTCGAGTCGCTTCCGGACGGCGCGAGGATCAAGGCGTCCTTCGACGCCGAACTGGCCTCCGGCCCGGCGCTGGCGATGGTCGACTCCGACCGGGGCATCACCAACCTGCACGTGCCCAGCGACGTGATCGTGGACGCCTCGATGCCGGCCATGATCCGTACCTCCGGTCACATGTGGGGCGCGGACGGCAAGGAGGCCGACACCCTGGCCGTGCTGCCGGACAGCAGCTACGCCGGCGTGTACCAGGTCGTCATCGACGACTGCCGCAAGAACGGCGCCTACGACCCGGCCACGATGGGCTCGGTGCCCAACGTCGGTCTGATGGCGCAGAAGGCCGAGGAGTACGGCAGCCACGACAAGACGTTCGAGATCCCCACCGCGGGCACCGTGCGGGTCGTCGACGGCGCGGGCACCGCGATCCTGGAGCAGGTCGTCGGCGCCGGTGACATCTTCCGGATGTGCCAGACCAAGGACGCGCCGATCAAGGACTGGGTCAAGCTGGCCGTCACCCGCGCCCGCGCGACCGGCAGCCCGGCGGTGTTCTGGCTCGACGAGGGCCGCGCGCACGACGCGAACCTGATCGCGAAGGTCCGCGCGTACCTGCCCGAGCACGACACCGAGGGCCTGACCATCGAGATCATGTCGCCGGTCGAGGCGACCGCCTTCTCGCTGGAGCGCATCCGTCGCGGCGAGGACACCATCTCGGTGACCGGCAACGTGCTGCGCGACTACCTCACCGACCTGTTCCCGATCCTGGAGCTGGGCACGAGCGCGAAGATGCTCTCGGTCGTCCCGCTGATGGACGGCGGCGGCCTGTTCGAGACCGGTGCCGGCGGCTCGGCGCCCAAGCACGTGCAGCAGTTGGTCAAGGAGAACTACCTGCGCTGGGACAGCCTGGGCGAGTTCCTCGCGCTCGCGGTCAGCTTCGAGCACCTCGCGCAGTCCGTGGGCAACGCCCGTGCCCAGGTGCTGGCCGACACGCTCGACCGCGCCACCGGCACCTTCCTGGACAACGACAAGTCACCCAGCCGTCGGCTCGGTGGCATCGACAACCGGGGCAGCCACTTCTTCCTGGCGCTGTACTGGGCCCAGGAGTTGGCCGCGCAGACCGAGGACGCGGCGCTCGCCGAGGCGTTCGCGGGCCTGGCCCGGACGCTGACCGAGCAGCAGGAGACGATCGTCGCCGAACTGATCGCGGTACAGGGCTCGCCCGCCGACATCGGCGGCTACTACCGTCCCGACCCGGCCAAGGCCTCGGCCGTGATGCGCCCGTCGGCCACCTTCAACGAGGCCATCGCCTCGCTGGGCTGACCCGTTCGGGGCGGGCCGACCTCGTCGAGGTCGGCCCGATCCCCGCGAACCCCGGGCCGACACCTTCGAGCCGCCCCGACCGGCACTGCGCCCGGCCGGGGCGGTTCGGCGTTTCCCGTGCCGGGAGTGGCCGGCCCGGTGCTCAGTCGACGGTCACCGGGTGGCGCACGACAGCGTCGAAGAAGTAGCCCTGGGTGTTGAACGTCGAACGATCGGGCTGGACCCGCCCCGAGGTGTCGCTCGCCCGGGCGAGCAGTTCCGTCGGGCCGGTGGTGGTGGGACGCCAGTCCACACTCCAGCGCACCCAGCCGTCCCGACGCGGCTGGTCCCGCAGCCGCGCGCGGCGCCAGGTCGCGCCGCCGTCCGTGCTGACGTCCACCCGGCGTACGCCGCCCGTGCCGGACCAGGAGCGGCCCTCCAGGCGGTGCGTGACGCGCGACGCGAAGCGGGCACCGGTGGGCAGTTCGAAGGCGCTCTTGAGGGTCTGTCGGGTCAGCGGCGCGCTGCCGCCCTCGGGGTGGGCGGGCCCGAACAGCCGGTAGAAGTCGGTGTTCCACGGCGAGTAGAGCGGCTGAGCGGAGACCTCGATGTCGCCGACCCACTTGATCGAGGAGATGCCCACCCACGACGGCACGACCACCCGCACCGGCGCACCGTGATCGGCGGTCAGCGGCTCGCCGTTCATCTCGTACGCGAGCAGCACGTCGTCGAGCGCCTTGGCCAGCGGCAACGGCCGGCGGACCCGGCCGAGGTTGACGCCGCCGGTGACGTACTCCTCGTCCAGCCCCCGCGGCAGCACATCCACCGCCTCGCGGCGCAGACCCGCGCGGCGCAGCACGTCCGACAGCCGCGCGCCGCGCCACCGGGCCATGCCGATCGCGCCGAGCGTCCAGGCGGTGCCGGCCACCGACTCGCCCTGTTGCGAGGTGTAGAAGCTGCGGCCGTTGCCGGCGCACTCGATGGTGGCCGAATGGGTGTGTGCCGGCAGTCGGCGCAGGTCGGCCAGGTCGAGTTCGATCGCGTGGGCCTGGTCCACGGATCCGCGCAACCCGCTCCCCCACAGCCGCAACCGCCAGTCCCGCGCGGACAGTTGCGGGGTCGAGGTGTGATTGCGCACGAAGAACCGGTCGACGGGGGTGTGATAGCCGCTCCCGCGCAACGCGTGGAAGTTGGTCTCCGCGTTGGTGCCCCGGATGGTGAACAGTTCGGGCGGCAGCGGCTTGACGATCCCCGGGGCCGCGACGGCACCCGGGGCGGTGGGCGGCGCGGCCGGCGCGGGTGGGCGGCTCGGGTCGGTGGGGGCGGTGGAGGCGGTCGGGTCGGCCGCGTACGCGGTACCCGCGGGCAGCGCGGTGAGGACGCCCGCCGCGCCGAGCAACTTGAGCAGGTCGCGTCTGGGCACCCCGTCGGCGCGGGCGGAGCCGCCGATCCACTGCCGCAACCGGTGTCGGTCGTACGAGACTTCGCTGATCGGTGTCATCGAGGCTTCCTCTGCTGAAGGGACGTCGGGAGGCGCGCGCGGGCATACGGGCGCGGCGGTGCGTCGATTGCGCGGAGAAGGTCGGATCAACAACAGCGACGGCGCGGCACGGCGACGCGCGACGGCGCGTTCTCGCCGGTGCGGCGGTGGCTGAGGATCACAGCGCGATGCTAGAGGACCCGACCGCGAGCCGTCGATGGCGCGCAGACAGCCGATCGGTCCCGGGCTCGCCCCTCGGGTTCGGTCGGGCACCGCGCAGCGTCGCGGCCGTGCCGACGGGGGTGGAGCCGGAGTGACCCGTGCGCGGCGACCGAGGCGGGCGGCTGAGCGCACCGTCGACTCCCGGGAGTGCCCGGGTATCGGCCGCCGAGGCGATGGGCGCGGCGGCCGGGCGGCTGGGCCTCAGCGGCCGGCCAGCGGCCAGGCGTCCACGTCGCGGTAGTGGATCGGGCCCGGGCCCCGGCCGAAGTTGCTGCCGACCAGGTGCAGTCGGCGCGCGGACCAGCGGCGGCCGACGAAGTCCTCCAGTTCGCGGGCGGCGACTCCGATGCCGTCGGGGTTGTCCCGGCGGGCCCGGGCCAGGGTCAGGTGCGCGCGCAGCGGCCGGTCCGCGGGCACGACGCCGCCCGCCCGGACCACGCCGCGAACCGCGTCGGCCAGGGTGTGCAGCGCCGCCAGGTCCCCGCGCACGTCGCTCCACAGGACCCGCTCGTCGAACTGCCCGGCGCCGCGCAGTTCCAGGTCGACCGGCCGGGTCGAGGCGGCGACCTCGGCCAGCGGTGCGCGCAGGGCCTCGACCACGTCCGGGGCCACCTCGCCGAGGAAGACGAGGGTGATGTGCCAGTCCTCGATCCGGTTCCAGCGCAGCCGCGGATGCGCGGCGTGCACCGGCCGCAGCGCCCGGGCCAGTTCGTCCTTGGCATCGTCCGGCGGGGCGAGCGCCACGAACAGTCGTACGGTCCTGGGCGGCGTCGGGGCGTCGTCGATCACAGGTGATTTCGTACCGCATCACCGCCGACCACCGCGCGCCGGCCCACCGACGCGGCCGAAAACTGCGCCGCTACGCGCCCGCACCCGCGGCGTTCCGCGGCCCGACGCACCGCGTCCGATGCCGCTCCACGGTCCCGCCGCCCCGCCGCCCTGTCGCCCCGCTGCCCTGTCGCCCGGGTCGCGCGCTTCCCCGTACATCCGACGAACCCACCGTCGATCACGCGCGCCCCGGACGCGCCGGCGCTCGCACCTCTCCGGCCCGCCACCCCCGTTCACCCGGCGGGCCGGCCCGGCGAACGGGTTCGACACTGCGGGCCCGGAGCGGCCGGCGGGAAGGTGCTCCGCGTGTCCTGGACGGCGACCGCGTGTCCCGGCTGGTCACGACGCCGACCGGAACACGTTTCGAACGGAACGGGACAGGGGTCCGGACCGAACGCCGATCCGAGGATCGTCGCGGACCGGCTGCCGGCCGCTCCCCGGAATCGATCGATTCGGGTCCGGATTATCGCTTTTCTGGGACTCCCCGCCCCGTCGAACTGCCGGCACGATGGGTGCCGCGTCAGCTACGGCGAGTGTGTGTCGGTCCGAGGGAACGGGAGAAGCGTGACACGGCGTGACGACAGCGCTCCACAACCGGACAGCGCGACCACGGCGGCGGAGTACGTGGCCGCGTTACGTGCCCTGCGCGAGTGGTCGGCGCTGACGTACCGTCAACTGGCGGCCAAGGCCGAGGCGTCCGGGCATGTACTGCCCGCCAGCACGGTGGCCGCGGCGCTCGGTCGCAGCACGTTGCCCAGGGCCGACCTGGTCGAGGCGCTGGTGTTCGCCTGCGGGCTGGACGCCGACGCCGCCGCGCGCTGGCTCGCGGTCCGGGAGAATCTCGCGGCGGGACGCGTCCCCGAACGCCGGGTGGCCGAACCGCCCGGGCCGGCCGCCGAGTCGGCGGGCGAACCGCCGCCGGAACCGTGGTGGCGTCACCACAGTGCGGTGCCGGTCCTGATCGGCGTGATCCTCGTACTGATCGCGATCGGCACGATCCTCACCATCCGCCACTACTCCGACGACAAGGATGTTTCCCGCCTCGCCGACGGGCACTACCTGGTCAAGCCCGGCCAGATCGCCGACGAGTCGCTGTGCCTGGGTGAGGGGCTCGAGCGCAACGGGCGCACCGACCGGCCGTTGGCCGTGCAACGCCCGTGTGCGGGTCTGGTCCCGGACACCTACCTCAAGGCGCTGGCCCCGGACGTCTACCAGATCGAGTGGCACCACCCGGTGGAGGGCATCGGCTGCCTGCGCGTGGACGACGCGTTGCTGGCCCCCGGCGCGCTGCTCAGCCCCGGCGTATGCACGGGTGCCGCCAACGAGCGCTTTCTGATCGAACCGGCCGACCCGCTCCTACCCGGGCTCTTTCGACTCCGCCCGGTGCACAGCGGCTTGTGCGTGGGGATCCTCGGCGGCCCCGCCGAGATCTCACCCGGGGCCGAGGCCGCACAGGCCGGCTGCTCGGGCACGGCCGACCAGCGCTTCCGGTTGGAACTCGTACCGGACCGAAAGAAGCCCTGAGCCCCAGGGGGCGGGCCACGCCCGGCTCAACGGCCCGGTCAGGCGGGAAGGTTCGGGTGGCCGATGCCCTCGAACGGCTTGATCCGGACGATCGGTTCCCGGCCGCCGCGCTGCGGCACGGACTGCACGGCGCCCCAGGGTCGGTCCGGGAGGGACACGGTGAAGGAATAGGTGTTCGCGCAGCCGGTGCAGTCGTACCGGTCCTGCCAGAGTTCGACATCGGTGTCGCTGCCGGGGATCCGGGCGGCGTGCCGGTAGGTCGCGTGGCAACGGGTGCAGCGCTCGCCGGGAGCGCAGGTGCCGCCGCACGGACAGGGCAGGTCGAGGCTCTCGGCGGGCTCCCAGTAGCGGGTGGCCAGCGCCGCGGCGGTCCGGGCGTCGGGGGCCTTGGACCCGCGCGGGACGGTCATCCGCCGGGCGGCGACGACGTACGACTCGCCGGAGGCGGCCATCCGGCCTCGGATCACGCCCTTGCGGACTCGGTTGGTGGTCATGCTTCCTCCGGCGATTGCCCACGGATCGGGTGTCGGGTACGGCCGGCGGCGCGGGCGGGACCTCGGGACGTCGGACCCGCGTGGGCGGGGCCGCCGTACCTCACGATATCCGCCCTTCGCGGCGAGCCCGAATCCCGGCGGCGCGATCAGCCCGGACGCACCGCCCGGGGACCGGTCACCTCGGCGGCGAACGCGCGCACCCGCTCCCGCAGGCCGCGGTCGGCGGTCACCACGAGACAACGACGCGCGGGCGTTCTCGCGTGCTCGGCCGCGACGAACTCGACGATGCGGTCGTCACCGCTGCCCGAGGCCCGCACGACCCGCACACCGGGCACCTCCGCGACTTCGCGGGCCGCGCCCTCGACCACCAGGACCACGTCCAACGGCCCGCGCCGCGCCCACTCCGGCACGGAGCCGCCACCGGGCAACCCCGCCGCCGCCATCCCCACCAACGCGTCCCGCAACCGCTCGGTGGCCCCATGCCGATCCCGCCACCACCCATCCGGCACAGCCCCCACCACATTCGCCCCGTCCACCACCACCAACGCCACCGCAGCACCCATCCCCCCATCCTGCCCACCCCCACCCCCGTAACAGCCCCGACACGACAACAAGCGACAACGACGCAGCGCGGCGACGGAACCGCGGGTCGCAGCAACGAGCCGGGATCGCGGTACGGATCAGCAAGGCGCGGCGGCGGGACGGGGCGGAGACGGAGCACGGGACGGGTCGGCAGGGCGGCCCGGGTCGGCGGGGCGGCGCAGGGCGCGGGACGGGGCGCGGCGCGATGGGGCGCGAAGCGCGGCGCGGGACGGGGCAAGGCGGGGCGGGAGGCGTCTCGGCGTGGTGGCGGGCGTGCGGCGGAGGTCGGTTTCCCGCCTGTGGTTCCCGTCGGCGGATCAGGGCGCACGTGCGGCGAGGTGCGGCTGCAAGCAAAGTTGGCCAGACTCACGTCCTCAGCCCGCCGGGACCCCCTCATCCCGTCCGGCGTTTGAGAACAAAACCGCAACAGACCCACCGGCCCAACCGGGTCCGCACGACCAAGACCCGCCACCGGCAGCCAAGGCCGCACAACCATCCGTCCCGTCAGAACCGCCCCAGCCCGTCCGGCGTTTGAGGACAGAGCCGCAACAAGCCCACCGATCCCACGGGTCCGCACGACCGAGGCCCGCCACCGTACGCCGCGGCCGGCGGAAAGGGCCGAACCGCCCCAGCCCGTCCGGCGTTTGAGGACGGCACGGGTGTCGGGGTCCACCGAGGGCCCGGACGAAGGGACGCGCGCCCCAGGCATGGAACGGCACCCGGCCACCGCGGGGGGCGGTGGTCGGGTGCCGGATCAGGGGACGAGGTGACGCGCAGGGGAGCCCGGAGTGTCCAGGTGCGCGTCGCCGGATCGGGTCAGGAGGCCGCGGCGGAGAACGCCACGAGGCCGTTGCGCCAGAGCTGGTTCACCCGCGCGCGTTCCGCGGAGTTCGGGTTGGCGTTGGTGCAGGACGTGCCGGGGCCGCCGCCGGACATCAGTTCGCTGCACGGACCCGAGTAGTGGTCCGGCAGGCCGAGCACGTGTCCGGTCTCGTGGGCGGTGACCCGGGTCGAGTTGTACTGCTGGTTCTGCCGGTAGTCGAGGAAGATGTAGCCGTTGCCGTGGCCGTCGGTGCTCGCGTACGAACCTCGCGAGTCGTTGCCCTCGTAGTACCGGAAGTCGGGGTTGCTGCCCTCTTGGAGGCGGACGTTGGTGACCGAGCTGTTCCAGATCTGCGTGGAGCGGGCGATCTGGGTGCGGAAGCTGGGGGCGTTCGCGGTGCTGTACACGACCGTGACCGCCGCCGCCGAGTTCGGCGCCGCGGCACGCTTGGCCGCCACGGACTTCATCACCGCGTCGAGGAAGGCCTGGTTCTGCGCCTGGTCCTCCTGGGCGGAGGTGTAGTGCGCGGAGGCGCGGAGGGGGGCCGCGACTCCGTCGGTGCCGGCCGCCGCGGCGGGCGCGGCGATCAGTCCGGCGGCGAGGCCGAGGCCGAGCATGGCGGTAACGATGGTCTTACGGGGATTCCGGGGACGCACTGGGGACATGGGGGGCTCCTTGGGTGCCGAAGACCTGTTCGGTGCGCAACGAGTCTCACGGGAGCCCGGTCCGGCCCGGATGATGACAATCGGCGATAGCACGGTCGTATCACCAGCCGTTCCCGCACCGTCACCGCGCATTCACGCATCGTGTTACGCAAGATTCACGCTTCCCCCGCCCATCCCGCGCGCACAGGTGTCTGGTACGACCTCGGTGGTGCGTCCTATCCTCCGCATCATGGAGCTCGAGGTGAGGCACCTCCGCGCACTGTGTGCCATCGGCGACACCGGCAGCCTGCACGCCGCGGCCCGGTTGCTCGGCATGACCCAGCCGTCCCTGACCGCACAGCTCAGACGAATCGAAAACGCTCTGGGCGCACCGTTGTTCGTCCGCGACCGGACCGGCAGCCGACCCACTCCACTGGGGCTCACGATGCTGCATCGGGCCCGACCCATCATGGCCGAGATGAGCGCGCTGGTCATCGACACCCAGGCCGAGGCGGTCCGAACCGCCGGTCCACACCTGCGGATCGGCGGCACCGCGAACCGGGTGATCGCCGACTGGTTGCGCCGGTTGCGACTGCGACTGCCCACCACGGACACCTATTTGCGGGTGGACGTGTCCGCGAGCACGCTGCTCGGGATGGTCGCCGCCGGCCAGCTCGACGTCGCGTTCGTGCACGAGGTCGAGGGCTTCCCGCTGCGCGTGCCGGACGGTGTGCGACGCCGCGTTCTGGTCGAGCGGGAACCGCAGTTCATCGCGATGTCCCCGGACCATCCGGCCGCCGCCGAGTCCGAGGTCAAGCTCGCCGAACTGGCCGACGACCAGTGGATGGTGGACCCGAGTGTGGACGGCGAATGGGAGGGCCTGCGCGAGGTGTTGACCGACGCGGGCATCAACCCCCGGATCCTGCACGGTGACTACCTCACGGCGGCGTCCCTGGTCGCGATCGGCGAAGTGGTCACCCCGTGCCAGCCCACGTCGCGGCCCCGACCGGACATGGCGGTGCGACCGCTGGCCGGCGATCCGCTCGCGGTGCGGCTGTTCCTGGCCTTCCGCACCGAGAACGGTCCCGCCCCGGCCCTGATCGACACCGTCTATCACGAGCTGGAGGCCGCCTACCGCGAGGCCGCGTGGCTCGCGGTGGCCTATCGACAACGGCTGCTGCGCGAGGACAGCCCGATCCTGCGCTACGACGCGTAGGACCGGTCGCCGCACCGCGGGCGGAGCCCGGCTCGGAGGCGCTCCCACGGCCGGCACACGGCCACACGGCCACTCGCGCCGGTGCCGATCCGGGTTCGCCGCGGCGTGGGTGAAATGATGGCCCGAACTACCGGTTCGACCACACTGTGAGCCGGTGCGTCCGGACCGTGAACAGTGAGGAACCCCCATGACGACCCCCGACGCCGGCACTTCCGCCTTGGTCCCGGCCTCCGTGCGCGCGGACGCCGGCGCCACCCTCGCGCGGGAGGCCGCGCGCTTCGCCGGGCTCGGCTGGATGCGCGGCACCTCCGGGAACCTGTCCGTGGTGCTCTCGCGCGACCCGCTGCGGCTCGCGGTCACCGCTTCGGGCCTGGACAAGGGCGAGTTGACGCCGGAGGACCTGGTCGTGGTGGACGCGGCAGGCGTACCGGTCCCGGAGGAGGCGAGCACGCCGCCGCGTCGGCCGTCCGCCGAGGCCGGGCTGCACGCCCGGGTGATCGCGTTGACCGGCGCGAACGCGGTCTTCCACGTGCACGCCGTGTCCGCCGTGCGCGCGGGTCGGCGCTGGCCGGCCGGGATCGAGTTGCGCGACCTGGAGATGCTCAAGGGCATCGGCCGCTCCGCGCACGACGAGACGGTCACCATCCCGGTGATCGCCAACAGCCAGGACATGACCGAACTCGGCGACCGGCTCGAGGCCGCGCTGATCCCGGGTGTGCCGGCCGTCGTGGTCGCCTCGCACGGGATGTACGTCTGGGGCGCGGACCCGATCCAGGCCCGGCACCACGTCGAGATCGTCGAATGGCTCCTCGACTACCGCATCGCCGAGGGCTGAGCCCGACCCGCGACACCCACAGACCGGTAGGCCCACAGGCCCACACGACGAAAAGCGCGCGGGGCCGGGACCACGATCCGCTCGTGGCCCCGCCCGCGTGCCGCGGCTCAGTACTCGCGTACGCCCGTCTCGTTGACGATCGCGCTGATCAGTCGAGCCGGAGTGACGTCGAAGGCCGGGTTGAACGCACGCGAGCCGGCCGGGGCGACCCGGACGCCGGCCACCTCCAGCACCTCGGACTCGGGGCGCTCCTCGATGGTGATCTCGTCGCCGTGCGCGGTCGCGTCGTCGAACGTGGTCAGCGGCGCCGCGACCACGAACGGGATGCCCGCGTCGGCGCAGGCCAGCGCGACGCCGACCGAGCCGATCTTGTTCGCGGTGTCGCCATTGGCGGCGATCCGGTCCGCGCCGATCACCGCGACGTCCGCCAGGCCGCGCAGGATGGTGCTCGCTGCCGCGCCGTCCGGTTGGACCAGGTGCGCGATGCCCTCCTGGTCCAACTCCCAGGCGGTCAACCGCGATCCCTGGAGCAGCGGGCGCGTCTCGTCGACATAGACCAGCTCCAGGACGCCGCGCGCGTGCAGTTCGCGGATGATCCCCAGCGCGGTCCCCCATCCGGCGGTGGCCAGCGAGCCGGTGTTGCAGTGGGTCAGTACGCGCAGCGGCCGCCGCTCGACCCGGGACAGGATCCAGTCCGCGCCGTGCCGGCCGATCGCGTGGTTGGCCTCGACGTCCTCGCGGACCACCGCCTCGGCCTCGGCGAGCACCGCGTCCACGCCCTTGGCCGCGAACGGCAACACCCGGTCCACGCCGCCGGCCAGGTTGACCGCGGTGGGCCGGGCGTCCCGGATCCGGGCGATCTCGGCGGCCAGTCGGTCCGCGTCCCAGCCCTCGCGTTCGGCCTGCCGCATGGCCACCGCGACGCCGAACGCGCCGGCCGCGCCCAGTGCCGGCGCGCCGCGCACCGCGAGCCGGCGGATCGCGTCGATCAGCGCGTCCACATCGGTGATGTCCAGGTGCACGATCCGCTGCGGCAACGCGGTCTGGTCGAGCAGGCGCAGGCCGGTGCCGTGCCAGGCGAGCGAGCGTATCTCGGAGGCCATCAGGGGTCCTTTCCGGGCGGGTGATCGAGCGCCGGGCGCGGGCGGCGGCCACGCGGGCGGGCGAGGGCACCGGCCCGCCGGCGCGCCGCGCGTGGGAGCGAGCGCGTGCCTCGGCACTACGGATGCTACGTGGCGGGCCGGCTCGGTCCCGACTCCCGCCCGGCATCCGGGACGACCGCGTGTCGATCCGGTCACCCAATGTTCACATCGTGGACAATCTGTCCACATTCTGAACAAGAGCGAGAAGTGCCTGGTGAGGGTGCTAACCTCCCCCGAAACCAGTCGGATGTGATGATCACATCGAGACCCGGACTGGTGCGATCGGAAGGGAGCAGGCTGTGGCCGAAACGCGGCGTCATGACGTACGTATCGAGTGCCGCGGCCGCTCCATGGCGTGGGACCGTCCGCCGCTTCCGCTCGACAAGCGCGGTGTACGCGGCGTCTGTGTCCGCCGCACCGGCCGCTGTTGTCGGCGCCTGTACTGATCGATCGCCCGCCGATCGATCGCCCGAACGCCGATCGAGACACGCGAACCCGTCGCCACCCCGAAGCCGCGGCGCCGTCCGGCGCCGAGCCCGCGGGTCCGCGAGGTTCCCGTCCCCGAACCGCCGATTCCGCACCGCCCCGCCGGGGTCGACACTCCTCCCAAGGACGCTCATGTACCGCATCACCTCCCGCCACCGCCTGACCGTGGCCGCCGTCGTCGTCGGCACCGCGCTGGCCGCCACCGCGTGCAACGCCTCCGCCGACAAGGACAAGTCCCCGGCCGCCGGCGGCACGGGCGGCGACCCGGCGAAGAACATCGTGTTGGTGACGCCCGAACCGATCGGCGTCAACGACTTCCTCAAGCTCGCCGCCACCGGCGCGCAGAACGCGGCCCGCAAGGCCGGCGGCAGCGCGACCGTGCTGGAGAGCAAGGACACCAGCGCGATCCAGCAGAACGTCGAGGCCGCGGTCCGCCAGAAGCCCGCCGTCGTGGTCGCCGTCGGCTTCGAGTTCGCCGACGTGCTGGCCCAGCAGGCCGAGGCCAACCCGAAGCA
This sequence comes from Embleya sp. NPDC050154, assembly GCF_044460165.1. NCBI lineage: Bacteria > Bacillati > Actinomycetota > Actinomycetes > Kitasatosporales > Streptomycetaceae > Embleya > Embleya sp. NPDC050154. Next base: position 41,797 of record NZ_JBITJP010000042.1, read on the forward strand.
GCAGTTCCTGTTCGTCGACTCGTGCACCACCAAGCCGTACCCGAACATCACCTGCGCGACCTTCCGCGAGCACGAGGGCACCTTCCTCGCGGGCGCCGAGGCGGGCCTGTTGACCAAGAGCGGCAAGGTCGGCGCGGTGGTCGCGCTGGACAGCCCGCAAATCCGTCGCTTCTCCGACCCGTTCGGCGCGGGCGCCAAGCAGACCAACCCGGCGAGCGCCTTCACCCAGTTGTTCGTCGGCGGCCAGAAGCCGTTCAACGACCCGGCCCGGGCCAGCGAGCAGACCGCGTCGCTCAAGGCCAAGGACGTCGACCAGATCATGGGCGCCGCCTCCGCCGCGGGCAACCTGGGCGTGTTCAACGCGGCCAAGGCGGCCGGCGTCCAGGCGTACGGCGTCGACGTCAACCAGTGCTCCGCGGCGCCGGGCACGGTCGTGGACAACGTGATCAAGCACACCGACATCGCGGTCGCCCAGGGCGTCGAGCAGATCGTCGGCGGCAAGCCCGGCGGCGTCACCTCGTACGGCCTCAAGGAGGGCGGCATCACGCTCACCGGCATGGAGCCCGGCCTGGAGACCTCGCAGTGCCTGATCGCCCAGCACCCGGACGTGCTCAAGACCGTGCTGGGCCTGCGTGACCAGATCGTCGCGGGCACGATCACCGTGGCCGACCCGGCCGCCGCCAAGTAGTCGCCGAGCAGTCGCGGACTGCCGCGGTTCGCCGGTGTCGGGTCCACCGACCCGACACCGGCGACCACCCCGCCCGGCCTCGCCCCCTTCCCACCGGAGATACGCCCGATGAACGATCAGCACGCCGCCGCCCCCGGTGCCATCGCCGAGGTCGAGATGCGCGGCATCGTCCGGCGTTTTCCGGGCGTGCTGGCCAACGACCGGGTCGACCTGCGGGTCGAGCGCGGCGAGATCCACGCGGTCATGGGCGAGAACGGCGCGGGCAAGTCGACCCTGATGTCGATCCTGTACGGCCTGCAACGACCGGACGCCGGCCACATCCTGCTGCGCGGCACCGAGCACTCGTTCGGCTCGCCCGTGCAGGCCATCGCGGCCGGACTGGGCATGGTCCACCAGGGCTTCAAGCTGTTCCCCTCGCTGACCGTCACGGAGAACGTGGTCTACGGCAGCGAGCCCACCCGGCGCGCCCTGGTCGACCGCGCCGCGGCGCGCGCCCGGGTCGCCGCGCTGGTCGAGACGCACGGCCTGCACGTCCCACCGGACGCGCGCGTCGCGGACCTGCCGGTCGGCGTCCAGCAGCGGGTGGAGATCCTCAAGCTGCTCTACCGCGACGCGCGGGTGCTGATCCTGGACGAACCCACCGCCGTGCTGACCCCGGCCGAGGCGGACCGGCTGCTCGAGGTGATCCGCGGACTGGCCCGCTCCGGGCGCACCATCCTGCTGGTCACCCACAAGCTGGGCGAGGTGATGGCGGTCAGCGACCGGGTCACCGTGCTGCGCGACGGCCGGGTCACCGCCCGGCTCGCCACCGCCGAGACCACCCCGGCCGAGATCGCGCTGGCGATGACCGGCCGCCGGATCGACCTGGACCGCACCCACCCGGCGGGCGCCCCCGCCGCCGAGGTGCTCGACGTACAGGGCCTGACCGTCTCCGCCGGCCGCGGCGCCAAGCCGCTGGTCGAGGACGTGTCGCTGACCGTGCGCGCGGGCGAGATCGTCGGCGTCGCGGGCGTGGCCGGCAACGGACAGAGCGAACTGGTCGAGGCGCTGGCCGGGTTGCGCCCGAGCAGCGCGGGCCGGGTGCTCGTGGCCGGCCACGACGTCAAGGACTCCTCGGTGCAACACCGGCGCCGAGCGGGCCTGGCCTACGTACCCGAGGACCGGGCCACGGTCGGCGCCGCGCGCGACGCCTCGCTGGCCGACAACCTCGCGATGGGCTTCCACCGCAGCCCGCCGCTGGCCGGCCGCGGCGGCTTCCTGCGGCGCACGGCGATCCGCGAGCACGCCGCGCGCGTGATCGAGCGCTTCGGGGTCAAGGCCGCGTCCTCCGCCGTCACCATCGGCACGCTGTCCGGCGGCAACCAGCAAAAGGCCATCCTCGGCCGGGAGATCACCCACGACGCGCCGCTGCTCCTGGTCGAGCAGCCCACCCGCGGCGTGGACATCGGCTCGATCGAGAACATCCACGCGCGGTTGATCGAGTATCGCGACGCCGGTCACGGCATCCTGCTGGTCTCCGCCGAATTGAGCGAGATCCTCGCGCTCTCGGATCGCATCCTGGTCATGTACGAGGGCCGGATCGTCGCCGAACTGCCGCGTGCCGAGGCCGACGTGCACACGATCGGCATGGCCATGGCCGGCGGCGCCACCACCCGCGCCACCGCCGACGCCGCGACGCACGCCGATGTCGACAGCGACGCCGACGGCCGGCAGGCCACCGCACCGACCACCGCCCACCAGGCCTGACGGGTTATCAGATATGACTGCCAGCAAGGCCGGTACGGCCACCGAGCACCCATCCGGTCCACTCGCGCACCTGGCGCTGCGCGTGCGCGGCGTGGTGTTCTCCCCGGTCACCGTGTCCATCGTGGCCGCGCTGATCCTGGGCGCGATCATCCTGGCCGGCACCGGCGCCGACCCGCTGACCGCGTACGGCTCGGTGCTCACCGGGGCGTTCGGCTCCGAGGGAATCGGCGACACGCTCGGCGAGTGCATCCCCATCGTCGGCATGGCGCTGGCGCTGGCCATCCCGCTGCGCGCGGGCCTGGTCAATCTCGGCGGCGACGGCCAACTCGTGCTGGGTGGCCTGGCCGCCGCCTCGGTCGGCCTGTACTCGCCCTTCCCCGACGTGATCACCGTGATCCTGGCGCTGCTCGCGGGCGTGCTCGCGGGCGGTCTGTGGGCCGCGCTCGCCGCCGTCCTGGAGACCAGGTGCGGCGTGCCGCTGCTGGTCTCCAGCCTGCTGCTGAGCTACCCGGCGATGTCGTTCGTGTCCTACATGGTGCGCTTCCCGCTGCTCCAGAAGGGCTCCGGCATCCCGCAGACCGACCGGCTGCCGGAGGGCGTCAAGCTGCCCGAGTTCGCCGCCGGATCCGGCGCGGGCACCGGGGTCAGCGTCGGCATCGTGCTGATCGTGCTGGCCGCGGTGGTCTACTTCGTGGTCGACCACCGCACCGCCGCCGGCTACGAGGTGCGGATGACCGGCCTGGGCGCGCGCTTCGCCGGCTACGCCGGGGTGGACCGGTCCCGGCTGACCCTGCGGCTGATGTTCGCCTCCGGGTCGCTGGCCGGGCTGGTCGGCGCGATCGCCGTGCTCGGCTTCCCGTACCGCCTGGTCGACGGCGCGCTGATCACCCCGGGCTACACCTGGACCGGCCTGCTCGCCGCGCTGCTCGCCGCCGCGTCCCCGCTGGGCACGGTGGCCGCCGGCTTCTTCTTCGCCGCGCTGACCATCGGCGGCTTCGGCATGGAGCAGGAGACCGCGGTGCCGCAGCAGCTCACCGCCGTGCTCCAGGCCGTGGTGATCCTGTTCCTCGCGGTGCGCGGCGGCGTCTTCCGCAAGGGCGGTTGGTTGCGCCGGCTCGGCCGAGGACCCGAGGCCGAGGCCCATCCACCACCACCCGATGCCAAGACCGGCCTGGTCGACACCGGCGTACTCGAGACCGGCGTCGCCGGGCCGCTCGCTCCCGCGCGCGGCGACGGAGGTAACTGACCATGTCCTTCGACGCGGAACTGATCTTCTCCGCACTGCGCGCGCTCACCCCGATCCTGTTCGCCGCCCTCGGCGGCGCGCTGTGCGAGCGCGCCGGCGTGTTCAACGTGTCCCTGGAAGGCACCATGCTGATCGGCTGCTTCGCGGCCGTCACCGGTAGCTGGTTCGGCGGCAGCGTGTGGGTCGGCGTGATCTCGGCGGTGCTTGCCGCGATGGTCTTCTCGCTGCTGCTCGCGATCGGCGCGGTCACCCTGGGCGCGGACGCGGTCGTGTTGTGCATCGCGCTGAACCTGCTCGCCGTCGGCCTGACCGGGTTCCTGCTGCGCACGATCTTCGGCAAGCAGGGCACCTTCGGCGACCCCGACCTCAAGGGCCTGCAACCGGTGGACATCCCCGGACTGGAGTCGGTGCCCTTCCTGGGCCGCGCGCTGTCCGGCCACTCGCCCCTGGTGTACCTGTCCTGGGTCGCGGTCGTGGTGATCGCCGTACTGCTGTCCCGACACCCGTGGGGCGTACGGCTGCGCGGCGTCGGCGAGGCGCCGGAGGCCGCCCAGTCGCTGGGCGTCAGCGTCGCGCGCTACCGCTACGCGGCGATCCTGACCTCGGGCGCGTTGTGCGGACTCGCCGGCGCGCAGCTCGCGCTGGGCAACGTGACCCTGTTCTCCGAGAACATGACCGCCGGCCGCGGCTGGATCGCGGTGGTCGCGGTGATGCTCGGTCGTGCGCTCCCGGTCGGCGTGCTGCTCGCCGGCATCCTGTTCGGCCTGGTCGAGGCGGTCGGTTTCCGGCTCCAGGGCGAGGGCATGCCGCAGCAGGCCGCCGACGCCGCGCCGTACGTGATGACGCTGGTCGCGCTGTTCCTGGCCACCCGCTCGCGCGCCAGGCGCGGCACCGCACCGCCCGGCCGGCTCACCGGCCGCATCCCCCGTCCCCGCCGCCTCGCCCGCACCACCTCGGAGCCGTCCACATGAGCAGCACCACTCGTCCGGCCGTACTGCCGATCACCAAGATCCCCAGCAGCGGCCTGCCCGCCCACGCGCTGGTCGTCGGCGACCCCGCCCGCGCCGCACTGGTCGCCGAGCGACTGGACGACGCGCGACAGATCGGCGCCAACCGCGAGTACGTCAGCTACGCGGGCAGTTGGCGCGGCGTACCGGTCGTGGTGTCCTCGCATGGCGTGGGCGGTCCCGGCGCGGTGTGCCTGTTCGGCGAGCTGGCCGAGGCCGGCGTACGCACCTTCATCCGGCTCGGCACGGCGGGCGCGATGGCGCGCGGTGTGGGCGACGGCGACCTGGTGGTGGCCACCGGCGCGGTCCGCGACGACGGCGTGACCCAGCAGTTGGTGCCGGCCGAGTTCCCGGCCTTCTCCACCCCCGAGGTGGTGCTCGCGCTGCACGGTGCGGCCCGCGAGCACGGCGCGCCGCACCACCGAGGCGTCGTGTGGACCCGGGCGGCGTTCATGCCGGGGGTGCTCGAACTGCCGATGAAGCCGTACCAGGCGGCCGGCGTGCTGGCCATCGAGATGGAACTGTCCGCGCTGCTCGTGTTCGCCGCGCTGGGCGGGCACCGGGCCGGCGGCGTGCTGGTCGTGGACGGCATCGCGGCCGACGACCTGGTCGACGAGTCCGGCAGCTCGACCTACGATCCGCACCGCCGGGTGGTCGCCGAGGGCGTCGAGCGCGGCGTCGTGGTGGCGCTGGACGCGCTGTACCGACTGGCCCTGGACGAGGCGGGCGAGGCGGCGGATCGGGGGTGAGCGACCTGCTCGTCACCGGCGGCGCGGTGCTCACCGCCGACGCCGCCGACACGTACATACCCGACGGCGCGGTGGCGATCGAGGGCGGCCGGATCGTCGCGGTGGGCACCGCGGGCGAGCTGGGCGCCCGGTATCGCGCCGCGCCGACCCTGGACGCGCGCGGCTGTCTGGTGTTGCCCGGGATGGTCAACGCGCACGCGCACTCGGCGATGACCCTGTTCCGGGGCCGGGCCGACGACGTCGACCTCCAGGTGTTCCTGGAGCGGTTGGTGGCCGCCGAGAGCGCGGTGCTGACCGCCGAGGTGGTGCGGGTCGCGGTCCGGCTGGCGCTGGCCGAGTCGATCCGGGCGGGGGTGACCACCGCGATGGACATGTACTGGTTCCCCGAGGCGGGGCTCGCGGCCGCGGCCGAGGCGGGCTTTCGGCTGGTCACCGGGCCGACGTTCATGGACGTGCCCGGACCGCCGGACGGTCTCGACTTCGCCGCGCGCCTGCGGCTCGCGCCCGCGTTGCTGGGCCGCTCGACCACCCGCTGCGTGACCCCGCACAGCGCGTACACGCTGGCCCCGGAGCAGTTGCTCGCGGTGGCCGAACTGGCCCGGGAGCACGACGCGCTGCTGCACATCCACGCCGCCGAGAACGCGGTCGAGGTGGCGAACGTGCGCGCCCGGTACGGCCGCCGCCCGGTGGAGCTCCTGCACGACCTCGGGCTGCTCCGCCCGGGCACCCTGCTGGCGCACGCGGTCTGCCTCACCGGCGAGGAGATCGCGCTGATCGCGGCGTCCGGCGCGGGCGTCGCGCACTGCCCGGTGTCCAATCTCAAGCTCGCCTCCGGGGTGGCCCCGCTGCCCGAACTGCTGGCCGCCGGCGTGCCGGTGGGCCTGGGCACCGACGGCGCGGTCAGCGCCAACGCGCTCGACCTGTTCGGCCCGATCCGCGCCGCCGCGACGCTGCACCGGGTCACCCCCGGCGCGGCGCCCGACCCGACCCTGATCGGGGCGCGCGCCTCGGTGCGGATGGCCACCGTCGACGGCGCGCGGGCGATCGGGATCGGCGCGCTGACCGGGTCGATCGAGGTCGGCAAGGCGGCCGACCTGGTCGTCCTGGACCTGAACCGGCCGCACCTGACGCCCCGACACGACCCGTGGTCGATGCTCGCCTACGCGGCCGGGCCCGCCGACGTACGGGACACCGTGATCGACGGCCGGATCGTCATGCGCGATCGTCGACTGCTTACGATCGACGAGGGCGCGGCGATCGAGGAGCTGAACGCGCTCGCCGCCACGCTGCCGAACCCGTCCGGTCGACCGAATCGGGATCCCGAGATGAACGACACCACACCGACGCGAGCATCGGAGGTCGCGCCATGAGTTCCACCACGCGCGGCTTCGTCGGCCGGCACACCGCCGCCGAACGCGACCCCAGGCTGCCACCGGGTCAGTACGACGCGCGCCACGACTTCCCCGTGCTCTCCGCCGAGGTCACCCCCGAACTGGCGCCGGCCGACTGGTCGTTCCGGATCGACGGACTGGTCGAGCGGCCGCGCGCGTGGAGTTGGGAGCAGGCCCGCGCGCTGCCCCGCGAGAGCTACGACGGGCCGATCCACTGCGTCACGTCCTGGTCCAAGCTGAGCACCGACTTCACCGGCGTCTCGCTGGACACGTTCCTGGCCGAGGCCGACCCCCTGGCCACGGCCACCCACGCGGTGGCCTACTCGCACACGGGCTACACCACCAACCTCACGCTCGCCGACCTGACCGGCGGCCGGGCCTGGATCGCGTTCGACTTCGAGGGCGCCCCGCTGACCCCGGCACACGGCGGGCCGGCCCGGCTGCTGGTGCCGCACCTGTACTTCTGGAAGAGCGTCAAGTGGATCGCGGGCCTGCGTCTGCTCGACCACGACGAGCCGGGCTTCTGGGAGGTCAACGGCTATCACCACCGCGGCGACCCGTGGGCGGAGGAAAGGTACTCGGGTGACTGAGGCGACCGCGGTGACCGAGGCGGGCGGGGCGAACGGGCCCGGCGCGCCGCCGATTCCGGCCTTCGCCGCGCCCGGTCGGGCCGCGCCGAGCCTGCGCGGGAAGGTGGACTGGCAGGCCGCGAGGGTGGTCGAGGTGCGCCGCGAGACCCCCAACGCGGTCACCGTACGACTCGCGCTGCCGGTGTGGAACGCGCATGTCGCGGGCCAGCACTACATGTTGCGGCTCACCGCCGCCGACGGGTACACCGCGCAGCGGCACTACTCGGTCGGCTCGGCGCCGGACGACGCCGGGCACATCGAGTTCACCGTCGACCGCATGCCGGGCGGTGAGGTGTCCGGCTTCGTGCACGATGTGGCCCGGCCCGGGGACCTGCTGGAGGTACGCGGCCCGCTCGGCGGATTCTTCGCGTGGGCGGGCGATCGACCGGCGCTGCTCGTGGCCGGCGGTTCCGGCCTGGTCCCGCTGATGGCCATGGTCCGCCACCGCCGGCGGCGCGGGCTCGCCGTGCCACTGCGCCTGGTGGCCTGTGCGCGCACCCCGGAAGACCTTTTGTACGCACGCGAGTTGGCCGCGCTGCCGGGCGAGGAGCACACCGTGCTGTACAGTCGCGCGGCACCGAGCGGGTATCCGCATCCGGTGGGCCGGCTGCGCGCGGAGACGCTCGCGCCGCACGTGGCGGCGGTGCTCGCGGACGAGCGCTACGAGGTGTTCGTGTGCGGCTCGACCGGCTTCGCCGAGCACGCGGGCCGGTTGCTCACCTCGGCGGGGGTGCCGACCACTCGCATTCGGGTTGAGCGCTTCGGCTGAGCGCGGCCGGTGGTACGAACCGCCGTACCACCGGCCGCGTTCGGCTATCGGGCGCGTTGGCCACCGGGCGCGATTCGTCGCCGGCTCACGCGCGTGCGGGCTCAGATCTCGCGCAGGATCGGGCGGTCGCCGGTCAGATCCAGGCGCGCGAACGTCGCCGTCTCCGGGTGGTCGCCGACGCCTCGGTCGTAGTACGGCTCGTCCGCGTCGGGACGGCGTACGCCGATCGTCCACCAGCCCGCCTCGCGCGCCGCGTCCAGTTCCTCGACCAGGTCGGACAGGAAGACCAGCCGCTCCGGTCGCGGCTCGCCGATCATCTCCGCGATCGTGTTGTACGACTCGGCCACCCGCTTGGGGCCCGCGTTCTCGGTGTCGAAGTGACCGGAGAACAGCGGCAACAACGAACCCTCCGGCGAACTGCCGAACCACGCGCGCTGCGCGGCGACCGAGCCGGACGAGAAGATGTACAGCCGGTGCCCCGCCGCGTGCCACGCGCGCAGCGCCGGGATGGCGTCCGGGTAGAAGTGCGAGGTCAGTTCGCCGGACGCGAAGCCCTCGGCCCAGATCAGGCCCTGGAGGGACTTGAGCGGGGTGACCTTCTCGTCCCGGTCCAGCCAGCCTTCGAGCGCTTCGACGATGCGCTTGGTGTTTGCCTCCGGCTCGCCGATCAGCGCCCGCACGCCCTCGGCCGCGCGCACGACGTCCGGGTGGTCGCCGTGTTCGTCGAGCCAACGCGCGAAGTGCGTGCGGGAGTACGGGTAGAGCTGCTCGGTGATGAAGCCGGTGGCGCTGGTGGTGCCCTCGATGTCGACGACGACCTTCAGCGGGGCGGTGGTGGTGCCGTCGCTCACGCCGCGTACCCCGCCCAGATCTCGTCGAAGTCCGGGAAGCGGGAGGAGATCGGGTCGCCGGTGAAGTCGCCGATCCAGCCGTCCTCGTCGTGGAAGAACCGGATCGCGGCGACCGAGGGTTCGACGCCCATGTCGAACCAGTGGGTGATGCCCTTGGGCACCGAGAGCAGGTCGCCCGCCTCGCACAGCACGGCGTGCACCCGACCGGCGATGTGCAGGTAGAAGATGCCCGCGCCCTCGACGAAGAAGCGCACCTCGTCGTCGTCGTGCGTGTGCTCGGTGAGGAACTTGGCACGCGCCCCGGCGGCCTTGGCCGGCCACTCCGGGTCGTCCGAGGGCTGGAGGCGGATCACGTCGACCTGGATGTAGCCCTCGGCGGCGGTGATCCGGTCCACCTCGGTCCGGTACGCCGCGATCACCTCGTCCTGGGTCGCGCCGTCGGGCAACGCTACATCGGCCGTCCAGCGCTCGAAGCGCACGCCGATCGGCTCCAGGGCACGCGCGATCTCGGCCGGGTCAGAGGTACGCAGAATCGGCGCGGCGGCGTCGGTCTCGGGCCAGACGGTCAGCAAGGACATGGCGTCCCTCCTTGGCTACTGAATCGGGGCGGACTCCCCGAGCGATCGGTCCTCGTTCGCGACCGGTCGCGGAGGCGATCGTGGACCGATCCCAAAACTACCGTCTCGACCGGTTCCGACCGAGAGCGCGGTCACCCTCCGAGACGGCGCCGCCGGCCCGAGCCGCCGTCACGTCCGAATAACGAACGCGATCGGTCGCCGACCGCGACGAACACGCCCGCCACCTCGGGTATCCGACAAGTCGGACACCAGTCGTTATCGATCCGTGACAATCGACATCGGAGGCCACAGGGCGATCACGAAACGGGCATTCGGGTTTGCCCGGACGCTTTGTCGCCCCCTTCCGGATCGGCCTAGGGTCGCCACTTCGCACCACCGGGTCCCGACAGCTTCCGAGCGCCGACTCCCGACCGTTTTGGGGCATTCGCGCGCCGACGGCTCTCGGGAGTCGGGGCTCGACGGCTTCGGTCGACGGCCGCGGCGGGGCGTGACCTGTCCCCTGCGAAAGGAGCTGACCGCGTTTGCGTGCCGCCGATGCGAGACCCCGACCCGGTCCCGGAATATCCCGGCGCGGCCTGCTGCGCGGCGTCGGCGCCGTCGGCCTGGCGGTGGCCGCGGCCGGCACCGCCGCCGCGACCACCGGCTGCAGCCGGGTGGACCTCAACGACGAACCGGACGGCGGCACGTTGCTGCACCGACTGCGCGAGCGCGGTTCGGTACGCGTCGGCTTCGCCAACGAGGCGCCCTACAGCTTCCTCGACAAGGACGCCGAACTCACGGGCGAAGCAGCCGAGTTGGCCAAGGCGGTCTTCGATCGCCTGGGTGTGCGCCGGATCGAGCCGGTGCCCTCCGACTTCGGTGCGCTGATCCCGGGTCTGCGTGCGGGCCTGTTCGACATCGTGGGTGCCGGTATGTCCATCACTCCCACGCGGTGCGCGCAAGTGTTGTTCACCGACCCCGAGTTCGACGCCGCCGAGGCATTCCTGGTGCCGAAGGGCAACCCGCGAGGGCTGGCCACCATGGCCGATGTGGCCGCGAACTCGAACGTGCGGCTGGGCGTCCTGCTCGGCACGGTCGAGGCGGAGGTGGCCGAGCGAAGCGGCGTACCCGGCGCCCGGATCACCCGGTTCGCCGACCAACCGAGCGCCTTCGACGGGATGATCGGCGGTCGGGTGGACGCGGTCGCGCTCACCTCGATCTCGCTGAACTGGGGTCTGCGCCAACGGGCACACGCCGACCTGGAGGTCACCGCGCCGTACCGGCCGGTGGTCGACGGCCGACCGATCACGGCGGCGGCGGGTGGGTTCGCAGTGACGCCCGATCAGACGGACTTCGTCGCGGCCTTCAACCGGGAACTGCACACGCTTCGAGACAGCGGCGAACTCCTGCGCATTCAAAGGCCGTTCGGCTTCACCGAGGCCGATGTACCGGCCCCGGAGCTGACCGCACAGCGGGTGTGTGCGACATGAGCGACGGCAATCGCGCCGACGTGCGCAGACCACCCGCCCGTCCCGGAATGGAGGCCGCCGGATGACGTCCGGGCAACTCGAACTGTTGCTCCACGGTGCGCTGAACACCGTCTACCTCACGTTGGGTGGCGGGGCGCTCGGCCTGGCCCTGGCGCTGGCCGCCGGGCTGGCCCGCTGCAGCGAGCATCGACTGCCCCGGTGGATCGGGGCGTGCTACGTGGAGGTCTTCCGCGGCCTGCCGACCCTGGTACTGGCCTTCTGGTTCGTCTTCGCGGTCCCGGCCCTGGGTTGGCAGTTGAACCCGATGTGGGCCGGCATGCTGGCCCTCGGCCTGAACATCGGCGCGTATGCCGCCGAGGTGGTACGCGGCGCGATCCAGGCGGTGCCGACCGCACAGATCGAGGCCGCGATCGCCCTCAACTTCACCCGCACCCAACGGATCCGACGGGTACTGCTGCCCCAGGCCTACCGGGCCATGCTCCCGCCGCTGGGCAACAACCTGATCGAGTTGCTCAAGATGTCCGCCGTGGTGTCCATCGTGTCGATCCCGGACCTGACCTTCAACGCCCAACTCATCCGGATGTCCTCGGGTGAGACCACCCTGGTGTTCACCGGCCTGCTGTTCGGCTACGCGCTGATCGCCCTGGTGCTGATCACGCTGGTCCGCGCGCTGGAACGGCACGCCGTGCGCTCGCTCGGCCGAACACCGGAGCCGGGCCCGCTGCAACGGCTGCTGCGACGCGCGGAGGTGGCCCGATGAGTTGGGATTGGGACTACGCGTGGGACATCGTCCCGGATCTGTGGTCCGGCATGCTGGTCGCGCTTCAGGCCACGCTGTACGGCTACGTGTTGGCGCTCGTACTGGGCCTGGTGTTCGCGCTGTTGCGGCGCAGCCCCACCCGTTGGGTTTCCGTACCGGTCGCGCTGATCTGTGAACTGATCCGCTGTACCCCGCTGTTGGTGCAGTTGTTCTTCATGTTCTACGTGCTGCCCACGATCGGGATCGACTGGGCGCCGCTGACCGTGGGCGCGTTGACCCTGGGCATCCACTACGCCACCTACGTGTCCGAGGTGTACCGCGCGGGCATCGAGGGCGTGCCGGTCGGCCAGTGGGAGGCGGCCGTCGCACTCCACCTGCCACGCCGGCGGGTGTGGACGTCGGTGATCCTGCCGCAGGCGGTGCCGCGGGTGTTGCCCGCGTTGGGCAACTACCTGCTCTCGATGTTCAAGGACACGCCGCAGTTGATCGCGATCACCGTGGTGGAGGTGTTCTCCACCGCCCGGGAACTCAACGCGGAGACCTTCCGCACGCTGGAGCCGTTCACCGTCGCCGGCGTCTTCTATCTCGTCGTCACGCTGATGATGTCCGCGCTGTTGCGGCTGGTCGAGCGGCGGTTCGGGCGGGTGCGCTCGATCTGACGCCGCACGCACGCACGGACCGCCCGGCTCGACGTTGGAGGAACACACGATGACCCAGACCCAGACCCCGCCGACGCCCTCCACGGACCCGGTACCGCCCACCGACCTGATCACCTTCGAGGGGGTCGGCAAGCGCTTCGGCGACAACGTGGTGCTCGACGACCTGTCGTTCGGCGTGCGCGCCGGCGAGCGGGTCACCCTGATCGGGCCCAGCGGTTCCGGCAAGACCACCATCCTGCGGATGTTGATGACGCTGGCCCGGCCGGACACCGGCGTGATCGAGGTGGGCGGCGAACCGCTGTTCCACGAACGGCGCGAGGGTCGCCTGGTGCCCGCCTCGGAGCGGCACATCCGGGCCATGCGCAGTCGGATCACCATGGTCTTCCAACAGTTCAACCTGTTCCCGAACATGCGGGTGCTGCGCAACGTCACCGAGGCTCCGATCCGGGTACACGGCGTCCCGAAGGAGGAGGCCGAAGCCCGCGCCGCCGACCTGCTCGAACTGGTCGGCCTGCGCGACAAATTGTCCGCATATCCGGCCCAACTCTCCGGCGGCCAGCAGCAACGGGTGGCGATCGCACGGGCGTTGGCGGTCGAGCCGGACATCCTCCTGCTCGACGAGGTCACCTCCGCACTCGATCCCGAACTCGCCGCCGAGGTCCTGGACGTCCTGCGCGAGGTGGCCCACACCACCGACGTCACCATGCTGTGCGTCACCCACGCCATGCGCTTCGCCCGCGACGTCTCCGACCGAGTCCTGATGTTCTGCGACGGCCAAATCATCGAATCAGGACACCCGGAATCCCTCCTCACCACCCCCACCCACCCCCGCACGCAACGCTTCCTCAAATCCATCCTCACCGAATCCTGACCCCCACCACCCCAACAAACCACGGGCGGACCGGCGCGGCAGGCGGACCGGCGCGGCAGGCGGGCGGCGCAGCGGGCGGGTCGGCGCGGCAGGCGGGCGGCGCAGCGGGCGGGTCGGCGCGGCAGGCGGGCGGCGCAGCGGGCGGGTCGGCGCAGCGGGCGGGGCGGCGCAGCAGGCGGGCCGGCGCGGTTGGGGTCGCGAGCGACCCGGGGCGGGGGGAGCGGTTGCGGGAGGTGTGCGGGAGGACGGCGCGGCGGACGAGGCAGTAGTCAACGCGCGGCGGCGGGCGAGCCGTCCCAGCGAGCAGCGGGCGAGCGCAACCCATCCAGCCCGTCCGGCGCTTGAGGACAACCGGGCCGGAGGCCGGCCTCAGCCACCGACGCACACACAACACACGAACGAACCACAGCCGCGCCTCAAGCACCCACCCAACCAATCCAGCCCGTCCGGCGTTTGAAGACAACCGGGCCGGAGGCCGGCTTCCCAACCGGCCCACCCAACGCGCACACGAGCGAACCGCAGCGAAACCCCGAAAGTCCGCCCAACCAAATCAGCCCGTCCGGCGTTTGAGGACAACCCACGCCGGAGGCCACGTGTGCATCGGGGCCAACCACCCCGGGCCTACGGCAAGAAGCCCCCCGCACGCGCCGCAACCACCGCTTCGACGCGGTTGTGCGCCCCCAACTTCCGCATCGCCGACCGCAGATAACTCTTCACCGTCTCCGGCCCCAGCACCAGCACCCGCGCCACCTCCGCGTTGGTCCGCCCCACCGCGACCTGAGCCAGCACATCCGTCTCACGAGGCGTCAGCCGTACTCCCCGCGCCGCTCCGCCGGACGCACTCGCGGCCGTCCGCGCCAGCCTCCCGCACACCTCCCGCAACCGCTCCCCCAGCCCCGGATCGCTCGCGACCCCCGCCAGCGCCAGCAGATCGGCGTGCGCCAACCGGATCTCCAACGCCGCCCACCCCGGCAACTCGGCCGCCCGCGCCATGCGTTGCTCGACCTCGCGGGCCACCGCGATCTCGTGCCCGGCGTCCCGCGCCGCGTCGCAGGCCGACGTCAGGATCCCGTCTCCGAAGTCGGACGGCCGCCGCAGCGCCCCGTACAGCACCGCCGCCACCCCGCGCCCCGCGAGCACCGGCACCGCGAACACCGCGCGCACCCCCTCCGTGGTGACCGCCCGGTCGTACTCGTGGCTGATCGCCGACGCCGCGACGTAGTCGACCACCCGGACCGGCCGCCGCGTGGTGATCGCCTTGCCGCCCACGCCGGTCCCCGCCACCACCGTCAGTCCCGACAACACGCGCGTCGAGGTCCCGCTCAGATACGAGATCACCAGCCGATCCCCCGCATCGGGACACGGCCCGGCGAACGCGACGTCCACCCCGGTCCGCGCCCGAAACCGCTCGACGGCCCGACCCACCGGGTCACCGACCGACCCCGCGTATCCGCTCACGGCTCCTCCATATATCCCGCCACGGACGTCCCGCCCGACCTCGGCACCCCACCACCGGCGCCCCACGCGCCACGCGCCACGCGCCACGCGCCACGCAAGGGCAACGTACTCCCGCCCTCACCCCCACATCACCCCCATTCGGGGGTACTCCGCTCGCCGCCCCCACCCCCTCCCACCTACCTTCGCGACAGCACCGCCCAGCGCCCCACAGCACCCCGCACTGCCCCACACCGACGGCACCCCGGCACCACCCCTGGCCCACGGCACCACCGCACCACCCGCGCCACCGCGCCACCGCGCCGCCTCGCGCCCACAGCACCACCGCACCCCCCTCGCGCCCACAGCACCCCCCGCATCCCGACCAGGCAGGTGACCCGCGATGACCGCTCCCGCGCCGCCCCCACCCCCGCAATCCCCGGACGACCCGCCGGCCGACACCCCCCTCGCCACCCGCCAGGGCGAGCGCACGCCGCCGCTCCCGCACGAGACCATCGGCGCCAACCTGGCCCGGATCGCCGCCACCTACCCCGACCACGACGCCCTCGTCGAGTGCGCGAGCGGCCGGCGCTGGACGTACGCGGAGTTCGACGCGGCCGTCGACGACCTCGCCCGCGCGCTGATCGGCGTCGGGATCGAGGCCGGCGACCGAATCGGCATCTGGTCGCCCAACTGCGCCGAGTGGACCCTGGTGCAGTACGCCTCCGCCCGGGTCGGCGCGATCCTGGTCAACCTCAACCCGGCCTACCGTGCACACGAGATCGAGTACGCGCTCGCCCAATCCGGCACCAGGCTGCTGGTCGCCGCGTCGCGCGTGAAGACCAGCGACTATCCGGCGATGGTCGCCGAGGTCCGCGCCACCTGTCCCGACCTGGAACGCGTCGTACACATCGACACCCCGGACTGGCCGGCCCTGGTCGCCGAGGGCGCCGCCGTCTCGATCGACCGATTGCGCGCCCGCGAGGCCACCCTGCGCCCCGAGGACGCGATCAACATCCAGTACACCTCGGGCACCACCGGCTTCCCCAAGGGCGCCACGCTCTCCCACCGCAACATCCTGGGCAACGGCTTCCTGGTCGCCGAGATCCAGGGCTGGACTGCCGACGACCGGGTGTGCCTGCCGGTGCCCTTCTACCACTGCTTCGGCATGGTGATGGGCAACCTCGGCGCGACCAGCCACGGCGCGTGCATGGTCGTCCCGGCCGCGCTGTTCGACCCGGCCGCCACGTTGCGCGCCGTGCACGAGGAACGCTGCACGGTCCTGTACGGCGTGCCGACCATGTTCATCGCCGAGCTCGCCCTGCCCGACTTCGAGGCGGGCAAGTACGACCTCTCCACGCTGCGCACCGGCGTGATGGCGGGCTCACCGTGCCCGGTCGAGGTGATGAGGCGGGTGATCGACCGGATGGGCATGACCGAGGTGACCATCTGTTACGGCATGACCGAGACCTCACCGGTCTCCACCCAGACCCGCCGCGACGACTCGCTGGAGCGCCGCGTGGGCACGGTCGGCCGGGTACACCCGCATCTGGAGATCAAGGTGGTCGACCCGACCACCGGCGCGACCGTCCCCGAGGGCACCCCCGGCGGGTTCTGCACCCGGGGTTACTCGGTGATGCTCGGCTACTGGCAGGACCCCGACCGCACCGCCGAGGTGATCGACGCGGACGGCTGGATGCACACCGGCGACCTCGCGACGATGGACGCGGACGGCTACGTGTCGATCGTCGGCCGAATCAAGGACATGGTGATCCGAGGCGGCGAGAACGTGTACCCGCGCGAGATCGAGGAGTTCCTGTACGGCCACCCGGACATCGAGGACGTCCAGGTCGTCGGCGTGCCCGACGAACGCTTCGGCGAGGAACTCATGGCCTGGATCAAACTCCGCCCCGGCGCCCCCGAACTGACCGCGACCCACCTCCGCGACTTCTGCGCCGGCCGCCTGGCCCACTACAAGATCCCCCGCTACGCACACCTCGTCGACGCCTTCCCGATGACCGTCACCGGCAAGATCCGCAAGGTGGAAATGCGCGAACGCTCCATCGAACTCCTCGACCGTGAACCCACCTGACCGAGCCCGTCCGCGACTCAGCCGATCGATCGCCTGTCCGCCTCGACTCTCGCCACCGCAAATGTCGGCGCCAACGCACGAAGCAACCGCGTGTGCAGATCCGTGCCGGCCGACTCGGGGTATTCCTTGCGGAACTCGCGCAGATCAACCTCGCGGCTGAACAGGTCCGCCGTGAACGGGTGGCCTCCGTGGCTGGGATCGGAGGCCACGAAGGTCGCCCGCAGCAAGGGCATGCCCGGCGACGTGTTCTCGGCGAGCAGGACCGCGTCGTAGAGGTCCTTGCCCTGCGGATGGATGTCGTCGATCAACCACAGCAGCTTCCAGGCCAGGGACTGTTCCGGAGTGGCGCCGAGCAGCAGGTGTGTCCCGCCCCCGTCCGATCGCGGGATCTCGGTCGGCTCGGGTGCGCTGGGCAGTTGTTCACCGAACACGAAGTCCAACTGCACCGTTCCGGACGGCACGCCGTCCGCCCGCCACGGCAGCACCAGCCGCCGGCCCGGAACGCGGTCGTAGGTCCAGATCTCGTCGCTCAACGCGAGGGTCGCCACGACTCGCACGTCGGGTTCGCCGCCGGTGTCGGATACCCGTTCGGCGCGCCGCGCGATGTCGGCGAACATCCGGTCGGTCCGGCCGTCCAGGGCGCCCCATCCACTCGGCGTCACCACGAAGTCCAGGTCGCCCGGCTCGCGGGCGGCCGACCCGTACCACGCCTTGAGCAACACGCTGCCGCGCAGCACGAGATCGTCCACCCACCGGGAGCCGGCGACCGCCTCCAGTACATGGTCCATGGCCTGTCGGCGCGCCCGGTGCCAACGCGCCGCCGTCCCCGCGTCCTCGAATCGGGGTTCACCGGCACGCATTGCCCGTGCGTAGTGCGTGAGCGCCGGGTCGAACACGGGACTCTGCGCGACACCGGCACCGGGTACAACGACGAGCGAACGCGGGAGTTCCAGGTGCGCCCGGCCCGCCTTGCTCGGCGTGGCATGCGGCAGACGATCGGCCGCGGACCAGGGGCCACGCGGGAAGTGGGCCCAAGCCGCGTCGGTGTCCGAGGTGCGCCGGGCGGGCGAACCGGGCGAAGCGCGCGGGACGTCGTCAGCGGATCGGCGAGGAGGTACGGAGGAGGCGGTCACGGTCCGATCATCGGACAGATGGAAGGACATGGTGTTCGATTTTTTCGACGGGTCGTTCGATGTCGGCGAGATCCAGGGCAACGGGAATCGGTGCGGGGTGTGGTGTTTCGGGGGCGGTGTTGTTACCTTCGGGTAACTTTCCGGGGCGAGGAGGACCGTATGGCCGGCACATCGTCGTCCGCGCGCGCTTTGGTGGCGTTGCTCGGTGGAGCGGGTGTGGCCCACTTCGTGTACCCGAGGCCATTCGACGCGGTGGTGCCTCGAAGCCTGCCGGGCAACCCGCGGGTGTGGACCCGGGCAAGCGGCGTGGCCGAGTTCGCTCTGGCGGCGGCGGTGGCCGTGCCGCGCACCCGGCGGGTGGGCGCCCTGGCCGCGGCGGCGTTCTTCACCGCGGTCTTCCCGGCGAACGTCAAGATGGCCGTCGACTGGCGTACGCGGCCGGCCCCGCAGCGTACCGCCGCGTTCGCCCGCCTGCCCCTCCAGATTCCGCTGGTGCTGTGGGCGCTGCACGTGGGGCGGAACGCGAGTCGGTCCTGAACTCGACGTCGGCCTCAGCCGGGGCCGCCCGCCGACCGCGGGCCCGGCGAACGCTCCGCGTAGCGCAGCGGTTCGTGCCCGCCCAGTTCGATCGAACGCCCGCGCTCACCGCCCGGCGAACCCTCGCGCCCACCCCCGGGCGAACGCCCGCTCTCATCGACTCTTAAGACTCGTCTCACCCGCCGCACAGCCCCGCCCGCAACCGTGTCGTGCATGAGCCCCGCCCGCGAAGGAACGCACCGCGCGGCACGCCGCGGCCGATCCGTCCTCACCCCCCTGGCGGTCGTCCTCGCCTGTGCGACCCTGCTGTGGATGGTCGTCTCCGGCAACCGCGCGGAGCCGACCTCGTTCAGCCCCGCGCCGACCGCGAGTTCGGCCGCGGACCCGCCGGCGGTACCGCCCGAGAGCACGGAGCCCACGTTGCCGTCGACCGACGCCCCCACCGACGTCGCCCGAGGCGCCGACCGGCAACCCGCCGTCGGCCCGACCTCCGCCGGCGCCGCGTCCGCGCTCGCCGCCGCGCTGCCCGAGATCTCGGGCAACCTGTCGGTGGCCATCCTCGACCCGGCCGGCGGCGAACCGGTCGGCTACAACACCGACCGGTCCTACGTCACCGCGAGCATCGTCAAGGTGGACATCCTGGCCGCGTTCCTCCTCCGGACCCAACAGGAGCACCGCGCCCTCACCACCACCGAACGGGCCACCGCCGCCGCCATGATCGAGCACAGCGACAACGACGCCGCCGACACCCTGTGGTCCGCCATCGGCGGCGCCGCCGGCCTCCGCACCGCCAACACCGCCCTGGGCCTCACCGAAACCGAACCGACCGGCCTGTCCTGGGGCCTGACCCGGACCACCGCCACCGACCAGGTCCGCCTGCTCGACGCGATCACCGCGACCGACTCCCCGCTCGACGCCGGCTCCCGCGCCTACCTGGCCGACCTGATGACCTCCGTCGCGGACGACCAGACCTGGGGCGTGGCCACCGCCGCCGACCCCGACACCACCCCGGCCCTGAAGAACGGCTGGCTCCCCCGCGACGCCACCGGCCTGTGGGTGATCAACAGCATCGGCCACATCACCCACGCCGGCCGCCCGCTCCTGATCGCCATCCTCTCCGACGACCAACCCTCCATGCCCACGGGCATCACCCAACTCGAAGCAGCGGCCCGAGCCGCCGTCCCGGCCGTGGCAACCGCCGCGAACTGAGCCCGGTCCGCCCCGCTTCACCCCGGCCCCGGCCCAAAGGGCCCACGCCTCACGCGTCCCGCCGCAGGAAGCGCCAGGTGCCCAAAGTCAGGGCCAGGGCGGCGTAACCGGCGAGGACCGTGAGGCCGGGCCAGGGGGCGATCGGGAGGTGGTTCAGGTCCCGGGTGGTCTGGATGGCCAGGCCCGCCGTCATCGGGGTGATCCGCTCCAGGCGGCGGTGCCAGTCCGGATCGGCGATCGCCTGGACCAGGAGCGGGAGGATGTAGAGCAGGGTCAGCAGGACCGCGACCGCGCCGGTCGTGTCGCGCAGCACGAACGCGACGCCCATCGCCAGCAGCCCGATCAGCACCAGGTAGAGCACCGTGCCGCCGGCCGCGCGCAGCGTCGGCCCGTCGGTCGCGGACAGCCCGGGATAGCCCTGCTCGGGGGTGAAGCCGTTGCCGTCCAGGATCGTGCGCCCCGCCCACAGCGATCCCAGCACGCCGATCGTGCCGGCCGCCGCGACCATCGCCACGAGCAACATCGCCTTGCTGCCCAACAACACGATCCGGCGCGGGAGGGCGGTCAGCGACGTGTGGATCATCCCGGTGCCGTACTCGTTGCCGACCATCGACACCGCGAGCAGGACGACCGCGATCTGACCGACCCGGACTCCGGTCAGACTGTCCTTGGTGATGTCCTCGAAGCACCCGGCCGGCGTCGCGCAGGCCGAGGCGTGCATGGCCGATGTGGTCAGTACGCTCACCACCACCGTGGCCACCACCAGTGCGCACAGCAGCCATCCGGTCGAGCGCACACTGCGCAGCTTGGTCCACTCGGCGAGCGCGGCGTTCCTCATGCGTCCCGCTCCCGCAGCCGCCACGCGGCGATGGCCAGCGCCACCGCGGTGTAAGCGCACAACACGCCCAGCCCGGCCCACGGTGCGATCGTGGTGTCGTAGCGGTCGAAGGTGCGCTGGATGGCGAATCCGGCGGAGGGGGTGAGTCGTTCCAGCCACGCCCCGGTGGACACCGGCAGGCCGCTGCCCACGATGCGCGGGATCAGCAGCAGGGCGAGCACGAGGGTGATCGCGGGCGCGCCTCGGCGCAGGATCGCACCGACCGCCAGCGCGAACATCGCGGCGACCGCGAGCAGCACGGCCGTACCGATCAGCGCGCGCAGCACGTTCGGATCGGACAACCCGGCCGGGATGCGGTTCTTCGAGCGCTCCACCGGTCCCGTGGCCAGGAACGCGCCGAACGCGCCTACCAGTCCGGCGACGAACGTGGCCGCGCCGACCACGATGGCCTTGGCCGCGAGCACCCGCCCTCGGCGCGGGGTGGCGGCGAACGTGGTGCGAATCGTGTCCCGGTGGAACTCGGCGGTGATCGACACCACGCCGAGCGCGACCACGGCGATCAGCGCGATCAGCACGCCGCCGAGGATCGTCTGCGTGGCGTCCTCGCCGAACCGATCCGGACCGATGTCGCCCATGCCGATCACCGTGAAGGTGCCGTCCACCTCGGTGAAGCCGGGCGGTGGGCCGGCGTCCGGTCCCTCCGTCGCCGGTCCCGCCGACGCGCCCGCCCCACCCGGTCCGGCCCGGTTCTGCCAGGTCCCGGCGGGCTGTTGCGGCTGCGCCGGCTTCAGGCTCACGTGGTCGAAGGTGGCCTTGCCGGTGGTGCTCTGCGAGGAGATGCCCTCGCTGCCGAACGCGCGCTCGACCTTCACCGCGTCCGGCGACGCGACGAACAGCCCGATCCGAGCGGTCCGCGGCAGATCGTCCAGGTCGACCCGGCCGACCCGACGCCACCCGGCGCCGTCGCTCGACTCGTACGCGGTGATCGTGTCACCGGCCCGAACCAGCTTGAGCCAGCGCGGCACCGGACCACCGCCGCCCGCCTTGTCGCTGTCGTACCCGCTGTGCAGGCGGACCCCGTGGTCGGGCGTGACCACCACCGCCGCGTACGCCGCGCCGAACGCGTCGCTCGCCCGGATCATCAGGCCCGCCTTGGCCCGCCCGGCACTGCGCTCCTGTGTGCTCACCCGGGCGACCAGCTCGCCGTCACCGGCCAGCTCGCGCTCGACGAACTGGCCGCCGTCGGCGAAGTGGTCGGCCAACTTGACCTTTTGTTTGCCGCCGCCGCTCGACACGTCCTGGATGCCACTCCCGCCCGCGATCAGCAGGCCGACCAGCACGGTCAGCACGGCCGCCGCGGTCAGCGTGAGCAGCCATCGGCGCACCGACCTGAGCTTGGTCCACTCGGCGCGCAGCAGCCCGCCGAAGCCGTCCCGGCCGCCGGTCAGCGGGCTTCGGTACGGCGTCGTCGTCGTGGGGTCCGCCATCACCGCTCCCCGGCGTCGGTCGCGGCGCGGTAGTCGACCGCGTCCCGGGTGAGTTCCATGTAGGCCTCCTCCAGCGAGGCGCGGTGCTCGGCGATCCCGGAGAACGGCACGCCGTGCTCGGTGAGCAGCCCGATGATCCGCTCCGCGTCCAGGCCGGTGACGGTCAGCGCCTCGCGCTCGGTGGCCGCGACGGTGGCGCCGACCCGGGTCAGCACGGTCATCGCCTCGCGGCGCCGCGCGGTGCGCAGCACGATCCGGCCGCCCGACGCGGCGGCGAGCAGTTCGCCGATGCTCGTGTCGGCGATCAACCGGCCCCGGCCGATCACCACGAGGTGGTCGGCACTGTCCTCCAGTTCGCTCATCAGGTGGCTGGAGACCAGCACCGCGCGGCCCTCCGCGGCCAGCGCGCGCAGCAGCCCGCGGATCCACATCACGCCCTCGGGGTCGAGGCCGTTGACCGGTTCGTCGAGCATCAGCATCGGCGGATCGCCGAGCAGCGCGCCGGCTATGCCCAGGCGTTGCCGCATGCCGAGCGAGAAGCCGCCCGCGGGCCGACGTGCCGCCGACGCGAGGCCGACGCTCTCCAGTACGTCGTCCACCCGACGCGCGGGCAGGCCGTTGGAGTGCGCCATCCACAACAGGTGGTCGCGGGCCGGGCGGGCCGGGTGCACCGCCGCCGCGTCCAGCAGCGAACCCAGGTGCCGCAGCGGCGTGCGCAGCGTGCGGTAGTGCCGGCCGCCGACCAGCGCGGAGCCCTCATCGGGTCGGTCCAGGCCGACGATCATCCGCATGGTCGTGGACTTGCCGGCGCCGTTGGGTCCGACGAAGCCGGTGACCTGGCCGGGCGCGACGGTGAACGAGAGGTCGTCCACGGCGGTCTGCGGACCGTAGCGTTTGCGCAGGCCGCGAACTTCGATGGTTGCTTCCATACCCAGGAGGCTATGAATTCGGCCGGGTCCGGCACATCACGCGGGCGAGCCAAACCGGGTTCCCCGTGCGGGGGGAAGCCCGCCGCACGCCTCCCCGGCGCGGGGGAGGCGGATTCCCCGGCCCGGGGGAAGCCGCCCGCGTGGCCCGCCCGGGACAATGGCGCCATGAAGCACAGCGATCCGGCCCCCGGCCGCGTCCTCGACCTCGGTCGTCGGCGCGGAGAGCCGTGGTGGCACCCCTTCGGCGCGGGGGTGGCGCTCGGCTTGTTCTCGCTGCCGGAGACGGTGGTCCGCACCGCGCCGCGCTCCGACGAGGCGGCGGGCATGTTGTCGGTGGCGCTGATCCTGGGCCTGTGCGCGACGGTGCCGTTGGTCCTGATACGGCACCGACCGGCAATGGTGGCCGTGGCGGTGACGGTGGCGGCCGTGTCCACCGGGGCGCTCTACCAGGGCGTCCCGATCGCCGCGACGATCGCGGTGGTGATCGCGTGGGCGGCGCTGGCGCTCGGCCGGGTGCGCGGCGCCCGCACCCGCAACGCCGAGCGGGACGCCTCGCGGCACGCGATCGAGAGCACCCTGCTGGAGTTCACCGCGCGTGGTGAACGAGCCAGGATCGCCCGGGAGTTGCACGACGTGGTGGCGCACCACATCTCGATGATCTCGGTGCAGGCGGAGACCGCCCGGCTGGCCACGCCGGGGATGCCGAAGGAGGGCGCCGAGCGGCTGCTCGCGATCGGCGACACGGCCCGCACCGCGCTGACCGAGATGCGCCGCCTGCTGGGGGTGCTGCGCGAGGACGCCGGCGCCGAGCCGACCCGCCGACCGCAGCCGGGCCTCCAGGAACTCCTGGAGTTGATCGACGAGTCCCGGGACTTCGCCGGCGCGGGCGTGCGGCTGATCGTGCGCGGGCGGATCGCCGTGCTCGATCCGGGTGTCGAGTTGGCGGCCTATCGCATCGTCCAGGAGTCGTTGACCAACGCGCGCCGACACGCGCCCGGAGCCGCCGTCGACGTGCTGCTCGACTACTCCGACGAGGATCTGCTGCGGGTGCGGGTCCGCGACAACGGCCCGGGGCCGCGCGCCGGCACCGGCCCGGGCGGGCACGGCCTGCTGGGGATGCGTGAGCGCGCCGCAAGTGTGGGCGGCGAGTTGCGCACCGGGAACCCGCCGATGGGCGGATTCCTGGTCGAGGCGATATTGCCGGCCGGCCGGATGGCCGGCACCGCGGGCATACCCGCGGAGGGGCTCACCACCGCGGGAGGGGTCGGATGAGCGGGCCGGCGGCGTTGCGAATCGTGGTGGCCGACGACCAGGAGGTCGTCCGGGCCGGTTTCGCCGCACTGCTGGACACCCAACCGGACTTCACCGTGGTCGGTACCGCCGCCGACGGCGCGGAGGCGATCCACCGCTGCCGCGAGCAGCGCCCCGACGTCGTGGTGATGGACGTGCGGATGCCGGTCATGGACGGCATCGAGGCCACCCGGCGGATCCGCGCGAACACCGTCGAGAACGAGCCGCCCCGAATCCTGATGTTGACCACCTTCGACCTCGACGAGCACGTCTACGACGCGCTGGTCGCCGGTGCCGGCGGCTTCCTGATCAAGGACGTGACCGCCGAGCGCCTGTTCGACGCGGTGCGCGTGGTGGCCGCCGGCGAGGCGCTGCTCGCGCCGAGCGTGACCCGCCGGCTGATCGGCGAGTTCACCCGCCTGCGTCCGCGCCCGGCCCCGCCCGGTCTGGCCGACCTCACCCCTCGTGAGGTCGACGTCCTGCGGCTGGTCGCCGAGGGCCTGTCGAACGCGGAGATCGCCGGCCGCCTGGTGGTCGGCGAAGAGACGGTCAAGTCGCACGTGAGCCGGGTATTGCGCCGACTGGGCCTGCGCGACCGGGTCCAGGCGGTGGTCATCGCGTACGAGTCGGGCCTGGTCGTACCGCGCTCCGGCGGCCGATGAGCGAACCGGCCCCCGATGCCGCCCGGCCCCACCAGGCTCCGCGGCCGGTGACCTCCGGGCACACGTCGGCGAGTCCGCGTGCGGGTCCGGGGCCGCCCGGGAGATCATCGAGGGATGAACACGACAGTGCACCTGGCCCAGCAGGCCGAGGCGGACGAATTGCTCGGGCGCAGTGCGTTGGCGGCGCTGGTCGGCATGCTCCTGGATCAGCAGATCCCGATGGAATGGGCCTTCGCGGGCCCCTACACGATCGCCCAGCGGCTGGGCCGCACCGATCTGGACGCGCACGAGATCGCCGCGTACGAACCGGACGCGTTCGCCGAACTCCTGTCCACCAAGCCCGCCGTACACCGCTATCCCGGGTCGATGGCGCACCGCGTGCAGCAGTTGTGCCAGTACCTGGTCGAGAACTACGACGGCGAGGCGAGCGCGGTGTGGGCCGACGTGGACACCGGTGTCGAGTTGCTCAAGCGGCTGCAGGCGTTGCCCGGTTTCGGGAAGCAGAAGGCGCAGATCTTCCTGGCCCTGCTCGGCAAGCAGTACGGCGTGACCCCGAAGGGTTGGCGCGAGGCGGCCGGCGGCTACGGCGAGGCGGGCTCGCACCGTTCGGTCGCGGACATCACCGGCCCCGAGTCACTGGCCAAGGTCCGCGCGCACAAGCAGGAGGCCAAGCGCGCGGCCAAGGCCGCCAAGGCGGCGAAGGAGTCCTGACCGCCCGCCCGCACGCGGTCGGTTCACCCGCGCCGCCCGCCCTCCCGCCTCCGCCGTCGACGCAGGAGCAGGCGTCGCCTCCGCCGTCTACGCAGATGTCGACGCGGGTGTCGCCGCAGGAGTCGAGACCCCCGGTGCCGCCGTCGCGGTCCGCCCGGATCGGGGCAGGAACAGCGCGGCCGTCGCGGTCAGCACGGTCGCCGCGCCGAGGATGGCCCAGGCCCGGTCGTACCCCTCCAGGGTGGCCGGGGCGCCCACCGCGGCGACGAACACCGCGACGCCGAGCGCCGCGCCCACTTGGCGCAGCATGGTGATCACGCCCGAGCCGGTGGCGAAGCGATCCGGGGTCAGCGCGCCGGTCGCGGTGGCGATCAGGGTCGGCAGGATCAGGCCGACGCCGATGCCGGTGAGGATCGAGCCGGGCAGCAGATCGCTCGCGTAGCGCGCATGCGGTTCGAGCCGCACGATCCACCAGCCCAGTCCCGCGCTGAACGACAAGCCGCCGGCCACGACCAGCGCGCCCGGCCCGAAGCGGGACACGTAGCGGCCCGCCAGGATGCTCACGAACGGCACACACAGCGGTCCGGGCACGGTGCCGAACCCGGTGCGCAACGCGCTCCAGCCCCACACGGTCTGCATCCACATCGTGGAGGAGAACAACATCCCGGCGAACGCGACACCGAACAGGATGTTGGCGATTCCCGAGACGGCGTAGGTGCGGTTGCGCACCAGGGCGCCCTCGACCACCGGCCGCGGGTGGCGCCCGTTGCGCAACAGGAAGCCGGCCACGAACACCGCGGTGGCCACCCACACCCCCACCGCGCGGCCCGAGAGCCATCCCCAGTCGGGCGCACGTACCACGCCCAGGGACAACGCGCCGATCGCCGCGGTCAGCAGCGCGGCGCCGAGCAGGTCCGGCAGCGGACCCCGGTCGGTGGGCGCCGTATCGGGCAGTCGGCGCACGCCGAGCACCAGGGTGAGCACACCGATCGGCAGGTTGACCACGAAGACCCAGCGCCAGCCGGGTTCGAGCAGCAGCCCGCCCAGGATCGGTCCGAGCGCGGCGGCGAGCCCGCCGATCGCGGCCCACGCGCGGATCACCGAGCCGCGCCGCTCGGGCGGGTACGAGGAGAGCAGCAGTCCCAGCGACGCGGGCGTCAGCAGCGCGGCGCCGACCGCCTGGGCGAGTCGCGCGATCACCAGTACCGCGAGCGTGGGCGACGCGGCGCACAGCGCGGATGCCACGGTGAACACCGCGATGCCGGCCAGAAAGGCGCGCCGGTGACCCATCCGGTCGGACAACCGGCCGCCGGGCACCAGCAGCGCGGCGTAGACGACGGTGTACGCGTTGAGCACCCAGGACAGGTCGGCGAGCGAGGCGCCGGACCAACTCTCGGCCAGCGAGGGCATCGCCACGTTGACGATGAACAGGTCGAGATTGACGAGTACGACGCCCGCGCAGACCAGGACTGCGGCGAGCGCGCGGGGCGGGTGATCCGGTTCGGTGCCGGCCATGACGGCTGCCTCCCAGGTGGGTTCACGACTGAGTTCTATGACGGAACTCAACGTAGGGCTCGTCAGTTCTATAATGCAACTCAGTGAGTATCATGAAAGGACTCACCGGTTAGAATGGGGCCATGCGTCGCAAGAGTTTCCAGGAGATGGCCTGCTCGGTCGCCCAGTTCCTCGAGGTGGCCGGGGAGTGGTGGACGATGCTGATCGTGCGGGACGCCTTCCTGGGCGTGACCCGCTTCGACGACTTCCACGAGCGGCTGGGCATCTCCCGCAACGTGCTCACCCAGCGGCTGGAACACCTGATCGAGCACGGCGTCCTGACTCGGGAGGTCTATCAGGACAAACCCGTGCGCTACGACTACCGACTGACCGACAAGGGCCGCACCATGTGGCCGGTCCTGAACGCGATGCGCCAGTGGGGCGACCAGTGGGCCGCCCCCGACGGCCCGCCGTTGATCGTCACCCACAGCGCGTGCGGCCAACCGGCCACCGCGGTACATGTCTGCTCACACTGCGGCGACCCGCTGACCTCTCGCGATCTGCGCGCCTCCGCGGGCCCGGGCGCCCGGGACGGCCTACTGGAGGGCCTGTCCCCCAAGGCCGCGCCCACCGCGTGACCCGAACCGCCCGCACGAAGCCCACCGGGTGACCCCGGCGCGCGCGTGCGCCGTGTGGCCCGACCGGCGTCGCGAACCGACCGGGCCGACATCGTTCGCAGGAATCAGAGCGTCGGCTCGGCCGGCGGCGCGGTCGGAAGCACGGTGAAACCGAGCTTGGTCAACGCCCGGGAAATCTCCGCCGCGCTGAAGTCGCGCGGAAGTTGGCCCGTGATCACCGAGCCAACCTGCTTGACCGGATAGGTACGGCGCCCGATACGGACCGATTCGCCGGTGATCGGGTCGGGCTTGACCCCGCTCATGGCGCGCTCCACCTCGTTCATCTGCAGGTGGAAGGACTGGCCAGCGATCGTGCAGCGCATATTGCCTCAGCAAAGGAAGGGGTGAGTACTACCGGTGTGGCAAGTCTTGCGCAGTCCCGGCCGCAAGCACAGTCCATGACCGCCGTCCGGGGGTCGGCCGGGTAGTGCGGGCTGATATGTCACATCGTGTCGTCTCGGGTTCGAGCCCTGTACACCCATCCGGCAAAAGCGGAATGCCTCGTTCCACCGCAGACAACCCGCACCATCGTCTGTCACCCTGCTCCGGGCAGTGACCAACCGTCGACCATCCGGAGTTACCCTCGGGGAGGACGAACGTGAACAGGCTCCCGAACGCGCCCGTCACCACAAAGGTCGCGTCCACACCGCTAAAGGTCGCGTCGACACCGCTGTGGGCGGAGTTCGGCCGTACCTTGCGGACCCGGCGCCGCCTCGCCGGAATGACGCAGCAGCAACTCGGGCTGCGCGTCGGCTACCACCACAGCCTGATCAGCAAGCTGGAGGCCGGTCTGCGCGAGCCGCCCGCCGGCCTACCGCGCCGACTCGACGATCTCCTGGACACCGGCGGGGACCTGTCCGCGTTGCTGACGAGCCGATCGATCCCGGCGCCCGCCCTGCACCGCACCCACTTCTCGGTGATCCCCGGCGGCGAGGCCCCCGCGGGCCTCGCGCCGCTGGCCGACCGGTTCTGGCCCGATCGGCTGCCGTACCACGGGCTGCCCTGCCCGCTGCACGGCAAGGACGGCTGTCACGAGTGCGAGGTCCCGCCGTACGCCGACGCGCTCACCATCCTGGGCGCCATCGACGGGAACAACCCCTCCGGCGTGGACCCCGACGTCGTACACGTGCTCACCGCCCTGCTCGGCGGCTACACCCAGGCCGGTCTGCACGGCGGCGCCACCACCGGGCTGGTCGGCTCGGTCGAATACGTGCTGCGCCGGATCGTCAGTTGGGCCGAGTCGCTGAACGCGCACGGCCGCTCGCCGCACGCCCAGTTGCGATTGGCCGCCGACTACGCCCAGCTCGCCGGTCGTTTCCGGATGCAACAGGGGCAGAGCGTGATCGGCATGGCCTGGTACGACCGCGGCCTCAACTGGGCGGACGTGTGCGAGAGTCCGGGCGCCCGCGCGTCGTTGCTCGGCGACGTGTGCTCGCTGGCCCGCCTCGACGGCGACGCGGCGGCAGCGCTGGCCTACGCCCGAGCGCTGGAGGCGGTGGACACCGGCCGGGCCTGGATCACCACGCTGGCGCAGCTCTACCAGGCCCGCGGGCACGCGCTCGGCGGTGACATCGGCGAGTGTCGGCGGCACATCGCCACCGCCCATCGACACGTGAACCGTTTCGACGAACGCGACCGGGCCGAGGCGCCGTGGCTGACCGGACTGGCCGGTCGGTTGCGGATGGAGGCCACCATCGGCGGCGCGCTGCGCGACCTGGCCGCGCGCACCGGCGACCTGGCCTCGGCCCGATCCGCGGTGCAGTCGGTCCAGGCCGCGCTCGACCTGCTGCCGGTACCGATGCGACCGGCGCGGGTGCTGCTCACCGTGCGTCTGGCCGACGCGCTCGCGTGCGCCGGTCAGCCGGACGCGGCGGTGCTCGCCGCCGCGCCGGTGGTGCACGAGGCGGCCGGTCTGGGCACCGCGACCACAAATCGGGAACTACTGGGCCTGCGCCGACGTCTGACCCAGCATTGGAGCGATCTGCCCGAGGTCCGCGACCTGTTGGAGCAGATGCCTGGTCAATGAGCGGCGGTCGGCCCGGAACCGCGGTCTCGAACGGCCCCGGAGCCGTCTTCGAGGCCCGAACGACCGCCCGATCGGTTGATCCGGCACTCCCGCGACTCCCGGGGTCTGCTTGGCGTTTGCCAGAATTTGCCGGCCGTTGCCGATCGCTTCACCCCGTCCACACACCCGTGTGAGTGTTTCGCTCGCTCGGGCACGAACCCGGCCTGCACGGTCGCCCGCGTCGCTCACGAGGCGTACGCGGCGCAAGCCGGCGACGTGGTCGAGGCACGCCTTCCACCCAAGGAGCCTCGATGAATCGCAGAACGACCACGGCCGGGACCGTCCTGGCCATGCTCGCCGGCTTGGCGATCGGCGCGGCCGGACCCACGGCCGCCGCCGACCCGTCCCCTCCCCCCGCCAACTCCCAGGCACTCGCGGTATCCGCCGCCGACCGGGCGGCCGCCAGCGGCCTGGACAGTCTCGCCAAGGGGCCCGACGAGCAGTACGAACGCCAGGTCGTGACCCCGTGGGTCAACGATCTGTACTCGGTCGCGTACCAGCGCACCTACCGCGGCCTCCCGGTCGTCGGCGGGGACGCCGTGGTACTGGCCGACGGAAAGGGCCGGGTGCGGGCGACCCAGTCCTCCACCGCGACGCAGGTATCGGTCACCACCCAGCCGACCATCACCGCCGGCGCCGCCGAGAGCACGTCCAAGGCGCAACTCCCGGTCGTGGACAAGGTCGACTCGCACCGCCTGGTGGTCCGGGTCAAGGACGACAAGAG
>NZ_JBITJP010000043.1:0-70433 GCF_044460165.1 Embleya sp. NPDC050154
GATCCGAGAACCGCTCTCCCGTCGACGACTTCACCTGCCCAGGCCTTGGCACAACCCACCCAACGACCGAACCCCACCAAAGTCACTGGTATTGCCCCTAGACGGAACAGGTCCCGTGGACGCGAGCGCGGGCCGGTACGCCCGGTGCGACCGCGTCGCGCGGGCGGACAGGGGGCCGGGCGAGGGGTGCGGGTGCGGGTGCGAGTGCCTGCGGTGCTGCCTGTCGAGTATCCGCGCTCGTCCCGGGTGAGCCGCATTGTTCGTCCCGGTTCCTGTGCTCGTTCGCCTCTGCCCGCGCTCGCGCCCGCACTTCGTGTCGGCCCTCGCCCGCGCGCCCGCGCCTGCTCTCCGCGTCGGCCCTCGCTCCCGTGTCTGCCTCCGCGTTCGCGTCTGCCTCGGTCGTCGGCGCTCGTCCGCGCGTCTGCGCCCGCGCCTGCTCTTCGCGTCGGCCCTCGCCCGCGCGCCCGCGTCCGCGCGCCCTCCGTCGTTGGCGCTTGCACCTGCCTCCGTGTCGGGCTCCGCCCTCGCGTCTGCGGCTGCGCTTGTTGCGTACGTGTTCGTGGCGTGTCGTGTTGGGGTCAGTCGGTAGTGGGGGCACTGGGGGGCAGGAGGGTTTCGGGGGTGGGTTCGGGGCCGGTCAGGGGGCGGCCGTCGAGGAGGTCGAGGGTCGCGGACAGGCTCGCGGCGGCGGCTCGTGCCGCGCCGGCGGCGAGTGGGTCGCCGGTGTGTGCGGCGAAATCGGCGAGTTCGCGGTCGGCTTCGGGGCGGTCGGCGATCAGGGTGTGGCGCAGGTCGGCCAGAGGGCCGGCGATCCAGGACTCCGCCTCCGACTCGGTCTCGGCGACCCGGCGCATGGCGTCCACCCAGCGGCTCACCGTGCCGAGCGACTCGCGGGCGTACTCCAGCAGCCTGCGTCGGGCCGGCCCCTCCAGGCGGTGCCCCTTGCCGTTGCGGAACTCCTCGTCGATCGCGGAGAGTCGGTTCTCCAACTCGTGGTGCTTGGTGAGCCGGCGCAGCGCCTCGGCGACCTCGTCCACGTCGCTCCGTTCGTTGCCGGCCGCCAGCCGTAGCAGTCGGCCCAGCAGGCCGTCCTCGGGTCGCCACCACAGTTGGGCGATCGAGGTGGCGCGTGGGAAGCGCAGGTGGCGCGGGTGCAGCAGGGCCTCGGCGGCGTCCGCCGCGCACGTGGCGGCGCCGGCCTCCGCCTCGGCGAGGGCTTCCAGCGCGCCGAGGTTGCGGGCGCCGCCGAGCAGTCCCTGCGCGGAGCCGGTGGCGATGTGTCGGGCCAATGTGGCCACGGCGGGCAGGTCGCTCAGCCCGGCGGCGGCCTCCTGGAGCAGGCCGTAAGTGCTGTGTCCGCACAGTACGGCGGCGCGCGCGGCCGCGGCCACGGTCAGCAGTTGGGTCGCTCGGTCGTGGCCGGGTACGCGCAGGGCCATTTCGTCGAGTTCGTCGCGCAGGGACACTGCGAGGGCGCCGGTGTCCGAGCGCGCGCCGTTGGCGTAGGCGAGGGCGCGCAGCGCGGATATGCGCTCCGGAGCGTCGGCGGACATTGCCCGCACGGCCGAGGCGTAGTCGCCCCGACCGATCAACTCGCCGATCAGCGTCGCGGAGTCGGGACCGGGGTCGGGTCGGGGGGCGGGCTCCGGGTCGGGGTCGGACTCGATCGGCACCGTGCCGACGGTCTCGACCCCGCCGCCGCCATCGTCGGCGTCGTCGGCCCGGCCGTCCGTGTCGGCAGCCGCAGCCTCCGCCCCCGACGACGGATCGTTGGCGTCGAGCGGTGGAGCCTCGGGCGTCGGGGCGGGTTCGGTGTCGCTTGTGCTCTCGGGTGCCGTCCCCGTTTCCTCGGCGATCGGCGGGGGCGTCGCGGCGTGCGGGGTGGCCGTGGTCGGTGTCTCGTTCCAGGACAACCGGCCGCGCAGCGCGGCGTTGACGATGGTCGGGTCGGGCAGGTGTGGGCGGACCGTCTCGGCCAGTGCGTCCACGCCCTCGTCCCGGTCGGCCGCGATCTCGTCGATCAGCGCGCCGAGATCGGCCAGGGCCAGTACCCGGCGCCGGTCGGTCGGCTCCCAGTTTTCGTGACGCGTACTCAGATCGGTTGCCAGCTCGCGCAGTTCGGTGATCGCCGC
Source organism: Embleya sp. NPDC050154 (assembly GCF_044460165.1). Classification (NCBI taxonomy): domain Bacteria; kingdom Bacillati; phylum Actinomycetota; class Actinomycetes; order Kitasatosporales; family Streptomycetaceae; genus Embleya; species Embleya sp. NPDC050154. The sequence continues at coordinate 2,133 of NZ_JBITJP010000043.1, forward strand.
GCCGTGCACCGACGGGCCGACGAGATTCCGGAAGCGGTCCACGCCGGCGAGTTCCCGGGCGTGTACGGCGGCCTCGTGCACGGTGATCGCGGCGGCCAGCCCCGGTCGGTCCTCGGGCAGTGTGTCCGGCTCGGCGCCGACCAGCGCGCCGACCGCCTCTCGGGCTTCCGCGACGGCTGGACCGACCAGCGCGAGCATGGTCAGGTCGGCCTCCTCCGGCGCGCGGCCGGCCGCTACGGAGGCGGTCACCGAGTCGGCGGCGGCCCGGGCCCGGCCGAGCGCGTCGTCGAGCGAGCGCAGCGGCGACGGGGGTTCGCTCGCGCCGCACATCCGGTCCCGGCAGAACGCCTCGAACCGCCGACACGCCGTCACCACGTCGGCGATCACGTCTGCGGGCCAGCCGGGCAGTGCGAGATCGGCTTCGGTCAGCGTCAGTCGCAGCAGCGCGGCGGCCTGACAACTGAACCCCCAATCGGCGATCGCGGTGAGCCGGATCAGATCGGGGGTCAACGTCGTGGTCTTCAGGCTTTCCAGGATCTCGCCGTCCAACGCCTCCGAGTCGGTGTCCAGGGTCGCGGGCAGCAGTACGCGCAGCACCGGCAGGGTGACGACCTGGGCGGTGTAGCCGCGAACGCTCGCGGTCTGTTTGCGCAGCCGCTTGAGCGCGTGTTCGGCGATCGCGGGAGTGGGGCGGCGCGCGGGCGGTACCCGCAGCGCGCGCAGCGTGTCGGTCCGGGTGGGGTTCGGCAACCGCCACAGGGCGTCGGCCAGGACGTCCGGGGCGATTGCCGCCAGACAGTCCACGAGCGGATCGCCGAGGCGGGCGAGTTGGACCGCGACCGCCGACTTCTCCCGGGCTATCTCCTGTTGATCGTGATCCGGATGATCCAGGAAGGGTTGCAGTTCGCCCGACGAGGTCGCCCACCACAACCAGTCGACACTGCGGGATCGTGGCTGACGCACCATGTTGGCCTCCCGAGGGAGAGGGGGCTGGTCTCTGGTTATACCGCCGCCGGCCCGAGATGCGGATGGTTCCGCCGGAATCGCAAGGAATGAGCGCGGGTCGATCGACGCTACTTATACCCCTGTGGGGTATAAAGGGTAAGTCGATGGCGGGCGAGAAGGGAAGCGGCATGGAGCGCGGGCGGGCTGAGCGGGACGGACGAGACGCACACGCGGGCCGCGAAGGACCGGGCGAGGGTGGCCGTCACGAGGGGCACGCGGCGCACGAGGGGCACGCGGCGCACGCGGGGCATGCCGCGCACGAAGGCCCCGCCGGGCACGGCGAGCCGCGAGGCCATGCGGGGCACGGAGGCCACCAAGGCCACGACGAGCACCAGGGGCACGGCGGTCACACCGGGCACGCCGAGATGTTCCGCGGCAAGTTTCTGCTGAGCCTGCTGCTGTCGCTGCCCGTGCTGGCGCTGAGTCCGATGTTCGCGGACGTGCTCGGGTACGAAGAACCGTCGTTCGCGGGTTCGTCCTGGATCCCGCCACTCCTCGGCACGGTCGTGTTCGGCTACGGCGGATGGCCTTTCCTGACCGGCGCCCGCACCGAACTCGCGGCCCGGCGCCCGGGGATGATGACGCTGATCGCGATGGCGATCACGGTAGCCTTCCTCGCGTCCTGGGCCTCGACGCTGGAAATCGCCTCGCACGAGCTGGACTTCTGGTGGGAGCTGGTCCTGCTGGTCGACATCATGCTGCTCGGCCACTGGCTGGAGATGCGCGCGCTCGGCGCCGCCTCGGGTGCCCTGGACGCACTCGCGGCGCTGCTCCCCGACGAGGCGGAACGGGTCGGACCGGAGGGGGAGTTCGAGCGCGTCCCGGTGGCCGACCTGGCGGCCGGCGACACCGTGCTGGTCCGCTCCGGGGCACGCGTCCCGGCGGACGGCCGGATCGCGGACGGGGCGGCCGAGTTCGACGAGTCGATGATCACGGGCGAGTCCCGAGCGGTGCCGCGCGGTGCGGGTGACACGGTGGTCGCCGGCACGGTCGCGGTGGACAGCGCGGTGCGGGTCGTCGTGACCGCGACCGGCGAGGGCACCCAACTCGCGGGGATCCGTAGGCTGGTCGCCGAGGCGCAACAATCCCGGTCCCGGGCCCAGGCGTTGGCGGATCGGGCGGCGGCGCTGCTGTTCTACTACGCGGCGGGCGCGGCGGTGCTGACGCTGGTGGTGTGGTCGCTGCTCGGCGAGGGCGGGTCGGCGATCGAGCGGACCGTCACGGTGCTGGTGATCGCCTGCCCGCACGCGCTCGGGCTGGCGATCCCGCTGGTGATCGCGATCTCGACGGAGCTCTCCGCGCGGCAGGGCATCCTGGTCAAGGACCGGATCGCGCTGGAGCGCATGCGCAACGTCGACGTGGTGTTGTTCGACAAGACCGGCACGCTCACCCGCGGAGCGCCCGCGGTGACCGGGGTCGCGGCGGCACCCGGCCGGGACGAGGGCCAGGTGCTGCTGCTCGCCGGCGCGGCCGAGCGGGAGAGCGAACACCCGCTCGCCCGGGCCATCGTGCGCGCTGCCGAGGAGCGCGGAAAGCCGGTCGTGGCAAGCGGGTTCCGGTCCATGACGGGCCGAGGCGTCGAGGCGGACGTGGCCGGCACCCGGGTGCGGGTCGGCGGGCCGGCGTTGCTGCGCGAGACGGCCGTCCGCGTGCCCGACGGGCTGTCGGCGACCGTCGGGGACTGGGTCGGGCGCGGCGCGGCCGTGTTGTACGTGCTGACCGGTGACGAGGTGGCCGGGGCGCTCGCGCTGGAGGACGAGATCCGCCCCGAATCCCGCTCCGCCGTCCGTGAGTTGCACACCGTGGGAGTCCGCGTCGGGATGCTCACCGGGGACGCGCGGCAGGTCGCCGAATGGGTCGGGCGCGACCTGGGGGTGGACGAGATCTTCGCCGAGGTACTGCCCGGCGACAAGGACGCCAAGGTCGCCGAACTCCAGGCCCGGGGCCTGCGCGTGGCCATGGTCGGCGACGGCGTCAACGACGCGCCGGCGCTGGCCCGAGCCGACGTCGGCATCGCGATCGGCGCCGGCACCGACGTCGCGGTGCAGTCGGCGGGTGTCGTGCTGGCCTCCGACGACCCGCGCGCGGTGCTCGGCGTACGTCGCCTGTCCACCGCCGTCTACCGCAAGATGCGGCAGAACCTGGCCTGGGCGGCGGGCTACAACCTCGTCACCGTGCCGCTGGCCGCGGGTGCCCTGGCCTGGGCGGGTGTGGTCCTGCCGATGGAGGTCGGCGCGATCCTGATGAGCCTCTCCACGGTCGTGGTCGCCCTCAACGCCCAACTCCTGCGCCGCCTCGACCTCCGCCCCGGCGCGCACGAGGCGTGATCAACCGGCGGCGCGGATCCGGCGCCGCCGGAACTTCCGCCACCGAGCTTCCGAGCCTGTCGTCCAGGGCTTTGCGGGTGGTGGGTCTCGAAGCTCGTCATACGCGGACGGTGGGGTGCGCGGGCGGGAGTCGGCGGGTGGGTCGGTCGGTACGCTGCCGGCGTGGGTGACGAGGGTGTGGAGTGGGCCGCGACACGGGCGTGGGTCGAGTCGGTGTTGCCCGCCGGGGAGCGGGTGGTCGGCGCCGAGCGGCTGGTCGGTGGTTGGACGTCGGTGATGCGTCGCCTGCGCGTGGCCGGTCCCGCCGGTGAACGAGCGCTGGTATTGCGGTCGTTCGTGAAGCCGTTCTTCGTGCGGCACGCCGAGGGGCTGTTGGGCCGGGAGGCGGCGATCCTGGAACTGCTCGCGGGTAGCGGCATCCCGGCGGCGACGCTCGTGGCCGTGGACCCGCGCGGAGAGTACTGCGACCATCCGTCCCTGTTGATGTCGCTGCTCCCGGGGGAGATTCGGCTGGGTGACGACGACGGGGCGCAGCAACGGATCGTGTTGTCGGCCCGCTTGCTTGTCGCCGTACACGCGGTCGAGGTCGACGATCGCACCCGGCCCCGGGGCTATCAGGCGTGGACCTCCCCGGAACGGGTGCGCGTACCCGAGAGAACCGGGCGGCCCGAACTCTGGCGACGCGCGATCGACCTGATTCGCCGCGAACCGCCCCCGTATCGCGGACGCTTCCTGCACCGTGACTTCCACCCGGGGAACGTGCTCTTTGCCGGGCACGGGCCAAAGGCGCGGGTCGCCGGGGTGGTCGACTGGGTGGAGACCTCGTGGGGACCGGCCGACCTGGATGTCGCGCACTGCTCGACAGCGTCGGCCCTGCTGCACGGCCCGGCCGCCGCGATGGGCTTCGCGACCGCCTACGCGGCGGCCGGTGGGCGGCTTGCCGACGATCCGGCCGAACACCTGTACTGGCGTCTGCTCGACGCACTCGCCTTCGCGCCGGACGCGGAGAAGGTCGCGGTCCCGTGGCGGGAGTCGGGTCGCCCGGACCTGACTCCCGCGCTGCTCACCACGCGGCTGGAGGAGTACGTCGGCGCTCTGCTCGACACCTTCGACGTACCCTCGCGCCCGCGCTGATCGCTCCGAGGGGTGGGTTTCCTGGATCGACCCCGCGCACGCATCCCGGCGCCCGCGCGGAGCGATCCGAGACAGGCCGCGTGGCCGCCCGCGGTCAGGCGCAGGGCGTCCAGTGGCCGCCGGCGGCGGCGGAGGCGCGGATCGCGTCGAGGACTCGTTGGCCGGCCACGCCGTCGGCGAAGCCGGCGTGGCGTGGGGCCTCGGGGACCGGGGCGCCGTTGATCAGGGCGGCGAAGGTCGTGGCGAGCCTGGTGTACGGCGCGCGGTCGATGCCCATCGAGTGCAGGAGGTCGTAGGCGGTGTGCATCAGGTCGGACGGGGGTGCGATCGGGTCCGGGTTGGCCAGGTCGGCGGGGGTGTCGACGCGCCGGTCGCCATTGGCGTCGGCGAGCCAGACGTCGTCGAACTCGACCCAGGCCGTGCCGTGGGTACCGGCCACGCGCGTGGTCAGCAGCGGTGGTCCGTAGACCCCGGCGGAGCTTTGCAGCGTGCCTTCGACGCCGGTCACCGTGCGGAAACGGATGTTGAAGGTGTCCTCGGCGGTCTGCCCCGGCCGGTCGGCGACCAGCGGCAGGCCCGCGCTGACCCCGGCGAACTCGCCGAGCGTGTGCCGGATCTGGTCGATCCAGTGCGACGCGTGCGCCCCCAGCCAGCCGCCGCCTTCCTCCGCCCGACCCCACCACGCGGGTACCTCGGCGTCCGGCCCGGTCAGCACCGGGATGTGCAACAGCCAGGTGGCGAGCCGGGGCTCGCCGATCGCGCCGTCCGCGATCAACCGCGCGAGCAGGGCCTGCGAGGACTGCCAGCGGAACTCGGTGCCCAGCATGTGTACGACGCCGGCCTTCTCGGCGGCGTCCAGCATCCGGGCCGCCTCGACCGCGTCGGTCGCGAACGGCTTCTCGCACACCACGTGCTTGCCCGCCGTCACCGCCGCGATCACGATGTCGGCGTGCGTGTGCGGCGGGGTGGCCACGGTCACCGCGTCCACGCCGTCCAGCGCGAGCGCCGCGTCGAGATCGGTGAACGCGTGCGGCACCCCGAACCGCTCGGCCCGCTCGGCGGTACGCGCCGGGTCCCGGCCGACCAACGCCCGCACCTCGAAGCCCGCGTCCCGGAAGGCGGGCAGATGCGTGATGCATCCGAATCCGGTCCCCACGATCGCCACACCCAGCTTGTCCCGCGCCATGACGCCGCTCTCCTTTTCGGGGCCGAGGATGCCCGGGATCGGACCGGGACCGTGGCCGGTCGTCCGGGTCCCGGCCGGGCCGAAACGCGCGCCCACGGTAAGGGAAGCTGTCCAATTTCACCATCGCGCCGTGATGTGACGAAGCACATCCGACGGCGCCCGGTGGCGTCAGCCGATCCGGCGCGCCGATCCGCCCTCGGTGGTCAACCGCGCCCGCGCCATCCGGGTCGCCGCCTCCGCCGTGCCCCGGGTCAGGAACAGCCCGACGGCCTCGCGCGCCGCCTTCGGCGCCAACGCGGCCTCAACCTCGTCGGCGGGATACCCGAACACGTCGACGTCCCGCCACACCACCGGATCCGTGGTGGTGCCGGGCTCCGGTTCGAAAGTGATGGTGCGACACCCGTGCTCGGAGCCGGTCACGTCGATGCGCAGGGTGCCCAGGTGACCCCCGAAGCTCCAGAACTCCCGGTGGCCGTCATCCCCGTAGCCGGCCCCGGCACAGGACCAGTACGGGCGTACGTCCACCACCGTGGACAGCACCCACTGCGCCTGCGACTCGCTCATTTCGAACCGCAACGTCCCGGCGCCGCGCGGCAGCACCACCCCGACACCCGGCAGCAGTTCGAACATGACCCGATTGTGCCCGGGAAGCCCCGACGCGGGTGATCGGGACTCTGGTTCGATGATCACCCGTCGGGGGACGCGCCGCCCGTGGCCCTCCCGATCCCTCCACGCGAAGGGCGACACCACGATGACCCAGAGCCCCGCAGATCCGCCGACCACGCCCGAGACAGCGGATGCCCCCGACGCGCGTGCGGCGCGTGAGGCGCTCGACTTCGCCCGATCCGTATTGGCCGCCCAGCCGTTCAGCCGACTCGTCGGTGCCCGGGTCACCGCCTTCGGTGCCGGGGAGGCCACGCTGGAGGTGGACGTTCGCGACGAATTGCGGCAACAGAACGGCTACTTGCACGGCGGTGTGCTCGCCTATGCGGCCGACAACGCGATCACCTTCGCGGCCGGCAGCACGCTCGGCTCGGCCGTACTGACCGGCAGCGTCTCCGTTCAATACCTGCGCCCGGCGCTGGGTGCCACGTTGCGTGCCGACGCGCGGATCGTGCACGCCGGCCGCCGACAGGCGGTCTGCGACTGCACGCTGACCATGGTGTCCGCCGACGGCGGCGAGACGGTCTGCGCGATCGGTCGGGGCACGGTACTGGTGGCGAACGGGACCGGCGCGTGACGGGATGCCCACCCGACGAGATGCCCGCACGGCGGGACGCTCGCCCGACGAGATGCCCGCATGGCGAGATGCCCGCTTGGCGGGACGCCGCGCGAGCGAGGCCCTCGTGACGGGATGCCCGCGCGACGACCGCCGACGCGTCCCGCTCGGCGCTCGGCGCTCGGCGGGAAGGGGATGCCATAGCGGGCCGATGTCGCGTACCGTTGACTGTCGTCACGATGGCAACAGGATGATGAGGTGCCGGCATGCAGCTCCGTCCCTCCGCGCACGTCGACACGTTCTCCCGGGATCGGCTGCCGCCGGTCGAGCAATGGCCCGAGCTGATCTTCGAACTGCCGGACGTGCGCTACCCCGACCGGCTCAACTGCGCCGCGGCACTGCTCGACGACACCATCGCGCGACACGGGGCGCACCGACGGTGCCTGGTCACCCCGGACGAGACCTGGACCTACGGTGACCTGCTCACCCGCGCCAACCAGGTCGCGCACGTCCTGACCGAGGACCTCGGCGTCGTGCCCGGCAACCGGGTACTGCTGCGCGGTCCCAACAACCCCTGGCTGGTCGCGAGTTGGTTCGGCGCGCTGAAGGCCGGCGCGGTCGTGGTGACCACGATGCCACTGCTGCGCGCGCACGAACTCGACGCGATCCACAACATCGGCAGACCCGCGGTCGCGCTGTGCGACCACCGTTTCACCGCCGAACTCGACGCGGCCGACACCCCGGGCCTGCGCGTACTCACCTACGGCGGCCCGGGCGAGGACACCCTGCCCGCCCGCTGCGCCGCGAAGAGCACCGTGTTCGAGACGGTGGACACCTCGGCCGACGACGTCGCGCTGATCGCGTTCACGTCCGGGACCACCGGGCGGCCCAAGGCCACCATGCACTTCCATCGGGACGTGCTCGCCATCGCCGACACGTTCTCCGCGCACATCGTGCGTCCCGAGCCCACCGACCTGTTCACCGGCACGCCGCCGCTGGGCTTCACCTTCGGGCTCGGCGGCCTGGTGGTGTTCCCGCTGCGCGCGGGTGCGGCCACGCTGCTCCTGGAACGCGCGACGCCCGAGGAACTCGCCGCCGTGGTCGCCGAGCGGCGGGTCACCGTACTGTTCACCGCGCCCACCGCCTACCGGGCCATCCTCGGCGCGGGCCTCGCCGACCTGCTCGCCGGCGTGCGGCGCTGCGTGTCCGCCGGTGAGGCGTTGCCGGCGGGGGTGTGGCAGGCGTACCGGGACACGATCGGCCTGCGGATCATCGACGGGATCGGCGCGACCGAGATGCTGCACGTGTTCGTCTCCGCGGCCGACGACGCGATCCGCCCGGGCGCGACGGGGCTTCCGGTGCCCGGTTTCCAGGCCGTCGTACTCGGTCCGGACGGCAAGCCCGTCCCGGACGGCACCGCCGGGCAGCTCGCGGTGAAGGGCCCGACCGGGTGCCGGTACCTGGACGACCCGCGTCAGCTCGACTACGTGCGGGACGGCTGGAACATCACCGGGGACACCTACATCCGTGACGCGGACGGGTACCTCTGGTACCAGGCGCGCAGCGACGACATGATCGTCTCCTCCGGCTACAACATCGCCGGGCCCGAGGTCGAGGCGGTGTTGTGCACCCACCCGGACGTGGCCGAGTGCGGTGTGGTCGGCGCGACCGACGAGAGACGCGGCATGGTGGTCAAGGCATACGTGGTGCCGGCTCCCGGGGTGAGCGCGGACGAGGCGACCGTCCGCGCGCTCCAGACCTTCGTCAAGCGGACCATGGCGCCGTACAAGTACCCGCGGCTGATCGAGTTCGTCGACGAGTTGCCGCGCACCGGCACCGGGAAGCTGCGGCGCGGCGAACTGCGCCGGCGCGCGGCCGAGGGCACGCCGGTCGCCGGCGCGGAGGCGGACCCCGGATAGGATCGCCGGCGAACCAGACTCCGCGAGGAAGGCGACCATGGCGGAGACCCCGGCCCGGCCCAGCTCCCTGATCAACACCGTGTACGGCGCGTTCGTGCGCGGACTCGGCGGCTGGATCTCGATCGCCGACCTGATCGTGCTCATGGGCGAACTCGGCGTGGACGCGCCGGCGGTGCGATCGGCGATCTCGCGGTTGAAGAAGCGCGGCACACTCACGCAGGAGCGGCGGGACGGTACCGGCTATCGGCTCAGCCCGGCGATGGAGTCGATCTTCGACGAGGGCGATCGGCGGATCTTCGGCAACCTGGAGCCGGCTCGGCTCGAGGACGGCTGGGTGCTGGCGATCTTCTCGGTGCCCGAGTCCGAGCGGGCGCATCGGCATCAGTTGCGGTCGCGGTTGACGTGGCTGGGGTTCGGCAACGTGTCGCCCGGTGTGTGGATTGCGCCGGCGCGGCTGCTGGAGGATGCGCGGCGCACTTTGGTTCGGGTCGAACTCGCGGACTACGTACACCTGTTCACCGGCGACGCGGCGTTTGCGGAGCTGGGGTCCGCGGTGGGGGACTGGTGGGACTTCGAGGCGATCGAGGAGCAGTACGCGCTGTTCACCGACGAGTATGGGCCGGCCGCCGCCGAACTCGTGCGGCGTCCGGGGGTGGATCCGGGCGAGGCGTTTCGGACGTATGTTCCGATGCTTACGCAATGGCGGCGGTTGCCGTATCTGGATCCGGGGTTGCCTGCGGAGTTGTTGCCGGCGGATTGGAATGCGGTCGAGGCGCGGAAGGTGTTTTCGGCCCTGCGGTCGCTCCTTGCGGAGGGGGCGGGGCGGCACGTTCGGGAGGTTGCGGGGTTGGCCTCAGTCGCCGGCCGGGCTGATGGGTCGTTTGTCTGACCTCACGCGTCGGTCGGGCTGGGGTGGCCTCAAGCGCCGGCCGGGCTGATGGGTTGTTCGGCTGACCTCACGCGTCGGTCGGGCTGGGGTGGCCTCAAGCGCCGGCCGGGCTGATGGGTTGTTCGGCTGACCTCGGGTGTTGGTTGGGCTGGGGTGGCCTCAAGCGCCAGCCGGGCTGGGTTTGGCCTTAAGCGTCGGTTGGGCTGGGTTTGGAGTTGGGTGCCGGCCGGGCTGGAGGGGGTCCGGCCGGCGGGTGGGTTAGACGAGGGTTTTGGTCAGCCAGCGGAAGACGTCGGGGACCATTCGGCGCCAGACGTCGGTGCCGTGGCCGCCGCCCGATATTTCGGCGATGGTGATTGCGGTGGGGGGCTTGGCGATGGATTTGAGCGCTTGGGCGTCGCCGTAGCCGTCGCCCTTTTCGCCGGCCAGGTAGAGGGCGACCTTCGGGGGCTGGGGGGCGTTCTTGAGGATGGTGAGCGGGTTCGAGGACTCGCGCAGGGCCGGGTCCTTCGAGGTGACCGAGTCGGGCTCGCCCTTGGGGTCGTTGTAGCCGGACAGGCTCACGCCCGCGCCGTAGCGGTCCGGGTGCAGCAGCGCCATCCGGGTCGCGCAGTGGCCGCCGGCCGAGTAGCCCGCGATGGCCCAGTGCTTGGGGTCGGACTCGGCGCGGAAGTTGTCGATCACCATGCGGCGCACGTCGCCGGAGATCCAGGTGTCCGCGTTGGCCTTGCCCGGCACGTCCGCGCAGCCGGTGTCCTCCTGGCCCGCGAGCAGCCTGGTCCGCGGCGAGACCAGGATGAACGGCGCCACCTCGCCCTTGGTCATCAGGGCCTTGAGCTGCTTGTTGACGTCCAGCGTGCCGAACCACGCCTTGGCCGAACCCGGGTAGCCGGGCAGCAGTTCGACCACGGGGAACTTCTTGTCCGCGAACGCCGGGTCCTTGTACTGCGGCGGCAGCCACACGTAGACCTCGGCCTCGACGGCCGACTGCGGACCCTTGAGGGTGGTCTCCTGGACGCCCTCGCCCATCTTGCCGTCCGAGGCGGGCTCGAACTTGGTGAGCAGCTTGACCTCGGGCGCGGGCGGCGGCGCCGGCTCGCGGGCCTCGGTCACGTGGCCGCCGCCGGTGCCGAGGAAGTCGTCCCAGGTGTCGTAGAGGCTGTTCGCGTTGTTGACCATCACGAAGACCATCAGGATGGCCGTCGCCTGGCAGGTCACCAGCATGAACAGCCGCGCGACGATCTTGACCGGTTTGGGTCCGGGGATGCGGTTCCACGCGATCATGGCCGCCGCGACGGCGGCGATCGCGAGCACGATGGTCGTTATATAGAAGGGCGTACCGGTCAGGCTCACTGTGGTCTTCCAGGGTGATTCAGCGACGGTCCGGACACGGTCAGTCGGTGGTGGGTGGGGACATGTGTCGGCCGAGCCAGCCGAGCAGGTCGGGGATCATCCGCTTGAAATGCGAGGTGAGATGCCTGCCACCGGGCTGCTCGTAGTACTCGATGCGCACGGGTGGCGCCGCCTTGGCGACGAAGGCCTTGACCAGCCGGACCTCGGCCGGATCCCCGCCGCCCGCGGTAGCGAGCACGTCGATCCCGGCCTTGCCCGCCGCGATGAGCTGATCCGGGCTGTTGGCGAGCCGTTCGGCCTCGTGGCCCTTCCACAGCGGCGAATCCGGGTTGAAGTAGCCGTCGATCGGCACCGCGACCTTGAACTGCTCCGGGTGTCGGAGTGCGAGCTTGACGCTGCAGAACGCGCCCGTGGACGCGCCCATCACACCCCATCCGGCCGGGTCGCGGAGCGTGCGGAAGTTGGCCTTGACCAGGTCGGGGATGTCCTGCGCCATCCAGGTGCCCATCTTCGGCTGACCCGGGATGTCGCTGCACTCCAGGCTGCGCTTCTCGTCCTTCTCCAGGTTCTGCACCGGCATCACCATGATGAACGGATGCGTCCGGCCGGCCTTGGCCTCCTGCACGTTCAGTTCCTGGATCGGCAACTGGTTGTCGGTCCAGGTGTTGTAGCCATTGCTCTGGCCACCCGCGTACAGGGTGAGCACCGGGAAGCCGTGCTTCGCGTAGGCCGGGTCGTGGTACTCCGGAGGCAGCCACACCCACACCTTGCCGGTGACCCCCGACTTGGGGCCCGTGTACGAGGTCATCAGGATCGGCCCGACCGAAGTGGTCGTGGCGGTCGTGAAGTTCGTGGCAGGTCCGGTCGGCGTGACGACCTTGCTCGGCAGCGCGGGCTTCGCGGGCGGGTTCACCGGGTGGCCGCCGGACTGGGTCGGCGCGCTCGTGGACTTGGCGTTCTCCGCCGATGAGTCGCCGGACGAGCCGCACGCGGACGCGGTCACCGCGACGAGTACGGCACCGGCCAGTGCCGTCGCGCGACGACGGCGTGCGGAAAGGGAGTTCAAGGGAAGGGCTCCGGCAGGCGTTCAGGGGGTGGTGCTGTTGACAAAAACGACCCTAACCGGACGGCGAGACGGTCCTTCGACGGCTCTGTAACAGCCGTCCATCGATCGGTGGGACGAAAACAGCGTTTTCGTGATTTTACCGTGACCGAATCACTCCTTCGGTCGAGCACCGAGTGACATTCGGCGACGGCGGGGGTACCGGCGGAGACGCCCACGACGCCAGACAGGAGTCGCGTTTGTCTCTCACCGCACCCGTTCCGCGACCACCTTCGCCGGATTCGAGCCCGAGTTCGAGGTCGGCACCGATCCCGTCCACCCACGGACTGCGCGCGACGCTCGTGGTGGCGGTCGTGATGCTGCTCCTGATCGCGATCCCGTACCTGCTCAACCGCTCCGTCGTCGGGGCCGCGCCGGTGCACCTCGGCCAGGTGGTCACACTGGGCACGTTCCGGTACCACCCGGCACCCGGCTGGCAGATCGACCGGGGCGCTTCCCAGGCCGATCTGGTCAGCGTGTTGGTCAAGGGCGCGACGAGGTACCGGCTGACCCCGCTGGGTCGGCAATCCTCGGCGGCGAACGCGTTCAAGGCGGCGGCGCGGCGCTACGAGGCGACCGGGCGCGGGCGAGTCGGTGGCGATCCGGCCTCGGTGACCACCGCGCGCGGGCTCACCGGCCTGGTCGCGCCGATCAGCGGGAACACCGTGGCCGGCACGCTCACCGTGCTGGTCGGCGGCGGCCAGGGACTGGGCGTCTCGCTCACCGCGCGGCACACCGCGCCGCTGACCGAGGCGATCGCCGACGACGTGGTGACCATGCTCGACTCGGTGGAGGTGGTCGAGTCGTGAGCGTGGCTCCGCTGACCGACCGCCGGGGCCGGCGGGACGCGGGCAGCATCGTGCGGCCGGCGAGCGCGGCGTTCTGGCTGTATCCGATCGTGCTCGCGCCGGCCGCGGCGAGCGTGGTGCCCAACTTCATCCGGCTGTCCTCGGCGGCACCCTCCGGCGCGCTCGTACTGAGCGTGGTCATCCACACGATGTGGCTGATCCCGGCGCTCGCGGTGATCACCCACCTGGACCTGTTCGAGCGCGAGCCGCTGTCGTTCTGCGTGGCCGCCGTGTTGTGGGGCGGCGTGGTGGCGACCGGCTTCGCGCTCGTGGCCAACGACAACCTGCTCAGCTATCTGTCCAAGCTGGATCCCGCGTTCGCCACCGACTGGGGCGCCTCGATCTCGGCGCCGATCGTCGAGGAGACGCTCAAGCTGCTCGGCGTGGTGGTGCTGATCCTGATCAACCGACGAGTCTTCGAGAGCGTGCTCGACGGCTTCGTCTTCGGCGCGCTGGTCGGCCTGGGCTTCCAGGTGGTCGAGAACGTGATGTACGCGCTGAACGCCGCGATCCAGGCCGGCGAGACCTGGACCGGCGGGATCGTGGCCAGCTTCTTCGTCCGCGCCATCGTCAACGGGTTGTGGAGCCACGCGGCGTTCACCGCGATGACCGGCGCGGGTGTCGCGTACGTGGTGGTCGGGGTGCGGCGGCCGCTCGGGGTGCGGCTCGCGGCGGCCGGCGCGCTGTACGCGGTGGCGTGGGGCCTGCACTTCGTGAACAACTCGCCGCTCCTGGAGATCGTCCTGGGGCGCACCGACTGGTACCTGACCATCGTGCAGATCGTGCTCAACGGTCTGGTGGTGCTCGCCATCGCGAGCTTCGTCTATCGGCTCGCGGCCCGGCAGGAGTACCGCTGGTTCGCACACGCCGTGGGCGACGAGCCGGAACTGTTGCCGCTGCGCGAACTGGCCGCGCTCGCCTCGAACAAGACCCGCAAGGAGGCGGTGGAGGCGGCCCGACGCGAGCACGGCCGCAAGGCGGCCCGAGCACAGAGCCGCTTGCAGCGCGCCCAGCTCGGCTACGGCGTCGCGCTGGCCAGGTCCACCGATCCGGACAACGACCCGGGTGTGGCCCGCTGGCACCGCCGGATCGACCGGGCCCGGGCCCAGGTGGTGGCCGCCGACGCGGAACCGCCCGACGCTCCCGACGCGCCGACGGCACACGCGAGAGTGCGCGGCGAACCCGACGCGCCGTAGCGCGCGTCGTCGGAGCCCGCGCTCGGTCGGGGCGGAAGCCGGAAGCCGACCCCGGCATCGGCGCCCGACCGGCCGTCGATGCCGGACCCGGCACCGCTGCCGACGCGTGGCGGGCTCTGCCCGGCCGAGTCAGCGGCAGGTGCGCGAGTCCGGCGCGGTACCGGCATCGGTCTGCCGAGGCCATTCGGTGTCCGGTGACCACTCGGCCGCGTCGAGGTCGGCGACGCCGTCCTCGCGCAGCAGGTCCCTGGGTGCGGTGCTGAGGTCGCGACGGCCGAGCGAGCGCACCACCAGGAGCACGGTCAAGCCGAGCAGACACGCGGACACGGCGAGCACGACGAGTCCGTCCATGGCGCTCCTCCCTACCTACATCTATAGGGCAGTTGCCCTCCATGGTCCCGTGCGAAGCCGGAGTTGTGAACCCGACCCCGGATGAACACCGGGCGACGGCTGTCGCGGCGGGCGGTCACCGGGCGTCCGGGGGATCACTGTCGGCCATGACCCGACGTTGTCGCTCGGTGCCCGTGTCGAAGAACGCGTCGAGGTACTCGGTCGGTTCCAGCGGGCTGTCCCGGGCCAGCGAGAAGACCTCCGTACCGTGTCCGACCTGCGCGTCGAACAGCCGGAACGCCTGCGCGAGACCCAGGTATTCGGCGTCGTTCACGTCGCGGGCGTATTCCAGCGCGTCCGCCTCGGCCAGCGCGATGGCCTCATCCAAGTCGGCGGCGCGCCACAGCGTGATGCGTTCCTCGTAGATGTCCGGCTGATGGCGGAACAGACAGCGCACGGAGTGCCAGGCGGGATCCTCGGCGGGGGTCGGGGCGTCAGTGGATTCGGTCACGCGGCCGAGTGTGCCGGCGCCCGGTCACGGGTTCGGCACGTTTGCCGGTCGAAGGGGTACGCCGGCGCTCCCGGAACCGGGCGGCCGGTGCCCGGTCGTTGCGGGGTTCGGGCGGGGCACCCGGTGACAATGGCCGGATGCGCGCACCGATCGAAGCCATGGACCGCAACCTTGCCGAGCACGCGTGCCACCTGCATCGGGTCACTCCCGGGATGCGGGTGGACGAGGACGACCGGGTGGTCCTCGCGGACAGCGGTCTGGCGCACGATTCGTACAACATCGTCGCGGGCGCGCGGCTGACCGCCGAGACGGTCGACGCGGCCGTCGAGCGCACGGTGCGCCGGATCGCGGCGACCGGGCGGCCGTTCTCGTGGTGGGTCACCCGGGGGTCGCGGCCGACGGACCTGGCCGAGCGGCTGGTGGCACACGGCCTGCCGGTCAACGAGACCGAGGTGGCCATGTGGGCGCGGTGGACCCGGAGCACGCCCGCCGAGGCCGCGCCGCCGGCCGGGTTGCGGATCGAACCGGTGCGCACGCGCACGGGGTTGCTCGACTTCGCCGAGGTGTTGTCGACGCTGTGGACGCCGTCCGCGGGTGATGTCGTGCGGTTCGTCGAACTGACCGCCGAGGCCGCGCTCGCATCGGCCGCGCGCTACCTGGTCGGGTACCTGGACGACCGGCCGGTGGCCACCGCCGAGGTGTTCGCGCACGCCGGTGTCGCGGGCGTGTACAACATCGCGACGTTGGCCACCCACCGCATGCGCGGGTACGGCGCGGCCCTGACCCGGGCCGCGCTGGACACGGCGGTCGACGAGGGGCATTCGGTCGCGGTGCTCCAGGCGTCGGCGGCCGGCGAACCGGTGTACCGGAAGCTGGGCTTCGAGGCACTCGGGCCGGTCACCGAGCACGCGTTCGCGAGGTGAGCGCGCGTTCGCGAGGTGAGCGCGCGGGGCGAGCGTGAACCGGACGCGGGCCGACCGCGGGCCGAACCCGGACGCACGCGGGCCGGATCGACGCGTCGCCGGACAACGTGCGCTTCGACGACGCGCGGCCCGGATCGGTCCTACTTGAGCAGTTCCGGGTGCAGGGCCTCGACCATCCGGCGCATCCCGTCCCGCCAGTGCACGGTGGTGCGGCCGGTGATTTCGTGCATCCGGGTCAGGTCCAGCGTGACCGAGTCGATGGTCGCGTCGGTGGCGTTGAACTCGGGTGTCACGCCGGTGAGTTCAGCCAGGTAGCCGCACCATTCCTCGATGCTCACCGGGTCGCTGCCGCCCCAGTTGACGGTGGTGACCTCGGGTGTGGCCGCCGCGAACAGCGCGGGCAGCGTGCCGGCGATGTCGTCCACGTGGATCGGGTGGTAGACGCTCGGGGCGTTGGTGTGCACGTCGACGGGCGCGCCGCCGAGCATCATCTCCAAGTGGATGCCGGGCCAGCCACCGTTGTCGCCGTAGGGCACCGACAGGCGGGCGATCGTGGTCGGCAGCGCGAACCGGCGCGCACCCCAGCGGGCGGCGCCCTCGGCGGCGATCTTGCAGATGCTGTACGTCTCCAGGAACGACCACACGCCGTGGTTGTCTCCCAGAGCAGCGCTTTCCCTCAGTTCCTTGTGGCCGGCGGGCTGGTAGACAGCGGTGGAGGAGCAGTGCAGGAAGGCCCGGGCGGCCTGGTGATGCTCCATCAGGGACAGTACGCCGCCCGCGTTCGCGTCCAGGTCCACGTTCCAGTCGCCGTTCTTGGCCACGGCGAAGTTGACCACGTAGTCGGCGTCGGCGGGCAGCGCCGCGACGTCGCCGGCGGCCAGGTCGATCTTCACGCACGTGACGCCCGCGGCCTCCAGGCGCTCGCGGGCCTCGTCGTCGTGGAAGCGGGCGGCGCCGTACACGTCGTTGTCCCGGGCGAGGATCTTGGCGACCGGTTCGGCGACTTGGCCGGTGACACCGGTGACGACGATCTTCGCGCCGGTGAGGGTCGATGCCATGGGGACAACCTCCGTGCGGGTCGCTGCGCTGTGCGTGGGGCCGGATTCCGCCGCGAGTTCGGCGGACGCCGGTGGGGCCGGGTGGGTTCGGCCCGCGGTCGTGGTGTCCGGTGCACGGATCGTCCGAGGACGCCGGGCGGCCGGGTGTGCCGGCACGTTAGTGCAGGATGCGATCAGGGGGAAGGGAGGGAACGAGGGGCTTCCCTTATCCGCGGACGAATGCGGAACGGGTCTTCTCGGTTGGGCGTCTTCGGACGCGGGGGGATCGACGTTCGGGGGCAGCCATGAGTGTGACGGGGCACTGCCGACTATGTGGGACTCCGGTGGCGGACGAGCGCCACGGATACTGCGAGGGGCCGCTGTGCGGGGCCGATCTGGCCGGGCAGCGCGTGGGCGATCCGGCCCTCGCGGTGCAGGTCGGATTCGAACGGGCGCGGATCGCGGCCACCCCCGGGGAGGTGGTGGAGGCTCGGTTGCTGGTGCGCAATCGCGGGGGCGGGGCCGAGCGGTTCCGGGTCCGGGTGTTCGACCAGGAGCGGGTCGCGGTGGTGGAGCCGGAGCCGGGCGCGCCGATCGGCCCGGGCGCGGAGGTGGTGTGGACCGTGCGCTATCGGGTCCCGCGCGAGAGTGGTCCGATGGGCGCGGGGGCGTTCGCCGGCGCGGCCGGGCCGTATCACGCGGCGGTGCGGGCCGAGGCGGTACGCGACGGGCGGGTGGGCGCGGCGGCGGTGCTCGACGTACGCGTTCGCGACGAGGCCGAGCGGGCCGGGCCGGAGCCGGGCGGTGACCGGGCGCTCGGCGTGCCCGGTCGGGTGCATGGCGCGCGCCCGGCCCCCGCCAGGCGGGGACGCCGCCCTTGAGCGGCCGGGCGCCCGGGTCGGGCCGTAGCCCGCGCGCGGCCGGTGCAGGTCGCGCGCGAGTTGCCGGCCCGCGTCCCGTACCGCGTTCGCACCGGCGTCGGGAGCCGCGGTGTATCGATGCCATCCGCTGCTCGTAACCGTCCACCGGGCCCTCTACGTGGGCGCCGTACGCCATCGGGCGGGACGACACCAACAGCGGGGCCGCGGCCGGCTCGTCGACCGGGACGAGCTTGCGGGTCCCCGCCACCGGCAGGCGCAGCGACGGCCGCACGGACTCGGGTACATCCAGGCGCAGCGCGTCCCATGCGCCGGCCGGACGGGTGAGATTCGTGCGATCCATGCGGTGATTCCAGGAAGGCCGGCAACATGTCCGGAATGAAGGCATCGCTGTGGTTCACCTGGACCCTTTCGGGTTCCGGCTGGGCCGACTGCACCATCGCCGACACCACCGGGGAGGCGCAGTTGGTCGTCTCCTACATCACCGACGCGCCCGCGGAACTGATCGACGCGGCGACCCGGCTCGCGCTCGGCGAACCGGGCGACCACAAGGTGATGTTCGAGGCCGAACCCAACGGCTATCTGTGGCACCTGAGCCCGGACGGCGACGCGGTGGAGATCAGGATCGTCGAATACGCCGACGCATCGATGCGGAACCGGCCCGGCGAGGTGTTGTGGGAGGCGCGCCACCCGATCGAACTGCTCGCGCGGAGCGTACTGCGCGGATTCGACCGGGTGGACTTCGACCTCGGCGAGGACCGCTGGTACGCGGACTGGCGGCGGCCGTTCCCCCGTCGCGAGCTGGAGGCCCTGCGCACGGCGTGGCACAAGCTCCGGTTGTGAGCGCGCGGTGGGCGCCGGGGCGTCGGATTTCCGCGAGCAGGGGTGGTCGAGTGGGGGCGTGGTGCGACGCTTGGGGGCATGACCGCGCCTCGTGATCCATCCGCTTCGGCCGTGACCGTCCATACCGGCGGTGCGCTGTGGCCCACGCCGGGGCAGTTGCGGGCCGAACTCCCGGAGGGGGCGCGGGAGGAGTTCGATGTCGAGTACGGCCGGGCCCTGGAGCACGCGCGCGACGCGGGCGATCTGGCCCTGCTCGCGCACGTGTTGCTCCCGTGGCAGCGGCGGCTCGTGCATCACCGGAACGGCGACCACGAGGCCGTGTTGGAGCGGGCCCGGCGGATCCGGGAGGGCGATCTGTCCGGGGTCGTCCGGCCCCGGGTGGACCGGTTGTTCCGGGCGCAGCGGTGAGCTATGGCGTCGAGTACCACGTCGAGGCCGAGGCGATTCGGCGCACTCTGCCGACCGCCGCCCGCCGGGCCTGGATCGAACTGGAGCGGCGACTGCGCCACGACCCGTGGAACGCGGGCGCGCGGATGAGCGGTGGCCTCAAGGACACCCTGGAGGCGGCCTTCGCGGCGCACGGCTTCGCGACGTACATCGTGCAGGAGAACCGGGTGATGGTGAGTGTGATCAACCTGGTGTGGATCGGGTGACGGGCGGGTCGGTCGGCTCGGCCTCCCGGGTCTACCGGGTCCCTCGGCTGTCCTGGCTCCCCTGGCTTGCCTCGCTCGGCTGGGTGGTTCGATCGGCTCAGTCGGCTCTGAGGGTGAAGTGGTGGGTGGGGAAGGTCAGCGGGATGTCGGTCGGGCCGGTCGGGCAGGCCGCGCGCAGGGTGCCGGTCGGAGTCAGGGCGAGGGTGCCGGCGCGGAAGGACTCCGGTACCTGGAAGGCGAGTTCGACCGAGGCGGCGTAGAGGTCCGGCTGCGGGGAGGCGTTCAGAACCGGGACGCGACGGCCGTCGGGCAGCCGCAGCACCACCTCGTCGGCGAGCTTGTGGCCGTAGGCGAAGGTGCAACGGGCCGGGTCCGCACCGGAACCGGAACCGGAGTCGGGGTGGGCCGTCGGGCGCAGGGCCGCGTGCAGGCCGATCAGGACGAACATCGTGCCCTTCGGGGCGGTGCCGACCTTGGGCAGCCGGTCGGTGATCCGCGGCGGCTCGGGCGAAGTGGTGACGCCGACCGCCACCTCGAAGGTGATCGACCGGCCCTGCCACGGGACCGTGGCGGACACGACGCCGTCGGTGTAGCCGGTGACGGCTCGGTCCGGCGCCGCGGCCGCGGTGTCGCCGCACGCCGCGCAGCCGGCGGCGGCGAGCAGGGCAAGGGCCGACAGTTGCGCCGTGCCGCGTCGCGCGGGCACATTCGGCCGTCGCCTGGGCACGCGGTCCCTCCTCGATCCTGGTCGCCGCCCATGCAACCAGGGGTTCGGCCGAGGGGACACCTTTGCGGGCGGATCGGCGGGAAGTCCCTCACCGGGCACGGCCCGGCGCACGAGCGGCGGACCCCGGAAGGCCGAGCCGGTGGGCGGGGCGCCGGGACGGCGGTTTCCGGGTGTCATATCGTCTGGAATCCGTCGCTCACAGCGCCGGGGGAACGGGAACGGGAGAAAGCGAACGATGACGGAGCACGAACTGCTTGCCGAACGGTTCGAGGAGAACCGCAGCCATCTGCGGGCGGTGGCGTATCGCATGCTCGGCTCGCTCAGTGAGGCGGAGGACGCCGTCCAGGAGGCCTGGCTGCGACTGGACCGCTCCGACATCAGCGATGTGCACAACCTCGGCGGCTGGCTGACCACGGTCGTCGGGCGGGTCTGCCTGGACATGCTGCGCTCGCGCAAGTCCCGGCGCGAGGACATGTGGGACACGCACGTGCCGGACCCGATCGTCTCGCACGCGGAGGGGGCCGACCCCGAGGAGCTCGCGGTCCTCGCCGACTCGGTCGGGCTGGCGATGCTGGTCGTGCTGGACACGCTGCCCCCCGCCGAGCGGCTCGCCTTCGTGCTGCACGACATGTTCGCGATGCCGTTCGACGACATCGCGCCGATCGTGGACAAGTCGACCGCGGCGACCCGGCAGCTCGCCAGCCGTGCCCGGCGTCGGGTGCAGGGCGCGGCGCCGGAGCCGGATCTGCCGCGTCAGCGCCGCGTCGTGGACGCCTTCCTGGCCGCCTCCCGGGCCGGCGACTTCCAGGCCCTGCTGGACCTGCTCGACCCCGACGTCCTGCTCCGTGCCGACACCGGCAGCGGCCCGATCGGTGTCTCCCAACTGGTCCGCGGCGCCCGCGCGGTGGTCGAGCAGGCGCTCACCTTCGCGCGCTTCGCGCAGTACGCCCGACCCGTGCTCATCAACGGGGCTCCGGGTCTGCTGAACGCGCCGGGCGGCAAGGCGTTCGGGGTGATGGACTTCACCATCGTGGGTGACAAGATCGTCGAGATCAACATCCTCGCCGACCCCGCCCGCCTGGCCCGTCCGGACATCAAGGACGTGGTCGGACCGGGAGACCCGGCCGAGTTGCGCGCCCTGGGGCTGCCCACGGAGTAGGCGCGAGGCGGCCGGGAGGGTTCGCGTACGAGCGGGTCGGCAACGGAGCGTCGCCGACCCGCTCGCGGACGCTCGGTTCGGCGCGGTCCGTTTCGGCTCGGTCGGGCTACCCCGGTGTGCCCGGGGTGATCAGGCCGCTCTCGTAGGCGAAGACCACCGCCTGGGCGCGGTCGCGCAGGTCGAGCTTGTCCAGGATCCGGCTCACGTGCGTCTTGACCGTCTGTTCGGCGAGCACGAGGTGGGCGGCGATCTCGCCGTTGGAGCGGCCCTGCGCGATCAGCCCGAGCACCTCGGTCTCGCGCGGGGTGAGGGTGCCCAGGCGGGTCGAACTCGCACGTGTGATCGGCCGGTTGCGAGCGAAGTCGGCGATCAGCCGACGGGTGATCGAGGGCGCCAGGAGGGCGTCCCCGGCCGCGACGATCCGCACGGCGGCGATCAGATCGGCGGGGGAGGCGTCCTTGAGCAGGAAGCCGCTCGCACCCGCGCGCAGCGCCTCGTACACGTAGTCGTCGATGTCGAACGTGGTCAGCATCAACACCCTGGGCATCGCGTCGAACGCGTCGGTTTCGCCGAGCAGTTCGCGGGTCGCGGCCAGGCCGTCCAGGATCGGCATCCGCACGTCCATCAGGACCACGTCCGGCCGGGTCTCCCGGGTCAGCCGGACCGCCTCGCGCCCGTCGGCGGCCTCGCCGACCACCTCCAGGTCCGGCTGGGCGGCGAGCAGCGCGGCGAAGCCGGCACGGATCATCGCCTGGTCGTCGGCGATCACTACGGTGGTCATGCCGCTCCGGGGGTGGTCGGGGCCGACGTGGCGTCGGCCGGCGGTAGGGGAAGCATGGCAGCGACCCGGAAGCCGCCGTCCTCCAACGCCCCGGTGTGCAACTCGCCGGCCAGCATCGCGACCCGCTCGCGCATGCCGATCAGGCCCTGGCCGGTGCCGGTCGGGCCGGAATCCTCGACCGGCCCGCGCGGCTCCACGGGCCTGCCGGCCGCTCCAGGAGCGGAGTTGACCACGGTCAGCCGCAGCGCCGAGGCGTCCGCGGTCACGGTGACCCGTACCGAGGCGCCCGGGGCGTGCCGGACCACGTTGCTGAGCGACTCCTGGATCAACCGGTACGCGGAGAGTTGTACGCCCACCGGGATTCGGTCCGGCGCGGGCACGGAGTCCTCGATCGACAGATGCGCCTCCAGGCCGGCCCGATGCGCGGTCTCGATCAGTACGGGCAATTCGGCCAGACCCGGTTGCGGGCTGTGCTCGGCGCCGGCGTCCGCGTCCTGGCGCAGCACGTGCAGCAGGCGGCGCATCTCGGTGAGCGAGCGGCGTGCCTCGGCGGCGATCGTGCCGAACTCGGTGACGGCCGCGGGCGGCAGGTCGACGATGCGATACGGCGCGCTGTCCGCCTGAACGGTGATCACCGACATGTGGTGGGCCACCACGTCGTGCAACTCGCGGGCGATCCTGGTGCGTTCCTCCAGGAGGGTGCGCCGGGCGTGTTCGGCCTGGCTGATCTCCTCGACCCGGACCAGTCGGCGCTGCACGGCACTTCGGCTGCCGATCGCCTCGGCGGTGAGTGGGGCGAGGGCGGACAGGACGGCTATCGGCAGCAGTTCGTCGACGTCGATCGGACAGCGGGTGAGCATCAGCACCGTGCCGGCCGCGAGCAGCACCAGCCACAGGACGACCAGCACCCGACGCGGCGCCCGCAGCGCGATCACGCTCAGGACGACGACCAGCGAGAACACCGAGGTCACCGCCCACGGCCACGGCTCGGAGTCGGACACCGGGTGGGTCGGCACCGCCGTCGCGATCGCCGCGGTCAGCGCCAACCACCAGGCAGCCGGCGGGCGATACAGGCACAGCAGCACCGGGACCGCGCGGGCGATGGCGGAGACGGTCGCGCCCGCGGCCGACACGTCGTAGTGCTGGTACAGGTCGAGCCAACCGGCCACGCCGATCAGCAGCGCGGTCAGCGACAACACCCGCCTCGCGCGGCGGGTGTTGGGCAGCGGGGCCACCGAGTCCAGGGACAACGCCTCGCGGAGCGTGGCCAGGACGGTCGGCGGTCGAACGATCTTCACGGTTGGTGATGCTATGCCCGGATGGACCGATCGGTCGGGCGGGGCGAGGGCGGTGTCCATCGCGGTCTCCGGGGCGGGAGCGGGAGCGGGCGGGCGAGTGCCTGCGTGGCGGTCAGGTCCGCGGCCCGAACGTTCGGCGGGCCACGGTCGCCGGTACGTCGGTGAGCGCCTTGATCAGGCACAGACACACCGCGAAGAAGGCGAGGCCGCCGATCGCGTGCACGGTCCAGACACCGGCCAGGGTCGGCCCGCCCCACGCGTCGTGGTAGTCGGTGTCGCCGTACCAGATCGGGTAGGTCAGGTTGCGCAGGGTGTTGCCGTACGCGTACCCGGCCAGGATCAGCGTCGGGATGCCCAGTGCGGCGTCGAGCACGCCGTCCCGGAGCACCCGGAGCGGGCCGGGGCCGGGCCGTCCGGTCGTCTCGTCCGACTTTGTGTCCAGGAACCGCCGGGCCGCCGCGAGCCGCACGCGGGCCGCGCGGGCGGGCCGGCCGCCGAGCACCAGGCCGATGCTCAGCAGACCGAGCGGCAGCGCGATCAGCGCGTACATCGAGCGCCGACCGGCCTCGCGCACCGAACCGGGCGCGAAGCGGCGGATCGTGCGGCGCGTCGTGCGCCGGCTCGGGGAGCGGGCGAGGGTTGCGGCGGCGGGGTGAGCGGTCGTGGATGTCATGGCGCAGTCCTCGGGGCTGTGCCCGCGAGCCGCGCGGGCGGGGCGATACCGGCGCGGGTGCGGCCGGTTTCGGCGTGTTCCCCAAGGTAGGAGTCGGGCCCCGCGGGGGCATCACACCGCGGCGCCAACTCCGGAGTGATACCCCGGTAGGGGGTCGGGGTCTGCGCGGTGGGGCCGAGGATGCCGACGCGACGGCGCTCCGGAGTCGGCGCGCTCGAACCCGTGTCGGTGCCGCGGTCGAAGTGCGGGAAACGACGCGACCGCCGGGTCGACGACCCGGCGGTCCGGTCCGGCCGCACTGTGCCGGGAGAAGCAGGCGGCCCGCCGAGATCGAGGCGGCCGCGGAGACCGGGACTCTGGGCCCCGTACATTTCACTGCCCTTGAAGGCTCCATGGAGTATCCGCAGCCTGCGCACCGGAAGGCCGCGGAAACCGTAGCGTGGCCCGCCGATTCGGGGCCAGGCGATTTCCTCCGGCGGGCCGGTCCACCCGGCTGCTCGGCCGGTGCCGCTCCGTCGGCCGAGTGCTCTCCGCGCGCGACGCCGGGCCGACCGCAGGCGCCCGAGGGTCAGCCCCGGCGACGTCCGACGCGATGGTCAGGACGAGGGCACCTGAGTCTCGGTGTCCTGCTTGGCGTAGTGCTCGCGCTCGCGCCGGTCCGCGCGCAGGATGCCGCGGATCACGAAGGTGAAACCGACCGCCACGACGAGGAAAGGGGTGAGTTCGGCGAGGGCGCCGAGGGCGTTCAACACGATGACTCCCAAAGGTGGTGCAGCCGGCCGACCACGCCACCGGCGACACCGATCGCGCGAACCGGACCCGGCTCGCTCCGCCGTTCGTCCTCCGAACGGCGCCACAACACTACCGTCCGCCCCCGCGTCAACCGCCGGCGACCACCGGTCCATGGCGGGTGGTGCCGGCGCGGACCGGTACGACGCCGAGCACACCCCGCGCGGTCAACGCGGGCCGCCGGCGGCCTCGGTGAAGCGGCGCAGGTCCTCGACGTGCGCACCCCAGCCGTCGCGGTGCGCGGCGGCCAGGCTCGGGCCGTCCCGGAGGCGACTCCAGCCGGTCTCGCGGATCCGGATCTGGGCGCCCGGACGAGCCCGGGCCGGCTCGATGGTCACCGTCGTGGACATCGCCCAGTCGTCGTCGGCCCAGGTGAAGCGCAGCAGGCGGCACGGTTCCAGTGCCCGGACCCGGCCGGTGGTCAACCGGGCCTCGCCGTCCGCTCCGCTCCAGCGCTCGCTGAGCCGACCGCCGACCCGCGCGTCCATCGAGATAGCGCCACCACATCGCGCGCGTGTCCGCGTCCACGAGGGCATGCCAGACCGCCTCGGCAGGCGCGGCGATCACGACACTGACCTCGACGAGCGGTTCACGGACCATTCACCAACGGTAGATCTCGTCAACGTTCGCGTCAGCCTGCGAACGGTCCGCGAAAGGTCCGCTGAAGGTCAAGAATGCGCCGTGCGCGCGCCCTGTGCGCCTCCTCGGCCGAGGCCCGCCGCCCGAGCGGGCGGACGCCGGGCGTGAAGATCGACGGATGACCGAAAGTTCGGCTTTGTCGGGAATGCGATTCGGCTTGAACGTCCGCCCCGCGGCACCGCTACGCCCATCCGTGAATCGTTCGATTGGCGATCACCTCGGATGGGGAACGCACAGCCACAGGTGCGTATCGCGCATCGCCGGCCACCGGGAGGAATCCGCCCATGCCCCACCCGCCGATCGCAGCTCTGCGAAGCGCGTTCACCGCGTCCGCCAAACCGGGCAGCGAGGACTGGCCCACGCTCGCCGACTTCACCGCGTTCGCCGCGGCCGGCCGCGCCTGCGGCCGAGCGCCGCTGATCGGCCTGCCCGGGTGGACCTGCGACGACGCCGCGCGGGTCCTGGCGCTGGCCGAATTGGCCGCGCGTACGCCCGAGTGTGACCTGTCCGCGCACCTGCGCACCCTGTACTGGCGCGGCGACGCGCACGAACGTCGAGCCGTGTTGCGGGCCTTGCCCTACCTCGCGGTGTCCGAGCGTGATCCGGCCCTGGCCGGCGCGCTCGTCGAGGACGCGCTGCGCACCGGCGACCCGCAACTGATCGCCGCCGCCCGCTTCGCGGAGGTCGTCGCCGGCCCGGAACCGGCGGAGTCGGCACGATCGGACGCATCGCAAGGAGCGCAAGGATCGGATGGTTCGGACCGGGCGGTGGTGCAGCCGCGCCGGGCGGAACGGTCCGAACAGGCGGAGCGGTCCGTACAGCCGGTGCAGCCCGGCTAGCGCGTCCCGGGCCGGCCGACACGGTGCGGACCCGCCGGTGCGGAGCGAACCGCACCGGCGGGTCCGCACCATGCCGGCGACCGGGCACGGTCGCCGGGTGGGGACCGCCGAATCCGTCGGCCCGCAGCGGCCCGGCCGGGCGTGTGCTCGTGGCGGATCGCCGCGGGTACTTGTGGCGTGCCGGGTGCGCCGACCAGGCTTGACGTCGTCGAAGGAGGGGGAAGGCGATGCGACGCAGGAAGGCGTTGGCCGTGCTCGCGACCCCGGCGCTGATCGGCCTGGGAGCGGGCACCGGCCGGGCGGGTGGGCAACCGGTGGCGGAACGCATCGCCGGCGCGCTGGGCGGCGACCTCGAGGTGCGCGGGCGCGAACACGGCTCCGGCTGGACCCGGACCCGGCTGGAAGTACGGGACGCGGCGGTGCCGTTGGTGGTGGACGTGGTCGCCGACACCCGACACCTGCCGCGCCGGCTCGTTTACCTGCTGCCCGGCGGCGGCCTCGACTTCTCCTCGAACTTCTTCACCCCCACCGCCCACAACCTCACCCATCACCTGCGCGAACGCGGCTACCTGGTGATCGGCGTCTCGCCGCGCGAAAACGACGCGACGGCCGCCGACCTCGGCCCCGCGTGGGGCCAGGCCGCGCACAAGCGGGACGCGCGCAAGGTGATCGACGCGGTCGACGCGGCGCTGCGGGTGCCCTACGACCTGCTCGGCCACTCCGCCGGCGCCGCGCTCGCGCTCGACCTCGCGGCGGACCGATCGCCCAGGCTGCGCCGGGTGATGGTGCTGGACACCACCGGGCCGTACGAGGGCGAGCTCGCGGTACGGGCCGCGCAGACCAGGGTCGCGCTCGACCGCGAACTCGCCGCCGGCGGCTACGCGAGCGACCCGGGCCTGAAGGGCCTGCTCGCGCGGGCGGTCGGCGACCCGAACGGCGCCTCGCCGGTACCGCGACCCGTCGACCCGGGCACCCGCTTCACCAACGCGGCACTCGCGCACTTCGCGCTGATCCACACGAACAGCCTGCCGGGGCTCACCAACTGGGTCTACGAACAGGGCTTCGCCGCAGGCGACTTCACGTTCGGCGCGACGCCCGACCAGGACCGGTTCGCGCTCGCGCACGCGCCGCTGTCGGTGTGGGCCGAGGCCGGCGCCCGGTTCGGCGGCGGCCTGATCCCCACCGCGCTGATGCGCGACCTCACCGCGATCTGGGCCGGCGAGGACTCGGTGTATCGCATCGACTGGTCGGCCATCGACGCCGAGGTCACCTGGGTGAACACCGCCCTGGGACGCGGCGACCACCCCCGGGGCGCGGAACTGATCCGGGCCGGCGGCAACCCGAAGGTGGGCTTCACCGTCGTGGCGAACTACGGCCACGGCGACGCGACCTGGAGCCGCACGGCCGACGTCGACGTGTGGCGGCACCTGGTCTGACGAGGGATCCGGCCGGTTCGGCCGCAGGGCGGGTACGGGCCCGCCCGACGGCCGAACCAGGACCGGCTCAGGCCGCGAGTTCGTCCAGCGCCGTCGACCACGACGCGCACAGGGATTCCGCCAGCTCGCCCGGCAGGGCCGTGTCGACCGTGGCGCTCACGTACAACGTGTCCTCGAACGTGCCCAGGAACACTCCGAACGGCACACCCCGGGGCACACCGCCGAAGGGGACCGCACCCACCATCGAGGACCCGCGGAACGCGTACGGCCGGCGCAGCCACCCCTGAGCCGGCTCCGCCGCCACGTCCACCTGCCATGGCGACATCGCCGCGCGCAGCCCCCAGCGCACGCCCGACGCCGCGGGCGTCTGCGCGATCAGCGCCAGGCGCCGCGCGGGGTCCGCCTGGTCGCAGGGCAGCCGGACCCGGGTCGGCCGGGCGTGGCTGCCCGGTTCCGCACGGGCCCAGCCGCCGGCGGCGGACGGTACGAGGGCCCAGACCGGCTTCGGCCCGCGTCGCCACGGGACGCCCGGGCAATCCCGCAGCGCGCCGGTGAGGGCGGCGAGGAACAGCGCGTCCGGCTCGGCGCCCGTGTCGTGTACCGCCGCGCGCAGCCGCTTGGCGTCCAGGCCCAGCCAGGCCATCCGACGGGTACCGGTCAGCCCGCGCGTCGCGAACGGCCGCGTGCTCGGCGGAACCAGGCAGCGCAGCCGCTCGCCCGCGCCGAGCTCGTCCATCCCGGCCGCAGGCGTCGGGGCGGTGTCGATCGGCTCCACCCCGAACAGGCGCCGACCGACCTCGACCACCGACGCGCCGTCCAGCAGCGACCGATGAGCCTTGAAGACCACCGCCCACTCGTCCGCCGCGTACCCGTGCACGAGTCGGGCCTCCCACAGCGGCCGATCCCGAGGCAGCCGATCCGCGAGTGCTTCGTCGACGGCGGCGCCCAGGCGGTTCACGCCGGCCGGGTGCACGTGCACGTGCCGGGCCAGGTCGAGCGCTCCGCGCCGCCGGTACGCGCCGTCCACGCGATAGGCCAGCACCGGCACCCGCCACAGCCGGGCTGCGATCCCCTCGCGCAGATCCTCGACGCGCGGCGCGAGGCCGCGAAAACGCAGGACGCCGCCGAGCTCAAGTGCGTCGACCCGGTCCGCGCGGCCGTGCTCCCGATACACGTTCTCCGCCGCGTGGGCGCGCCGACCGCCGCGGCCGGGCCGGACGCAGTCCACGAGGTAGTCGCGATCCACGCCGATCCTCGAACGCGGCTCACCGAGCAGCGCGCGCACGCCCGAGTCGTCGTAGCCACGACGGTGTGTCAGATACGGCGTGAACGCCGTGTGCGCCTCGGCGAGCCGTTCCACCCCGGTCGGCCGCTCCGGCGGTTGGTCGACGAACCGCAGCCGGACCGGCAGGAATTCGGCGAGCACCTCGCGGACAACCCCGATCGGGACGTCGTGCGGATGCCGTACGTGGTAGACGTCCACGCCCCCGGAACCGGCGAGATCGGCGAGCCGGGTCATCACCCGCGCGGCCTCGTGCACGGGGACGAAATTGAGCCGGCCGTCCGGCGCCGCGGCCAGCCGCAACACCGGCCGCACCCGGCGCGGCAACCGGGCGGCCCAACCCAGGGCCGCGCAGCCTCCGGTCGCCTCCGCGCGTTCGACCATGTACCGCAGAACGTTTCCGGGCAGACCGGGCCGGTCGGAGACCAATGTGGTCGGCCGCAGGATCATCGCCGAGCGTCCGCACCGCGCGGCCCAGTCCCGCACGAGCACCTCGGCCTCGTACTTGGACCGCTCGTAGTCGTTCTCGAAACCACCCGAATCGTCCGGGAGTTCCTCCTTCACCGTGCCATCGCGCCGGCCGCCGGCCACGTACGCCGTGCTGATGTGCAGCACGCGCGGACGACGCCGGCCGACCTCGGCCAACTCCAACAGGTGGCGGGTGCCTTCGACGTTGGTCGGGCGCAACTCGGCCAACGGCGCGTCGATCCGGGAATCGCCGGCGCAGTGCCAGATCACGTCGACCGAGTCGGCCAGCGAGGCGAAGTCCGCCCGCGTCAGGCCCAGTCGGGGCAGCGTCAGGTCGGTCTCGACGATCCGCAGCCGTTCGGGGAGTCGCCGCACCAACTCGTCGGGAGCGGCGGAGACTTCCAGAAAGGCCCGAATCCGGTCGATCGCGCCGCGCGAACCCGCGTGGGCCAGGACGGTGATCGTACGGTGCCGGTCGAGCAGTTCGCGGAGCAGATGGAGACCGAGGAATCCGGTGGCTCCGGTGATGGCGACGCGCATGGCTCAGCAAACTCCTTGCAGGTTTTCCCGATTGGCCTGACGAGGCGTCACGTCGACGGTGTCGACGCGCGGCGAGTCCGGCCCGATGGCGCGCCGCGCCGGGGCATGCGTGGTCAATGTCTTCCCTGGGACGAGTGGGTTTCGTCAGGACGCTAGTCGCCGGATGGCCGGCACCCGGGCGGTATTGGGCCAACCGGTGTCGGCGTCACCCGATCGGGTTCGCGATCGTGGTCGCGGGATGATGCGGGGCCGACCGTGGTGTCGGCCGTGGTGTCGACCGGGACCCAACGATTGTGCCGTGGTCGGGCGGCGGATACCCCCGAAAGAAGCTTTCTTGACTGTTTTCGCGCGGGGGTACCGGTCGGGGGCACTACGGTCTGGAGCGGGGCGAGCGCCCGGGCCGGGCCCGAGGCATGCCGGGACCACAGGGGGCATACGCGGATGGACACTTCCCAGGCCGGGGCCACGGTGGCCGCGGTGGGAGCGATGGATTACGGCAGCCACTGCTGCTTCGTGTCGGCCGACGAGGCGGTGGTCCGGCTCGCGGTGCACAGCTACGTGCGGGACGGGTTGTCCGCCGACGAGCGGGTGATGTGCCTGCTCGGCCGGCGCGATCGATCCTGGCTGATGAGTACGCTGTCCCAAGGACCCACGCGGCCGGCCGAACGCGAGGCCGACGGCTCGCTGGTGGTCGTCGATGTCGGCCGAACGCCGCTGTGGGAAGGTGAGTTCACGCCCGAGGGGATGGCGCAGACGTTCTTCGCGGCGGTGGACCAGGCGCTCGAGGACGGCTATCGGGGCCTGCGGGTGTGCGGTGACATGACGTGGGGCCGAGCCGGTGGCGTCGGGTACGACGAACTGCACGAGTTCGAGCGGCTCGCCGGCCTGGGCCTGCCCGGCCGCCGGGCGATGGGGATCTGCCTGTACGACCCGCGCGAGTTCAGCTCGGTGCAGATCGACGCCCAGGAACGATTACACCCGATCGTCGCGGGCACCGGGCGGGCCCGTCCGCCCAGCCTGCAGGTCACCGACACGACCAAGGGGCTGCGGCTGATCGGCGAGGCCGACGTGGCGACCCTGGGTCTGTTGGAGGAGGCGTTGCGGCGGGCCGCCGCGCAGCCGGGACGCGATCTGGTGGTCGACCTGTCCGCGCTGGAGTTCGCCGACCTGAGCACGATGGAAACGTTGTACCGGGCCGCCGCGGCGCTGGGCCCGCACCGGCGACTGGTCCTGCGCGCCGCCGGGCCGGCCGTACGCAAGGTGGTCGACCTGCTCGGCTGGAGCGGTGCCGGTGGCCTGATCGTGGACGGGGACCGACCGTCCGGCGAGCGTAGTGGGGGAACGCAGTGACCGGCCCGAACCGCGACCGCGCCCGCTCCGGTACCGGGGGCCCGGTGGAGGTGCTGCCGTTCGGCGCGTCGGACCTGTGCCTGGTGCGTGCCGTGGTGCGTCGGCACGCCGACGCGGTGGGCCTGGCCGACGACCGCCCCGACTGTCTGGTGCTCGCGGTGCACGAGATCGCCGCGTGCGCGGTCACGAACGGCTCGAAGCCGGCCCTGTTGCGATGTGTGCCCCGGGCGGGCCGGGTGGTCTGTGAGATCCACGCGAGCCGTGAGGAACAGAACGGCTGCCGACGGCGGAGTTTTCCGCGGCTGACCGACAAGCACGAGACCCCGGGGCGGGGATTGTGGATCGCCCGCGCGTTGTGCGACGAGGTCGAAGTGGCCGAGTGTGCCGAGGGTGTGGTCGTGCGGATCACGATGCACCTGGGCACGTCGGCGGGCGCGGCATCCCCCGAGGCGAGCGGTCGACCCCAGGCGGGAGGTCGAGCGGACGTGAGCGGTCGAGCGGACGTGAGCGGTCGAGTGGACGCGGGCGGTCGACCGGAGGTGGAGGAGACCGCGGCGGCTTCGGGGCCGACCTCGATCGACCCCGACGGACGCCGCAATTCGATGGGCCCGCCGCCTGCGGTGTGACACCGTCGATCGCGATGACGGACGAACGGGCGATTACGGTCGAGCAGGGGATGGCGGCCGAACAGGCCATGGTGGGCGAGTGCGCGGTGGCGGACGCACAGGTCATGGCGCGGGGGCGCGTGATGCCGCTCGGGCCGGCGATGCCGGACGGGCGCACGATCGAGTGGGCGGTGGGGTCGGGCGCGGCGGCGGTGGCAGCAGGGCCGGAGCGGACGGCGATCTTCGAGGCGGTGCGCGCGGACCGGGACGGACCGATGACGCGTGTGCTGCTGGGACTCGCGGACGCGGGAGCGGTCGAGATGCGCGTGCGTGCCATCGAACTGCTGTGCTCGTTGCGCGAGTTCGGACGAACCTGGCCGATTGTCGCCGAGCGTGCCGCGGCGTATGTGGTGGACCCGGAGCCTGCCGTCCGGATGGCGGCGGCACCGCTGTTCGTGGCGACGGGCGAGGTCGAGGAGGTTTCGGCGCGGCTGCCGGGGTCCGCCGATCCGGCGGTGCGGATGGCGGGCGTGAACGCCCTGCTCGGGACCGGTGACAGGTTCGCGGCCCTGTTCACGACGCTGTCGGAGGATGGCGACCCGACGGTCCGGGTGCCGGCGGTGCTCGGGTTGTCGGGCGCGGAGGGTGTTCCGTGGGCCCGGTCTCGTGCGCTGAACGACGCGATCCTGGCGGACCTGCCGGCGGCGGTGGACCGGATCGGCCTCGACGCTCGCTCGTGGGGCTCGACTTGGGCGTGGCGCCTGGCCCGCAACGACCACGAGGACGAATGCCACCGCGTCGTGAGGACGTTGCTCGCCGCCGAGGAGGAGGGCGTGCGGTGGGTCGGGGTGGAGATGGCGGCGGCGGCCGTCCGGCTGTGGCGGACCGGGCCGGTCGAGATCCTGCCCGCCCTGGCCGAGGTCGCGGCCGGCGCGGGTCCGGCCTTGCGCGAGGAGACGCTGCGGGTGTTGCGGCTGTCGGGTGATCTGTGGCGGGCCGCGGCCGAACGGTGGGCGGCGGGTACGGGTGAGGCGGACCGGCTGACGGCGCGCGAACTGGGCGAGCCACCGCGAGTCGACGTGGCCGTACCGGAGTTGCATGCGGTCTTCGCCGCCCGGCGGGTGGTGGGCGGGCGCGCCGGCGTCGACGCGTGGTTGGCGGAACAGCCGATCGAGGTGGTCGAGTCGCGGCGCAGGGCCGCTCGGGCACTGATCGGGTTGATGGCGTGCGGCGGCTTGACGGAACGTCAAGGCCGGCAGGCGATGAGCCTGTTCGAGCGTGGATCGGTGCTCAAGTACGAGTTGGCGAGCGTCGTTTGGCGAGTGCACGGTGTCGTGGACGCCGGGATCGCCGATCGTCTCGTCGGGGAATTGGCCGCGGTGGTCGGGGACCAGTACGTGGGGGCGCACGCGCTTCCGGTGCTTGCCGACATGGGCCGGCACGCGGCCGGAGCGCTGCCGAGGCTGACCACGTTGATCGACGCCCGGCGCCGACTTCCGGTGAACGAACCCGACACGGAGGCCGAGATCCGCTTCGACGAAACCAGGCGAGCCCAACTGATCGTTGTCCGTGATCGGATCGCCACCGACATCCCGTAGGGTCCTTCCGGGGCTCGTGCGGACATCTGTACGAAGTCGGAAGCGGACAAGGGGAGATGGGCATGCCGATAGGCAGGGTCGCCGTGGTCGGCGGAAGTATCACGGGCTGCGCGTTCGCGCTGGCGGCGGCGCGCGGCGGGGCCGAGGTCACCGTGTACGAGCGCACCACCGGCGAACTCGCCGATCGAGGTGTGGGCATCGCGCTGCACGTGGACCGTTACGTGGAGTTGGAGGCCGCCGGCTATGTCGACGACACCACCCCGTGGCGGGACGTGGTCGGGCGCAAATGGCTCGTCGACGACGGCGGTTCCGCGCGGGGCCGCTTGTTGTGGGACCAGTCGGCCGCGTTCCGGGTCTACAACTGGGGCCAGTTGTGGCAGGGGTTGCGCCGCCGGGTGCCGGCCGAGGTGGACTATCGCGGCGGTACGCCGGTCACCCTCGGCGCGGACGGCGACGTGGTGCTGCCGGACGGCACCCGGGAGCGCTACGACGTGGTGGTCGGCGCCGACGGATACGGCTCCGCCGTACGGACCGCGCTGTTCCCCGCCGCGGTACCGCAGTACGCGGGTTATGCGATGTGGCGCGGGAGTGTTCCGTGGGAGCACGAGCCGATCGACCACCTGATCTCGATCTGCATCCCGAACGGCCAAGGCGTCATGTACCGCATCCCGAGCAGCACGGGCGACCGCATGTCGTGGGGCCTGTACAGCGCGGTCGGCGGCACGGCCGACCCCCGGCCGGGGCTGCTCGCGCTGGTCCGCAAGTACTTCCCGCCGTTCTGGGCCGACCTGGTGACCGCCACCCCGGAGAGCGAGACGTTGATCCAGCCGATCAACGACCTGGTGGTGGACGCGTACACGAGCGGTCGCACGCTGGTCGCGGGCGACGCGGCGGCGATCGCACGTCCGCATGTGGCGAGCGGTGCGGTCAAGGGCATCCAGGACGCGGTGGCGTTCGAGAGCGCGTGCCTGGCGGTGGGGCCGAACGGGTCGTGGGACGACGTGCTGGCGCGCTATCAGGCGGACCGCTATCCGGCGGGCGCGGACCTGGTCCGGGTCGCCCGGGCGATGGGCTACGCGATGGTCGAGGACACGCCGGACTGGACCACGATGACGCCCGAGCGCATGGTCGACTGGTGGGCCGCCCAGCACGCGGACGACGGCTTCGGCGGACACGCGTTGGGGGCGTCGATCGGCACTCGGTGACGACGGCGGTGCGTCGGCGGCGCGATGCCCGCGCGATGCCTGCGGTCGGGCACGTCCGCCGACATCGTCCGGGAATCGGGCGATGTCGGGGGAGGGAGTGGTCGGAGTGCCGCGTGCCCGCTCGGGTCAGGAACCGTCCTCGAGGTTCCAGCCGATCACTCGCTCGGGGTGGATCCGCAACACCTCGTTGCTGAAGAAGTCGGCTGCGAACGGCGGTTCGTGGTCGCGGAGCAGCTCGGCCCGGCCGCGGATCTCGACGCCGCGACCCCAGCCC
Organism: Embleya sp. NPDC050154; assembly: GCF_044460165.1. Taxonomy (NCBI): domain Bacteria; kingdom Bacillati; phylum Actinomycetota; class Actinomycetes; order Kitasatosporales; family Streptomycetaceae; genus Embleya; species Embleya sp. NPDC050154. The sequence goes on from NZ_JBITJP010000043.1 coordinate 37,149, forward strand.
GGCCGATAGGCCCCCGGCTCGTCCGGCGTCATGTCGTCCACGACGAACGCCACCGCCGGATTGCGCTCGGCGTTGCGCCACTTCTGGCTCGTGCTGAGCTTGGGTCCGCCGATGTCGACGGTCCCGTCCTCGTTCAGCCGAAACCCGACGGGCCGCACCTGCGGCATGCCGTTCGGGCCGACAGTGGCCAATCGGCCCAGGCCCTGCCCGATCAGGTACGTACGTTCGACCTCGGTGTAGATCGCCATGTTCGCCGCGCTCCGTCCGTGTGGGCCGGGGCTCCCGAGGCCCCGGATGCTCGTCTGGAGCCTAGAAGTTCAACTTGACTTGATGTCAAGGCTCGATGGCTTGGGCGGGCGGGCGGATGGATGCGTGGGTGGTGGGTGGGTGCGCGTTGGGCGCGTTGGGCGCGTTGGGTGCAGGGTGCCGGCCGACCTCAGGCTTCTTCCAGCACCGTTCGGATGACGTGTCGGGCGTTGCGGGTCATGGTCGGGTTGGTGGTGCGGTAGTACGGCAGGGCGATCAGGGCCTGGGAGAGCGTTCGGCCCCGGCCGCGCCGCCAGGTCGCGTCGTCCACGTCGAGTACGTTGCGAAAGGTCTTTCCGGCCTCGATCGGCAGCAGGTTCCAGGCCGGGAACAGGTCGCAGGCCGGATCGCCCACGCCCAGGCAGCCGAAGTCGATCACCGAGGTCAGCCTGCCGCGATCGTCCACCAGGAGATTTCCCGGCATCAGGTCGGCGTGCAGCCACACCGGCGGCCCGTCCCAGGCGGGCGCCCGGAGTGCGTCCTCCCAAACGGCGGTCACCGCATCGCAGTCGATGCCCTCGTCCGGGATCGTGCGCAATGCCTCGATCGCCGCCCGGGTCGAGGTGTCGAGTGCGGTCAGCGGCCCGCCGCGATGGGCCCGCGGTGCGCCGGGCAGGGTGATGCCTCGCATGGCCGTCACGAAGCCGGCCAGATCCTCGGCGAGCGCCGTGGGCTGGGTCAGCGCCCCGGCCTCGGGGTTGGCGCCCGGCTGCCACCGGTAGATCGACCACGACCACGGGTAGCCTTCGGCCGGCTCTCCGGCGCCGAGCACCTCCGGGATGGCCGTCGGTAGCAAGGGCGCGAGTCGAGGCAGCCACTCCCGTTCGAGGGCCACGTCCCCGGCACCGCCCTTCACCAGCGGCAGCCGTACGACCAGGTCCGGTCCGAGCCGGTACATGGCGTTGACCGTGCCGCCGGAGGGGAATCGCCGTACGGCCGCCGCGGACCATTGCGGGAACTGCCCGGCGAGCAGCCGCCGTACCAGGTCCTCGTCGACGGGGTGCAGATCGGGATGCATCGGGGCGGTGCTCATGGATGGCCATCCGACCGGCGGCGGGGGCGAGCGTCAAACCATTTCCGGCCGGCGGCGCGACGAGGCGCGGCGCCGGCCGGTTGGTTGTGGCTCGGGCAGGTTCGGCCCGGAGGGCGGTTCGGCCACTGGTGCGGTGCTCGCCGGGGGCTTTGCTCGATGGGCGGTTCGCTCGCCGGGCGCTTTGCTCGCCTTCGCTCGCCGGCGGTTCGCTCACTCGGGGTCGAGCGAGCCCTCCCACAGGAGCCGTTCGTGTCCGCGCGGGTCCGGGACGATCTCGTTCACCGGCTCGTTGTCTCGGCGGAAGGTCATGACCGGGCGCTGTGTCGTGTCGTACGCGGGCCAGTCCGTCGGTGCGCCGGTCAGGATGAACTCCACCCAGCGCCGGTGCATTTCGTCGGCGAGATCGCGGGGAGGACTGACGACGAGTTCGTCCACGCCGGAGGCGTCGAGGGATTGCCAGATGAACGGGATCTCCGCGATGTGGCATGCCCCGAGGGGCCGGGAGTCCTCGCGCGTCTTGGGCGAACGCCGGCCGAACTCGTATACGTGGGTGGTGGCGGAGGATGGCTTCGACACTCTCGGCCTGACCGAGGTGCATGCCACCGTGGCCGCGTCGAACGATGCCTCGCTGGTCCTGCTGGACAGAATCGGCTTCGAGCATGTCCGCGACATCGAAGAGGACGACGGCCACATCACCCGCGTGTTGACCCGCCGTGCGACGGCGATCGAGAACGCGCCGCTCGGCCAATAGGGACCGGCCTGCCCTGGTGACCGTTCAGCGGTGAGGGCAATCGAGTTGGTGGAGGATTTCCTGGGTCAGGAGGTCCTCGCGGCCCTTCAAGGCGTCCGCCGGTTGTGGGTTCAGGGGGAAGACCATTTCCGCCGCGACGTTGTCCTGGACGATTCGGGCCAGGTTGTCGAGGGCGACGTGGATGGGGTCGGTGGGTGGTTGGGCCGTCTGGAGGTCGATCAGGTGTGAGTCGGCCCTTGCGGGGTCCATGAAGTGTTTGACGATGATCGAGTTCTGGTTCTGGGCGGACGTCGTCCAGATGGACAGGACGACGATGTACAGGCCGGGCCAGTCCGCTCGGCCGACCTTGTCCCGCCAGCGCCCCATGAGGGCTTCCACGCCCTCGATCTGGGCGCGGGACGCGTGCTTGATGTTGGTTTCGATGGCGTCGTTCAAGCCGCCTGTGAAGGTCTCGAAAGACGCCATGTCGAACGAGCCGCGCCGCGCCGACTCGTCGATGAACTCGATCGCGGCGTCGAGGATCCGTACGCAGGACGCTTCGAGTTCGCGCGCCATGCGCGCGTTGCCGAGCTGCCGCCGGGCGGTGGTCAGGGTGGCACCGAAGTCCTGAAGCGGGCTGATCCATCCGTTCGTTCCCGGGCCCTTGAACGCCACCATGTCCAGGTCGTGCTGGTCGAGGCGGGCGGAGCTGGGGAGTTCCGGGATTCGGCGGCTCAGATACGGCGCGATGATCGAGTAGATGCCCAGGGGCGCGTGGGCGACCGACTTGGCCAGCTCGAACATGTCGGAGACGGGGTGCAAGGACTCCCGCTCGCCGTTGTGGATGAGCGTGTACCGGCCGCCCCGGTAATCGTTCTCGATGACGATGACCGGGCCGAGCTGCTTGATCACCTCGGCCCGGAGCGCGTCGTAGCTCTCACGCATGGCGGTGTCGATCGCGAAGATCGCCTCGCGGGCCCGCAGTTCCGGTGCCGGCCCCGGATCGCCCGTCGCCGCGGACGCGGTCCGGGTGCCGCCGAGATACGCGCCGGCACCGACCGCGGTGGCGATGCCGAGGAATCGTCTGCGTGTGCTCCTGCTCCGCCCCCACAAGCCGTTCGGAACGATCCCACCCGACCCCGAAGTTCCCATGCCGACTCAACGGCGACGCGATCTCCTAGGACACGGCCCGACCGCCGAACCTCCGAGAGCCGTCCGGCGGATCCTGGTCGATGGCCGTCAAAAGGCTGCCCACCAGCGGGCTGTCGTCCTCCTTACGCGACGCGACGGCGACCCGGGTGCGGGGTGCGTCCGGTCGATGGTGCGGAAGGCGACGCCCCTGAGGCGGATGCGTCGGATGCTCGCCGGGGCCAGGGACACCCCCAGGCCGGTTTCCACCTGGGCGCAGACGGTCTGCCATTCCACCGCGTGCTGGGTCACCTGCGGGTGAAGCCCGACGCGGTGCACAGGCCGATGATCCGGTCGTAACGAGCCGTGTTGGCCGGTGCTGCGCCGCTGCTTCGGCGAAGTGCGACCGGCCGCCAGGATGTTGATGTGCGGCCTTGCCGATCCCCGGATGAGGATCGAGATCGAGGTGTACGCGCGGCGGGCCATCGCGTAGTGGCCCGCCGCCCGTGGGGTGGCCGCGCGTGGATCGGGGGGTGGGCCCGAGGGACCGCCTCCTCGGGCTCAGCCGGAGTGGTCGGAGTCGTTGAAGGCGTCGATGTCGCCGAAGGAGAGGGCGATGCGGCGGCGCTCGCGGTCCATTTCGGTGATGGTCACACGTACTCTCTCGCCCGCTTCGACCGCCGGGTCGGCGGGTCCGGGCATACCGTCAATCGCGCGCGTGGCGTCAACCGGGCGCCCGTGGAGCGGATTTCGGCTCCGCCGGCGAGCCGGTGCCAGCGAAACGCGTTGCCTATGCGGTGCTCTTCCAGAAGCTCCGGGCCTCGGGCGGCGACCAGTTCGCTCAGTTCGGCCCGGAGTCCGTCGTCCGCGGTGCGATCGTCGGAATGGAACCCGTTCGCCACCGGATTGTCGATCGCCAGGCGATGGATGGCGGCGTCGAGGGCGAATCCGGCTGTCGCGGCGGTGTACGCGGTCGCGATGGCCTCGCGCGCGTCGTGCCGGATGCGGGTGCGGGTGGGAATGCGGCCGGAGGTCGAGTTTGCCGCGGCCGGGTCGTACGGAGTGATGCGGTCCACGAAAGGCGCCATGTCAGCGCCCGGTGCGGCTCGAAGGTGCCCTGAGGGCCGGTCGCGGGTGGACAAGGAGAATGATCACCGGCGCAGCGTAGTGGCATGGGGCGGACGACGACCAGCCATTGCGACGCTGGGCCGTATGGGGACGGCATGTCCCCGATCGGGTGGTAACAACCGGGAGGTATGGCGAGTTCGGGGCCCGGGTCAGGAGCATGGCGGCGTCGCGGCAGATCGCCGTTGCCGTCTCGATTGTCTCGAGTGCTTCGATTGTGGAGTAACCCATGATGCGCATGCGTACCCTGGCGCTCGCCGCCGCTCTGTCCCTTACCGCCCTGTTGCTGCCGGCGACGAGTGCGAGTGCGGCGCCGGCCGCGCCGCCGTCCTGCAACGACGGCTCGGTGTGCTTCTGGACCGGGGAGGGTTTCCACGGCAACACGTGGGAGTGGACCGCGCGCAGTGGCTACCGCGATATGCCGCCGGCCTTCCACGATCACGTCGGATCCGCCGTCGCGAGCACCAGGGCCTGTTTCATCAACTGGAGCCCGGTGGAGAAGCGCGACGTGTTCAACGGTGACTGGCGCTCGAAGTACCTCGGCGACTTCGGCGGTCGGATCGACGGTGTCGGGCCGGGCGCCTGCTGAGGTCTGTTGCGGTGGCAACGGCCGGTGTCCGAGGGGCACCGGCCGTTGCGTGGGCGAATTCGGGCTCGACCTTGGCCCCGGTCGCCGCCTTGGCCTCCGTTCTCGGCCTCGGCCTCGGCCTCAGTCGCGGACCGGCACCGTTACCGTGGACGGGTCGTTCGCCGGTGACGAGAAGGCGAGTCCGGCGGCGAACGGGTTGTGCTCCAGGTACAGCGGGTCGACGGTGTCCACCACGACCGCCAGGCGGTGGCCCGCCGGGACGTCGTAGGCCGTCGCGAACATGTCGATGTCGACTGGGAAGGCCACACCCGGCGTCCTGCCGTGGAAGCTCAGCGGCGAGTGGGTCACCAATTTGCCGATACCCAGCGGGCCGACGTCGTACAGGTAGGCGAAGATCGTTCCGCTTTCGTGCGACGCGGTGACGGTGGTGTGCAGCTTGGTTGTACCGCGCACCTTCGTCTGCGTGTCGTAGCGGTCGCTCTGCCACACGCCCGCGAACGCCCTGGGCAGCAGCGGGATCGAGGCGACCGGCGGGACCTGGAGGAACTGGTCGAGGATGCTGGACAGGAAGATCGTGCCGCCGTTCGCCCCGGAGTCGATGTTCGCCAGGACGTGCTGGGTTCCGTTGAGCGCGATGGTGCGGGTCGAGGACGGTACGGCCGCCCAGCTCGAAAAGCCCTCGTAACCGCCCTCACCTGTACGGGACTTGAGCTGCACGGGCTGCTCGCGGTCGATGCCGTTGTCGACGCCCTTGAGGTGGTGGTCGAACCAGCGGGTCGAGTCGGCCCACATGTCGTTGGGAAGTCCGAACAGGCCGCCCGCCTCGGCGGTGGCGTGGTCGCCCGGACGGAATTCCAGTCGCTTGGGGCCGGTCAACTTCCCATAGAAGTCGGCGTATTGGTTCGGCGGGAAGAGCGAGTCGCCCCACGCGTTGCCGAGCATGATCGCGGCGCCGTTGGCGTTGATCCGGTCGAGGTAGGTCGCGGGTGAGCGCTTGGCGCCCCACGCGATCATCTCCGCCTCCTTGGCCAGGTTGCCGGAGAGGAAGTTCTGCAGGATCTCGGTGAGTTCGGCGCTGGGACGACCGGTGAGGAAACCGGCACCGCCCAACAGCGTGGCGGCCTGGGCGTGTTCGGTGCGACCGCTGTAGATGGAGTCGATCAGGTCGGCCCAGCCGCTCATCGCGACCACGGCCTTGATCCTGGGATCGAACGCGGACGCGAGCAGGCTGATCCCGGCGCCGTAGGAGACGCCGGCCATGCCTATCCGGGCCGGATCCGCGGGCGTGTTGGCCAGCGCCCAGTCGATCACCCTGGACGCGTCGGCGATGTCCTTCGGGCCGGCCGTCTCGATCTCGCCGCCGGACTGCCAGAAGCCGCGCGAGTTGTAACCGACCACGACATAGCCCTTGTCCGCGAGCTTTTGCGCGGGGACGACGTACTCGATCTGGGGCATCGCCCAACTGGTCGGCAGCACCACGATCGGGTAGCGGGTGCCGGGGGCGCCGCCGGTCGGGGTGGTCACGTTGGCGGCGAGCTTGGTGCCGCCGTCGCCGGGGATGTCGACGAAGCGCAGGGACGTCCCGGCGGCGGTCTGCACGGCGGCCGCCGGGGCGCGAGCGACGGTGGTGCCGGCCGAGGCGGCCGGACCGAGGGCGGTCCCGGCGAGAATCGCGGCCGAGACGACGGCGACCGCACGAGCGCGTGGGCGCACACCAGCGCGTGGGCGCATGCGGAATTGACCCATGAGGGTCTCCTGACGTCATGGTCGGGGCGTGGCCCGACCAGCGGGAATGCGTGGCGAAGCGACGCCCTGGGACGGCGTCGGAGGGTGACTCACGAGTAAGTTACGCGCCGGTAAACCAAGACGGAAGAGCCATGGACCGCTCCGCTACGGCAACCGGAAGGTTCGGCTGCGCGCCCGCCGGACACACCACCGGAAGCAACGGTTCCGGCACGAGGAGGCACCGCCGGCGAAGCGACGGGGTGCCCGAGGGGCGGGCGGGGAGGTGTGTCGATAGACCGGCGGAGTGGCGGAGTGGCGGGCGCGGTTGGTGGGGTGGTGGGGGCGGGAGTGAAGTGGTCTATCGGCGAACCGGTGGGGTGGTGGAGCAGCGGGTCGATCGGGCGATCGGGCTGTGATGCGCCCGGACGGTGGGCAGCGGCGTGGGCGGGTCGACGTGCCGGCGGTGTGGTGGGTCGGGTGGGGGGTGGAGTGGTGGCATGGGGCGGTGGGATTCGGCCGCGGTTGTGATGGCGCGTTCGTTGGGGCGAGTTCGTGCCCCGGTACCGTGGTTTCGGCGTGCGGGGGCTAGCGGGGGGTGGGCGTGGAGGATGTCGACGCGGAGACGCGGCGGGCTCGGGAGCGGGGTGAACGCGGTCGGGCACGGTGCGCCGAGGCGTTGGCGGCCGAGTCGGGCGAGGGCGGCCCGGACGCCGTGCGGGAGTTGTTCGCCGAGGCGATCGAGTTGCTGACCGAGGCACTCGGCACGCTCGACGGCGCCGACGCCCGGTGGCCGGAATTCGCCTACGTGGCGGGCGTCGCGTACGCCGCGAGCGCGGCACCCGTCGGCGACCGTCGGGCCTGGGACCAGGCGCGGCTCTGCTTCCGGCGCGCGGATCGGGCCGCGCCGGCGGATGCCCACCTGCTCCGGGCCGCCGCGCAGGTGGCCTCGGCCCGGATCGGGCTCGACCCGCGCGGCACCCCGTGGCGTACGCTCCTCGACCCGCCGTCGGCCGCCGAGATCGCCGCCGCGCTGGTTCGGCTCGGTCACGACGTGCTGGTGCAACTCGTTCCCGGAGCCGCGGTGATCACCGGCACCGACGGCGCGACGCGGGTGCTCGACCTGCCCGAACTCGAATACGGCCTGGACCTGGGCAGGGGCGATCGGGAGAACTGGGCCGACCTGCTCGACGCGCTGTGCGAATGGGCCTGGGCAGCGGTGATGGAACCGGTACTGACCGCGCTGCCCGACGCGTTCGGCCACACGCCGTCCCTGGTGCTGCTGCCCGCCGGACCGTTCGGCATGGTGCCCTGGCACGCGGCTTGGACGGTCGTCGACGGCCGCCGCCGGCACGCGCTGCAGAGCACGCGCATCTCGTACATCGGCGCACCGCGGTTGTTGTGCGACGTCGCCGCGCGGTCGGTGGGCGACCTCGACAGGCGGTACCGGGTCGAGGTCGGCCGCGCCGCCGGCGATCCGATCGCCTTTGTGCCGGCGGGTGGTCACGACGAGAACTGGCGACGGGCCGCCGAGTACCTGACGGCCGGCAGCCACACCGTGGTGTCCACGCTGTGGCCGGTGGACGAGACGATCACGGCGCTGGTGCTGTACATGGCCCGCCACTACCTCGACCGCCGCGACCTGCCGCCGGCTCAGGCCGTACGCACAGCCCAGTTGTGGCTGCGCGACCCCAAACGCGGCATCCCGGCCGCGATGCCGCCCGAACTCGCCGCCAGGGCCCGCGCGATCGCCCCGGACGCGCTGACCGCCTGGGCGGGCTTCACCCACTCGGGATGGTGAGCGCGTGGGCGTGCTGTCACCCACTCCGGGTGGCGGCGGGCGTGTGTTCACCCACTCGGGGTGGTGAGCCGCGAAGTCCGTTCACCCGCCCGGGGTGGCCGGCTCGATGGGCAACAGCGTTCACCCACCAGGGGAGGTGGGCGCGAGGGTGTGTTCACCCACTCGGGACGGTGGGCGCCTTTGTGTACACCCACTCGGGATGGCTGGGCGCGAGCCTGTGCTCACCCACTTGGGATGGCGGGCGTGAGGGCTGCGTGCAACCACTCCGGACGGCGGTCGCGGGCCAGGGTGCACCCCTCGGGAAGGCCGACGCGAGCCGGGGTTCACCCCCTCGGGAAGGCTGACGCGGGCATGGTGCTCACCCACTCGGCATGGCCCGCGCGAGCATGTGTTCACCCATGCGAGGCGGCCGGCGTGTGCGTGTGTTCGCCGGCGCGAGGCGGCGGGCGCGAGCGTGTGTTGGGTCACCCCGCCTTCCCAAGCGACCCGCGAGGCGCGTACTGTTCGCCACGCCATCGCGGGAGCTCGGACCAACCGGGCTGAGAGGGCGGCATGGGGTGTCGGCGTAGCGCCGGCGCATCCGGGGCCACCGACCGCTTGAACCTGTCCGGGTAATGCCGGCGTAGGGAGAGCAGGTAGAGCCATGTCGGCTCCGGTCATCGACGACGCGCGCCCCGAGACACCGCACGGCGGCGTCGAGGCGCCTCTGGTCCTGGACACCGCGCCGCCACGTACCCTCGGGTTCCGTGACCAGGCGGCGTTCTGGGCCAACCTCGGAGTGAGCCTGCTCGGCTTCTCCGGCGCCCTGTTCGTGCTCGCCCCGGCCGGCTATCCGCAACTGTCGATGGTGGCCGCGATCGTCGCGGCCGTCGGCGGCACGCTGATCGGCACACTCATGGTCGCCGTCGCCGGCATCCCCGGTGCCCGCAGCGGCGCGCCCGCGATGACCGTGCTGCGTGGCCTGTTCGGCACGAAAATCTCCTACGTGCCGACGGTGTTCAACATCGTCCAGTGCATCGGCTGGGGCACCTTCGAGCTGTTGGTGATCTCGATCGGCATCGAGGCGATGACCGACGGTGACGGCCCGCATTGGCTTTACATCGTCGCCGCCGGCGCGGTCACCACGGCGATGACGCTGCGTCCGCTGGGCATGCTGCGGATCCTGCGCCGCTACGTGACGATCGCGGTGGGCATCGCGATGCTCTACTTCTCCATCCAGTTGTGGCGCGAGGGCCTGCCGCCGATGACCGAGGGGTCGTGGTCCGGGTTCTTCCCGGCGATGGACGCGGCGCTCGCGGTCGCGGTCTCCTGGGTTCCGCTCGCGTCCGACTACACCCGCCACTCGCGCGGCACCAAGCCCGCGTTCTGGGCGGCGTTCAGCGGATTCTCGATCACCAGCATCTGGTGCTACCTGCTCGGCCTGGTCGCGCTGGCCCAGGTCGGCGGCGACGCGGACAAGATCTTCGACTCGTTCCTGGGCGTCACCGCCGGATGGGTGTTCTTCGCCGTGCTGGTCGTGCGCGAGGTGGACCAGAGCTTCGCCAACGTCTACAGCACCGCGATGTCGATCCAGAACCTGGCGCCGCGCGTGGACCGCCGGGTGTTGTGCCTGGGCGTGGGCGCGCTGGTCACCGCGTTCGCGCTGATGGTGAACGACTTCGACACCTACGCGAGCTTCCTGTCGCTGATCGGCTCGATCTTCATCCCGCTGCTCGGCGTGCTCGCGGTGGACCTGTTCGCCGGACGCGGCCGAGCCGGCTGGGACCTGGGCGACCGCGCGCCGGCCCGCTGGGTGATGGTCGTGCCGTGGGTGCTGGGGTTCTGCATGTATCAGCTGATCAACCCGGGTTCGGTCGAGTGGTGGGCGAAGTTCTGGGGCCGGCTCCAGGACGCGCTGCACATCCACGCGCAGACGTGGACCTCGGCCTCACTGTTCTCGTTCGCGCTCGCGGGCGTGACCGCGTACCTCGCGGTCGCGTGGGACCGGCGGCGGGCGGTCGCGGCGCGTTGAGGTGGGCCGGCCGCGTCGGTCGGGTGCCTCCTCCCGACGCGGCCGTGATCCACCGCCCGGGCGGACCCCGGTGTCCCGGACCGGAACGCAGACGCCCCGACCCGCCCCGACCCACGCCGCCCCGAGCCGACCCGCCCCGACCGGCCTCGTCTAGCTGCCCAGGGCCTTGGCCAATTGCGCCTTGTTCATCGACGAGCGGCCCTTGATGTTGCGGCGCTTGGCATCCGCGTAGAGCTGGTCGTACGTGGGTGCCTGCGAACCCTTGTGCGAGTTCTTGCCGCCCCGCTTCGCCGAGGACATGTCGTGCAGCGACGAGCGGCTCGCGGTCTTGGCCTCGCCGGAGCGGGCGCGCTCCTTGTTGACCGTGCGGGCGGCGATCTCCTCGGCCCGCTTCTCGCCGGTGCCGCGCTGTTTGGCGCTCTCCTTGATGTGCTCGTACTGACGTTCGCGCTTGGGGCTGGATCCGCGTGGCATGGTCGTCCACCTCACTCGTATTACTCGCCACTCGATGCCATGTCGGCCTTTTTCGCGGCCTCCTTCATCGGCCTGTTTCGGCTACCCGCACTGGCGTCGATCACCCGTGCCGACCGACCGCAGTTGACCTTCGAGCAGGTCGAAGCCGCAGACTCGCCGCCATGGACGACGACACGAACAACGAGGTACGGGACGCACTGGTGGGCATCGGCGCGTTCGCGCGGCGGGTCGGGCTGAGCCCGAGCGCGTTGCGCTACTACGACGACTGCGGTGTGATGCGGCCCGCGTCGGTGGACCCGGGTACGGGCTACCGCTCCTACGCGCCGGAGCAGGAGGCGCGGGCGCTGCGGCTGCGGGCGTTGCGCGAGGCGGAGGTGCCGCTGCCGGAGGCGGTCGCCGTACTGGACGGTCCACCGGAGCACGCCGAGGCGCTGCTGCGCACCCACCTGGACCGCATGCGCGAGCGCGCCGACACCGCGCGGGTCGTGGTCGAGGGCGTGCTGCGCTCGCTGACCACGACCGGTACGCGGGCGAGCATCGGCGGGGCCGAATGGGCGAGCGCGGTGCGGCAGGTGGCGCCGGCGGCGGGTGCGGGGGAGCCGGCGGTGCTCGGGTGTGTGCTGGTCGAGGTGGCCGACGGGGAGGTACGCCTGGTGGCGACGGATCGCTACCGGCTGTCCGTTCGTACACTGCGCCCGGGTCGGATCGAGGGCGGCCCGGGACAGGCGCTGGTCCGGGTGGGTGACCTGATCGCACTCGGCCCCTGGGCGACCCGACACCGCGAGATCGACCTCGAACTCGACGCCGACGGCTTCCGCCTGCGCGCCGGCGACGAGGTCCACGAGCCGGCGACGTCCGCCGACACCTACCCGGCCTACCGCGACATGCTCGCCGCGTTGGCCACGCCGCAGACCCGCGTCGTGGTGGACCGCGCGGCCCTACGCGAAGCGCTGCTCGGCGAGGGCCGGGGCCTGGGCCGAGGGCGGGACGAAGACGAGAACCACGACCCGGGCGAGGACCACGACCATGGCGAGGACCGGGACCAAGGCCGGAAAGAGGACCAAGGCCGAGACCCCAGCCCCAGCCCGAGCCCGAGCCGGGTCCGAGTGTTGACCACGACCCTCGACGGGATCCGAGTCGACGCCGGCGCCCTGCCGGCGATCTGCGCCGGCCCCGCGACCCGACTCGCCTTCGACCCGGGCACACTCGTACCCGCCCTGGACGCCGGCGTCGGCCCGGACGTGCTCCTCGACATCGCCGCCCCCGATCTACCGGTCCTGGTCCGCTCCGCCGATCAGGGCAGCTTCACCACATTGGTGATGCCGGTGGCCCTCCCGAAAGCCGGGAACCCGAAATAGGGCCGATCTCGTCCGGAGGCCGCGGGCGGGCCGAAGCATCGATCCGCCGACGTGGCGTCAGGCGCCCTTGTGGCGGCGGCGTCCGCTGCTTTCCAAGTAGCGGGCAAGGCCGGAGAGAAGCATGCACATGCCGATGTAGATCGGGGCGATCACGATGACGACCGGGATGAAGGGGAGGCTGTAGTCGAGGTTGGTGGCGATCTGCTTGCCGGCGTAGAGGAATTCCTCGTACGAGATCAGGTAGCCCAGCGAGGTGTCCTTGAGCGTGACCACCAACTGGCTGATGATCGTGGGCAACATGGTGCGGACCGCCTGGGGGATCAGGATGTGCACCATCACCGAGGTCTTGCGCATGCCCAGTGCGTAGGCCGCCTCGCTCTGGCCCTTGGGGACCGCGTTGACGCCGCCGCGGAAGACCTCGGCCAGGACCGAACCGTTGTACAAGGTAAGGCCGGCGATCAGGGCCAGGCGGGGTTCGACCTTCATCGCGATGAAGATGAAGAAGATCATCACCAGCACGGGCATGGCCCGGAAGAACTCCACCACCAGGCCCGCGCCCCAGCGGATCACCCGGTGTTCGGAGAGCCGACCGGCCGCGAAGAAGGCGCCGAAGGCCAGCGAGAGCACCGCCGCCCACGCGAAGACCTCGAGCGTGTTCCTCAGGCCGCGCAGCAACAGCTTCTGTACGCCCACGTATTCGAAGGGTGCCCACTTGTCATGGGCGAACTGTCCGGTGTCGATCAGCTTGTAGATCACCCATGCCAGCACACAGATCAACAGCGCGGTGACGATCCAGCCGTAAGTGCGGTGCCGGGCCAGGGCCTTCGGGCCGGGGACGTCGTACAGCGCCGAGGTCTCGGTGCTCATCGGGCCACCTCCAGGCGCTTCTCCAGGAAGCGGAACAGGGCGCTGATGGACAGCGTGATGATCAGGTAGCCCACGGCGATCCACAGGAACGTGACGACGATGTCGTAGCCGAGTTCGTTGAGGGTGCGGTATGTGCCGAGCAGTTCGGTGACGCTGAACGAACCGGCGATCGCGGTGTTCTTGGCGAGCGCGATCAGCGTGCTGCCCACCGGTGGGATCACCGCGCGCACCGCCTGTGGCAGCACGATCAGTTGGAGCGTCTGGCCGAAGTTCATGCCCAGACTTCGGGCCGCCTCGCCCTGGCCGACCGGCACGGTGTTGATGCCGGCGCGGACCGCCTCGCAGATGAACGCCGAGGTGTAGCAGCCCAGGGCGAGCACCGCGAGGGTGAAGAAGGGGAGCACCACGCCGAATCGCGGCAGACCCAGCACGACCGCGAAGAACAGCAGGGTGAGCGGGGTGTTGCGGAGCACGGTCACCCACGCGCCGCCGATGATCCGCAGCGGACGGACCGGGGAGACCCGGCAGGCGGCCATCAGCACGCCGACCACGAGGGCGATCGCCGAGGCGGCCAGGGTCAGTTCGACCGTACCCACGAAGCCCTTGCGGAACAGGGTGAAGTTGTCGAGCAGCACATTCATCGTCGTCGACGCCCTCCGCTAGTACCGGTCCACCGGCGGCGGCGGGGGAGCCGGTACGCCGGAGAGGCCGAGGGTCGAGTCGTAGGCGCGCTTCCAGTCGCCGTTCGCCTCGTGTGCGACGATCGCGTCGTCGATCGCGAGGCGGAAGTTCCGGTCCCCGCGCGGAACACCGATTCCGTACGGCTCCTGGGAGAACGGCTCGCCGGCGAGCCGGAGTTGGTCGGGCACCTTCGCGGCGTAGCCCTTGAGGATGGTGTCGTCGGTGGTGACCGCGTCGACCTGAAGGCTGATCAGGTTGTCCACGCACACCGAATAGCTGTCATAGGCGACGGCGGTGGCCTTGGGATAGTTGGCCACCAGCCGCTGGTACGGCGTGGAGCCGGAGACCGAACAGACCTTCTTGCCGGCCAGGTCCTGCGGGCCGTTGATGTCCTTGTCGTTCTTGCGGACCAGGAGCGCCTGGCCGGCCATGTAGTACGGCCCGGCGAAGCCGACCAACTTCTTGCGGTTGTCGTTGATCGTGTACGTCCCGACGTAGTAGTCGACTTCGCCGTTCTGCAAGGACGTCTCGCGGTTGGCGGAGGTGATCGTCTTGAACTCGACCCGGTCCGCCGGGAAGCCCAGTGACGCGGCCACCATCTTGGCGATTTCGACGTCGAAGCCCGAGTAGTAGCCGCTCGCCGGGTCCTGCGCGGCGACGTAGGGCTGATCGGCCTTGGTGCCGACGATCAACCGGCCGCGCGCCTTGGCCGAGCGGAAGGTGGGCGAGTCGATGTCGACGTCGGTGGCGACCTGGTACGAGGGCAGATCCTTGGGCTTGGGGCCCTTGGGCGGGGGTGTACCGGACCTGCCGCAGGCGGCGAGGAGGAGTGCGGCGAGGAGGAGGGCGAGCAGGGTGGCTGCTCGGGGGGTGTTTCGGAGGGTGGCGCGGGTGCGGGCGCGGGTGCCGGCGTAGACGCAGGCGTGGGGGCCGGGGCCGGCGTGTGTGCGGGTGCGGGTGCAGGCGTGGGTGCGCATGTGCGATCCCCCGTCAGTGCTTGAGGATCTTGGACAGGAAGTCCTTGGCCCGGTCGGTCTCCGGGTGGTCGAAGAAGTCCTCGGGCCTGCGCGACTCCATGATCCGACCGTCCGCCATGAACACCACACGATTGGCCGCCGAGCGGGCGAAGCCCATCTCGTGGGTGACCACGACCATCGTCATGCCCTCGACCGCGAGCGTCCGCATGACCTCCAGGACCTCGTTGATCATCTCCGGGTCGAGTGCGGACGTCGGTTCGTCGAACAACATCACCTTGGGATCCATCGCCAGTGATCGGGCGATGGCGACCCGCTGCTGCTGTCCGCCGGAGAGTTGCGCCGGGTACTTGGGCGCCTGGTCGGAGAGGCCGACCCGGTCCAGGAGTTCGCGCGCCTTCTTCTCCGCCTCGGCCTTGCTGCGCTTGCGCACCTTGATCTGCGCGAGGGTCAGGTTTTCCAGTACCGACTTGTGGGCGAAGAGGTTGAACGACTGGAACACCATGCCGACATCGGAGCGCAGCCGGGCCAGTCCGCGACCCTCGGCGGGCAGGGGCCGGCCGTCGATGGTGATGCTGCCGGAGTCGATCGTCTCCAACCGATTGATCGTGCGGCACAGCGTCGACTTGCCGGAACCGGAGGGGCCGATCAGGACGACCACCTCGTTGCGCGCCACGGTCAGGTCGATGTCACGCAGGACGTGCAGCGACCCGAAGTGCTTGTTCACACCGGAGAGGACGACGAGCGGGTCTTCCGAGGTCACAGGTATCCGACTCGCCTTCGACACGGGGGCGGGGGCCGCGCGCGAGCGCACGTGCCCGATGCATCCACCTCGGCGGGTGGGTTCAGTCGCATCGCCACCGCCAACCCCTCTAACGGCCGATAGAGTCCCCTCGCGTGGGTGACGCACGGGTGACACGTGCGTGGTCGGCGGCCAGGCCGGTGCCCGAGCGGGACCGGTCGCGCGGACGTGTGGACTGTGAATGTGCCATTGCGCGGTCGTGTGGTCGTGGGGTCGCGCCGGCGGGTGTCGGGTTCGGGTGGAGCGGGTCGAGTCGAGGGAGCCGTCGATGGCGAAGGTCAACATCAGCCTGGACGCGAACGTCGTGATCGAGGTCATGGTCCTGTCCGGCGTGCGCAACGCGCAGGACGCGATCGAGGCGATCGTGCTCGACTACATCGCGCGCGGGCACCGTACCGAGGCGCTGACCGGCAACGTCGAGGAGCACCGGCGCACGGTCGAGGAGCGCGAGCGGCGCAACCCGGTCACCGACTAGGCGATTCAGCCCGGTCGGTGCGCGAATGGGTCGGTCCGGTATGCGCCGAGTTGTGCCGCCCGGCCGGTCCGCTTGTGTCGAGCCGCTGCGCGCGTCCGGAAGGTTCTGCGCGAGAATGATCCCGACCCCGTGTGGCGCTGAGCCGCAGGTCGGGGTCGTGGTCCGGGTCGGCGGGGGACGAGGTGCTTACGCATGCGGTTGTGGCTGAGTTATTTCGCGTTCATGTCCTCGATAGGCCTGACCAATCGCACCACCGACATCTGGCGCAGCGCGCGGGTGGCCGACGACATCGTGCTCGCGTTTCGGTTGTTGCCGCTCGGTGACCCGGCCCGGCGTGGGCTCGTTCGCGCGATGGCGCTGGTGGCGATCCAGATGTGGTGCGTGTCCGTCGTGATCGCGGTGTCGCCGTGGTTCGCGGCGGAGGGGGAGAGCCCGGCCGCGTTCTGGGGTTATCTGTCGATGGTCGCGATCCTGGTGCTGCTGGCCGTCGCGGTGGTCGAGGCGACGGTGATCCTGTTCAATCGGCCGCGCAATGTGGTCGCGCCGCATATGCGGGCGGAGCGCGGGTTGCTGCGCTGAGGGTGCGGCGGGGCGGGCGGGGCGGGGCGGTTTGCGCCGAGCGTCCGGCGGGCGGTTCCGCGAGCGTCGGGGCGAGCGGCCGGGCGGGCGGTCTCGCGGGTCGGGCCCGCGCGACGGCCGAACCGGTGGGTGGTCCGGGCCGGCGTGCGGGTGGGTACGGGGTGCGGGGTGCGATCGGACGGCCTACGGCAGCAGCGCACAGCCGCCGTAGCCGAGTACGTGTTCGCGCAGCAGGTCGCTCGTGGCCGGGTCGCGGCGGCGGAAGGCGGCGACGATCGGCTCGTGGTCGGCGGCGTTCTCGTGCAGGTCCATCCGGTAGACCCGGATCGACAGCGTCGTCCAGACCTCGATGCCCAGCGCCTCCCAGACCGAGCGCAGGAGCGCGTTGCCGGACGCGGCGACGATCTCGCGATGGAAGGCCACTCCGTGCCGGATCTGCGCGCTCGCGTCGCCCGCCGCCGAGGCCGCGTGCAGCGCGGCGACGTGCCGATCGAGCGCGTCGAGCCGCTCGTCGTCGATCCGGGGCAGCGCGAGCCGCGCCGCGGTCTCCTCCAGGCCGGCCCGTACCGGATAGATCTCGCGTAGGTCGCTCTCGCTGAACGAGCGCACGCGTACTCCCTTATTGGGCTCCGACTCGACCAGGCCCAGTTGTTCAAGCTCGCGCAGCGCCTCGCGTACGGGTGCCTGGCTGACGCCCAGTTCCACCGCCACACGACGCTCGACGATGCGCTCGCCGGGCGCCCAGCGGCCGGCGACCACGGCCTCGGTGACGTACTGGCGGATCTGCTCGCGGAGCGGGCGGCGTTCCAGGGTCGGGCGAGGCGGCTCGGTCATCGGGTCAGTCTAGGGCGCGGGAGGCGTCTTTGCGCAATGATCGATCATTGCGCAGAATGGAGGTGCAACGAAGACGCAATGAGGACGCGATGAAGAGGCTTCGCCGCGGGGCTTCACCCGGATGTCCGTCTCGGAAGTTCCCACCTTGGGAGTCCGCACCGGACGTCCCGACTCGGGAAGTCCGCACCGGACCTCCCCACCGGGAAGTCCGGACCCGGAAGTTCCACCCGGGGAGTCCGCACCCGGCAGCCTCACCGACACGAAGGAGGGCGGCCCGGATGTCACACCACACGTCGAGCCGTACCCCGAGCGGGCAGCTCGACCAGCTCCCCGACCGGGACCCCGAGGAAACCGCGGAATGGATCGAGTCGCTCGACGCCGTCGTACGCGCCGCCGGCCCCGGCCGCGCCCGCCTGCTGCTGGCCCGCCTGCTCGAACACGGCGCACACCGCGGCCTGGACCTGCCGCCCGTCACGCGCACGCCGTATGTCAACACCGTGCCCACCGCCGCCGAGCCGAGCTATCCCGGCGACCCGGACCTGGAGGAGCGGATCACCGCGTACAACCGGTGGAACGCGGCGGCGATGGTGACCCGGGCGAGCCGGTACGGGCTGGGCGGGCACATGGCCACGTACGCGTCGGCGGCCTGGCTGTACGAGGTCGGCTTCCAACACTTCTTCCGGGGGCGGGCCGACGGCGGGTCCGGTGATCAGATCTACTTCCAGGGGCACGCGTCGCCCGGGGTGTACGCCCGGGCCTTCCTGGAAGGGCGCCTGACGGTCGATCAGCTCGACCGGTTCCGGCGCGAGGTGGGCGGCGGTGGGCTGCCGTCCTATCCGCATCCGCGATCCCTGGGCGGCTTCTGGGAGTTCCCGACGGTGTCGATGGGATTGGGACCGCTGGCCGCGGTGTACCAGGCGCGGTTCAACCGCTACCTGCACAACCGGGGCCTGGAGGACACCTCGGGCAGCCGGGTGTGGGCCTTCCTCGGCGACGGCGAGATGGACGAACCCGAGGCCACCGCGGCGCTCACCCTCGCCGCGCGCGAGGGGCTGGACAACCTGGTCTTCGTGATCAACTGCAACCTCCAGCGACTGGACGGCCCGGTGCGCGGAAACGGGCGCGTGGTCCAGGAGTTGGAGAGCGTGTTCGCGGGCGCCGGATGGCATGTGGTCAAGGCGCTGTGGGGCAGGGACTGGGACGACCTGTTCGCGCGCGACCACGACGGCGAGCTGATCCGCCGGTTGGAGCACACGCCCGACGGCCAGTTCCAGACCTACTCGGCCGCCGACGGCGGGTACATTCGGGACAACCTGCTCGGCGGCGATCCCGATCTGCGCGGCGTGGCGGCGCACCTGGACGACGCGCGGCTCGCGGAACTGATCGGGTTCTCCCGCGCGGGCCACGAACCGCGCAAGGTGTACGCGGCCTACCGCGCGGCGATCGAGCACCGGGGCGGGCCCAGTGTGGTGTTGGTGCAGACGGTCAAGGGTTGGACGCTCGGGCCGGGCTTCGAGGCGCGCAACGCCAACCACCAGATGAAGAAGCTGCGCCAAGACGAGTTCCGGGTGATGCGCGACCGGCTCGACCTGCCGGTGGCGGACGCCGACCTCGACGGCGAGTTGCCGCCGTACCTGCACCCGGGCCCGGACTCGCGCGAGGCCCGCTACCTGGCCGACCGTCGCCGCGCGCTGGGCGGCCCGGTACCCGCGCGTCGCGTCGCGTTCACCCCGCTTCCGGAGCCGCCGGCGTTGACCGAGGCGCCGTTCGCCGCGCTGCTCAAGGGGTCCGGCAAGCAGGAGATCGCCACCACGATGGCGTTCGTGCGACTGGCCAAGGAGCTGATGCGCGATCCGGTCGTGGGTCGGAGCTGGGTGCCGATCGTGCCGGACGAGGCGCGCACGTTCGGGATGGAGTCGATGTTCCCGACCGCCGGGATCTACTCGCCGCACGGGCAGACCTACGATGCGGTGGACCGCGAACTGCTGCTGTCCTACCGGGAGGCGGTGGACGGACAGATCCTCAACGAGGGCATCACCGAAGCCGGCGCGGTCGCCTCGTTCACGGCGGCGGCCACCGCGTACGCCACGCACGGGCGGCCGATGATCCCGTTCTACGTCTTCTACTCGATGTTCGGCTGGCAGCGGGTCGCCGACCAACTGTGGGCACTGGCGGACCAGATGGGCCGAGGCTTCCTGATCGGAGCCACCGCCGGCCGCACCACGATGACCGGTGAGGGGCTGCAACACGCTGACGGACACTCGCAGTTGATCGCGTCGACCAATCCGGCGTGCATGTCCTACGATCCGGCCTTCGCGTACGAGATCGCGGTCATCGTGCGGGACGGCCTGCGCCGGATGCTGACCGCGACGCCGGGACACCCGAGCGGCGAGGACGTCTTCTACTACCTCACCGTATACAACGAACCGCTTCCGCAACCGGCGATGCCGAGCCCGGACGCGGCCGAGGGGATCCTGCGGGGCATCCACCGCTGCGCGCCCGTCCTCGACGTGGGTGCCGAGGTACGTGTTGGCGCGGGTGTCGACGCGGCTGCGGGCGCGGGTGTCGACGTTGGTGCCGGCGCGGACGCCGGTGTCGGCGCCGACGCCGAACTGCTCGCGAGTGGGACGGCGGTGCGGTGGGCGCTGGAGGCGCAACGGCTGCTCGCGGAGGAGTGGGGGGTGTCGGCGCAGGTGTGGTCGGTGACCTCCTGGACCGAGCTTCGCCGCGAGGCGCTTGCCGCAGGGGAGGACCAAGTTCCGTATATAGAACGGGTTTTGGCGGAGGCATCCGGGCCGGTGGTGGCGGTGAGCGACTGGATGCGCGCGGTACCCGACCAGATCGCGCCGTGGGTCCGGCAGGACTGGACCTCACTCGGCACGGACGGCTTCGGCCTCTCCGACACCCGAGCCGCCACCCGCACCCATTTCGCGGTGGACGCCCCATCGATCGCGATCCGCACGCTGAGCGCGCTGGCCCGCCAGGGCAAGGTGAAGCCGGGAGTGGTGAGGGAGGCGATGGAGCGGTACGGGCGCACGGAGGGGTGACGCGTCGCGGGCGCGCCTCGCGGGGGCGCGCGTTGCGGGGATGTCGGGAGCGCGGAGGGCGGGCGCGGTGGGTGCGGCGCGGGAGCTCGGCGGATTGGTGCGTTGCGCGAGTGGGCCTAGCCAGGACACCTTGCGAGTGCCTCGGGCGTATGCGTGAGACTGCGTCCATGACGATCACATCGGTGACTGTGCGCCGACATGTACCTGACCTGGACGCGGCGATCACGTTCTACGAGCGGCTGACCGGCGAACCGGCAACCCGATTCGCCTTCGCCGGACTGGAGTTGGCGGCCACCGGACCGTTCCTGGTCTTCACCGGCCCGCCCGAGGCGGCGGCCCGCTTCAGCGGCGTGGCCGCCACCCTCGGCGTCGAGGACCTGGACGCGACGTTCGCCGACCTGATCACCCACGGCGCCGAACCCATCGCCGAGCCGACACCCACCCCGAATGGCCGCCGCGCGGTGCTTCGCCACCCGGACGGCGCGGTCTTCGAGTACGTCAGCCGCTGACCCTGGTCGGATCGGGGCCGCCACCACCACCATCGGCGGCGGCCCCGACCGTCCTTCGACTCAGCTACCGGCGATGAGTTGTGCGGGTCCGAAGACGTTGCCGTTGGTGTCGGGGGCTTGTCCGGGGTAGGTGTAGACGTTGCCGTTGGCGGCGCGGGCCCAGAGGTCGGCCTTGCCGTCGCCGTCGAAGTCGCCGTCGGAGGACACCTGGGGGTAGGCGGTGGTGTCGAATCCGGTGGCGATCAGGGTGGGCGTGCGGCTGTAGGCGCCGAGGTCGGCGGTGCCGTCCGGGTTCTTGGCGGAGGTGTATTGGTAGACCTTGCCGTCGGTGCGGTCGCGGGCCCACAGGTCGGCGAGGCCGTCGCCGTTGATGTCACCGGGGGAGGAGAACTCCTGGTTGCGACGGTCGATGCCGTCGAGGGCGGTGGCTCGGGGGCTGTTGCGGGAGTGCAACCACAGGCGATGCATGCCCGTTGTTTCCTCTTCGACGGTGAAGAATTCCGAACGCGCGTCGTTGACGGCGAGGAGCTGCTTCACCTGGGACCAGTTCTGCCGGTAGCCGACGCAGACGCGATCGGCCCGGTTGAGATCGATGCATCGGGGAGCGCGGTTGACGACCAGGACCTGGTCTTTACGGAAGTAGCTCGTGGTCGGGTCCAAGGTGTTGCGGTACAGCGAAATGGCCCTGCCGTCGTAGACGTAGAGGTCGTCCGCACGCCCTCCGCCGCCACGGTGGCTGACGAGCGCACCGGTCCAGGTCCGTCCGCCGTCGGGCCGGGCCAACGGCCCTTCGCTGGTTGCCGAAGCGAGTACGCCGCCGGATCCGGGTTGAGTCGCCGAGTTGTAGCCCTTGAGGGCACCGTCGGCGTCTACGACGAGGACATCCACGTTGCCGTCACCGGTGACGTCACCGGGCTTGGGCGCGGGCGGATTGGGATTGCTCGGTGCGTAGAACGAATAGGTCGTCTGCTGCGAGCGGTTGCCCGCTCGGTCGACGGTCTGCGCGAACAGGTTGTTGGTGCCCCACTGCGACACGGGCAGGGCCGGGGTTCGCCATGTGCCGGATGGCGCGTCGTAGATTGCCTGCGCTGCTCCAACGACCGGGATCGGCCCGTTGAGGGAGTATTCGACCGCTGTGACGTCGGGGCCGGCGGTGCTGGTGTCGAGGATGAAGACGCCTTGTTGCCCGGCGTATTTGCCGCCGCCGTTCACCGGGAAGTCCTGGCTCGTGACGGTGGGAGCACCGGGGCGTGTGTTGTCGTATGTGAAGGTGCAGCCTGCGGTGCGGACCGGGTCGGGCTGGTTCGCGTGCCCCGACTCGACGCTCCATGCGTAGGTCTTGCCGTCGGTGAGCGCGGTGCCGGGGACTTGCGCGAGTGCGGTGTGGGCGCCGGAGAACTCGGATGTCCAACCGCCGTCCCAGGCGGTCGGATTGCCGTTGCCGACCTCGTGAACTTCGAAGTGGGCGCCTACCTGCGGCCCGTTGGGCTCGCCCACCGTCGCGGTCAGGTCGAGCGTGCTGAAGCTACCGATTCCTTGGAGGTAGCCGCAGTTGTCTCCCGATCCGTTGATCGGGGTCGGGTTCATTCGGAGGTTGGTGGGGCCGGTGGCGGCGGTGGCCGGTGCGGTGAGCAGGGCACAGGCTAGGGCGCCGATGGCCAAACCACCGATGAGTGTGGAGAGTCGACGGCCTTTGGTGCGGGGTTTCCTACGGGGCATGGGTGTACTCCTCGTGTCGCCGGGATCACCGGACTGCGGTAGGCAACCAGGCGACTGGGACACCCGCAACGGGTATGAGGGGCCGCGGACTTGCCGTGGTGACGGAAGGTGGCGAGAGGGAGGCGTGAAGTTATGTTTGGCTTCCGGGATTTCCTGCCGTGCCCGGTTTGGCGGTGGGCGTGACACTTGGCGCGGCCAACAGGTTGTAGTGAGAGATGGCACATCGTGGTGGTGGGTTGGTGGCGGGTGGAAAACCTGTGGCCGGGGGTGGGGGAGGCCGGAAGCGTGTCGGGGCATGGTGATGTTGCGTCAGATTCGGGCCGATTTCGATGCCGCGTCGATTGTGGTGTATCAGGCCTACGCGCCGGCTATTGCCGAACCCGCTTTGCGGGAGGGGCGGTTCGTGGCGCCGTTTTCGTTTGGGCGGATGACGTGGGTCAAGCCGTCGTTCCTGTGGCTGATGCACCGCAGTGATTGGGCGCGGAAGGCGGGCCAGGAGCGGGTGTTGGCCGTGCGGATCACTCGGGCGGGGTTCGAGGACGCGCTCGGGCGGGCGGTGTCGACCGAGGGGTCGGTGGCCGGCGCCGACGTGCATGTGCAGTGGGATCCGGAACGGTCGTTGCGTGGGGCGGCGTTGAATCACTACAGCATTCAGGTCGGGATCGGGCGGGATGTGATCCGGACCTTCAACGACGAGTGGATCGTCGGAATCGTCGACCTGACGCCGGTGGTGCGGCGGGTGGCGGGACTGCTCAAGGAGGGCCGAGCGACGCAGGCTCAGCGGTTGTTGCCGGTCGAGAGGCCGTACCCACTGGCCGGGCCGCCGGCTCGACGGGTCGGGGCGGACGGCTGAGGTTTGTGTGTGAGCGGCGTGCGGATTCGCTGCGGGTGCGGGTGCGGGTGCGGGTGCGGTGGCGGTGGCTGCGTGGTCTGGGGCGTGAGGCCGGGTACGCGGTTGCCGGGAGGCGCGTGCGTACCCGGATGCCGTCAGGCGTGGGTGCCGCCGTCTACTCGGATTTCGGTGCCGGTGATGAAGGCGCCGTCTTCGGAGGCGAGCATCGCGATGACGCCGGCGATGGCGTCGGGGCCGGCCATAGGGGCGCCGCCGGATTCGAGGTCGGTGGCCAGGATGGGGGAGAGCTTGGCGAACAGCTCCCAGTCGGTGTCCTCCGGGAGGTAGCCCGAAGTCGCATCGGTGATACCGGACTTGATGCTGCCGGGGGCGACGTTGACGGCGCGCAGACCCTGCTTGCCGTATTCGAGGGCCAGGGCGTGGGTGAAGGACTGGATGCCGCCCTTGCTCGCCGCGTAGGCCGCCATGTACGGGTGGGCGAAGGCTGCCGAGGTCGAGCTGAAGTTGACCACGACGCCGTTGCCGGTGGCCAGGAGGGCGGGCAGCGCCTCGCGGGTGACCAGGAACGTGTCGGTGAGGTTGACCGTGATGATCCTGTACCACAGCACAACGAGTGGCCGAAGCGCTCCGCCGACGTATCCGCTCCGGCGAGTTCGCGCCCGGCGATCGCCTGCCCTCCCGTAGCCAGGTCGCCGACGAATACCGGGTGGGCCTCAGAGTCGCGCAGCGCTCGAAGTCCTCCGCGACGCAGGCCTCGCCGAGGGGGCACAGCGCCACCAGCCCACGGTGGCGCATCCTCCAGCAGTGGGAGTCCTGACCGACCCGGCCGCGGCTTGGCCCCACGAGATAGGGGAGCGGCAGCTCTCCCGAGCCGCCGCAACAGGCGATGTCGCCGTCCTCCTCGGGCTCGCCGACGGCACCCGGGTCCAGCGCGAACGCACCGAACTCATCGACCCCGACGGCCGAACGAGCCACCTGCTCGTCAGGTACACCCGGCGCCTCCGGTCAGCACCCGGAAGTGGCGAGCACGCCGATACGTCGGCGCGGGCCGCAGCCCCGGGAGAGGCCGGCATGCTCGGCGTCGCCATCGGATCGATCCTCCTTGTCGTGCGGGTGGTCAGGTACGCGCGGGACGGTTGCCCCGCTGCGGTCGACGAGCTATTGCTGCCGGCGGACCGGTGGCGGGTGAGGCTCGGGCCCGCCTACCGGAGCGTGTGACCCTCCCGGTAGGCCGCGGGCAGCCAGTCCGGCACGGGCATCGCCCTGTATCTGGCGGCCATGGCTTCGTCGTTCCGCTTGACCTCCGCGCGCAGGATGTGGGTGCGCTCGTTCTGGTCCGCGTGCGCCAGGACCGCCTGGACGAGCGCCGGGAGCGTGCCGGGGGGGATCGCGAGCGTCTCGGACTCGTACGACCCGTCGGGCAACTCGTAGTGCGCGATGAGCAGGTCGGGGTCGTAGGTGTACTCGCGAAGCTTCCAGTCGCGCTGCGGCATGGCCTCGTCTCCGTGGTGCGGGCGGTGAGTGGTGGTGCCTCGCCCGGCCGGCGCGCTGGGCGCGATCTTCCCCGGCCGGGCGAGGCGTTGGGGGCCCGGCAGCGATACCAGCGCCACCGGGCCGAGTCGCCCGCGAACGGTCGGGCGACGGGGCCGGTCCCGCTACCGCGCCGGTGGCGGCAGGACCGGAGTCGAGGGCCCGGCGGTGTCATACTCACCGCCGGGCCGGGCCGTCCGCCGGGCGAAGGGCGAACAGCCGGGGGTGCCGCCGCGGATCGATCGCGAGCGGCGTCGGGCGGGGCTCAGCCGCCCGAGTTCGACATCCGCCGCACCGGCGGACCGGGGACCGGGTAGAGCAGGTACGCCCGGATCTCGTGCTGGAGCGCGACGAGTTCGTCGTGCGTCATGTCCATCACCCTGCCGTCCGAGAGCGCGGCTCGGATCGGACGGTGCGGGTCACCCGACGCAGTGACACACGGCCGATCGGGCTGTTCGGTGACGATCATGATCGCTCGCCTCTACGCTAAGTGAACTGATACCGCAACGCTACGAGCAGCCCCAACGGCGCGGCAGTGACCGCCGGTACGGGTTGTCGAGCCATCCGGAGGGCCCATGACCCCCGCCCCCACCGAAACCCTGACCGACACGCAGGGTTCCGCCGGCCGGACCCGCGGCGGCGTCATCTCCGGGTACGTGATGCGGTGCATCCGCGAGCAAACCGGACTCACCCAGGAGGGCCTCGCCGAGCAGTTCGGCGTGAGCGTCGACACCGTCGCCGCATGGGAGACCGGGCGCCGTCCGATCACCGCCGTACCCGTCGGCCACATGCTCGTCTACCGCAACCGGTTGCTCCAGGCGGGCGCTTCGCCCGACCTGCTCACCGCACTCGACCGGGCCATGGAAGCGGACGTCCTCCTGGCAGGCGTCCTCGAGGGCGGCTCCGCCGGACCGCATCACCCCCTCGGCTCCACCGTGCTGCAGCGCAACGTGGTCGAGATGCTTACCTGGCCGCTCACCGGCCGCGCGCCCGCCACGCTCGACGCCCTCCCCAAGCCGAAACGCCGCGGCCCGGTGGCCACCAGTCCGGAACTCCCCGCCGCCAGCTGTCGCGCGTTCTTCACCGCGGTCCGCCGCACAGCCGAGACTGCGACGAGACCGGCCGACATCCTGACCCGCCGACAGGCGCTCTACCTCGTCAGCTACGACCCGGCCCCGGACACCACGCCGTGGATACAGCACCAGCAGCGGGGCCGGCGAAGCCAGGGCTGGCTGGCGGACTGGCTCGACGCCCGTTCCGTGGCGTCCGTCGCAGTGCGCCAGGGCGACACCGAGAGGATGACGCGGTTCATCGAGCGCACCCTCGTGGACAGCGACCCCGGCGAGACCGCGAACCTCAACTACTGGGCCTACTGGGTGGGCGAGCTGCCCCGGCTCCACGGCGATGACGCGTTCATGGCGGCGCCGGTCACCCCCGGTGCCTGGTGCGGGCAGCGCCTCCTCGCGCACCTCGTCGACCACCTCACGCCCGGGCTCGGCTTCTCCGAGCTGTACGTCCACACCCTGTGGTCGCTCCTCGCGGTCCGCCCCCACCTCCTCCAGGCGGCGGGCGTCGACACGGACGCCCTGCGGAATCGGGTCGATCTCCTGTTGGATGGCGGGACGTTGTCCGCGCAGGCGCGGCGCGAGCTGGACGGAGTCCGCTACGCCATCCGCCTGTCGAGGACGTAGACCACAGGCAAGGGGCATGGGGTGGCTGACGAAGACCGCGCGGTGGCGAACTTCCTTTTCGAGGCAGGCTCGTTGAAGTTGCACAAGCGGACCGGGTGGTGGATCGCCGGCGTCAAGGACCCGGAGTCCGTCGCCGAGCACTCGTGGCGTGCCGCCCTCCTGGCGTCGATCATCGCCGAACTCGAGGGCGCCGACCCGGCGCGGGCGGCGCTGCTGAGCGTGTGGCACGACACTGGGGAGACCCGCACCGGGGACCTTGCGCACATCAGCCAGAAGTACGTCGGCAAGGGCGACGCGGAGAAGATCGCCGCCGACCAGTCCCAGGGCATGCCGGCCGCTCTGGGCGCGCTTATGCGGTCGATCATCGGCGAGTACGAGTCCCGCGAGACACCCGAGGCGATCTGCGCGGGCGACGCCGACAAGCTCGAATGCCTCGTCCAGGCCATCGAGTACCAGGACCAGGGGCACAAGAATGTCGACCGCTGGATCGTGAACTCCCAGAAGCGGATTCGGACCGAGTCCGCGAAGCGCATCGCGGCCGAGCTGCTGGAGACCGGCTCGCTCACGTGGCTCCGCGAGGCCATGGGCGAGTCGTAGCATTCGAGCCCCCTGCGGCTGCCGGGCCAGGCCGGAACCGGGCAACCGGATCCCCCACCCACTGCGGTGGCGGCGACCCCGGAGCCGCAGGGCGCACACCGGGTCGCGTACCCCACGCGAGTGCGCCGGCTACCGATCACCGCGGCAGCGATGCCACGCTGGGCGCATGGACGAGCAGACCACC
Organism: Embleya sp. NPDC050154; assembly: GCF_044460165.1. NCBI lineage: Bacteria > Bacillati > Actinomycetota > Actinomycetes > Kitasatosporales > Streptomycetaceae > Embleya > Embleya sp. NPDC050154. Next base: position 64,768 of record NZ_JBITJP010000043.1, read on the forward strand.
GGCCCCCGCCGGCCCCAGCACACCATCGGCTTCGGCGGCCCCGAACACGCCACCCCCGCAGAGCTACGCGCCGAACTCCCCGACGACCTGCGCATGGAGTTCGAAGAGGAATACCAGGCCGCCCTCAACGAGGCCAACGCCAACGGCAACCTCCAGGCGCTCGCCGACATGCTGCCCCTGTGGCAAGGCGAACTCGCACGGCGCCGCTCCCCGGACTGGCCCGAGATGGAAGAGACCATCCGCCGACTCAACGCAGGCCTGCCCGTCGACACCGTGCCCGCCGACCGCACCCAGTGGGGAGACCCCGGATGAGCTACCGCGTCGACGCCTCGTACAGCACCCAGCAGTGGCTGAAGGGCAAGCCCTCCCATGTCCTGTCCGCCTACGACGGCATGGTTCGGCAGCTCGCGTCCGACCCGTGGCGAGTCGGCCACCCGACGCGATCCTCGAACATGCGCGAGTACGCGTTCTGCGTCGAGGGCATCGCCACGTTCGTGATCACCGATACGCACGTGACGGTCACCATCGTCGGCGTCCGGTAGCCGCCACCCGGACGCCGGCCGCGCCCACGAGCCCGGTGTCGAATCCGGCGGGTAGCGTCGGACGGATGCACGACTCGCACGACACCACGCTCGACGCTGCGGTCAAAGCCCGCGCCCAGCTCGGCCGGCGGAACGATGCGGTGTCGCCCGAGGACATGCTTGCCGGCTCCTACACTCGTGCTCGATGCCGTGTGTGCCGCAACCGGAACCCCTCGGTCCTTTTTCGAGGTGGATCCCGACGACCTCCCGGCCGATACCCTCGCCTTCCGCAAGACGGCGAGTTCGTCGGTTACCGAGGTCGAGCGTGTCAGCGCCACCGTCCGCGAGGCATACCGGGTTTCCGCCCGACTGCTCACCGAGGTCGGCATGCGGCGAGCCGTCCTGCCACGCGCCGAGGGCGACCTCGACGGGGACGACATCGAACGCCTTGCGGAGGAAACACGAGATGCCCTGGGCATCGCGCGGGACTCCGTCATGCAACATCTGACCCGCACCTGCGAGCGAGCCGGTATCCCGGTTGTGCCCATGATGCTTCTCGATCGCGGAGGTAACGCCGAGGACCGCGTCATCGGACATTTCGGCGCCTCGTGCTGGCGAGGCACGGAAGACCCGTCGCTGATCAGCTACTTCAGCGCATCGAGTGGCGACCGGCAGCGCTTCACCATTGCCCATGAACTCGGGCATCTGGTGCTCCATCCCGCGCGCAGACACATCTCTCCCAAGCTCGCAGAGCAAGAGGCCCACCGATTTGCGGGCGCCCTCCTCGTTCCGCGAGAGCGTGCCTACGAGGCGTTGGAAGCTCCCTTCCAGCTACGTGAACTAGGAGAACTGAAAGCTCGTTGGGGAGTGTCCATGCAAGCCCTCATCATGCGGTCGCGCCACCTCGAAATCATCGACAAGGAACGCACCCAGAGCCTGTTCAAGCAGATTGCGAACAGGGGTTGGAGGCTCAACGAGCCGGTAATTGTTCATCCGGAGCAACCACTTTTGATGCGGACGATGATGACCCGGCGCTTTGGCAAGAGCGGGGCGTCGTCGAGGCAGGCGTCAGAAGAACTGGGTCTCAACCTCGTCCTCTTGCGTTCCCTCGTTCCAGAGGTCGGGGCAGCTTCGTCGGTTGCCACGGCGCAGGCACCACGAGCGGATGTCGTGAACCTGGCCTCGCGTCGTCGACAGGTTCCTGACATCGAGATAGCAGATCGCAAAAGTGACTGGGGATGAGCCCTACCAAATGCGCGAAAGCCCCCGCCGCTGCCCACGAAGGGCAGCAGCGGGGGCTCTTTACGCAGGTCGGACTCACACTCCGGTTCGGAGATACTCCTTGACCCTGTCCTCAGGCTCCGGCGGTGGCCCCACCGGATCACGCGCCCACCGATACAGACCCTCATAGGCCCGAGCCAGCGCACGCAGCAGCGACCGCATACTCCGAGCCTCCGCCCGCATCTCGTCTATCTCCATGGCCTGCTCCGCGCGGATCGCCCGGAACGCCTCCAGATCCACGCGCCGCTGCTCGGGCTCCGCCTGGGCCTGAGCCGCGGCACGAGTCGCCTCCGCCGCCGCGGCCTTCGTCGCCCTCGCCGTGAACAACCCCGCGATGACCATCCCCGCCGTGCCGAGAATCCCGAGCAGTGGACCCCGTGGCCTCAAGCGCCGGCCGGGCTGAAGCCTAGCCAACCGTTCAAGTAGCCCCGTTGGGAGCGTTGCTCGCCGGGCTCAAAGAGTTGCCGTCGTTGAAGTTGTCTGTGCTCGTTCGGGGCTCGGGTGGGGGGAGAGGGTTGGTGGCGTGGGTCTTGGGGGGTGGGGGGTTCGGGGGAGGGTTATGGCTATGGTGAGGCCGCCGTGGTGGTTGGCGGTGGTGGTTATGCGGGCTGCGTGGGCGTGGACTATGGCTTGGACTATGGACAGGCCCAGGCCGGAGCCCTTGGCGGAGCCCGTGCGGTTGGGGCGGAAGCGGCGGAAGGGTTCGTAGAGTTCGGGGATGCGGTCGGCGGGGATGACCGGGCCGGTGTTGCGGACGCGGAGGGAGCCGGCCGAGACGCCGACCGTGACGAAGCCGCCCGGGTGGTTGTGACGGACCGCGTTCTCGACCAGGTTGGTGACCAACTGGCGCAGCAGCAGGGGGTCGCCGGAGACCACGCCGCCGGCCAGGTTCGCGTCGACTCGTACGCCCGCCCGTTCGGCCGCCGGGCGGGTCTGGCGCAGGACGTCGGCGGTCAGTTCGTCGAGGGCGACCGGGGAAGCCTGGACGTTGCCGCGTTCGCTCACCGCGAGGTCGAGCAGGCCGTCGATCAGGCGTTCGGTGCGACGGTTCAGTGCGAGGAGTTGTTCGCGCGTCGCCACGATGTCTTCCGGGGAGTGCGGGTCGGCCAGGCCGATCTCGATCGCCGTGCGCTGGATCGTGAGCGGCGTACGCAGCTCGTGTGAGGCGTTGGCGACGAACAGGCGCCTGCTGTCGAAGGATTTCTCCAGGCGATCGAGCATTCCGTCGAAGGTGTCGGCGAGTTGCTTGAGTTCGTCGTCCGGGCCCGGCATCGCGATCCGCTCGTGCAGGTTGTGTTCGGACAACCGGCGTGCCGTCGCGGTGATCCCGTGGACCGGGCGCAACACCCGGCCGGACATCCACCAGCCGACCAGGATCGAGGCCGCGGCGAGCAGGAGCAGTGCGGCGCCGAGCACGGTGAGGAGTTGACTCATCGTCACGTTCTGGCCGGTGGTGGTGATCCGACGGATCGTCTCGGGCGGGATCAAGGTGACCTGGGCCGGCATCCCCGGCGCCGGGTATGCCGGCTGGGCCTGGCCGGTGATGGGCGCGGCCGGGCCGTAGACGGACGCGGAATCCGCCGCGACCGTCCTGGCCAGTGCGGTCGGCAGCCGCTGGGACAACCGCTGGTCGACGAACCAGTACACGATGCCCAGCAGCACCGTGCCGACGACGAGCGACATGCCGCCGTATAGGAGCGCGAGTCGGGCTCGAGCCGACGGGCGGCGGAACACGGCTTGGGAGAGCAGTCGAAGATCCCCTGCCCTGCCGCTCATATCAGGTATCCCGAGCCGGGCACGGTCCGGATGACCTGGGGATCGCCCAGTTTGGCGCGCAGTTTGGACATGGTCACCCGCACGGTGTTGGAGAAGGGGTCGATGTTCTCGTCCCAGACGCGTTCCAGCAGTTCCTCGGCGCTGACCACCGCGCCGTCGGCGGCCATCAGGGTGGCGAGCACGGCGAACTCCTTGTGCGCGAGGCGGACGTACTCGCCGTTGCGGGTGACCTGGCGGCGGGCGCTGTCCAGCACGATGCCGTGCTTCTCCAGCACCGGCGGGACGGCCGGGGTGGCGCGCCGGCCCAGGGCCTGGACGCGCGCCAGCAACTCGGCGAACTCGAACGGCTTGGGCAGGTAGTCGTCCGCGCCCAGGCGCAGCCCCGCGACCCGCTCGGGGACCGTACCGGCGGCGGTCAACATCAGGATGCGGGTGCGCAGTCGACCGGCCACGACCGCCTGGCAGACGTCGTCGCCGTGCGTGCCGGGCAGGTCGCGGTCAAGTACCAGGACGTCGTAGTCGTTGACCATCAGCCGCTCCAGCGCGCTGTCGCCGTCGTAGGCGACATCCACCGCGATCGCCGCCCGGCGCAGTCCTCGGGCGATCAGATCGGCCAGTAGTTCCTCGTCCTCGGTCACCAGGACTCGCAAGGTCTCGTCGCTCCGCTTCGGCCAGGGGTGGGGGTGGGGATGGGCTGAGGTGGGTGGGGTGGGGTGGCGTACTCCACCGCCATGGATGGGGATGGGGCCAACCCCACCGTTTATACGCGAGCCCGTGTTAGCTCCGGATAACCAATTCGGGAGACGGCCCGGTAACGCGCTGCCGCGTAGACCTGCTGTCGCACCCCTCGACATCGACATCGGCACCGACGTTGGTGCCGACATCGACTTCGGCGCCGACATCGAGTCGACGACGAGATCGGTCGACGACGACGTCGGGGCGGGCATGACCACAGGCCCTACAAACAGGCGGGAGCGGCAGTGATGACGAGGTTTGGGCGCACAGGATCGGGAGGACCTCTGGCGCTGCGGTTGGCGGTTGGGGTGGTTCTGGCGAGTGGCCTCGCCTTGACCACGGCCGGGTGCGGTGACGACGGCGGCGGCTCGGCGAAGAACAAGGTGGCCTCGGGCGGCGGCGGCGCCGAGAAGGCCGGCGGCCAGTCGGATTCGGGCAAGAAGGGCGATGCCTCGGACCGCGAGCAGATGGTCAAGTTCGCGGGCTGTATGCGGGAGAACGGCATCGACATGCCGGATCCGGAGCCTGGGGAGGGCGGCGCGATGCGCGCGATGGGCGTCCCCGCGGACGGTGACATGTCCAAGACCGAGAACGCGCTCAAGGCGTGCGAGAAGTTCCAGCCGAAGAGCGACTTCGACCCCAACGACCCCAAGTTCAAGGAGTGGCAGGCCAAGAACGCGGAGTGCATGCGCGAGAACGGCGTCGACATGGGCGACGGCACGGGCATGGTGACGCTCGAAGCGGGTGACGAGAAGACCACCAAGGCGCTGGAAGTGTGCAACAAGAAGGTTCCGCCGCTCGAGAAGAAGAAGTAGGGGCGGCGACGTGGTTTCGATCGACACCCCACAGCACTACGAGTACGAGGACGGAGCCACGCCGGCCCCGGCGGAGCCGGACCGTTCGGCGTATCCGCGGGAGCGTCGGCGGCGCCGTCGGCGGCGCGCACTCGCGGCGGCCCTGGTGCTGGCCTCGGCGGGCGGCGCGGCGGCCGTTCTGTTCGCGGATGGAGGCGGTGACGCCGAGGCGTCCGCGAACCGCACCAAGCTGGACGCCGTGCCGGTGACCCGGGCGGACCTGGTGGACCGGCAGAATGTGGACGGCAAGCTCGGATACGCGGGCACGTACTCCGTGAACGCGGCCGCGCCCGGACCGGACAAGGAGACGCCGCCTCCGAGTGGTGGGAACAAGCCGCAGGGCGGCGGCACCCCACCACCGTCGCAGAACCCGGGTGGCGGCAATCAGCCCCAGGGTTCGGGTTCGGGTGGTGGGTCCGGTACGGGCGGAGGTTCCGGTCGGGGTGGTTCGCCGCCGGATGCCGGGAACGACGCGGGGCCCGGGACGATCACCTGGCTT